>DASRLA010000001.1:0-3217 GCA_035648715.1 Pseudolabrys sp.
CGATGCTTTGGAGGGGCAGGCACGCGAGAGAATGCTGCCCGCCTCGTTTGCCTTCTGCGCCGCCGGCGCCGACGACGAAATTAGCGCGGTGGAAAACATAACGGCGTGGCGCGCGTTACGGTTGCGGCCGCGCGTCCTGAACGATGTCGCGGCGGTCGATACCAGTGTGACATTGCTGGGCGACCGGCAGCCGCATCCGATCATGATCGCGCCGACCGGACGCCACAAGCTGTTCAGTCCGGAAGGCGAACGCGCCACCGCGCGCGGTGCGGCGCGTGCGCAGGCGCCTTATGTGATGGCGAGCAATGCAAATGTAACGATCGAGGACGTTGCGGCCGAGCGGCGCCAGGCGCCACAATGGTTCCAGCTCTACTATTGGCCGGATCGCGGCGAAGTCGAAGCTCTTATCGATCGTGTCGCGGCCGCCGGCTTTACTGCGCTGGTGCTCACGGTCGACGCGCCGACCGGCGGCTGGAGCCCGCGCGCCGCGCGTGAACAGCACGAGCCGTCACCCGATATTCTCAACATCAACATGCCCGGATCGCCGATGGCGCGAACCTTTTATCATCCGGATTTTGTAGGAAAAGTTTTGTATCCCGCCACTTGGCGAGAGCTGGAATGGCTGATCAAACGGTCGCCCATTCCAGTGCTGGTCAAAGGGGTGTTGCGCGCCGACGATGCGGTACGCTGCGCGGAATGCGGCGTGCGCGCCGTCATCGTTTCCAATCACGGCGGTCGGCATCTTGATACGACGGTAACAACCGCGGCCGTGATCGGCGAGGTGGCGTCGGCGCTTTCCGGCAAAGCGGAGGTGTACGTGGACGGCGGCATCCGGCGCGGCACCGACATTCTTAAAGCGCTGGCGCTCGGCGCGCGCGCTGTCTTGATCGGGCGTCCGGTGATCTGGGGTTTGGCCGTTGATGGGGCCCAAGGAGTAACGGCAGTCCTCGATCATCTGCTCGTCGAGTTGGTCCGCGCCATGCAACTTTCCGGCACGGCGAGCCTCAAAGAGATAACACCTGATCTTCTAGCGCCGTGATAGACGTCGCTGGATGCGATTAACCCCTGCAAGCAGCGCTTGCCGATAGATTTGATTTTCCCGCTCCGATCGGGTGAACTGCGCGCAAAATAGCCTTCGCGCAGCCACGGCTGGGGAGTGAGACCATGTTGAAAACGATTGCAGCCTTCGACCGCATCGGCGAGGAAAATGCCTTCGCGGTGCTCGCCCGTGCCAATGCGCTGGCCGCGCAAGGCCGCGACGTCATCAGCCTCGGCATCGGCCAGCCCGATTTCCGCACCCCTGACTTTATCGTCGAGGCCGCGATCAAGGCGTTGCGCGACGGCCATCACGGCTACACAGCCGCCAATGGCATTCTGCCGCTGCGCGAAGCAGTGGCCGCCGACCTGCACAAGCGCTTCAAGGTCGAGGTCTCGCCCGACAGTGTGATGATAATGCCGGGCGGCAAACCAACAATGTTCATGTCGATTATGATGTTCGGCGAACCCGGCGTGGACATTCTCTATCCCGACCCCGGCTTTCCGATTTACCGCTCGATGATCGAATTTACAGGCGCGCGGCCGATCCCGGTACCGATCCGCGAGGAAAACGGCTTTGCTTTCTCGGCGGAAGAAACGCTCAAGCTGATCACGCCGCAAACGCGGCTGCTCATCATCAACTCGCCGGCCAACCCGACCGGCGGTGTCACCGGCAAGGCGGAAGTCGATAAATTAGTCGCCGGCTTGGAGAAATTTCCCGACGTCTGCGTGATGTCGGATGAGATCTACGACCACATGGTTTATGACGGCGAGAAACACGTCTGCCTGCTATCTTACCCGTCGATCCGCGACCGGTTGATCTTGCTCAATGGCTGGTCGAAGACCTATGCCATGACCGGCTGGCGGCTCGGCTATGCGGTGTTCCCCGGCAAGCTCTACGACTACGCGCGCAAGCTCGCGGTCAATCTACATTCCTGCGTCAACGCCTCGGCGCAATTTGCCGGATTGGCGGCGCTCACCGGTCCGCAGGACGAAGTGGACAGAATGGTCGCCGAGTTCGACAAACGAAGGAAAGTCGTGGTCGAGGGCTTGAACAAGTTGCCTGGCGTGTCCTGCACGGTGCCGAAGGGCGCGTTCTACGCCTTCCCCAACATCAAACGCACCGGCTGGAAAGCCAAGGAGCTTGCTTCCGCGCTGCTCAACGACACCGGCGTCGTCACCATCGGCGGGCCCGACTTCGGCATTCTCGGCGAAGGCTACATGCGTTTGTCCTACGCCAACTCGACCGAGAACATCCTCAAGGCGCTCGGACGCATGGGAGAATTCCTGGCGAGCCGGAAAGCGGCTTAGGCGCGAGCGGTCTTGGTTTCCTTCTTGCCGCCAAATTCGGCCGGCTCTGCGATGCGCACGTCGCGGACCGGGTAGGGAATTTCAATCCCCTCGCGCTTGAATACGTCCCACAGCGCCAGCAGCACCTGACCGCTCACATTGGTGATGCCGTCCACCGGATCGCGAATCCAGAAGCGCAGGGTGAAATTCAGGGATGATTCGCCAAACGCTTTGAGATGGCAAACCGGTTGCGGCGACACCAGTACGCGTGCCACCGACTTGGCCGATTCGACCGCGAGCGCGCACACTTTATGCGGATCGCTCGCGTAGGAGACCCCAAAGGGCACGTCGAGGCGGACTTCGTCGTTTGAATAAGACCAGTTGATCACGCGCTGGGTGACGAAGTCCTCATTGGGAATCAGAAATTCACGGCCGTCACGCGTGACAATAGACGTGTAGCGCGCGCCCATGGCATCGACCCAGCCGAAATTCTCACCGACCGTAATGACATCGCCCGGCTTGATCGATTTGTCGGCGAGCAGAATGATGCCGCTCACCAGATTGGACACGATCTTCTGCAGGCCAAAGCCTAGGCCGACGCCGACCGCGCCGGAGAAAAAGGCCAGCGCGGATAGGTCGATGCCGACAGTCGAGAGCACGATCAGGATCGCAAAGGTAATCAGTAACAGGCGGATCAGCTTGCCGATCAGCACCTGGATCGAGGGCGTCAAATCGGCGCTGCTGTGCACGCGACGGTCGAGGAAATCGCTGGCCGCGTTTGCCGCCCACAACGTCAGCATCAGCAGCACGGAGGTCTTGATCACCAAAAGCGGCGTGATGCGCAAGCCGCCGATCACGAAGCCGAACGAATCGAGCGCCGCCATGGTCGGCG
>DASRLA010000002.1:0-57251 GCA_035648715.1 Pseudolabrys sp.
TCAAGCGACTGGTTGCACCGTACCAAGCATCGCGACTGGTTGCTCGGGCAATTGGGATACCTGGCAGGTCGGCACGCGCACTGCGTGGGCTCCGGTTGCCAACCTCGAAGTTGGCGTCGATGTTATGTACACCAACCTGGACGCTCGTAACACGGGCCTCGGCGCGGCGACGTCATCCGACCAGAGCGCCTGGGTCAGCTACCTCCGCATTCAGCGCAACTTCTATCCGTGATCGTCCGATCGAGGCGAAGTTCGCCTGAAAATGTAAAAGCCCCCGGCGGGAAACCGCCGGGGGTTTTTCTTATGAATTTCATCTTATGAATTTCACCAACGATTATGAATGTGCGCTCACCGCGTCGCAGCGCGCGACGAAATCGGCGATACGCGCGATCACATCGGCTTCGACCAGCAATGGCGCGTGGCCCTGGTCGGGGACTTCGAAAGTATCGAGCGAGGAACGGCGTGCCCGCATGGCCTCGACCGTCGCGACCGAGAGTAGATCGGAATTGGCGCCGCGGATGACCATCATCGGCACATTGGCCAAAGCATCGAAGGCGCCCCACAGCGGCGGCAGCGGCTTTTCGAAATCGATGCCTTCCAGCGTCTTCGCCAGCGCCGGGTCGTAATCGGGCATCACTTTGCCGTCGGCTTGCTTAAAAATTGCGATGCGCGCTCGCCAGCCAATCGGCCGTCGTCAGCTTGGGAAATTGCGCATCGAACAGCCGGCGCAGAATCTCGGCGGCTTCCTCGTAATCGCGCGGTTGCGGCAGCTTGCCGACATAGCCCTTGATCCGCATCAAGCCCTTCGGCTCGATGACCGGACCGATATCGTTGAGCACGGCGGCCGCGATCGCCGTCGGCCGCTGCGCCGCCAGCAGCATGGTGAGAATGCCGCCGCGCGAAGTGCCGACAAACACCGCCGGCTGGCATTCGAGCGCGGTGATGACGGCGATGACGTCGGCCAGTTCGACCTGAAAGGAATAATTCGACGGATCCTTGTCGTATTCGGATCGGCCGCGCCCGCGATAATCGAGCGCGACGACGCGGCGGCCTTCGGCGCTCAGAGCCTGCGCCAGCACCTCGAAATCGCCCGCGCTGCGCGCCAGCCCCGGTAGGCAGACGACGGGCAGCACGGCCGTGCTGGAGCGGCCATAGCAGCGCGCATGCAGCTTGAGGCCGTCGGGGGCGGTGATGAAAGTGGAAATCGGGGCGCTCATGGTCGGATGCTAATAGCAGCCGGCCCACGCCGCAATCAGTTGGCCGCGCCGCGATGGATGTCGGCCTCGATCATGAGCTTGCTGCTGCCGCCGAAGCGCGCGCGGTAGACCTGCATATTCTCCATGATGCGCTGAACGTAATTGCGCGTCTCGGCGATCGGAATGCGCTCGGCCCAGTCGACCGGATCGATCTTTGGATCGCGTGGATCGCCGTAAGCGGCAATCCACTGCCGCACGCGTCCGCGCCCGGCATTGTAACCGGCGAAGGTGAGCAGATAAGAGCCGTTATAGGTTTGCAGCAGCATCGACAATTCGGCCGCGCCCATCTGCATGTTGTAGACCGGGTCGCTTAGCAGCCGCGCGCGGTCATAGGGCGCCTTGAAGCGTTTGGCGGTGTCTTGCGCCGCCGCCGGCGTCACCTGCATGAAACCATAGGCATGCGCGGGCGACACGACCTTCTGATTGAAATGGCTTTCCTGCCGCGCGATCGAATAGGCCAGAGCCGGTTCGATCGGCGTCGTAATCGGCTTATAGTCGGGCAGCGCCGCGGTCGGGTAGGCGTAGTAGTCGAGCGGCAGCCCGCGCCCGAGCGCGCCTTTGCCGAGCAGCAGCATGGCGCGGCCATCGTGATGCTTGCCGGCGGTCTCCGCCAGCATCGCCATGCCGGCGATGTCGGTGCCGCTCTCGCCCAACTCGGCGAAAATCGAGGCCAGCATTTCGCGTTCGTCGAGCGCGTAGAGAATTTCCGCCGCGCGCACGACTTCGAGATTGCTCAGCGCGCTGCGTTCTTGCGCGGTGAATTGCGGCGGTCCGATCAGACCGAGATCCTTGAGGCCGAGGCGGCCGCGCGCGAGTTGGCCGTAATAAGTGGCGCTATGTTCAGCCGCCTTGGCGTAAAAAGCCTGCGCCTGCGCGCGTTGCCCCATCGCCTCGGCGGCGCGGCCTTGCCAATAGCCGGCGCGCGAGAGCGCATGCGGATTATGGGTGCCGTCGTCGATGAGGGCGAAATGCTGGGCGGCGGTCGCCGGATCGTGCAGGAAGCGGAGCGCGATCCAGCCGGCGGTGAAATGCTTGTCGACGCGGTAGTTGCCCTGCGTCGGCGTGGCGGCGTCGCGCGCGACGCGGTAAGCGGTTTGCGCGTCGTGCTTGTCGAGCAGTTGACGGACCAGGATGCGGCGTTCCTGCCACCATTGATTGACATCGACCAGCGCCGCCGCGTCGCGCGGCGCCGACAGGATCAGGCGCGCGGCTTCTTCCGGCTTGTCGTGTTTGCGCATCCAAACGGCGCGCGCGAAAATATATCCGGCGTCGCCGTGAGCGGATGCCGGCACCGCGTCAAGCAGCGCCTTGGCGTTGCCGGCTTTTTTGAGCACCGCGCTCCACGCTTTGGCGATGGCCAGTTCGTTGCCGCCGAGACGCTGAGCGGCGCGTAAGCCCGCCTCGCTTTCGTCTTCGTAGAAGCGCTTGTCCATGCGGACCCTGTGGTCTTCGCGCGTCAGCAGACCGCCGAACTGCTCGAGCACCATCCGCTCGACATCGCTTGAAGCATCCTGGTAGCGCCAGGCATGTCGCACCAGGGCCGTGGCGCCGGCGCGGTCGCCTTGCGCCAACAACTCGTGCGCCAGCATGTAGCGGCCTTTGGCCATGGTCGGCGGCCGATGGGCGAAGAAGTCGCGCACGGTGCCACCGTCGATTTTGTCGTTCCAAAGCGCATTCTCGGCGCGGCGGCGGAAAAAAGCCGAATGCGGCCAGTCCGGATTGTTTTTCACGAAATTGGCGTAACGCCGGAAGGTAGGATTGGTGTTGTTGCTGCGCAGGACGATCCATTCCGCTAGCTTGCGCGCGACCGGATCGGCGATCGCGCGCTCCGCCACATCGGCGATCGCTTCGTTGCCTTTGTGGACCGCATCGATCACCTGCCTGACCAGGCCGATGTCGGAATTCGAAGTGGCGGTGGTGGGGGCGATGGCGAAGGGGCCGGAGACCGGACGCGCCAGAGGCTTAATGGCGGCGCGGCTGGCGAACAGGGCGCCACGCAGGCCGGCGCCGGCCTGGGCATAGGCCTCGCTGCCCATCCGGGCGGCCTGCGCCCGTGGGGCCGGGCTGTGGTTTCGATTGCGCTCAGGCTGGCCGATACCGAGGACCGCGGGCTTTGGCCGCGGCAACGGAACCTTTGCGCCGGCGGCCATGGCAAAGCCAACGCCGGCGGCGGAAACCGCCACAAGCGCCCCCCAGACAGCGGCGGAAGGCCGAGAAACAGTGTACATTCAGCCTCTTAGAGTTCCCTCGTCCGACTCAAAAAGCTTACGTATTTACCCAGCCCCCCATAGGCCATTTTGGCCGATAATGGGATAGATTTTTAGGCCTCGGTTAAGACGCCGGCCCTGGGCTTTCATCGGCCTGGGCGACCCGATATCAATGGCGTGACCGGCCGTGGGGCCGGGACGGAGTAAGCTGTCATGACCGCCAATGGAAGCGCCAGCGCAAACGGCAAAGAAAGCGCGACGACCAAATTTCGCGGGTCGTTCACCGCGATGGTGACGCCGTTCAAAAATGGCGCGGTCGACGAGAAGGCGTTCCGTGATCTGGTCGATTGGCAGATCGCCGAGGGCACGAATGGTTTGGTGCCGGTCGGCACCACCGGCGAAAGCCCAACCCTCAGTCATGAAGAGCACAGAAAGGTCGTGGAGTGGTGCATCGACCAGGCCAGGGGCCGCGTGCCGGTGATCGCGGGCGCTGGCTCCAATTCGACCGCTGAAGCCATCGCGCTGGCGCAGCATGCCGAGAAGGCCGGCGCCGACGCCGTGCTGGTGGTGACGCCGTATTACAACAAGCCGACGCAGGAGGGCATGTATCGGCACTTCAAGGCGATCAACGACAAGATCGGCATTCCGATCATCATCTACAACATCCCGCCGCGTTCGGTGGTGGACATGTCGGTCGAGACGATGACGCGGCTTTTCGAGTTGAAGAACATCGCCGGCGTCAAGGACGCCACGGCTAATCTGGCGCGCGTATCGTTGCAGCGCCATGCGATGGGCCCGGATTTCATCCAGCTCTCCGGCGAGGACATGACCGCGCTGGCCTACATGGCCGCCGGCGGTCACGGCTGTATTTCGGTCGTCGCCAATGTGGCGCCAAAGCTGTGTGCCGAACTGATGAATGCGGTGTTCAAGGGCGACTATGCCGATGCGCTCAACATTCAGGATCGGCTGACGCCGTTGCACGACGCAATCTTCAAAGAGCCTGGCCTTGCCGGCGCCAAGCATGGTCTGGCGCTGTTGGGGCGCATCGCGGAAGAGGTGCGGTTGCCGCTGATGATGGTGATGCCGCCGACCGGGAAGGTGATCCGCGAGGCCATGGTGCATGCCGGGCTGCTCAACTAGGCGCGGACAAGATCACGCGCAAATAAGTAAACCGGGACGCGCCGCCAATGTCGCTGCTCGATGATTTCAAAAAATTTGCCCTGCGCGGCAACGTGGTCGATCTCGCCATTGGCGTGATCATCGGCGCCGCCTTCGGCAATATCGTCTCCTCGCTGGTCGGGGACATCATCATGCCCGCGATCGGCGCCGTGACCGGCGGCCTGGACTTCTCGAACTACTTTATCCCGCTTTCCGGCAAGGTCACGGCGGCCACTCTGGTGGAGGCAAAAAAGCAAGGCGCCGTATTGGCTTACGGCAGTTTCCTGACAATAACGCTTAACTTTATCATTATCGCCTTCGTGATGTTCCTGGTAATCCGCTCGCTCAGCAAGCTGATCAAGAGGGAGGCCGAAAAGGCCCCGCCCGTCTCCAAACAGGAGCAGCTACTGACCGAAATCAGGGACCTGCTGAAGAAGCCCGAGTAGCGAGACCGCGACCAAGCTCGCCATCCCGGACGGCGATCCGGTGCGATGTCTGGCAATAGGGGCATTTAACCGACAATTGCTCAGTGTCGAGTCCGAAAAGGCTCTCTTTATTGGTATCGATACCGGTATCGATGGTCTGGCCCGTTACCGGGCAATGCACCAGCAAGGCTGACATGGTTTTGCCTCCGCGGAGGCAAGCATACAGGCACTGCGCAAATTGTCGGTGCGGTGACGAACATAATCGGGACTTTTGACGCACGCTATGCAATGGTTTTTTGGTGGGCGTGGCGGCATGCGCCCTCGGAGCGCGTGTGGTATCGCCGTCGGCAGCCCGACCGATCGGGCGGGAAACGACATGGCAAAACCAGTGGCGCCGCCGCGCAATCGGGTTCTTACCTCGTTGCGCCCGAACGATCGGGCGCTCATTGAACCGCATTTCAAAGACGTCGTGATGACGCAAGGCACCTTGCTTCAAGAGCAGGGTGAGCAGATCAACTATGTCTACTTCCCGCATACCGGCATGATCTCGCTGCTGGCGGTAATGCGGCTGGGAAATTCGGTCGAAATTGCCACGGTCGGCCGCGAAGGGACGGTTGGCGCCATGTCGCGTTTCGGACCGCGGCGCTCTTTCACGCGCGCGATCGTGCAGGCCGATGGCATAGCCTCGCGTATCTCCACAGTGAAATTCCAGGAGGCGGTGAAAAAGAGCGAGAACCTGCGCGAGGCGGTGGTGCGTTTCAACGAATGCCTGCTGGCGCAGGTGCAGCAGACCGCGGCCTGCAATGCCTTGCACGAATTGGACGAGCGGTTATGCCGCTCGCTGTTGCAAACGCAGGATCGCACCGGCGGAACCCTCATCACACTGACGCATGAACTCCTCGCCCAGATGCTGGCGGTGCGCCGCACCACGGTGACGCTGGTGGCGCGCTCCTTGCAAAAAGCCGGGGCCATCAAATACCGGCGCGGCAAGATCGAGATCCTCGACCGCGGCATGCTGGAGAAGCGGGCCTGCGAATGCTACGACGTTGTCAGCCGCGAAATGGACTACCAACTCCCAGGCGGCAGAGGCTGACCCACCACCTTTGACTCCCCTTGCGGCCTTATATCGAATACCGCACATAGTCCGGGAAAGTCGGCGGGCCTTCTTCCATCTGGCGCGGCAGGCCTGTCTCGTGGCATAGCTCGGCCGCATCGAACCGGGAATGAGAATGGCCGCCAAAGCCGAGCGCCGCGTCAAGGCGGTCGCCGAAAACCGCAAGGCGCGGTTCAATTACGAGATCGGCGAGGTCTACGAGGCCGGCATTGTGCTCACCGGCAGCGAGGTCAAATCGCTGCGCAAGGGCAAAGCGACCATCGCGGAGTCCTATGCCGACGCGCGCGACGGCGAAATCTGGCTGATCAATTCGAATATTCCGGAATATGTGCAGGCGCATCGCTTCAATCATTTGCCGAAGCGGCCGCGCAAACTGCTGTTGCATCAGCGCCAGATCGAAAAGCTCGCCGGCGCCGTCGAGCGGGAGGGCATGACTCTCGTGCCGCTCAAGATCTATTTCAACGACAAGGGCCGCGCCAAGATCGAGATCGCGCTCGGCAAGGGCAAGAAGCTGCACGACAAGCGCGATACGCTGAAGAAGCGCTCATGGGAGCGCGAGCGCGGCCGGCTGATGCGGGAGAAGGGCTGACCACGATGAGCAACTTGCGCCGCATTGGCATGCTGATCTTTCCGCGCCTGACCCAGCTCGACATGACCGGGCCCTACGAGGTTTTAGCACGCTTGCCGGACACCAAGGTCGAACTGGTTGCGCGCACGCTCGAGCCGGTCACCACCGACCGCGGCATGCGGATTTTGCCGACCGTGACTTATGACACCTGTCCGCCGCTCGACGTCATCATGGTGCCAGGCGGGCCGGGCCAGCAGGACCTGATGGAAGACGCGGCGGCGCTCTCGTTCCTGCGCAAGCAGGCGGCGACCGCAAAATATGTCACATCCGTTTGCACCGGCTCGCTGGTGCTGGGCGCGGCCGGTCTCCTGAAAGGCAAGCGCGCCACCTCGCATTGGGCGGCGGTCGAACATCTCGCGGCACTCGGCGCTATACCCGTGCGCGAGAAAGTGGTGATCGACGGCAATATCGTGACCGGGGCGGGCGTTACCTCCGGCATCGATTTCGCGTTGTCGCTTGCCGCCATTCTCGACGGCGAGGCGGTGGCGCGCGAGGTGCTGCTGCAAATCGAATACGACCCGGCGCCGCCGTTCGAAGGCGGCTCGCCCGACACGGCGCGGCCGGAGACTTTGGCGACGGTAAAAACCAGGCTTTTCAAATTGAACGAGGAGCGGCGCGTCGTGGCGGCGCGGGTAGGTGCTAAGCTTGGTGTGGCAAAGGGGACGTGAAATGACGGTGCCGACCAAACTCGACCATTGCGTCATCCATGTTTCCGACTGGGAGCGCTCGAACGCCTTTTATACGCAGGTGATGGGCGCTGAATTGGTAACGCGGCCGGTCGGCTTTGCCTATCGTTTCGGCGACAAGCAGCTCAACGTGCATGGCCCGGGCGTGCAGCCCGCCGAAGTCGCGCGCCTGCCGGTGCAGCCGGGGAATTCCGATCTGTGCTTCGAATGGGCAGGGCCGATCGACGGTGCGATCGCGCATCTAAAGGCGAATGCCATCGCGGTGGAGCGCGGGCCGATGCAGCGTTTCGGCGCCAAGGGGCCGGGCACTTCCGTGTATTTCCGCGATCCGGACGGGTCGTTGATGGAGTTTATGTCTTATTCTTCCGGGGAGCGACAATGACCGAAGCGCCGGGCATGCATAATCCGAACGTGTTGCCGCCGGACATCCCGGTGCCGCAGGATGACGGCGCCGCTAGTCATCTGACCGGAATGCGCGTGCCGGACGTCGCGCTGACCGGCACGGACGGCAAAAGCGTCAACCTGTCGAAGCTCGCCAGCCGCACGGTTGTTTATGTCTATCCGCGCACCGGCGTGCCCGGCGTCGATACGCTGCCGGGCTGGGATGCCATTCCGGGCGCGCGCGGCTGCACGCCGCAATCCTGTTCGTTCCGCGATCACTTTGATGAATTGCAACGGCTCGGCGTTGCGCAACTGTTCGGCCTATCGACGCAAGCGACCGACTATCAAAAGGAAGCGGCGACACGCTTGCATCTGCCCTTTGCGATTTTGTCGGACGAGAAACTGGCGCTGACCAAGGCGCTCAAGCTGCCGACCTTCGTCATCTCCGGCATGACGCTGCTCAAGCGCATGGCTTTAGTAATCGACGACGGCGTGATAACGAAAGTGTTTTACCCGGTGTTTCCGCCCGACAAGAGCGCGGAAGAAGTCATCGCCTGGCTTCAGGCGTCCAGCGCGTGATCCCGAAAAGTGGGAACCGGTTTTCGGATCAGATCACGCGCCATCTAAAAAGCCCCGCACCGCTTTGAAAACATCGCGAAACATCTTCGGCGTCAGCACGCCGGTATTCGTGTTGTAGCGCGAGCAATGATAGCTTGAAAAAAACGCGATCGCGTTTGCGTTCGCCATGCTCAACATATATTTGCCACCGTGCTTGAACGGCATCGCCGATTTTTTGGCCGCGAAAGCCGACAGCACGCTTTGATGCGCGATGGCGCCGAGCGCGACAATGGCGCGCAGGTTCTTCATCTCAGTGATGGCGGGAATGAGAAAATCGCGGCAGGCCGTGATCTCCGCCGGCGTCGGCTTGTTTTCCGGTGGTACGCAACGCACCGCGTTGGTGATGCGGCAGTCGGTGAGCGTCAGACCGTCATCGATGCGCGCGCCGAAGGTGCCCTTCGCAAAGTCGAAGTCGCCCAGCGTTTCGTACAAAAGAACGCCGGCATAGTCGCCGGTGAACGGCCGTCCGGTGCGGTTGGCGCCTTGCAGGCCGGGCGCGAGGCCGACGATCAGCAGCCGGGCATCGACGGGCCCAAAAGAGGGCACCGGCGCGTTGAACCAGCCGGGCTCCTTGCCGCGCCATTCGTTGCGGAACGCGACAAGCCGCGGACAGCGCGGACAGTCGCGACCGGGATCGCTCGCGCAGCGCCGCGGGGCATGAGCAGGCGCTTCCGAGCGCGCACGCGCCACGGGTGCTGCTTAATCTTCGAAGTCGTCGTCGTCCTCGACGCCTGCGCCGGCGCGCTGCGGCACCGGCGGGCGTTGCAGGAAGGCTGGGTGCTGGCCCGGCTCGGCATTACCGAGTTCGCGCGGCGGGCGTGCTGGACGTTCTGACGGGTCGCGGCCGATTTTGCCCTGCAAGGTCATAATGTCGGTGAAAACGTCGGCCTGGCGGCGCAGTTCGTCGGCCACCATTGGCGGCTGCGTGGTGACGGTCGAGATCACGGTGACGCGCACGCCGCGGCGCTGCACGGCTTCGACCAGCGAGCGGAAGTCGCCATCGCCGGAAAATAGCACCATGTGGTCGATGGTGTGCGCGATCTCCATGGCATCGACCGCGAGTTCGATGTCCATGTTGCCTTTGACCTTGCGGCGGCCGGTTTGGTCGACGAATTCCTTGGTCGCCTTGGTGACGACCGAATAGCCGTTGTAGTCGAGCCAATCGATGAGCGGACGGATGGAGGAATATTCCTGATCCTCGATCACGGCGGTGTAATAAAACGCGCGCAGCAGATATCCGCGCGATTGAAATTCTTTGAGGAGTTTCTTGTAGTCGATGTCGAAACCGAGGGACTTGGCGGTGGCGTAAAGATTGGCGCCGTCAATAAACAATGCGATTTTTTCGCCGGGCACGGTCATGTTTGTTCTCTCTTATAAATCTCGCGCAACGTGTTTTTATTGCCGGATCCAACGCCGGTCCTGTGCTGCGAGAAGCGGTTGGGCAGGCGGTCTTGGAAACGGTGTTTTTTAAGCCTATGGCACCTTCAATCAATAGAGCTGCCACCTCGAGCAATCACGCCAAACACCGGTAAAATCCATTCCGGCCGGCCTGCTTGCGGTCGTAATCAGTTCGCTATCAGACGGTTGCGGCTAAACCAAGACAAAAATGCTTGAAATTTCGAGCCGTAGGGGATAGGTACCGGTCGTTCTCAACGATAAGTTCCACCTGAAGGAGTGACGAGCCGATGGCCCGTGTCACCGTAGAAGACTGCATCGACAAGGTTGAAAACCGCTTCGATCTCGTGCTGTTGGCGAGCCACCGCGCACGCATGATTTCGTCCGGGTCGTCGATTACCATCGACCGCGATAACGACAAGAACCCGGTCGTATCGCTGCGCGAAATCGCGGAAACGACGGTGTCGCCGGGCGACCTGAAGGAAGACCTGATCCACTCCTTGCAGAAATACGTCGAGGTCGACGAGCCGGAGCCGGAAGTCCCGCTCATCGGCGCCGGCGGCGTCGATTCGGATGATGCCGACGTAGTGGCCCCCGACCGCATGACCGAGGAAGAGCTGCTCAAGGGCCTGGAAGGCCTGGCGCCGCCGGAAGAAGTGCCGGAAGACGACGCCGAATAAGCCGGTTGGCTAAAGTTTTTATAAAGGCCCGGCCTCGCGCCGGGTCTTTTTGCGTTGGCAAGCATTTTTTTATGCAGCGTGTAAGGCCTTGCGGCAATAGCGATTTGACGTGATATCTATTGGAACTGGAAATTCGGCGCCGTTTCGCGCCGAATTCCGCGATTGCGAGGCTAATTGCAAGGCTGAACCGAGAATGCGCGCGCGCTCCGACCTACCGCGGATGCAGAAGCAGACCCCGACCCGGGGTCCGCTGGCGCCGCCCGTTGTGACAACGGCCCCGGTTCTCGACAAAGCGCAACCGGCGCGCAAGCCGCCGATGATGCGGCAATACGACCTGATCGAGCGGGTGCGGGCCTATAACCCGAACACGAATGAGCCGCTTTTGAACCGCGCTTATGTCTACGCCATGAAGGCGCATGGCGATCAGCGGCGCGCCTCGGGCGATCCTTATTTCTCGCACCCGATCGAAGTCGCGGCGATCCTGACCGATCTCAAGCTCGACGATTCAACGATCGCAGCCGCGCTTTTGCACGATACCATCGAGGATACCGCGGCGACGCGCGCGGAGATCGACTCATTGTTCGGGCATGACATCGGCGTGCTGGTCGAGGGCCTGACCAAGCTGAAAAAACTCGATCTGGTCACCAAGGAAGCCAAGCAGGCCGAGAACCTGCGCAAGCTGTTGCTGGCGATCGCCGATGACGTACGCGTACTGCTGGTCAAGCTCGCCGACCGTCTGCACAACATGCGCACGCTCGACTACATGCCGGCGGAAGCGCGTCATCGCGCGGCGGAAGAGACGCTGGAGATTTATGCGCCGCTCGCCGGCCGCATGGGCATGCATGAGATGCGCGAGGAGCTCGACGATCTGGCCTTCCGCGAACTTTATCCGGACGCCTATCGGGTGGTGACGGCGCGGCTCGACGCGCTCGCCGTGCGCAACGAGAAACTGATTTCGGAGATCGAACAGCAGCTCACAAAGAAACTATCCGACCGCGGCATCGAGGCGCGCGTCAACGGCCGCGCCAAGCGCGCCTATTCGATCTGGCGCAAGATGGAACGTAAGTCGGTTGGCTTCGAACAGCTTTCCGATATTTTCGGTTTCCGCGTGATCGTGAATTCGCCGGGCGATTGCTACCAGGCGCTCGGCATCGTGCACACAACCTGGCCGATGGTGCCGGGACGCTTCAAGGATTACATCTCGACACCAAAAGGCAACGAATATCATTCGCTGCACACCACGGTGATCGGGCCGGGCAATCAGCGCGTCGAATTGCAGATCCGCACCGTCGAAATGCACGAGATCGCCGAATACGGCATCGCCGCGCACGCGCTCTATAAAGACGGCGGCGGCTCGCCGACCGAATTGCTGTCGCGCGAGTCTTCGGCCTATGCTTGGCTGCGCCGCACGATTGAATCGCTGGCCGACGGCTCAAATCCGGAGGAATTCCTCGAACATACCAAGCTGGAACTATTCCACGACCAGGTGTTCTGCTTCTCGCCCAAGGGCAAGCTGATCGCGCTGCCGCGCAAGGCGACGCCGATCGATTTTGCCTATGCGGTGCATACCGACGTCGGCAATACCGCCGTCGGCTGCAAGATCAACGGCAAGATCGCGCCGCTCACCTCGGAGTTGGGCAACGGCGACGAAGTGGAAATTCTTACCTCGAAGGCGCAAGTGGCGCCGCCGGCGGCGTGGGAGTCGATTGTGGTCACCGGCAAGGCACGCGCGGCGATCAGGCGCGCAACACGCATGGCGGTGCGCGAGCAATATGCCGGCTTGGGCCGCCGCATTGTCGAACGCCTATGCCAGCGCGCCAAGATCGCCTATTCGGACGAGAAACTGACCGGCGCACTGTCGCGGCTGGCGCGCTCGTCGCTGGAAGAAGTGATGGCGGCGGTTGGGCGCAGCGAACTGAAGGCCTCCGATGTCGCGCGCGCGATGTATCCCGATTACAAGGAAGAGCGCGCCGCCGCCATGGCGGTGAGGCCGAAATCCGAAAGCGGCTGGTTTGGCTTGAAGAAGCTCACTTCGGTCAAATTCAAGGTGCCCAACCAGCCCGCGATCGGACCGGCCATTCCGATCCGCGGCATCAATGGCGACCTGCCGGTGCGTTTCGCGCCCGACGGCGGCGCCGTGCCGGGCGACCGCATCGTCGGCATCGTCTCGCCGGGCGAGGGGATTACGATTTATCCGATCCAGTCGGCTTCGCTCGCCGAGTTCGAGGACAAGCCGGAACGCTGGCTCGACGTGCGCTGGGATTCGGAAGAAAACGTGCCGCGCCGGTTCCCGGCGCGCATCGCCGTGCAGTCGGCAAACGAGCCCGGCTCGCTGGCGCAGATCGCGCAAGTGATCGCAGAGCACGACGGCAATATCGACAATATCGCCATGACGCGGCGAGCGCCCGACTTCACCGACGTGATGATCGATCTGGAAGTCTACGATCTCAAGCACCTGACCGACATTCTCGCGCAATTGCGCGCCAAGCCGATGGTGGCGAAGGCGGAGCGGGTGAATGGATAACCGCATGATTCCGAAAAGTGGGAACCGGTTTTCGGATAAGATCATGCGGAGGTCAAAATGACTTTGCGCCTCGGCGTCAATGTCGATCATGTCGCCACCATTCGCAACGCGCGCGGCGGCATCCATCCCGATCCGGTCGCCGCGGCCAAGCTCGCGGTGGCGGCAGGCTGCGACGGCATCACCGCGCATTTGCGCGAAGACCGGCGCCATATCCGCGACGACGACATGGCGCGGCTGAAGGCGGAGATCGGCAAACCGCTCAATTTCGAAATGGCCGCGACCGACGAGATGCTGTCAATCGCACTCAAGACCATGCCGCACGCGGTCTGCCTGGTGCCGGAGAAACGAACCGAGCGCACCACCGAAGGCGGGCTGGATGCCGCCGGCCAACACAATCACCTCGCACCCTTCATTGCCAAGCTCAACGATGCCGGCATTCGCGTCTCGCTCTTCATCGCCGCGCAGCCGGCGCAGATCGAGGCGGCCGCCGCGCTGTACGCGCCGGTGATCGAAATCCATACCGGCGCCTGGTGCGAGGCTTTGGCGCATGCGCAGGCGGAAGAAGCGCGGCGCGAATGGGAGTTGATCCGCGCCGGCGCCGTGCTTGCCAAAGGCCTCGGCCTCGAAGTGCATGCCGGTCATGGCCTCAATTACGACACCGCCGAAGAAATTGCGACGCTGCCGCAGATCATGGAATTGAACATCGGCCACTTCCTGATCGGCGAGGCGGTGTTCGATGGGCTGGCCGCTTGCGTCAACCGCATGCGCGCCGCCATGCTCCGTGGACGCGACAGAGTAGGCGCATGATCCCGAAAAGTGTGAAGCGGTTTTCGGGCATGATCATGCGCGGAGAGAAGTTATGATAATTGGATTGGGCTCCGATCTCTGCGACGCGCGCCGCATTGCCAAAACCATCGAGCGGCACGGTGAACGTTTTCTCGGCCGCATCTTTACGCAGGCCGAGCGCGCCAAGGCCGAGCGCCGGGCCAACGTCGCGGAAACCTATGCCAAGCGTTTCGCCGCCAAGGAAGCCTGCGCCAAGGCGCTCGGCACCGGATTGCGCGCCGGCGTGTTCTGGCGCGACATGGGCGTCATCAACCTGCCGAGCGGGCGGCCGACCATGAAGCTGACAGGTGGCGCACTGGCGCGGCTCAATTCCATGCTGCCGCCCGGCCATGAGGCGCGCATCGATGTCTCGCTGACCGACGAGGGCCCCACCGCGCAAGCCATTGTCATCATTTCGGCCGTCCCCAAGCCGACCGGAACGCGTGCTCCAAACAGCCCGGCGTAAAGCCAATAAACTTAAATACGCCAAAGGCTTATACATAAGTTTCGGCGATCTTCATTGCGCGGCGCAAAGTCACCCGCTACAAGGTCGCCGGGGCGCGCTCGGCGATATTTGACGAAATCCCGCAAGTTTTGCCGGCAATTTGGACGAAAGGCGCTATGAGCGTGACATCCGGAACCAAGCGGACAGAAGGCGGCGTCGGCGAAACGATCCGCGTGATTATTCATGCACTGATCATCGCGCTGGTGATCCGAACTTTCCTGTTTCAGCCGTTCAACATTCCGTCCGGCTCGATGAAGGCGACGCTGCTGGTCGGCGATTACCTTTTCGTGTCGAAATATTCGTATGGCTACAGCAAATACTCGCTGCCGCTATCGCTGCCTTTGTTTTCCGGGCGCATTCCCGGCGACTGGCTGCCGCAACGCGGCGACGTCGTGGTGTTCCGCCTGCCGCGCGAACCTTCCGTCGACTACATCAAGCGCGTGATCGGTCTGCCCGGCGACAAGATTCAGCTCACCGGCGGCGTCGTTTCAATCAATGGTGTTGCGGTCAAGCATGAGCGCGTGCCGGACTTCGTGGAAACGGAAGAAGGCGGCCGCGAGCAGCCGGTCAAGCGCTGGAAGGACACGCTGCCGAATGGCGTGAGCTTCGAGACGCTCGATCTGACCGACAATGGTTTTCTCGACAATGTCGGACCTTACACGGTGCCGCCCGGCCATTACTTCATGATGGGCGACAACCGCGACAACTCGACCGACAGCCGCGTGCCGGAAGATCGGCAGGGCGTCGGCTACGTGCCGCTCGAAAACATCGTCGGCAAGGCGCAAATCATTTTCTTCTCAGTCTACAAAGACGAACGGGCCTGGGAATTCTGGCGCTGGCCGGTGTCGGTGCGCTGGAACAGGCTATTCACGATCGTGCGATGAGCCGCATTTATGAGCTGGTATGAAGACAAAATTCGACAGTGGTTATTCCTCGCGGCATGAAAAATCGCAGTGCAATACGATGTCGGGAGAAAATTAAAAGTAAAAATTGACGATGGTGAATCGATATGGCGCATGTGTTTGCAATTTCCTTTCTGATATTTGCTTTTTGTGTCATGGTTGTCGCCTTTATTGGTCCGAGCATTATAGCCGGAAAATTTTCGGATAATCGAAATCTCACGCGCGCGATTCTGATATCAAATTTGGGCGCGTTGGCACTCTTCTTATTTTCCGGTTTCCTTCAACTGCCTGTGCTTGCCGTCCTGGGTCTTGTTAGCTGGGCTGCATCTTGGGTGCTTGTGTTTCGGACAAAAGTGGGGTTCTGGAGAGTTGTTCGTGTCTTCTTGTACTTTATGCTTTTGTCATTAGTCGTTCGCACATTCATTTTTCAACCTTTCAACATAAACGGTGGTGGCGAAAAGCCAACGATACTCGGCGGTGATTATCTGACCGTGACAAAATACTCTTACGGTTATAGCGATTTCTCACTGCCTTTTTCGCCGCCTTTGTTTTCAGGGCGCATTCCTTCAGGCTGGCTGCCGCAGCGTGGCGATTACGTGGTTTTTCGCCTGCCGCGCGATCCTTCGGCCGATTACATCAAACGCGTGATTGGAATGCCGGGCGACAGAATTCAGGTCATCGGCGGCGTCGTCTCGATCAACGGCGTTCCGGTCAAGCACGAGCGCGTGCCCGATTTCGTCGAGACCGAAGAGAACGGCCACAACGCGCCGGTCAAGCATTGGAAGGAAACACTGCCGAACGGCAAGAGCTATGAAACGCTCGATCTCGTGGACAACGGCTATCTCGACAATACCGGCGTCTACACGGTGCCGGCCGGCCGTTACTTCATGATGGGCGACAATCGCGACAATTCGACCGACAGCCGCGTGCCGGAGAATCGGCAGGGTGTCGGTTTCGTGCCGCTCGAAAACATCGTCGGCAAGGCGCAGATCATTTTCTTCTCGGTCTATGAAGGCGAGCGCGCTTGGCAATTCTGGCGCTGGCCGGTATCCGTACGTTGGAATAGGTTACTCAAGAGCGTCCAATGAGCCGAAAGACGAAAGATAAAGAACGCGCCGCGCTCGAGGAACGGATCGGCTATAAGTTCGCCGACAAGGCGCTGCTCGACCGTGCGCTCACGCATATTTCGGCATTGAAGGGCGGTCCGCAATATCGCGTCGGCTCCTATCAGCGGCTGGAGTTTCTCGGCGATCATGTGCTCGGCCTGGTGATCTCCGAAATGCTCTACCGCGCCTATCCGAAAGCGAACGAAGGCGAACTGTCGCGCCGGCTCGCCGATCTGGTCCGCAAGGAAGCCTGCGCCGAGGTGGCCAAGGCGATGGATCTGGGGCCGGCGCTGCGGCTCGGCAATTCTGAATCGCATGCCGGCGGCCGGCTGCGCACGACTATTCTGGCGGACGCCTGCGAAGGTCTGATCGGCGCGGTCTTCATGGATGGCGGTTATGCCGCCGCCGACGAACTGATCGCCAAGTTCTGGAAGGAGCGTATGATCAAGACCGTGCGCCCATTGCGCGACGCCAAGACCATGTTGCAGGAATGGGCGCAGGCGCGCGGCCTGCCGACGCCGGCTTATAACGAACTGGCGCGCACGGGCCCGCATCATGATCCCAAGTTCAAGGTCGCGGTGGTGCTGCCGAAACATCCGCAGGCCGAAGGCGTCGGCCCCTCCAAGCGCGCCGCCGAGCAGGCCGCCGCCGCGGCCATGCTGACGAGCGTCGGCGTGGCGGTGGACAAAGCCTGATGGCCGATCCGCAAACGACCGACACACCTACCGGCGCCGATACCCGCTGCGGCTTCGTCGCGCTGATCGGCGCGCCCAATGCCGGCAAGTCGACGCTGCTTAATGCGCTGGTCGGTTCGAAAGTCACCATCGTCTCGCACAAGGTGCAGACCACGCGCGCGCTCATTCGCGGCATCGCTGTCGCGGGCAAGGCGCAGATCATCTTCGTCGATACGCCCGGCATCTTCTCGCCCAAGCGTCGATTGGATCGCGCGATGGTGACCACCGCCTGGAGCGGCGCGCATGAGGCGGACCTTGTCGGCGTGATGATCGATGCGCGCAAAGGGGTCGACGAGGAAGCCGAGGCGCTGCTCGCGCGGCTGGCCGACGTCAAGCCTCGCAAAATTCTCATCCTCAACAAGATCGACCTGGTGCCGCGCGACCGTCTCCTGGCGCTGACCAAGACCGCCAACGACAAGGCGAAGTTCGAGGCGACCTTCATGATCTCGGCGCTGACCGGCGATGGCGTCAGCGATTTACGCGAGTGGCTGGGCGAGCGCATGCCGGCAAGCCCATGGCTTTATCCGGCAGACCAGATGTCGGACGCGCCGATGCGGCAACTGGCGGCGGAAATCACGCGTGAGAAACTGTTCGAGCGGCTGCACCAGGAATTGCCGTATCACTCGACGGTCGAGACCGAGAGCTGGAAGGAATTGCGCAACGGCGAAATCCGCATCGAGCAGACGATCTACGTCGAGCGCGAAAGCCAGCGCAAGATCGTGATCGGAAAAGGCGGGCAGACCTTGAAGGCGATCGGCGAGGGCGCGCGGCGTGAAATCACCGAAATCGCCGAGACCAAGGTACATCTGTTTTTGTTCGTGAAAGTGCGCGAGGGCTGGGGCGACGATCCGGAGCGCTACCGCGCCATGGGGCTGGCGTTTCCGAAGGAGTAAGCCCGTCATTCCGGGGCGCTTGCAGCACTATTGCAAGCTAGTAACGTGCAAGTGAAATTTGATTCCGGCTTAGACCATGCAATGGACCGATGAAGGCATCGTGATTGGCGTCAAGCGACACGGGGAGGCGAGCGCCATCCTCGAGCTGATGACGCGCGAGCATGGCCGCCATTTGGGTTTGGTGCGCGGCGGCTTCGGCACCCGCATGAAGCCGCTGCTGCAAACCGGCAATACGCTGAGCGCGACCTGGCGCGCGCGCCTCGACGAGCATCTCGGCAATTACGCGGTCGAACCTATGCGCGAGCGCGCCTCAAATTATTTCGGCGCCTCGCACGCGATCTATGGCGTGACGCATCTGGCCGCGCTCATGCGGCTGTTGCCGGAACGCGATCCGCATGGCGAATTGTACGACGAGTTCGAACGCATTCTCGACCGGCTGGAAAACGCCGCCTGGGCCGCGCCGATGGTGGCGCGTTTCGAATTGCAGGTGCTCACCGAGCTCGGCTTCGGCCTCGATCTCGACGAATGCGCGGCGACCGGTGCGTCGACCGATCTCGTTTATGTCTCGCCCAAATCGGGCAGGGCGGTTTCGCGCGAGGCGGGCGCGCCATATGCCGACAGGATGCTGCGACTGCCGGCGTTCCTGCGCGACGACAGCGCTCCGTCGCCGCGCGATCTTGCCGACGGTTTTACGCTCACCGGATTTTTCCTGACGCGCCATGTGATGGAGCCGCGCGGACAAGTCTTTTCCGACGAGCGCGGACACTTCCTCGCGGCGCTCGCGCGCGCTTTGCCGAACGTCGCCTGAGCGCGCTCGCTCTAGGAAGTGGGCGATAGAAAAGCGTCGCGCACGCAGCCGCGCAGCCAACGATGCGCCGGATCGGCATCGAGCCGCGGATGCGCTTATGCGCTGGCCATGACACTGGGGCGCGGGCATTTCGGCGCGCTCAATGGGGGCGCTGTTGCTGACGGCGGCCCCGCAAGCCGTCGCCACCGGCTTGCAGGTCACCTTCGCGGTTGCCGGTGCACTCGTAATCGTCGCGCTCGCCATCGCGATGGCAAGCCGCGTGTCCGTACGGCCATAAAAAAACCGGCCCGGCCTCGCGGCCGGACCGGCTTGTAATTTTACTCGTTGCCAATTAGCGGCGGCAGACGCGCTCGTAGTGGCAGCGCGGACGGCCGTGGTAGCCGCGGTGGCATACGCGCACCGAGCGGCAATGCCGGCGGCCGCGTCCAACGACGATCAACTGCGCGTCTTGCAGAAGCGAAAGCGCGCTGGGCGACGGACCGAGACTGCTCATGGGCGCGGCGGAAGCAGGCACCGCCGCGATGCCAAGGCCGATAGCAAACAGAGACGATAGCAGGATCTTGCGCATAGTCGTTCCCTCCGATGAACCGCCGGCTCGCATGCGGATCGGGAATGATCCGCCACGCCGGACGATCTGACTTGCCGCGACCTTATTCGAAGACCGGCGCGCGGTGTTACCGGGTCTAGCTTTCTTCAACTGCTTTCTTGCAGCACTACCAGTCATGCCAGCGCCATTGATGACGGCGCCAATAGTAATGCCGCTTTTGCCAGGTGGGCCGCCAGCCGGCGGCGGCGCAGATGGTGCGCCAACCGCAGTCGGACGGGCCGCAGCGCCAGGCGTGGCGGCAGGTATAGGTTTTGTCCAACGCCAGGCTTCGGTTGGCCGCGATGGCGGCGGCTGGCGTGGAGGGCAGCGTCACCGCCGGCGAAGCCGCCATGGCGCTACCCGTGGCCAGCGCCGCCACGGCCACAATGACAAGTCCGAAAGTCAGGGTCAGAAGCGCCCGGCGCACCCACAGCCTCCCGTTTCCCATGCCGGTTCCATTTGGTCTGGCGCCCACCGTAACGCGCGCCACTCGGCTTAAGTTCAAACCCTAGCTGGAAAATTCGGAAGAAAGGCTGGCCGGTGCGTTCATCGCTTGTTCATCCGGGATGGGCGCAGTAGCACTCCCCATGGCTAAGAGACTGATTCCCCCCGGCAAAGGCCAAGATAAAAGCAAAGCTCAAGTCGGACTGATCGAGGACGTCGCGTTGCGGTCGGCGCTTGAGGAGCGCTATCTCGCTTACGCGCTCTCGACCATCATGAACCGGGCGCTGCCGGATGCGCGCGACGGCTTGAAGCCCGTGCACCGCCGCATCCTCTACGGCATGCGGCTATTGCGGCTCGACCCCAATTCGGCGTTCAAGAAGTCGGCCAAGGTGGTCGGCGACGTGATGGGCAATTTCCATCCGCATGGCGACCAGGCGATCTATGACGCTTTGGTGCGTCTGGCGCAGGACTTCTCCCAGCGCTATCCGCTGATCGACGGGCAGGGCAATTTCGGCAATATCGACGGCGATAATGCCGCCGCCATGCGTTACACCGAGGCGCGCCTGACCGAAGTCGCGCGCTTCCTGATCGACGGCATCGACGAGGACGCGGTCGATTTCCGCCCGAGCTATGACGGCACCGGCGAGGAGCCGGTGGTGCTGCCGGCGGCATTCCCCAATCTGCTCGCCAACGGCTCGCAAGGCATCGCGGTCGGCATGGCGACCTCGATCCCGCCGCATAACGCGGCCGAACTGTGCGACGCGGCGCTGTTCCTGATCGACAATCCGAAGGCGCGTTCGAAGACGCTGCTGAAATACGTCAAGGGTCCGGATTTCCCGACCGGCGGTATCGTGGTCGATCCGCCCGAGCAAATAGCGGAAGCCTACGCCACCGGGCGCGGCTCGTTTCGCGTGCGCGCGCGCTGGGAAAAGGAAGACACCGAGCGCGGCACCTACAACATCGTCATCACCGAAATGCCGTGGCTGGTGCAGAAGTCGCGGCTGGTCGAAAAGATCGCCGAACTGATCAACGACAAGAAGTTGCCGCTGATCGCCGACCTGCGCGATGAATCGGCCGAGGACGTGCGGCTCGTGATTGAGCCGCGTTCGCGCACGGTCGACGCGACCATTTTGATGGAATCGCTGTTCAAGCTCACCGAACTTGAAAATCGCATTCCGCTCAACATGAACGTGCTGGTGAAGGGCCGCATCCCGCAGGTGCTCGGCCTTGCCGAAGCCTTGCGCGAATGGCTCGACCACCGCCGCGACGTGCTGGTGCGGCGCTCCAAACACCGCCAGGCACAGATCGAGCATCGTCTCGAAGTGCTGGGCGGATTCCTGGTCGCCTTTTTGAACCTCGACAAGGTGATCAAGATCATCCGCAGCGAGGACGAGCCCAAGCCCGTCCTGATGAAGACCTTCAAGATTTCAGATGTGCAGGCCGACGCCATCCTCAACATGCGCCTGCGCAATTTGCGCAAGCTCGAGGAAATGGAAATCCGCGCCGAGGAAAAAGACCTGCGCGAGGAGTTGAAGAAGCTCAAATCGCTGATCGGTTCGACCGACCAGCAATGGAAAACGATCGCGGCGCAGATCAAGGAAACCAAGGCGCTGTTCGGGCCGAAGACCGAACTCGGCAAGCGCCGCACGAATTTCGCGCTGGCGCCGGAGCATGACGAGGCCGCGATCGAAGAAGCGCTGGCGGTGCGCGAACCGATTACGGTCGTTGTTTCGGAGAAGGGCTGGATCCGCGCGCTGCGCGGCCATGTCTTCGACATGTCGGGTGTTTCGTTCAAGACCGACGACGCCTTGAAGTTTTCCTTCCCGACCGAGACCACCGCCAAGGTTTTGATTTTCGCCGGCAACGGCAAGTTCTACACGCTCGAAGGCTCTAAACTGCCGGGCGGGCGCGGCCACGGCGAGCCGATTCGGCTGTTCTTCGACATCGAGCAGGACGCCGACATCGTCGGCGCGCTCGCCTATCAGGGTGGCCGAAAATTCCTGGTGGCGAGTTATCAAGGCAATGGTTTTGTCGTGCCGGAAGCGGAATGCCTCGGCACCACGCGCAAGGGCAAGCAGGTGCTCAACCTGAAAGCGCCCGACAAGGCCGCCGGCATGACGGTGGTCGATGGCGACATGGTCGCCACCATCGGCGAAAACCGCAAGATGGTGGTGTTCGGCCTCGATCAGGTGCCGGAGATGAACCGTGGACGCGGCGTGCGCTTGCAGCGCTATCTGGTCAAAGGCCTGTCCGACGTGACGACCTTCAAGGCGAGCGAAGGCCTGTCATGGGTCGACGGCGCCGGCCGCACGCAGACGCTGACCATGAAAGAATTGAAAGACTGGCGCGGCGAGCGCGCGCAGGCCGGCCGCATCGCGCAAGGCCTGCCCAAGAATAACAAATTCCGCGGTACGCCGTCGGCCGGAAAGAACAATGACGGCGAGTGAGGCTCTCGGCTGACTTTTCGGGTCGAGGACTCCGATGGCTCCGGGTACCGCGCAGAAGAATTGTTTGTTATCAAAAGTCTGTGTCGGCTACCCGCGGGGCGAAACGGCGTCTCGCTCGTGCGGTTACTCGACCCATTCGTTCCACGGAAAGCTCTCATCGTGAATTTCGGCGTGCGTCTGGCTGGCGCCTTCGGCATGCCGGCGCGCGTACAACGCGTGGCCATGGGCAATGTGGGCGTGATGCGCCGCCCTGTCATGGGCGCCGGATGCGTGGTGCCTGGCCGCTTCGTGGTGATGATGTGCCGCCTGGACGTGGTGCTTTGCGGCCGCGTTATGGTGCTTGACGGCCTTTTCGACTTTGGACACGAGAACCTCCCTGGAAATCAGATTTCTTGCTATTCGCGCAAATTTAAATGTGTTTGCATCGGCCGTCGAGTAGGCAATTCGAGCGGCGATTGATTTTTTAGTCCAACTGGCAATGCCTTAAGTCGCCACCAGCAGCAGCGATATCTTGGATTTTTCCAGCAGCGCAGCGGCGGTGTCGCCGAAGAACAGTTTCTCGCCGGGCCGCCGGCCGACGCCCATCACCACCATATTGTGCTTGCGGCGTTCGGCTTCCTTCATGATCGCCTCGTCGGGATCGACGTCGGCGCGCACCGCGGTGCGCAGATCGATTTCGTAGCTTTCCGCCAGATCGACGATATCCTTGAGGATGGCTTCCTCGTTACGGCGCGAGCGCTGCGCCTTTGCACCGGCTGCGACGTAAAGCGCGGTGAGCGGCGCCTTGGTGGCGCGCGCGAGCGCGATAGCGACCTCGGCCGCGCGTCGCGACACTTCGGTGCCGTTGATCGGCACGAGGATGCTGACGGTGCCGTGCAGCGGATGCTTGCGATGTTCTTCGCGCGCGTCGGAGACGATCAGCGGTCCCTCGTAGCCGGCCGCCAGATTGGTTAGGTTGGAATGGAATTGGTTTTTGCGCACGACCGTCTTGTCGAGCCCGATGATCATCAGGTCGTAACCCTTTTCGGCTTCCTCCTCGACCGCGGCTTTCCTCGGCGCGTTTTCCACGATGGTCGTTACATTGAGTTTGACGTCGCTCTGCTCTTCCTCGGTCAGCGTATGTTCGGCGCGCTCGGCCACTTCCAGGATCGTTTCGCCGGCGGCTTCCGCCTTTTCCTTTTCGGCATCGGCGGCTTTCTTGCCGGTCTTCTTGTCGGTCTTGATCTGCATGACCGTCGTCGGCATGCCGTTGGTGCCAGCGAGAATGCCAGCAATTCGCGTCGCAAAGGTGCCGTTGGTGCTGTCGTCGATGGCGAGCAGCAGGCGCTCAAGCTTGGGCAGAAATCCGCGCTCTTCCAATTCTTCGCGCTCGAGCCGCTGCTTTTCATCCTTGCCCATCGGAATGCGCGATAGCGCCCAGCGCAGCGTCGGCGGCATCGCCATGGTGGTCAGCACGGCCACGGCGACGATCATGGTGAAGAGGTTCTGGTTGAGCGCGCCCATCGACAGCCCGATGGTGGCGACGATCACCTCGGTCGAGCCGCGCGCGTTCATGCCGCAGGCGAGCGCAAAACCTTCGCGCCGCGTGAGCCCGCCGATTTCGGCGCCGATAAAGGCGCCGGCGAATTTGCCCAGGCTGGCTATCAGAATGAGGCCGGCGGTGAGCGCCAGGATGATCGGGTCGTGCAAAATCGTGAGATCGGCGCCGAGGCCGGCAATACCGAAAAAGACCGGCGCGAAAAACGCTGTGATCAGCCCGCGCAGTTGTTCGTCGATATGGCGGGTAAGAATAGGGGACTCTCCGACCAGAATGCCGGCGACAAAAGCGCCCAGCACTGTATGCACGCCGATCAGATGCGTAATCAGCGCCATCGCCGCCATGATGGCGAGGATCGCGGTGATGACGGCGTATTCGCTGACGAAATTGTCATTCACCCAGCGGATGGCGAAAAACACCGCGCGCCGCCCGATGGTGAAACTGAGTGCCATGAAAATAAAGGTGCCCACAACGCTTTGTGCCAGCGACCATAGATCGACGGAACCGTGCAGCGCGAGCGAGAAGATGATCGAGACGATGATCCAGCCGACGCTGTCGTCGATGATGGCGGATGCGAGAATGACCTGGCCGACGGTGCGGCGCATGAAGTTCATCTCGCGCACCACCATGGCGACGATCTTGACCGACGCGATCGACAGCGCGGTGCCGAGGAAGAGCGCGGTGATGACGCGTTGGCCGGGATCCGGCAGCAGGCTTTCGGGCAGCAGCAGGCCCAGACCGACGCCGCAGACAAAGGGCACCACGATGCCCATCAGCGAGGCGTAGACCGAAGCCTTGCCGGTCTGGCGCACCAGCTTGAGGTCGGTCTCCATACCGGTGAGCAATAACAGCAACAGAATGCCGACCTGCGAGATTGCGTCGATCATCGCCTTCTGGTCGGGGTTTTTCGGAAACAGCATGTGCTGAAGATCGGGCAGCAAGAGCCCGAACAGCGACGGACCGAGCATCAGGCCGGCGATCAATTGCCCCATCACCGCCGGCTGGCCGATGCGCAGCATGGCTTCGCCGAGCAGGCGGCCGACCACCATCAGCGCCAGAATCTGTGCGACGAAGATGACCTCGGACGGGCCCTTGGGAGCGTCGCCGGTCTCGGCGGCCAACGCCGGCACGGCGAGGTAGAGCAGGGCGATGGTCGCCAAGCCCAAGGCGGCGGCCGGTGCCGGGGTGCGGGTGATGGTGCGTAGCGTCTTCAAGGGCGTGGCGTCTCCGCTTTGCTTCGGTAGGCGACGGCTATCTCCAAACCGGCAATACCGGACCCCGCGCCGCTGCGCTGACGCATCGGCGGTAGATAGCGGCTTCTGTTTTTCGGCAAGTGGCGGGCGCCCCAGCTTTCAAGTCAGCAATAACACGGGGGTGGGGGGCAAAGTTCCCGCCGCTGGGAGCCCGAAATTGCAATTGCAAACCATTCGCAACTAGGATAGTCTGGTTGAAATTCCGGGTTTCCGGAGGAAAGCGGGATTTCCCGGCGGTTTCAGGTGGATACGGTTTCAACGCCCCCCATAAGGCCTGAAGCGCCGCCCTCCGGCTGGCGCTTCACCCGCACGGACGGCACAGAGCGCAGCCTGTCCGAGGTTTACGCTTCCGTTCCGGTACCGAAGGGCGGCCCCTGGCTGCGCCGCCTGCTGGCCTTCTCCGGGCCGGGCTACATGGTCTCGGTCGGCTACATGGATCCGGGCAATTGGGCGACCGACCTCGCCGGCGGATCGCAGTTCGGTTACACGCTGCTCTCCGTCATCGTGATTTCGAACCTGATGGCGATTTTGTTGCAGGCGCTCGCCGCGCGGCTCGGCATCGCCTCGGGACGCGATCTGGCGCAAGCCTGCCGCGACGCCTATCCCAAACCGGTCGGCTACGCGCTCTGGGTCGCTTGCGAACTGGCGATCATCGCCTGCGATCTGGCCGAAGTCATCGGCACCGCGATTGCACTCAAACTGCTGTTCGGCATTCCGCTGGTGATCGGCGCGCTCATCACGGCGCTCGATGCCTTCCTGCTGTTGATGCTGATGAACCGTGGCTTTCGTTTTCTCGAAGCCTTCATCGTCGCGCTGCTGGTCGTCATCGCGACATGTTTCATGATTCAGATCGTGCTGGCGGCGCCGCCGGTCGCTGCTGTGCTTGGCGGCTTTATACCGTCGACCGAGATCATCACTAATCCAGCAATGCTCTATATCGCCATCGGCATCATCGGTGCGACCGTGATGCCGCATAACCTTTATCTGCATTCTTCCATCGTGCAGACGCGCAATTTCGCGCGCACGGATGAAGGCAAACGCAACGCTATCAAGTGGGCGACTACCGACTCCACCATCGCGCTGATGCTGGCGCTGTTCGTCAATGGCGGCATTCTGATTGTCGCGGCAGCGGTGTTTCACGCAAACGGCAAGAACGTCGCGGAAATCGAACAGGCTTACGAGTTGTTGTCGCCGCTGCTCGGCGTCGGCATCGCCTCGGTTCTGTTCACTATCGCGCTGCTTGCCTCCGGGATGAATTCGACGGTGACGGGAACGCTGGCCGGCCAGATCGTGATGGAAGGCTTTCTCCATCTGCGCATACCATTGTGGGCGCGCCGGCTTGTGACGCGCGGCGTCGCCATCGTGCCGGTGGTGGCGGTGACGGCCATCTACGGCGAGGGCGGCACCGCCAAGCTGCTCATTCTCAGCCAGGTGGTCTTGTCGATGCAGTTGCCTTTCGCGGTTATTCCGCTGGTGCAGTTCGTGTCCGACAAAAAGAAGATGGGCAATTTCGCCATCTCGCGCCCGCTCGCCGCGCTATCGTGGATGGTGGCGGGGGTCATTGTGATTTTGAATATGAAATTGCTGTTCGATACGTTCGCGGGGACGGGCGGGTAACCGCAATTTCGTTCCCGCGTATCAGATATTTCGTCGTCGAAATTTTAGAGAATTTCCTCCACGTATTTTATGTACCGGTGCTGTACATAAGCTACCAGGATGAATGCCGCCACGAGATCGACGTAAAATGTCTGAATGTTAGGCGTCAGCGAGAGAAAAATGAACGCCGCAAAGTCCAGGGCAATAAATAACGAAAGAATAAAATTGTAAGCGGCGGCAACGGAGAACAGCTGCGCCAATTTACTTTTAAACGGTTCTTTTGATGGCCTGCGGTCTCAAGCGCAGCATGTCGCAGGACGGACGATAATTGGCTTTTCTGGTCAAGGGCTGCGACGTCCAATAGTATTTTTTCCGCCATTTTGAAATGCCGGCGAAACTCGCCTGAAACCTTTGCGACCGCGATAGCAATAAATATACCGAGCGCCATATGGACTAATATTGCGACGATCACAGCTTTGCTTGCTTCGGCAATAATTTTGCCTTGAAAGGTAAATGCGCTGATGATTCCATCTGCCAATACACCTGTTGCGGTAAAGTAGGCCGCGACGAACAAAGTTCGTTGAGATTCTTCAAAGCGAGCGTGGGTCTTGTGGTGCTCGAAGGCTTTGACGATCAATTCTGGAATTAGCTTTTCGGTCGACATAGCGATCCCTTTATCGCTCCACCCTTGACCACCCCGACGGCATCAAGCGCTCCTGCGGCAAAAACCGGCCTTTGTAGTCCATCTTCTTCGATCCCCGCACCCAATAGCCGAGATAGACATAAGGCAGGCCCATCTTCTTGGCGCGCTCGATATGGTCGAGGATCATGAAGGTGCCGAGCGAGCGGTCGCCGGCTTCCGGGTCAAAAAAAGAATAAACCATCGACAGCCCGTCGCTCAGCACGTCGGTCAACGCTACCGCCAGCAATTGTCCGGCGCCGCGCCCGTTGATCCTTGAGTCCGGTCCGCGCCGCCGGTAATCGACCACGCGCGTATCGACATGGCTATCCTCGACCATCATGGCGTAGTCGAGCACGCTCATGTCAGCCATGCCGCCGTCGCGGTGGCGGGCGTCGAGATAGGCGCGGAAGACGGAATATTGTTCGGAGGTCGGCGCCGGCGCGCGGATGTCGCCGATCACGTCGCTGTTTGCCTCGGCGATGCGGCGCATGTTGCGCGACGGCTTGAAGTCGTCGACCAGCACGCGCACCGAGACGCAGGCGCGGCAGGTCTCGCAGGCTGGGCGGTAGGCGATAGACTGGCTGCGGCGGAAGCCGCCATGCGTGAGCAGATCGTTCAATTCACCCGCGCGCTCGCCTACCAGATGCGTGAAGACTTTGCGCTCCTCCTGACCTTTGAGATAAGGGCAGGGCGACGGCGCAGTCAGGTAGAATTGCGGCGTGTCGCGGGAGTGCTGGGTCACGAATTAAAGCCGTTCGTTCCGTTTCACCATGGACTCAACGTTAACGTCAGCATTGCGCGGCTGGTTGCGCAGGTCAAAGGGCTTGGCCGCCAGTTAGCTTTATTTTGGGACGCCGGCATAGGCGCGCAAGGCGGCCGCGCGCGGCGCGCTGTTAATAATCACCGTTCCAAGCAGAATGTCGTGCAGCAGGCGGCTCCGGCGGTTGAAAAAGGCCACCAGCAGCACGAAGGGCGTGAAAAACGACACGGTGAACCAGAACGCCACCGCATGCACCGCGCCCAGGATGAAATAGGCCGGCGTACCGTACCAGGTGCGCATTTCGAGGTCCATCACCCGCATACCGACGGTGGCCGAGCGCGGGCCGCCCAGCGTCAGGCCGAAATAAACCAGCGCCCAAACCACCGAAGCCGGGTAGAGCAACCAGAACAGGATCGCGCCAAGCCCCAGCGTGACGATGGTGAAAGCGAACATAAGCATCGCCGCCAGCACCACCGGGATAGCGAGAATGATAAAATCGATGAAGAAGGCGATCACCCGGCGCGCCAGCACGCCCTCGAACAGTTCCGGGTGGAGGGCGGGATCGTAAGCGTGCGGCTTGACGTCCATGGACATGAGCGTTCCCCCCTGGACCCTTTCGGCCCTCTCCGGCTTGAGATGGATCATAGCCGCTAGGCCCGCAAGGGGCGAGATGGCTTGCCCGGCTGGCCCACGGCGGCAAGCTGCGGCATAAGGCGGATATAAAGCCCGGGAGCGGCTGGAGAGGGAATGTGAACGTCACCATCGCCGATATAAATGACGCCCGCCGCGCGATCGCTGGCAGCGTGTTGCGCACGCCGATGCTGCCGGCCCCGCGCCTGTCGGCGCTGACAGGGGCTGAAGTCTTCGTCAAATACGAAAATCTCCAGGTCACCAATTCGTTTAAAGACCGCGGCGCGCTGGTTAAGCTTTCCTCGCTGAGCGCGGCCGAACGCGCGCGCGGCGTCATCGCCATGTCGGCCGGCAATCATGCGCAGGCGGTCGCCTATCACGCGGCGCGGCTCGGCATCCCGGCCACCATCGTGATGCCGGTGACGACGCCTTTCGTGAAAGTGGCGGCGACGCGCTCGCACGGCGCCGAGGTGGTGCTCGACGGCGAGACCCTGACGGAATCGCAGACGCGCTGCGAGGCGATCCAGAAGGAGCGCGGGCTGACGCTGGTGCATCCTTACGACGACGCCAAGATCATCGCCGGGCAGGGTACCATCGCGCTTGAGATGCTCGAGGAGGTGCCCGGCCTCGACATGCTGGTCATTCCGGTCGGCGGCGGCGGACTGATCGCAGGCAATGCGATTTCGGCGCACAGCGTCAATCCGAAAATCGAAATCATCGGCGCGGAGGCTTTGCTTTATCCGTCGGTGTGGAACGCGCTCGAGCGCGGCAACCGGCCGATCGGTGGAGCGACTCTGGCCGAAGGCATCGCGGTGAAAAATGTCGGCAAGCTCACGCTGCCGATCATCCGCGAACTGGTCGCCGACGTGATCCTGGTCGACGAGGCGCATCTCGAACGCGCGGTGAACGCATACTTGACGCTACAGAAGACCATGGCGGAAGGCGCGGGCGCGGCCGGGCTTGCCGCCATGCTGGCCGAGCCCTTGCGTTTCGGGGGCAAACGCGTCGGGCTCATTCTATGCGGCGGCAATATCGATCCGCGCATTCTCGCCTCTATCATGGTGCGCGAACTCGAACGCGAAACGCGCATCGTGTCGTTCCGGCTCGCCATTCCCGATCAGCCGGGCGTGCTCGGCCTCATCGCGACGCGCTTGGGCGAACTCGGCGCCAACATTCTGGAAGTCGAACACCGCCGCCTGCTGCTCGACGTGCCGGCCAAGGGCGCCAAGCTCGACGTCACCATCGAAACGCGCGATGGCAAGCACGCCGCCGAGATCATGGCCGCGCTCGCGGCCGACGGCTATCAGCCGGTGCGCTTGGGTTCGGCCGCCGGCGGCTAAGCTTGCCGCATGAACTCGGCCACGCGCTCGCCGATCATGATCGCCGCCATGTTGGTATTGGCGCTCACCACCGTCGGCATCACCGAGGCATCGGCGACGCGCAAACCTGCGACACCATAGACGCGGCATTGCGGGTCGACCACGGCCATCGGATTATCGACGGCGCCGATAGCGCAGGTCGAACTCGGATGAAACATCGGTCCGACCGCATCGACGATTTCGTCATCGCTGAGGGGATAAGTCCGCTTGCCGTCGAACACCACGCGGCCCGGCCGGATCGCCAGGCCAATTGCCGTTCGTCGCAGCCAACTGGGCGCACCCAGCACACCTATTGCACCCGCGGTCTTGAGCGCGCCGATGAGACCGGTGCCGTTGATCAGGCGCAGCGGCGGCTGCCGCGGCATCAGATAGACTTCCTCGAAGCATTCATTCACCGCCGGATCGAACAGAATGCTTTCGGCGTGACGGCCACCGATGATCATGCGCTTGACGTCGAGCGGATCGGAGAACAGCCGCTGGTCGAGCATCGGCGGCGTTAATGGATCGCTTGAGGCGAGTGTGACGCGCCCGCGCGAGACCGGCGCATATAAGGCGCAGGCGAGCATGGCCATGCGCCGGCCGAAGCCTTTCGGACTGACGCGTCCGGAGAAATAATGAAACAGATCGCCCGGCGTGCCGCCTTCGACGCCGGACGAGAATTGCAGGCACGACATGATGTAATGCTGGGCGTCCGGCGGCAGCCGCGAGGCGGGCTTGAGCGTCATGGAAAAATGCAGTTGCGCGTGGTTCTGGTAGTTTTGTCCGACGCCGGCGCGGTCGGCCACCACCGCGATGCCGAGTTGGCGCAATTGATCGGCCGGGCCGATGCCGGAACGCATCAGCACGGCGGGGGAATGCACCGCACCGCAGGAGACGACGACCTCGCGCGCGGCGATGTCAAAGGTCTCAGCCCCGCGCCGCGCGGCAACGCCTTTCACGCGCGTGCCGTCGAACAACACGCGCAGCGCATGGGTGCCGGTCATGATAGTGAGGTTTGGCCGCGCGCGCACTTCATCGGTGAGATAACAGCGCGCGCTGGTCGCGCGTTCGTCGATATCCTGGCTCAGGGGTGCTGCGAAAAATCCGTCCTCGCCGCTTTCATAAACATCGGCCAGCCGCTTGCGCCCGCGCCTAACGAGCAGTTCCTCGACGCGCCGCATGTATTGCGGCCAGCGTTCGGGCGGGATACGCCGCACTATGTTCGGCCCGGCGGCGTTGCGCGTCGGCGCGTCGAGATCGTTGGTCATCGCCTGGAAGGCCGGCAGTACATCGCGCCAGCCCCAGTTTTCCGCGCCCCTGTGCTCCCATCGCTCGTAGTCTTCCGGCTTGCCGCGCACCGCCAACATGCCCATGACGCTGGAGCCGCCGCCCATCACGCGCGCCTGCGGGAAGGGCGAGGCAGCGTCGCCGTCGCGCGGGCGCGAGGTGAGGCCCGTCCAGAAATAGGAGCGGTTGAAATAGGCGGCCGGAAAGATGTTGCGGATGTCTTCCGGCACGCCGTCCGGCGGCGTGTCGTCGCCGGCCTCGATCAGCACGACGCGCCGGTGTGTGTCCTCCGACAGCCGCGCCGCCACGGCCGCGCCAGCCGAGCCCGCGCCGATCACGACGACGTCGGCGTCCTCCATTGCCGCTTACTTCTTCTGCATCGCGCGCCAGACGCGCTCGGGCGTTGCCGGCATCGGCATGTTCTTGACGCCGAATTCCGTCAGCGCATCGACCAGCGCATTGGCGACGCAAGGCATGGCGCCGACGCAGCCGGCTTCACCGGCCCCTTTGACGCCCAGCGGATTAGTCTTGGTCGGCACCGGATTGGCTTCCACCTTCATCGGCGGAAAGTCGTGCGCATGCGGCATGGCGTAGTCCATGAACGAGCCGGTGACGATCTGGCCTTCCGCGTCGAAATGGATGTCTTCCATCAGAATTTGCCCTGCGCCCTGCGCTATGCCGCCATGGATCTGGCCATGCAGCAGCATCGGATTGAGCACGGTACCGACATCGTCAACCACCGAATAGCGCACGATATCGACCTTGCCGGTTTCGATATCGATCTCGATTTCGCAGATGTGGCAGCCGTTCGGATAATTTGCCACCGGCGCGGTATAGGCGGCGGTCGCGATCAGGCCGACTTCCATGTCCTTCGGAATCTTGTTGGGATCGACCGACAGTTTGGCGATCTCCTTCATGGTCAGCGTCTGGTTGGTCTTGCTCGACGAAAACACGCCGTCCTCGAATTTCACGTCGGCTTCCTCGACCTTCAGATTATGCGCGGCGATCTTTTTCGCCTTGGCCACGATCTTCTCGCTCGCCAGATGGAAGGCCGAACCCGCCATCGCGGAGGAGCGCGAACCGCCGGTGCCTTCGCCGTAGAACAATTGATCGGTGTCGCCTTGCAGATATTGCGCCTCGTTCGGGTCGATGCCGAGCCGGTCGCAGACCACTTGCTTGAACACGGTCTCGTGGCCTTGTCCTTGAGAGTTCGACCCTGAAATCAAAGTCACCGAGCCGGAACGGTCGAAGCGCACTTCGGCGCCTTCGGTCGAAGCGGCGGCGGCACGTTCGATGGTGTTCGACAGGCCGAAGCCGCGCAGCTTGCCGTTCTTGCGGGAGGCCGCCTTGCGCGCCTTGAAGCCTTTGTAGTCGGCCATTTGCAGCGCGAGGTCCATGTTCTTTTCGAACTCGCCGCTGTCGTAAGTAAACGTCAAACCTGTCTTGAACGGCATCTGGCTTGGCGAAATGTAATTCTTGCGCCGCAGCTCGGCCGGGTCGAGGCCCAGTTCGTCAGCGGCGACATCGACCATGCGCTCGATAATGTAAGCGGCCTCCGGTCGGCCATTGCCGCGATAGGGGCGTACCGGGTTGGTATTGGAAAACACCGCCGTGATGTCGACATGCATGGCCGGCGTGCGATAGCAGCCGGCGAGCGTGCCGGCATTGAGGAAGAAGGCCGGCATCGCGCTCTGCAAATAGGCGCCGATGGCGGCCACCGTCTTCACACGCATCCCGAGGAACACGCCGTCCTTGTCGAGCGCCAGTTCGGCTTCCGTGACGTTGTCGCGCGCCTGCGCGTCGCTGGTGAAGCTTTCCGAGCGCGTCGAAATCCATTTCACCGGCCGCCCGATCAGCTTGGAGGCGAGCAGCACCATTGGCGTTTCGTTGAAAATCGGCGACTTCATGCCGAAGGAGCCGCCGGTGTCGCCCGTGACGATGCGCACTTTGCTTTCCGGCACGCCCAGCACCTTGGCGAGTTCGGTGCGCGTCGGATGCGGGCGCTGCATCGCGGTGTAGACGGTGTAGCGGCCGTCGGCCTTGTGATAGTCGCCGACCGCGCCGCGTGGCTCCATGGTCGCCGCGGTGACGCGGTTGATGACGAACTTGTGCTTGACCACATGCGCGGCCTTGGCGAATGCCGCGTCGGTTGCCTCCTTGCTGCCGAGCACTTCGACGAAGCTGGTATTGTCGGGCGCGTCGGCCCAGACTTTCGGCGCGCCGGGCTTGACCGCCTCGGCGGTCGAGGTGACCGAGGGCAGGGAATCGAAATCCACCTCGATCAATTCGGCGGCGTCGAGCGCCTGCGCTATCGTTTCCGCCACCACAAACGCGACGCCGTCGCCGACCCAGCGCACCACACCGTCGGCGAGGATTGGATATTTCGGCTTGTACATGGGCTCGCCGCCGCGACGCTTGAGGCCTCCGGGTACGGGGAGTTCGCCATAGCCATTGGCCTTCACGTCGGCCGCGGTCAGCACGGCCAGCACGCCGGGCGCTTTCTTCGCCGCCGTGGTGTCGATCGACTTGATCCTCGCGTGCGCATGTGGCGAGCGCAGCACGACGCCATGCGCCATATTCGGCAATTGCACGTCGTCGGTATAGCTGCCGCCGCCTTGTATCAACCGTGGGTCTTCGAAACGCGACACGCCTTGACCGATTGCAAATTCCCCCATCTTGAGATTCCGTCCCGTTATTATTCGTTATGCATTCAGCCGCTCGTTCCCGCGAAGGCGGAGACGCAGGGAGAATCGTTAAGTCTGAGATTGTGACTCTGGATTCCCGCTTGCGCGGGAATGAGCGGAGTGTGGAACGAGCATTGCGAAGCTACTTCTCAGATCGTATTTTTTCCGCCACGCGCGGCGCGAAATAGGTGAGCACGCCGTCGCAGCCGGCGCGCTTGAAGGCTACGAGGCTTTCCATCATGGCGCGCTCGCCGTCGAGCCAGCCGTTGTTCGCTGCCGCCATGATCATCGCGTATTCGCCCGACACCTGATAGACGAAGGTCGGCATGCCGAAGGCGTCCTTCACGCGCGCGCAGATATCGAGATAGGGCAGGCCGGGCTTGACCATGATCATGTCGGCGCCTTCCTCGATGTCGAGCGCGACCTCGCGCAGCGCCTCGTCGGTGTTGCCGGGGTCCATCTGATAAGTGCGCTTGTCGCCATGCAGCGTCTTCGACGAGCCGACCGCGTCGCGGAACGGTCCGTAAAAGGCCGACGCATATTTCGCCGCATAGGCCATGATCGACACGTCGAGGAAGTTTTCGCGGTCGAGACCTTTGCGGATGGAGCCGATACGGCCGTCCATCATGTCGGATGGCGCGATCACGTCGCAGCCGGCTTCCGCCTGCACCAAGGCCTGCCGCACCAGCACCGCGACCGTCTCGTCATTCATGATGACGCCGTCATCGCGCAATAGGCCGTCATGACCGTGGCTGGTAAAAGGATCGAGCGCGACATCGCAGAGAATGCCGATGTCAGGAACTTCCTTCTTGATGGCGCGAATGGTGCGGCAGACCAGATTGTCCGGATTAGTCGCTTCGGTACCAGCCGCATCGCGGAGCGAAGGGTCGGTGTAGGGAAAGAGTGCGATGCAGGGGATGGTCAGCTTCGCAGCGCGTTCCGCCTCGCGCACCGCCTGATCGACGCTCAGGCGCTCGACGCCCGGCATCGAAGGCACCTCGGTGCGTTTGTTGTCGCCGTCCATCACGAAAATGGGCCAGATCAGGTCGTCGGTGGTAAGTACGTTCTCGCGCACCAGCCGGCGCGCCCATTCCGAGCGGCGATTCCTTCGCATACGGATCGACAGGTCGAGCTGCGGCGCCACCGCTTCGCTCGATTGCGGGTCGAGCGGCACAAAACCGATCTTTTGCTGGGTCGGACGGCCGAATTTGATCGCCATAAAGGGGTCTCCTGGCCGTCTTTTTAGCCGGTCCGGCGCGCCCGCGCCACCCGGGCAGGGCGGCGGCCGTTGACGATCCAGGGCCCGCCTTCTATCCGTCGAAGCCATGGATTTCAGCCTGTCGGAAGACCAACGCGCCTTCCAGTCTACCGCCCGCCAGTTCGCGCGCGACGAAATGATGCCGCATGCGCGCGACTGGGACGAGGGCTCGGTCTTCCCGGCCGAGACGCTGCGCGCGGCAGCCGCGCTCGGCTTCGGCGGTATTTATGTGAAGGAAGATGTCGGCGGTTCCGCGTTGACGCGCCTAGACGCCGCGCTGATCTTCGAGGAACTGGCGCAGGGTTGCACCTCGACCGCGGCTTACATTTCCATCCACAACATGGCGGCGTGGATGATCGACAGTTACGGCAGCGCGGCGGCGCGCCAGAAATTTCTGCCCAAGCTCTGCTCGATGGAGCACTTCGCCAGCTATTGCCTGACCGAACCGGGCTCGGGCTCCGATGCGGCCAGCCTCACCACCAAGGCGCGGCGCGACGGCGATTTTTACGTACTCGACGGAACGAAAGCTTTCATCTCCGGCGGCGGCGTTTCCGACATTTATGTCGTGATGGCGCGCACAGACGAGGGCGGGCCGCGCGGCATTTCCTGCATCGTGGTCGAAAAAGGCACGCCCGGACTGTCCTATGGCGCGCAGGAGAAGAAGCTCGGCTGGAAATCGCAGCCGACATCGATGGTGATGTTCGAGAATTGCCGCGTGCCGGCGGAGAATTTGATCGGCAAGGAAGGCGAGGGCTTCAAGATCGCCATGGCCGGCCTCGATGGCGGCCGCCTGAACATCGGCGCCTGTTCGCTTGGCGGCGCGCAGTTCTGTCTCGACCGCACCGTCGAGTATATGAAAGAGCGCAAGCAGTTCGGCTCGCGGCTGGCCGATTTCCAGGCGCTGCAATTCCGCGTCGCCGATTACGCCACCGAAATCGAATCCGCGCGGCTGTTGCTGCACCGCGCCGCCGTTGCCGTCGGCGAACATGAACCGGCCGCCACCACGCTCGCCGCCAAGGCCAAGCGTCTCGCCACCGATACCGGCTTCGAGGTGGTGAACGGCTGCCTGCAACTGCATGGCGGCTACGGCTATCTGCGCGATCATCCGATCGAACGCGTGCTGCGCGATGTGCGCGTGCACCAAATTCTCGAAGGCACCAACGAGATCATGCGCATGATTGTCGGGCGCAGCATGTTGGGGAACTAAAACACCGATCAAGAAAAGGGAGAAGACGCTATGGAACAGCTTCCGAGGCTCTATCTGGCGAAAGATGAAATGATGAAGCGGGTCGCGCGCTTCAAGGACCTCAAGGGTTCGGACGGCGGTTTGCCGGATTCGAAAATGCCCGGCTGCGAGCGCACGCTTTATAATGTCATCGGATTTCAGCCGCCGGAGAACGTCGGCGCGAACGCGACCTCACCGGTCGGCGACCACGCCGCGCGCATAGCCGCCATCAAAATCCGCGAAGGCTTCAATCTCGGCTACTGCAAGGCCAAGCCCGGCTTCGGGCCCGAGATGCACAATCACGACACCAACGAGACCTTCATATCGATGACCGGCAAATGGCGCGCGAGCTGGGAAGACGAGAAGGGCAACGTTGAATTCTTCGATCTTGATCCGCTCGACGTGGTGTCGTTCCCGCCGGGGATGATCCGGCGCTTCCAGAACGTCACCGAGGGCGATCCGAACGCGGAGCACATCCTGATGTTCGTGATCGGCGGTGACGCGCCGCAGGCGGAGTTTTCGGACCAGGCGATGGACCGCATCGTTAAGGCGGGCGCTTGGGCGCCGGCGAAGTAATCGCACCCGTGAGCGAGCCGGAAATCCTGTTCGAGCGCCGCGGCGCTGCCGGCATTGTCACGCTCAACCGGCCGAAGGCGCTCAATGCCGTCACTCACGGCATGGTACTGGCGCTGCGCGCACAACTCACCCGTTGGGCCGACGACCCGGCGATAACGCGCGTGGTCATCACGGCTTCGGGCGAGCGCGCTTTCTCGGCCGGCGGCGATATCCGCGCGCTGTACGATTTGGGCAAAGCCGGAATGCAGGCAGAAGCCCTCCAGTTCTGGCGCGACGAATATCCGCTCAACGCGGGGATCAAGAACTACCGCAAGCCTTACGTTTCGCTCATCGACGGCATCGTCATGGGTGGCGGTGTCGGCATCTCCGTGCACGGCTCGCATCGCGTCGCCGGTGACAAATTCTCCTTCGCCATGCCGGAAGTCGGCATCGGCTTTTTCCCCGATGTCGGCGCCACCTGGTTTCTGCCGCGCATGCCGGGGGAAATCGGCACCTATTGCGCGCTCACCGGCGAGCGTTTCAATATCGCCGATGGCGTTGCCGCCGGCATCGCCACCCATCGCATTCCGTCGACGCGCTTTCCCGCCTTGCTCAATGGTCTGACCGGCACGGTCTCGGTCGATGCCGTGCTGTCGGCTTTTTCGGAACCGGCGGGCGAGGGGCCGATCACGACGCATCGCGAGACAATCGACCGTCTCTTCGCGCCCGACTGCGTCGAACACATTGTCGACGCAGTCGGGCGCGAAGCCGAAGCGGGAGGCCCCGATTCCGAATGGGCGGCGAAAACCGCAGCGACGATGGCTGCGAAATCGCCGCTCAGTCTTAAACTGGCGCTGGCGCAGGTGCGGCGTGGCGCGCAATACGATTTCGAGACGTGCATGCGCATGGAATTCCGCATAGTGTCGCGCGTGATCGAGGGCCATGATTTCTACGAGGGCGTGCGCGCCGTGATCGTCGACAAAGATAATAAGCCGCGCTGGCAGCCGGCCTCGCTGGAGCAAGTCACCGACGCGGAGGTCGAAAGCTACTTTGCGCCGCTCGAAGGCGGAGAGCCTGAGCTGCCAATGGGCGCAACATGAGAGCGCCATGAGCATAGCATGAGCGAACACTTCACCGGCGAAGAATTCAAAGGGCTCGATCCCGTGCAGGAGCGCGCGGCCGAGCCCGAGCTCGGCCCATGGACGTGGCGGCTGGTGTTGTTCCTGCGCGTCATGTCCGGCGTCTCAATGCTCAAGGGCCTCTATCATTGGTCGCGCGTTTGCGGCATCGGCGTCGGGCCAGACGACCTTTACGCCTACCACTCCATTGTCTGGCAGGCGGCTACGGTTTTCTTCGCCGTTCTCGATCTGGTCGCCGCCGTCGGCTTGTGGCTGGCAGCTGCCTGGGGCGCGGTGATCTGGCTGACCGCGGTCGCTTCCATGCTGGCGGTCGAAATCTTTTTTCCGCAGGTGTTCGGCCGGGGCTTCATTACGGTGATGGTGGAAGGCGGATTGCTCGGGCTTTATCTTTGGCTGGCGCTGCGCTCGGCGCAGGAACATCCGGAATAAGATACGCATGATCCCGAAAAGTGGGCACCGGTTTTCGGACAAGATCATGCGTCATTAAAATGGAGGTATCGATGTCGCGGATTGGTTTCATCGGGCTCGGCAATATGGGTCTGCCGATGGCGGTCAATTTGATCAAGGCCGGCCATCAGATCGAAGGCGTCGATCTTAATCCCGCATCGGTCGCAAAGCTTAAGGAAGCCGGCGGCACGGCGGTTGAATTCGCCAAGGTCGCGGCCGCGCGCGCCGATGTCGTCATTACCATGCTGCCGGCGGGTAAACAGGTGAGGGAGGTCTATCTCGGACCGAATGGCATTATCGAAAACACCAATGCCGGCACGTTGCTGATCGACTGTTCGACCATCGACGTCGCGACCGCGCGCGAAGTCGCCGCCGCTGCCGAGACGAAAGGCCTGTTGATGCTGGACGCGCCGGTATCGGGCGGTGTCGGCGGCGCGACGGCGGGAACTTTAACATTCATGGTCGGCGGCTCGGCGCAGGCCTTTACGCGCGCGGAATCCATTTTGCAGAAAATGGGCAAGACGATTGTGCACGCCGGCGACGCCGGCAACGGCCACGCGGCGAAGATCTGCAACAACATGATCCTCGGCATTTCGATGATCGCGGTGTCGGAAGCCTTCGTGCTGGCGGAAAAACTCGGCCTCGACCATCAGAAGCTGTTCGATATTTCGTCGAAGTCGTCCGGCCAGTGTTGGGCGATGACAAGTTATTGCCCGGTGCCCGGTCCAGTGCCGACGTCGCCCGCCAACCGTGATTACGAGGCCGGATTCACCGCCGCCATGATGCTCAAGGATTTACGATTGGCGCAGGACGCCGCCAAATCAGCGAAGGCGAATACGCAACTCGGTGCCGGCGCCGAAAGGATTTATTCAGCCTATGCCGACAGCGGAGAGGCGGGGCGCGATTTTTCCGGCGTAATTCGCTTCATTCGCGGGTGAATTGGCCGACGCGTGGTGAACGAAACGTTGAAAAAAATATTGCAATTGAATCAGCAAGAAAGCGTTCACCGTTGCAAATAAACCTAATCTTTATGCTGTTATTTAAGCCGATTTTAGACTGCCCCGAATAGTTTGGCGGATAACGAGAACGAGGAAAACAGGGCCTCGTCGCTACACGTCAAACGAAGACAATAAAGTAAGGGGCGTTGAACATGAAAGCCGTCGTCAAGACGGTCGAGCCGGGCGAGCGCGACGCGCGGTTCGACACGATCCAGCCTTTGTATCATGAGGCACTGACCTTGGTGGAGCGGCTGCATCGCCGGCTGCTCGACGTCATCAAGGATGAATTCGACCGCCGCGGTCGCTCCGATATCAATTCGGTGCAGGCGCTACTGTTGTACAATATCGGCGACAAGGAATTGACCGCCGGCGAACTGCGCACGCGCGGCTACTATCTCGGCTCCAACGTTTCTTACAATCTCAAGAAACTGGTCGAGATGGAGTTCCTCGATCATCAGCGCTCGCGCGTCGATCGCCGTTCGGTCCGTATCAAGCTGACCGCCAAGGGCCAGGAAGTACGCGACATCGTCGACACGCTCTATCAGAAGCACGTGCGCACGGTGGAGCAGGTCGGCGGCATCAATGCCGACGAGTTCTCGACCCTGAACAAGTCGCTGCACCGGCTCGAGCGTTTCTGGACCGACCAGATCCTCTACCGCCTCTAAGTCTTCGACGTCTGTCTTCGTTTTCTGGCGAGTGAACGACTTGCCCCGGCCGGGACTCCTCCACCGGCCGGGGCATTTTTCGTGGGTCCAGGCCTTTCCGCGCGCGCGCTTAATCCAGTGGCAGCGCCGGCGCGCCGGGCAGGCTATAGTGCGAGCTTCCTGGGGCGCGCGGCAATGTCGGATAAACCGGTTGTCTATTTCGAACACATGGTGATTGGTGCCAATGCGAAATTGGTGGCGATCGACGAGACGACCGGCGTCGAGGTGACGGTGATCGGTCCGGCCAACGCATCCGCGGCCGATCTGAAAAAGCTGGCGCTCGCGAAGCTGAAGGCGCGGATTGCGCGCGAGCAGACTTGACCTGAAACCCTAGATATTGCGGCTTTCCCACCCCCGGCATGCCAGCGCTTGGCGGGGTGCGGCCGATATGGTATTCGCGGAGCCGAACCCCGGAACGCAAGGAAAGACGGCGCCGCGCCCAGGCGCCCGGAGCGAATTGAAATGTCGGCGACGACCAAATCCCAGATGGAGGGAGCCGCGGACGGCTTCTTTGCGGCAACTTTACGCGAAACTGACCCAGAGATCGCCGACGCCATCGGCAAGGAGCTCGGCCGCCAGCGCGACGAGATAGAACTGATCGCGTCGGAAAACATCGTCTCGCGTGCGGTGCTGGAAGCGCAGGGCTCGGTGCTGACCAACAAATATGCCGAAGGCCTGCCGGGCAAGCGCTATTACGGCGGCTGCCAGTTTGTCGACATCGCCGAGCAACTGGCGATCGACCGCGTCACCAAGTTGTTCGGCTGCCGCTTCGCCAATGTGCAGCCGCATTCGGGCGCGTCGGCCAATGCGGAAGTGTTCTTCGCGCTGATGCAGCCGGGCGATACTTTCATGGGGCTCAACTTGGCCGCCGGCGGGCATTTAAGCCACGGCATGGCGATCAATATTTCCGGCAAGTGGTTCAAGCCGGTGCCGTACAATGTGCGGCGCGACGACCAGCGTATCGACATGGACGAAATGGCCAGGCTCGCGCGCGAGCAGAAGCCGAAAGTCATCATCGCCGGCGGCTCGGCCTATCCACGCATCATCGACTTCAAGCGTTTCCGCGAAATCTGCGACGAGGTCGGCGCCAAGCTGATGGTTGACATGGCGCATTTTGCCGGACTGGTGGCCGGCGGCGCGCATCCGTCGCCGTTCCCGCATGCGCATGTGGTCACGACCACGACGCACAAGACGCTGCGCGGTCCGCGCGGCGGCGTCATCCTCACCGACGACGAAGAGCTTGCCAAGAAAATCAATTCGGCCGTCTTCCCCGGCATGCAAGGCGGGCCGCTGATGCATGTGATCGCGGCCAAGGCGGTCGCCTTCGGCGAGGCGCTGCGGCCGAGCTTCAAGGTCTACGCCAAAAACGTGGTGGAAAATTCCAAGGCGCTGGCAGAGACGCTGAAATCGAGCGGCCTCGATATTGTTTCCGGCGGCACCGATACCCATTTGATGCTGGTTGACCTGCGGCCCAAGCGCCTGACCGGCAAGGTCGCCGAACTCGCGCTCGGCCGCGCGCACATCACCTGCAACAAGAATGGCATTCCCTTCGATCCGGAAAAGCCGACCGTCACATCGGGCATTAGGCTCGGATCGCCCGCCGGCACCACGCGTGGTTTCGGCGCGGCTGAGTTCAAACAGGTCGGCGCCATGATCGTTGAAGTGCTTGATGTGCTGTCGCAGAAGAGCGTCGATGAAGATTCGCTGATCGAAGCCACCGTGCGCGGCAAGGTGAAAGAATTGCTGACGCGTTTTCCGATTTATCAATAGTTCTTCTTTCCCTCCCCCGCTTGCAGGGGAGGATAGGGAGGGGGCCTTAAAGGGGTCATCAAATGCGTTGCCCGAGTTGCGGAAGCCTCGATACCCAGGTGAAGGATTCGCGGCCGACCGAGGACTCGGCGGTGATCCGCCGGCGCCGCATATGCCTCACTTGCAATTTCCGCTTCACCACCTTCGAGCGCGTGCAGTTGCGCGAATTGACCGTCATCAAACGCAATGGCCGCCGCGTGCCCTTCGACCGCGACAAGCTGATGCGCTCGGTGCAGGTCGCGCTGCGCAAGCGTTCGGTCGATCCCGAGCGCATCGAGAAGATGGTGTCGAAGATCGTGCGCGAACTGGAAAGCGGCGGCGAGAACGAAGTCTCTTCCGAGGCGATCGGCGAGATCGTGATGGAGCACCTGCGCGAACTCGATGACGTGGCTTACGTGCGCTTTGCCTCGGTCTATCGAAATTTCGGCGAGGTAAAGGATTTCCGCGCCGCGCTCGACGAATTGTCGGGCGATGAGGACGCCGCGCGCCCCGACGCTCCGCCGCGCAAATGACGGATACGGCCGTACCCGCGTTGTCCGCCAAGGCTGCCGACGACGAACGCTTCATGCGCCTCGCGCTGGCGCTCGGGCGGCGCGGGCTCGGCAATGCTTGGCCCAATCCGGCGGTTGGCGCCGTGATCGTCAAAGACGGTGTTATCGTTGGGCGCGGCTGGACGCAGCCGGGCGGGCGGCCGCATGCCGAGGTCGAGGCGCTGCGCCACGCCAGGAAGGACGCCAAAGGCGCAACGCTTTACGTTACGCTGGAGCCCTGTTCGCATACCGGCAAATCGCCGCCTTGCGCCGACGCCATTATCAAGGCCGGCATCTTGCGCGTGGTTTCGGCCTTGGAAGATCCCAATCCGGAAGTGGCGGGGCAAGGCTATGCGCGCCTGCGCGAAAAGGGCATCGCGGTCGATACCGGTCTGTGCGCGGAGGACGCGCGCCGCGATCACTCAGGCCACATCACGCGAATTACAAGAAACCGCCCGCACGTGACGCTCAAGCTCGCCATTGCCGCCGACGGCAAGGCGGGGCTTGCCGGCCGCAAACCCATTGCCATCACCGGCGAGGAAGCGCGCAATCATGTATTCCAGATGCGCGCGCAACACGACGCCATTCTGGTCGGCATCGGCACCGTGCTGGCCGACAATCCGCAACTGACCGCGCGGTTGCCGGGCTTGTACGATCGCTCGCCGGTGCGCGTGGTGCTCGATGCGCAATTACGGGTGCCGTTGTCGCTGTCGGTGATTTCGACCGTGCGCGATGTGCCGACCTGGATATTCACCTCGAACAAGGCTTCGCCGATGGCCGCCGATATCTTGCAGCAGAAAGGCTGCAAGGTTTTCCGCGTCGATGATACGCAAGGCCGCCTCGACCTTGAAGAGGTGCTGAAAGTGCTGGCCGGCGAGGGCATCACGCGGCTGATGGTGGAAGGCGGCCCGACCGTCGCCGCCGCTTTCACCGCCGCCGATCTTGTCGACGAAGCCGTGTTGCTACGGACGAAAAAAACGATCGGGGATAGCGGCATTGCACCTTTGGAAGGCATGAAGCTGGAGGCGTTGACGGGGAAGATGACCCCGCGTGGCGTTGAGAAATTCGGTACCGACATTATCGAAAGTTACGAGCGTACATAATGTTCACCGGCATCGTTACAGACCTAGGCGAAGTACGCACCGTTGATGCGCGCGCGAATAATCTGTCGCGTATCACGATCTATTGCCGCTACCCGCGCGCCGAATTAATTCAGGGCGCGTCGGTCGCCTGTTCCGGCGTCTGCATGACGGTGGTCGACACCGGCGAGGAAGACGGCCGCGTCTGGTTCGCGGTCGACGCCGCCGACGAGACGCTTGCCGTCACCACGGTCGGCCGCTGGCATCACGGTTCGCATGTCAATCTGGAGCGTCCGCTCAAATTGGGTGATGAAATCGGCGGTCATCTGGTCGCCGGTCACGTTGACGGGCTCGCCACGCTCATCGTGCGCGAGGACATGACCGAGATGGCGCGCTTCACCTTGCGCGCGCCGGCCCCGCTTGCGCGTTTCATCGCGCCGAAAGGCTCGGTCGCGCTCGACGGCGTCTCGCTCACCGTCAACACGGTGGAGGCCGACACCTTTACGGTGCTGATCATTCCGCACACGCTGGCGGTGACGAGTTTCGGCGGCTTGAAAACCGGCGACGAAATTAACCTCGAAATTGACACCATGGCGCGCTACGCGGCGCGGCTGATGGAAGCACGTTGACCCTTGTTTAGCGTGCGGGCGCTTGCTACCACGCGGCTCAACAAGGAAAAATAACGAATGGCTAAAAAGACGAGCGCGGCGAAAAAGAGCGTGAGCTTGCGCTTTCTGATTGTGGAAGCGCGTTTCTACGAACGCATTTCCGACGCGCTACTCGCCGGTGCGAAAGCGGCGCTCGACGCGGCGGGCGCGACTTACGATGTCGTCACCGTTCCGGGCGCGCTCGAAGTGCCGGGCGCGATTGCTTTTGCCCACGACGCGCCGAAGAACAAGAAAGCGCCGTATGACGGTTATGTGGCGCTCGGCTGCGTGATCCAGGGCGAGACCTATCATTTCGATCTGGTGGCCAATGAATCGGCGCGCGGGCTGATGGATTTGACGGTGCAGAAGCAGCTCGCCATCGGCAACGGCATACTCACCGTCGACAACGAAGCGCAGGCGCAAGCCCGCCTCGGCGGCGCGCACGGCCATAAAGGCGAGACGGCGGCGAAAGCCGCGCTCGTCATGGCCGCGCTTAAAAATAGTCTTAAATAAATGACGGCCCCGCCGGAAAAAGAAACGCGCAAGGCCAACAAGCGCGGGGCGGCGCGTCTCGCCGCCGTGCAGGCGCTCTATCAGATGGACATGGCGGGTTCGGGCTTGGACGAAGTGCTGGCCGAATTCCAAAGCCATTGGCTCGGCGGCGAAGTCGAAGGCGCGCAATATTTGCCGGCGGAAGCCGCCTTCTTTCGCGATATCGTTTCCGGCGTTGTGCGCGACCAGCGCGCGCTCGATCCGCAGATCGACGATGCGCTCGCCAAGACCTGGCCGCTCAAGCGCATCGAGGCGGTCTTACGCGCCGCCTTGCGCGCCGGCGTCTATGAGTTGACCCACCGGCCCGACGTGCCGGCGCGCGTGGTCGTTTCCGAATACGCCGATGTCGCCGCCGCCTTCGTCGAGCGCGACGAGACCGGCATGGTCAACGCCGTGCTCGACCAGTTGGCGCGCCAGTTGCGGGCGGCGGAGTTCACCGCCTAGCCACTGGAACGCGGACGCCAGACGGGGCAAGCTTGTCTTATGAACCCCGATCCATCCGCCGAAGACAAATTGATCGCGCGCTATTTCGGCGTCATGGCGAGCGAGCCGGGTGCGCTTGGCCTATCGGACGATGCCGCTCTGCTCAAGCCGCCGCCGGGCTGCGAGATGGTGCTGACGACAGACGCCCTTGTCGGCGGCGTGCATTTTTTCAATGACGATCCCGCTGATGCGATCGCGCGCAAGGCGCTGCGCGTGAACCTGTCCGACCTCGCAGCCAAAGGCGCCAGACCGCTCGGATTTCTGCTGACGCTCGCGCTGCCGAAAGATATCGGCGACGTCTGGCTCACCGATTTCGCCAAGGGCCTGCGCGACGACGCCGCCAATTACCGCTGCCCGCTATTCGGCGGCGACACCGTGCGCACGCCCGGTCCGCCGATGGTGTCGGTGTCCATGTTCGGCAGCGTGCCGGAAGGCCGGATGGTCAGGCGCGCCGGCGCGCAGGCCGGCGACACCGTGTTCGTCACTGGAACGATTGGCGATGCGGCGCTTGGGCTGGCAATTCGCAGCGGTGCGTCGTGGCAACTCAGCGAAACGCAGCGCGCGCATTTGCTTTCGCGCTATCTGCTGCCGCAGCCGCGCAATGCGCTTGCCGAAACCATCCTCTTCGAAGCGTCCGCTGCGATGGATGTCTCCGACGGTCTCGCCGGCGACCTCGCCAAGCTCTGCCGCGTCTCCGGCGTTGCCGCCAGGATTGATGCGTCGCGCGTGCCGCTGTCCGACGCCGCGCAGGCGGTGATGGCCATTGATGCGAGCGCCTTTGAAACCGCGCTCACCGGCGGCGACGACTATGAAATCCTCTGCACCGTGCCGAAAGCCAAAGTCGATCGCTTTCGCGTCGCCGCCATGGCCGCCAAGGTCGCGGTCACGCCCATTGGCACTATCGAGACCGGCGAGGGCGCCCGCTTTCTTGACGCGCAAGGCCAGGAACTCACCTTCAAGCGCGCTTCCTTCAGTCATTTTTAGCGGACAGGGACATGCCAACCCGGTCGCGCTATAGTCGCAATATAAATCGGGGAAACGATGATGCTCGACAAAACCGCGCTTAACGACGTGACGAAGCAATCCTTTCTGCCGAGCGGCGCAAGCCCGCGCTTTCAAGCGCACCTGAAGCGCTTCCCCACTTCGGCTTATTTGCGCCGGCACGCGCCGCGCAACGTGCCGCGCTTTGCCTTTGAATATGGCGACACCGGCGCCGGCAATGATGTCGGTGTCGCGCATAACTGGGCGGCTTTCGACAACGTCAAGGTGGTGCCGCGTTATGGCGTGACCAACAAGCTGCCGCCAACCGGCGTCGAATTGTTCGGAACGAAATACGCAGCGCCTATCGGCATCGCGCCGATGGGCGGGCCGTCGATTGTCTGGCCCGGCGCCGATCTCATCATGGCGAAAGCGGCGCAAGCAGCGCGCGTGCCTTACACGCTCGGCGTCGCCGGCGGCGCCACCATCGAGGCCGTAGCCAAGGTGGCGCCCGATGTGTTCTGGCTTCAGCTTTATCGTTTCGCCAAGAACGATCACAGAATCGGTTTCGATCTCGTCGACCGCGCGACCGCCGCCAGCGTCAAGGTGCTGGCGCTCACGCTCGACGTGCCGGTGCGCACCACGCGCTCGCGCGAGACATACGCCGGCCTCGGCGGCGCCTTCAATCCGACGCCGCGCATGATCTATGAGATGCTCATCCGCCCGAAATGGCTGATCGCGTTGCTGCGCCACGGCTATCCGCGCTTTGCCACCATCCGTCATTACGCCGGCAATGTCGGCACCAACGCCATCATCAATTTCGCCCGCAGCGAAATGGGCGGCGCGTTTTCGTGGGAAGAAGTCGCGCGCTATCGCGACCGCTGGAAGGGACCGCTCGCCCTGAAAGGAATACTGCATCCCGCCGATGCCGAGAAGGCGATCGCGCTCGGCGTCGAGGGCATCTGGGTGTCGAATCATGGCGGCCGCCAGATCGAAGCCATCACGCCGTCGATCGATTGCCTGCCGGGGATCGTCGCGGCGGTCGGCAGCAAGGCGACGGTGGTGCTCGACAGCGGCGTGCGTTCCGGCCAGGACGTGATGCGCGCGCTGGCGCTCGGCGCGCAGGCCGCTTTTGCCGGCAAGTCGTTTTTGTGGGCGGTCGGCGCGCTCGGTGATGACGGCCCGGCGCAGTTGATTGACCTCTATATCGACGAACTGCGCGCCTCGCTCGGCCAGATCGGCGCGCAGTCGGCGGCCGAAGCACGGCTTGCCAAGGTGCTGCACCCGGGACGGATTGAGTTTTAGGCTGCTCTTTACCTCTCCCCGTAAACGGGGAGAGGGAGAACAACCCAGCCCTGCACCTTTCGTAGTGGCCCCGTCCTCCGCCAGCCGCTAATAAGAGAAAAACCACCCAAGGATTCGGAAATGTCGGCTGTCGCCGAAGCCATCCCACACGCGATCCACGACGACAACCTGGCGCGCCGCAACGCCATGGTGTTGGCGGTGGCGCAGGCGCTCGCCGGCGGCAACAACACCGTCATCGTTTCGACCGCCTCCATCGTCGGCGCCGTGCTCGCGCCCGACAAGGGCCTCGCCACGTTGCCGATCACCGCGATGGTGTTCGGCATGTGGTTCGGCACGCTGCCGCTCGGCTGGCTGGCGCGCCATTACGGCCGCCGTTTAGCGCTGCAATCGGGCTCGGTCTTCGGCATCGTTTCGGGCTTCATCTCCTATAGCGCGGTGATGAACGGCTCCTTCACGCTGCTTCTGTTCGGCACCTTTTGCGGCGGGCTCTATGCCGCCGCGCATCAGTCCTATCGCTTCGCCGCCGCCGATACCGCGAGCGAACGCTACCAGCCCAAGGTCGTGTCCTGGGTGCTGGCCGGCGGCGTGTTCGCGGCGTTGATCGGACCGCAGCTTGTCATCTTCACCAAGGATATGTTGCCACCGCATCTGTTCGCCGCGAGCTATCTTGGCCAGTCGGCCTGCGCCGTGATTGCGGCGATCGTCCTGATGTTCGTGAAGGTGCCGCCCGTGCGCGCGAAGACCGACGACTCCTCGCGTCCGCTTTTGGCCGTCGTGCGCACGCCGCGCTTTCTGGTAGCGGCGGCCTGCGGCGTGGCGAGCTACACCATGATGAACATGGTGATGACGTCGGCGCCGCTGGCGATGGTCGGATGCGGGCATTCCGTCACCGACGCCGCGCTCGGCATTCAGTGGCACGTCTTGGCGATGTATGCGCCGAGCTTTATCACCGGCTCGCTCATTGCGCGCTTCGGCGTGTTGCGCATTACCGGCATCGGGCTGGCCTTGACCGTGCTGGCGGCGATTGCCGGCATCACCGGCTTGACGGTGGCGCATTTCTGGACTGGTCTGGTGTTGCTCGGCCTCGGCTGGAATCTCTCGTTCATCGGCGCGACCACCATGGTGACGCAGTGTCATCGCCCGGAAGAGCGCAACAAGGTGCAGTCGTTCAACGACTTCCTTATCTTCGGCAGCATGGCGCTGAGTTCGTTCTCGTCCGGCCAGATGCTTGCTTATTTCGGCTGGGCCGCCATCAACGAGGTCGTATTCCCGCTCGTATTCGTCGCCGCCGCGGCCTTGTTATGGCTCAACTTCCGCAATCGGCTCGAAGCGCGCGCGGTCTGACGTTTTTTCTTCCGCTCTTCCGCGAGGGGAGGCGGTTGCAGCGGCCATGTGAGGCGCGCGAAAAAATTCCTCTTGCCACAAAAAGACCATAATCCTATGATTATAGTCTCTTCATCCCGCCTCGTACCGAGGGGTGTCTGATCAAGCATCTTAGACACGGGGCGGGGAGCGGTGGCTGGCAGGGGGCGTCGGAGATGCGGCGCCAATAACCTCCCAGCGGTCCAAGCCGCTCCGTCCCGGCGCGCCAGCCGCGCGCCGCTGGGCCCCTGACGGCGTTTGCCCGGCACGGTCAGAAGTGCCCGCCAGACGTCTCGGCCCGCAGCGGTGGATAGGCTTTCCTTCGGTAACGAAGGGAGCCTGAAACGGTACTTCCACCGGGGGCGGAGCGGAGCAAACCTTATAAACACCGCGCGCGGGACGCCACGGAGAAGGCGGACTTGCGAAATTTTACTTCGACAGACCTCGATGTCGCGAGGCGTCGAGGTGCGTGGGTCCCCCGGGACCCGTGGTGTTCCGCGCGCCCTCGGTCTTTTCGAGGGAGGCGCAAGACTTCCAGGCTACGGCGTTCCCCGCGCCGGAAAAATAGGGGCGATGAATCACGCCTGCACTTATCCCTCCCCTGAAAGGGGAGGGTGGTCGCCGAAGGCGACCGGGTGGGGTTTGGCCTGCCGTATCGAACAGAGACCCCACCCGGCCGCTCGCAAGTGCTCGCGTCCACCCTCCCCGAAGACGGGGAGGGATAAGAAAGACCGCCCCCTGAGTCGTCCCCAGGAGCGCCGGAATACCCGCAATCTCGGCTCTTTTACGGCGTTGCTTTGCCGCCACGTTTTTGGCATGGTCCGCGCGCTTTCCAAGGTCGAGGTGAAGCGCCCGTATCAAGCGGCCATCCTCGACGTTTCCGGGCGCCGGGCAGGGAGCCTTTCTCCCGCCAGCTCATTTTAAATCGAGGTTGAAGCAACCATGAATACATTGTGGGTGATCGTTGGCTGTGGAGTGCTCGCGATCCTCTATGGCATCTGGGCCACCGGCTCGGTGCTGTCCGCCGATGCGGGCAACGCGCGCATGCAGGAGATCGCCGCTGCCGTACGCGAAGGCGCGCAGGCCTATCTCAAGCGCCAATACGCCACCATCGGCATCGTCGGCGCGGTCATCTTCGTCATCATCGGGTTCACGCTCGGCTGGCTGGTCGCCGGCGGATTCGCTATCGGCGCGATCCTGTCGGGCGCCACCGGCTTCATCGGCATGAACGTCTCGGTGCGCGCCAATGTGCGCACCGCGCAGGCGGCGACCAAGTCGCTCGCCGGCGGTCTCGAGATCGCCTTCAAGGCCGGCGCCATCACCGGCATGCTGGTGGCGGGCCTGGCGCTGCTCGGCGTCACTCTCTATTTCGGCTTCCTCACCGGCACGCTGCATAAGGCGGTAAACGACCGCACCGTCATCGACTCCATCGTGGCGCTCGGCTTCGGCGCTTCCCTCATCTCGATCTTCGCCCGTCTCGGCGGCGGCATCTTCACCAAAGGCGCCGACGTGGGCGGCGATCTGGTCGGCAAAGTCGAAGCCGGCATTCCGGAAGACGATCCGCGCAACCCGGCGACCATCGCCGATAACGTCGGCGACAATGTCGGCGATTGCGCCGGCATGGCGGCCGATTTGTTCGAGACCTATGCGGTGACCATCGTCGCCACCATGGTGCTCGCCGCGATCTTCTTCGCCGGCACACCGATCCTGACCGAAATGATGACGCTGCCGCTCGCCATTGGCGGCGTCTGCATCATCACCTCGATCATCGGCACCTTCTTCGTCAAGCTCGGCGCGTCGCAGTCGATCATGGGCGCGCTCTATAAGGGTCTGCTCGCCACCGGCGTGTTGTCGCTCATCGGTATCGGCGGCGTCATCTACTGGCTGTTGCCGAACCACTTCGGCCCGCTCGCCGGGCAGAGCTACAGCGGCACGACGCTGTTCATCTGCGGCATCGTCGGTCTCGCCGTCACCGGCCTGATCATCTGGATCACCGAATACTACACCGGCACCGGCTATCGCCCGGTGACGTCGATCGCGCGGGCCTCGGTGACCGGCCACGGCACCAACGTGATCCAAGGCCTCGCCATCTCGATGGAGTCGACCGCGCTGCCAGCGATCGTCATCATCGCCGGCATCCTGATCACCTACAACATCGCAGGTTTGTTCGGCATCGCCATCGCGGTGACGACGATGCTGGCGCTGGCCGGCATGATCGTCGCGCTCGATGCCTTCGGCCCGGTCACCGACAATGCCGGCGGCATTGCCGAAATGGCCGGTCTGCCGAAGGAAGTGCGCAAGGCAACCGACGCACTCGACGCCGTCGGCAACACCACCAAGGCGATCACCAAAGGCTACGCCATCGGTTCGGCCGGCCTCGGCGCTTTGGTGCTGTTCGCGGCCTATAACCAGGACCTGGTGTTCTTCAGCAAAGACACCGCGGCGCACCCGTACTTCACCGGCGTGGTGCTCGATTTCTCGCTGAACAATCCTTACGTGGTCGCCGGTCTCCTGTTCGGCGGTCTGTTGCCTTATCTGTTCGCGTCGATGGGTATGACCGCGGTCGGCCGCGCCGCCGGCGCGATCGTCGAGGAAGTGCGCCGTCAGTTCCGCGAAGATCCCGGCATCATGAAGGGCACCTCGAAGCCGAACTATGGCCGTGCGGTCGACATGCTCACCAAGGCTGCGATCAAGGAAATGATTATCCCGTCGTTGTTGCCGGTGCTGTCGCCGATCTTCTGCTACTTCGCGGTTTACGTGATCGCGGGCGGCGGGGCGGCCGGCAAGTCGGCCGGTTTCTCGGCGCTCGGCGCGATGTTGCTCGGCGTGATTGTGAATGGCCTGTTCGTCGCCATCTCGATGACCTCGGGCGGCGGCGCCTGGGATAACGCCAAGAAGTATATCGAGGACGGCCACTTCGGCGGTAAGGGTTCGGACGCGCACAAGGCGGCCGTGACCGGCGATACCGTCGGCGATCCCTACAAGGATACGGCGGGCCCCGCCGTCAACCCGATGATCAAGATCACCAACATCGTGGCGCTCTTGCTCTTGGCGATCATGGCGCACTAATCCGCGTTTCATTGAATCGAAAAAGGGCCCGCGCGTTGCGGGCCCTTTTGTTTCTCGTGCTTTGATTTCGTGGCGCTAGAAGGTCGTGATGTTTCTGAAAATGCCGCGCAGATAATTGAGCTGCTGGCCGCCGGTTTCAGTTGTCTGCGACAGATAATCGAAAATCTTGCCGTCCTTGAGACCGTAGTTGGCGAGCCGCACGACCTTACGGTCCTTGTCGAAATAAACCGCGATCACGCGTTGATCGACGATCGCATGCGGCAGGAAGGCGGCTTCGCGTTCGGCCTTTTGTGAGATGTAATAGAAAGCCTCGCCATTGACTGTCGCGACCGTCGAAGGCGTGCCGAGCACGATGAGCACCTGCTCTTGCGTGGCGCCGACCGGAATTTGCTCGAGCGCGCCCTCCGGCAAAACGTAACCGCGTTGCAGCGTCTCGCTGAAGCTGCCGCAGCCGGCAAGCGAAAGCGCGCAGGCGAGCGCAAGCGTCACTCGGGTGACGGACGTGAAGGCTTGCAGTTTTTTAAGCGTCATCGGCCCCTTCGGTTCTAGACGATCCGAACCTTTGCGTCCGGAACATTGGTCTTGCATCCGCGCGCTCATTGTCTAAACCGGCTTCCGGCAAAGCCCGCAAACCAAAGCCTACCGGCCCAAAACAATGATGTTTTCCCTGTTCCGCCGCGACCAGCGGCCCGACACCATTTCGGCCCTGTATGGCATGATCGTGGCGCAGGCGCGATTGCCGTGCTTTTACCGCGACTATGCGGTCGCCGACACGGTTAACGGCCGTTTTGACCTGATCGTGCTGCACCTGGCGCTGGTCCTCGACCGGCTGACCGAAAATGGTCGACAGCATGAGGCTGGGCAGGGCCTTTTCGACCGCTTTTGCCGCGACATGGACGATAATTTGCGCGAAATGGGCATTAGCGACCTGAAAGTCCCCAATGAGATGCGCCGCATTGGCGAGGCCTTTTACGGCCGCTCCAGGGCCTATCTGGACGCGTTACCGGCCGCATTGGCGCCATCGGCCAACAGCCGAGCGCTGGTTTCGGCGCTCACACGCAATATCTATGGCGGAGCGCCGTCTGCCTATGCGGCGGCCCCGAGGCTTGCCGCCTATAGTGTGGCGTCTGTACGCGGTCTGGCCGGGCAAGAAATTGCCGCTCTCGAGGCCGGGGCGTTGTACTTCCCCGATCCGGCGATCGTACTCGCGCCCATGGTTTAAGAGGTTTGTTTCGACATGAAGAAGAAAGCCGGGCCGGCCGGCAAAACGAGCATGCCGCCCTGGAGCGTCCCGGTCAAAGCCGATCAGATCCCCGACGAGGGCCTGCATCGCGATATTGAGGCCGCACCCGAAGTGCTGGCCGGGGTCGCGGCGCTTGCCGATGTGCGCGCAGTGTCGCAATTGTCCGCCAGCCTCGATCTGGCGCGCGAGGGCGCCTTGGTGCGGGTGACCGGCCGCGTACGCGGGCGGGTCGGTCAGGATTGCGTGGTGACGCTCGAGCCGATCGAAACGGATATCGACGAGGCGGTCGATGTCGCCTTCGCGCCGGTCGCGCCGGAAGGGCAGCCGCAGACACCGCGCCGTACCGACGCGGCCGAGGAACCGCCGGAACCTTTGACCGGAGGCGTGGTCGATATCGGCGCCATCGCCACCGAATTTCTGATTCTCGGAATAGACCCCTATCCGCGCAAAGCCGGGGTCGAATTCGAGCCGCCGCCGGCTGAAGACGACGATCCCCACCCGTTCGCAGCCTTGGCGGCCCTAAAAGACCAGTCCGGCGGCGGTAAACCGTGAGCCCCTTGGACGGCGGCGATAACCGGCTTGTCACGGACGGCCGAGGGGGTATGTTCGCCCGGAAACCGCGACCCCGGACCATCCGCGACCGGCCTGCAAATGCCGCAAAACGCCCCTTCTAGCCGCTTACCGCGTGCCAATGCCGTATTTGTGCGAAAATGGCTGGCGCGCACATAGCGTCCATCGGAACAGACCAGAGTACATTCGCTCCATGCCAGATAATGTTCGCATCGCATTGGACGCCATGGGCGGCGACCACGGCCCCGCGGTCATATTGCCGGGCGCGGAGCTGGCGGCGACGCGCCATCCCGACACCGAATTCATCATGTTCGGCGACCGGGCCGTGGTCGAGCCGCTGCTCGACGGCCTGCCGCGCCTGAAAGCCAAGTCGAAATTCATCCATACCGACGTTTCCATCCGCATGGACGACAAGCCGAGCCAGGCGCTGCGCCATGGCCGCGGCAAGTCTTCGATGTGGCTGGCGATCGACGCGGTGAAAAAGCACCAGGCCGACGTCGTGGTTTCGGCCGGCAACACCGGCGCGTTGATGGCGATGGCGCGCTTTAATCTCAAAATGCTGCCGGGCATCGATCGCCCGGCGATCGCCGGGCTATGGCCGACGCTGCGCGGAGACTCGGTTGTGCTCGATGTGGGAGCTTCAATCGGCGCGGACGAGGCGCATCTGGTCAAGCTCGCCGGCATGGGCAGCGCCATGGCGCGCATCTTGTTCGACATCGAACGACCGACCGTGGGCCTTCTGAATATCGGCGTCGAAGAGGTCAAAGGCCTCGAACAGGTGCGCGAGGCCGGCCGCATCCTGCGCGAGGGCGAGTTTCCCTATTTCGACTATCATGGTTTCGTCGAGGGCGACGACATCGGCAAGGGCACGGTCGATGTGGTGGTCACCGAGGGCTTTGCCGGCAATATCGCGCTCAAGACCGCCGAGGGCACCGCCCGCCAGTTCGCGCAATATCTGCGCTCGGCCATGAACCGGACCTGGATGGCTCGGCTCGGCTATCTGCTGGCGCGCAAGGCGTTCCAGACATTGCGGGAAAAAATGGATCCTCGCAAAGCGAACGGCGGCATCTTTCTGGGCCTCAACGGCGTTGTGATCAAAAGCCATGGCGGCGCCGACGCCGAAGGTTTCGCCGCGGCTATTGATATGGGATACGACATGATCAAATACGAATTGCTGGCGAAAATCAGCCAGTCGATGGAGCGCGACATGCAAGCTTTGGCGCGCGCGCAGGCGGCGGCGAGCGCCAAGCCGGTGGCGGCAGCGGCGCGGGTGGCGAGCGAGGCGACCTCGTGACCCAATTGCGTTCGGTCGTGCTCGGCTGCGGCAGCTATCTGCCGGCCCGTATCCTCTCCAATGACGAACTGGCGCGCTCGGTGCAGACCACCGACGAATGGATCGTACAGCGCACTGGCATCCGCGAGCGCCATATCGCAGCGCCCGGCGAGATGACCTCGGATCTGGCGCTCCATGCTGCGCGCGCGGCGCTTGCCCACGCCAATGTCGAGGCCGACAGCATTGACCTCATCGTGCTCGCCACCTCGACGCCCGACCAGACCTTTCCCGCCACCGCCGTCACCGTGCAGAGCAGCCTTGGCATTACCAAAGGCGCCGCCTTTGACTTACAGGCGGTCTGCTCCGGTTTTGTGTATGCGCTGGCGATCACCGATAGTCTGCTGCGTTGCGGTAGCCATAAGCGGGCGCTCGTGATCGGGGCTGAGACCTTTTCGCGCCTGCTCGACTGGAACGACCGCACCACCTGCGTGCTGTTCGGCGACGGCGCCGGCGCGCTGGTCATGGAAGCGCAGGAGCAACCGGGCCTGCCGAGCGACCGCGGCGTGCTGACTACCCATCTGCGCTCGGACGGGCGGCATAAATCCAAGCTCTATGTCGACGGCGGCCCATCCTCGACCCAGACCGTCGGCCATCTGCGCATGGAAGGCCGCGAAGTGTTCAAGCACGCGGTCGCCATGATCACCGACGTGATCTACGACGCCTTCAAGGCGACCGGCAGCACGGCCGAAGATATCGATTGGTTCGTGCCACACCAGGCCAACAAGCGCATCATCGACGGTTCGGCGCACAAGCTCGGCATCTCGCCCGAGAAAGTTGTCATCACGGTCGACCGCCACGGCAATACATCGGCAGCGTCGATCCCGCTGGCGCTGGCCGACGCCGTCGCCGACCGGCGCATCAAGCGCGGCAACCTCATTTTGCTGGAAGCGATGGGCGGCGGCTTCACCTGGGGCTCGGCGCTGTTGCGCTGGTGAGCGGCGCGGCCAATGTGGGATAGCGTACCGAGCGGGTTTGGTCTGGGCGGCGCGCCGTCCGGCCCGGACAGAAGTCTTAAAATCGACCGTTGACCGGCTCGGCCGAAGTGAATATCGTCGATAATTCAGCGGGATATCTTCGCCGGGGGCAGGGCTGGGCGATGACCGGTAAAACAGTAACGCGGGCGGATTTGTGCGAGGCGGTCTACCAGAAGGTAGGTCTTTCGCGCACGGAATCGGCATCGCTGGTGGAGCTGGTGCTCAAAGAGATCACCGACTGCCTGGAGCGCGGGGAGACGGTGAAACTGTCTTCTTTTGGCTCCTTTGTCGTGCGTAAAAAAGGCCAACGGATTGGGCGCAACCCCAAGACCGGCAAGGAAGTGCCGATTTCGCCGCGTCGCGTGATGGTGTTCAAGCCGTCGGCGATCCTGAAGCAGCGCATCAACGGCCATGACGTGCCGGACGAAGCTTCGCCGTAAGGCCTTTCCACGAGTAATGCGTAACCCAACATCGGAGAGAGGCCGCTTTGGATAACAAGGCGCCGGACGCATTTCGCACCATCAGTGAAGTGGCAGACGAACTCGATCTGCCGCAGCACGTGCTGCGTTTTTGGGAAAGCCGCTTCCGCGAGATCAAGCCGATGAAACGCGGCGGCGGCCGCCGCTACTACCGGCCGGAAGACATCGACCTCCTGCGCGGCATTCGCCATCTGCTCTACGGCGAGGGCTACACCATCCGCGGCGTGCAGCGCATTTTGCGCGAGCAGAGCACAGCCTTCGTGCAGGCGGTGTGGCGCGACGGCGCCGCGCAACCGCCGCACAGCGCCAGTGACGACGACGAGTTTATCGAGGACGCTGCCGAGGCCGATGTCGATGAGGAATTGGCCGAGGAGCCGCGCGGTTTGCGTGGGCGGCTGTCATC
>DASRLA010000003.1:0-2146 GCA_035648715.1 Pseudolabrys sp.
CGTTTTTGCCGGCGCAGAATTCGCGGATCTCCTCCGGCACCAGCGGATAGACCACGTTGAGCACCAGTAGCGGCACGCGCGAGACGCCGAATACATCGGCTAGTCCCATGCGTTCCAACGCCCGCAGCACCGAATTGGTCAGCCCGCCCATGACGATGATGCCAATGTCCGATAAATCGCCATCGATCGTCTCATTGAGCTTCTGTTCGCGAATGAATTTTCGCGCCGCGGGAAGGCGCTCTTCGATTTTCAATTTTTCCTGCGTATAGATCACCGGCGGATGCGCCAGCCGCGCATAATTAAAGCGCGGCGGGCCGGCTAGCTTGTCGAGGCCGGACACTGCGCCCTTACGGTTGTCGCTGGCGGCGAATTCGCCGGTGGCGTGGCAGGCGCGGATGCGCAGCTCCAGCATGACGGGCGCATGGCTTGCCTCCGACAGCTCGAAACCTTTTTCCACCGCGCGCACGATCGAGGGCAGATCGGGGCGCGGATCGAGCAGCCACATCGAGGACTTCAGTGCATAGGCGTATGAACGCTCCTGGATGACGCTGGCGCCTTCGCCGTAATCCTCGCCCAAAATGATCATCGCGCCGCCCAGAACGCCGGGCGACGAGAGGTTAGATAGCGCGTCGGCTGCCACGTTGGTGCCGACGATGGATTTCCAGGTCACCGCGCCGCGCAAAGGATAATTGATCGAAGCGCCTAGCATGGCGGCGGCGCTGGCTTCATTTGCGCAAGTTTCCAGATGCACGCCGAGCTCGGTCATGATGTCTTGCGCATCCACCAGCACGTCGAGCAGATGCGACACCGGCGCGCCCTGATAGCCGCCGACATATGACACACCCGATTGCAGCAGCGCCTTGGTGACGGCGAGGATGCCTTCGCCGCGGAAGGTCTCGCCATGGCCCAATCTCAGCGCTTGCACTTCTTTGGTGAACGAGCGTTCCACTATGCCGCCTCCCAGACGATGGTTGGGACCCCAACTATGTTATCAAAATGGGCCGTCTTTGGCGAGGGCATAGACACTCGCGGCTAAACGTCGTTTCATGCCGCGCCAAAGCGAATGTTACAGTACGAAATTGGGTCATCAACTCGATTAAGGGACTTTGCGTGGCGGGCGGCAATAGCAGCAACGGAAAAGGCAACGGACGCCGGGCCGCAGATCGCGCAGCCAATGGCGCCGCTATGAATTTCGGCCCGCTCGCCTATTGGGTGGGCTTCAACCTGCGCATGGCGCAGGAGGCCGCTTTCGAGGCGTTCTCGCGCCGGTCGCAGGAAATCGGCGAAAGCCCGGGCCGTTTCGCCACGCTGACGATCATCGCGCGCAACCCAGGCATCAGCCAGACCGAGCTGAGCCACGCCAACGGCCGCGACAAGTCGAGCCTGACCCCGGTGGTCGAGGACCTGGTGCGGCGCGGTCTGGTCGAGCGCAAGCGCATGCGCGAGGACCGGCGCACCTATCGGCTGAATGTGACGCCGGCCGGCAAGAAGACGCTCACGAGCCTGACGCGCTGCGCGCGCCGGCACGAACGCGTGATGGATGGCATCATCGGCCAGCGCGACCGCAAGCGGTTCATCCAGATTTTGAAACGGCTGGCGGCGGAAATGGAGTGACGCGCTTCAGAGCGCGTTGAACTTCGCCAGCACGCTTGGCGGAATCGGATGCGATTTCAGCCCGTTGGCGTCGCGGATCGTCCACACTCGTTTTTCCGAACACTCGGCGCAAAGCTCGCCCTTGAGGCTTAGTCTATGCTCGATCTCGAAACTGCTGCGGCCGAATTTCACGCTGGTCTCGACGGTCACGTCGTCGCCAAAGCGCGTCGGCTTCAAGAACCGCGCGTGCGTCTTCACCAGCGGCCAGCCGGCGAATTCCAGATTCTTGAACATCTCGAATTTGGTCATCCCCAGCACACGCTCGAATAGCGCCGCGGTCGAAGCATCGAAGATTTCGAAATAACGCGGATAAAAAATAATGCCGGCGGGGTCGCAGTCGCCCCATTCGATGCGCACCGTGCGGGTGTTGCTGAAAGCCATGCGTCAGCGCGGCGCCAGGCGTATCGCGCCGTCGAGGCGGATGACCTCGCCGTTGAGATAGCCGTTGCCGATGCAATGCATGACAAGGTCCGCGAACTCGCTCGGATTACCC
>DASRLA010000004.1:0-3090 GCA_035648715.1 Pseudolabrys sp.
CGACCAGCGTGACGAAGGAGCCTTCGGCGATGTCGAGCGTCACGTCCTCGACGGCGGCGATGCGCGCGCCCTGCTTGAAGAAATACTTGGTGACATGGTCGAGCCGGATCGCCGGCGCCGCCGTCTCGGTTTCCGGAAGGAAGGGCGAATTCAGCCGCGCGATCATGCCGGGAAACCGTAAAGCCGCGCCGGGTTTTCGACCAGCAGCTTGTGGCGCTGCGCCGGATCGGGCGCGATCAGCGGCACCAGATCGACCAGATCGCCGTCGTTCGGCATGTGCCTGGCGATGTTGGGATGCGGCCAGTCGGTGCCCCACAGCACGCGGTCGGGCGCCGCGCACAGGATCGCCTGGGCGAAGGGCATTGCATCGGCAAAGGGCGGCCCGGCGGTCGAGACGCGCTCGGCGCCGCAGACCTTGACCCAGCAGGTGTCGAGCTTCATCAGCTCCAGAAGCGCCTTGAAGGGCGGCTGGTCGAGCCCCGCCCCCGCCTTCACCCGTCCCATGTGGTCGATGACAAAGGGCAACGGCAGGCCGCGAATGAGCGGCGTCAGCTCGACGATGTCGGCCGCATCGAGATGCAGCACCAGATGCCAGCCGAGCGGGCGGATGCGCGCGACGGTGCCATGGAACAGCGCCATGTCGGGCATGCCGCCGAGATGTTTCACGAAGTTGAAGCGCACGCCGCGGATGCCGCCGTCGTTAAGGTCGCGGAATTGGCGCTCGCCGAAGCTGTCGTCGATGATGGCGATGCCGCGCGTGCGTTCCGGGTCGGCGGCGATGGCGTCGAGCGTCGCGCGGTTGTCGGCGCCGTGGCAGCTCGCCTGGACGATCACCGTCCGGTCGATGCCGAGATAGTCGTGCAGCATGCGGAGCGCCGCCTTCGGCGCGTCGGGCGGGGTGTAGCTGCGCTCCGGCGCATAGGGAAACACCGCGGCCGGGCCGAAGACGTGGCAATGCGCGTCGCAGGTCCGGGCCGGCAGCTTGAATTTCGGCTTATGCGGCGACGGGTCCGGCGGCGCGCAGGATTCCACGGCTTGTTCCCCCTCGTTCTTGGCCGCTCTTAATCTTATTGCCGGGGAAGCTAGGAGGGCCAGTGCGGGGGTGTCAATCGCCCGCCGGCGCGCGGCGAAACCCCTTGGAGCGGCGCGGCGCTGGGATAGAATAAAGACAAAGATAATCAAGCAACGGCAAATCGATCGGGGGAAACATGCATAGACGGGCTTTTGGCAGGGCGACGATGGTCGTCGTGCTGTGCGGCACTGTCGCCTTCGCGGTGTCGGGCTGCGCATTCGGCCGGTCGGAAATACCGGTCGAGGTTCCGCATGGCGAGGCTGCCGCGGGTCTGGTGCCGGTGCGCATCACGGAAGTTCGCGATCGGCGGCAATTCTCCACCCATCCGCCGGACGCCTCGATGCCCTCCTTGGGCGACGAGGCGGATATCGGCAATCCCGCGATCACGACGCGCGCGATCGGCCGCAAGCGGAACGGCTACGGCATGGCCCTCGGCGATATCGTGCTGCCCGAGGGCAGCACGGTGCCCGGCCTCGTCCGCGACGCGGCGCGGCAGGCGTTGGCCGCGCGTGGCTATCGCGTGGTCGAGGCGAATTCGCCGGACTATGCGCGCACGCCGTCCCTCGCGCTCGATATCAACCAGTTCTGGACATGGTTCAGCCCCGGCTTCTGGCAGATCACGCTCCGCTTCGATGCGCTGATCCGCATGAAGGGCAACATGGTTGCGGCGCCGAACGACCCCGCGCATGGCCATGCGGAAGAGGACGCATTCAGCGGCGTCGAGAGCAACTGGCAGGAGGTCGTCCAGGCCGGATTGAAGGACTTGGTCCGGGCGATGGAAGCGAACATCGCGCCGGCGTCGGGCGGCAGCTAATAGCGGGCGCGGCCGAGCTTCGCCGAGGCGTTCGAGGAGACGACTCGTAACCGCATCTTTCCGTGTGCAATAGTCGCTTTCACGGCTGGCATGAGGGGATGCGGGCGATGTCTGAGGAGTCTTGGCTTGTCATCATTGTGACGCTGGTTGCCAGCGTCCCGGTAACTTATGTAATTGCTATTCTTGCCACCATGCACGCGCCCCGGCTGGTGCATTTCCTCGAATCTCGGAAGCTTCTAAAAAAAGAGAAGACACGGAAGCAGGCTCTGGATTTCTTTTTTCGCGTGAAAGCGTTCCGCGACGGCACCAAGGATAAATACGCGTACTACATTCTTCTCGCGAGCGGCGCCGTAGTTTCATCGATCATCGGCTCGATGCTCGTTCTTATCACCGTGTTTCAGAATGAGTTTCCTGTCGCCATCCCCTTTGCCGTGATTATCCTGCTTGCGGTACTCGCCGCTTTAATGACGCTGATTTTGTTGACGTCAATCTATGAGACCGCCCGCCGCATTGAACGGTTTGACGACTACAAAGCAGAAGTAGAGAAGGCTTGGGGGTCTATTGATAAAGAGAGTTAGCCCTTGGATTGTTAGTTGCGGGATTCGGCTGACTCTTTTTGCGCGTGATTTCTTTGTGAGTCTTAGGCGGCGTGGTGAGAGCGCGGCGCAGCGCACTTTCCATGCGCCGCTTGGTTTCTTTCTTGCTGTATTGGTCGTCTTGTTTTGCTTCGTTCATTGGAGACTCAAATGGCTGGCATGGCGGGAATCGAACCTGCGACCTTCGGCATGACAGGCCGACGTTCTGCCGCTGAACTACACGGGCCATATCATGGCTATTGAATTACTCGGTCATAAGAAAATTCCAACATTCGGTGAGTGTATATATTGCGGCAAACGAGCCGGGGAAGTGGAGCTAACCGACGAGCATGTTATCCCGTACTCGCTAAACGGAAATGTATATATCGACGATGGAAGTTGTAGAGCGTGCGCTGACATAACCAAAAAATTAGAAGACCGTGTATCGCATAGGGTTCTCTGGGATCTGCGAGTTCATACAAATGCGCAAACTAGGCTCAGGACTCATTGATCACAGCCAGAAGATGACGATGGCGGCGATGCAGATTGCGGACATGAACGTATGGGCGCATCGGTCGTATCGGGTATGAACGCGTCGCCAGTCCTTGAGCCTGCCGAACATATTCTCG
>DASRLA010000005.1:0-2098 GCA_035648715.1 Pseudolabrys sp.
CCCCAGGCTCGGGCGTCAGCCTAGCGGGCCGGTCTATGGCTGACAAGAACAATTAGGGAACAAGGGGAACACCCGGCCGACGGGGGCCGCAGGGCCCAAGCCATTTATCCGGCGCGCTTTTTCTCGATTTTGTCCCAGATCAGCGCCGCGATGTCGGCGCCCCCGACGTTTTTGACGGCGCGGATGCCGGTTGGCGACGTGACATTGATCTCGGTGATGAAGTCACCGATCACGTCGATGCCGACGAACAGCAGCCCCCGCTTGCGCAGCTCCGGACCGAGCCGCTTGCAGATTTCGGCTTCGCGCTTGGTGAGCTCGGTTGCCTTCGCCGCCCCGCCGCGCACCATGTTGGAGCGCAAATCGTCGGCCGCCGGCACGCGGTTGACGGCGCCGGCATAATCGCCGTCCACCAGAATGATGCGCTTGTCGCCTTCTCTCACCGCGGGAAGGAATTTCTGCACCACCCATTGCTCGCGGAACGTGACCGAGAACATGTCGTAGAGCGAGCCGAAATTGAGATCGTCTTTGGTGACGCGAAACACGGCGCCGCCGCCGTGGCCGTAAAGCGGCTTCATGACGATGTCGCTGTGGGTGGCGCGGAAGGCCTTGATCTCGGCGAGGTCGCGCGTGATGAGCGTCGGTGGCATCAGGTCGGAAAATTCGGTGACGAACATCTTTTCCGGCGCGTTGCGCACGCTGGCCGGATCGTTGACCACCAGCGTTTTCGGCTGGATGCGCTCGAGCAAATGCGTCGTCGTCACGTAGGCCAGGTCGAATGGCGGATCCTGGCGCAGCAGCACCACGTCGAATTCGGAGAGCTCGGCGCGTCGCGGCGCCGACAACGTGAAATAATCGCCGGCGGTATCGCGCACGCTCAGGGTCTCGACCGCGGCGAAGACATGGCCGTCGAGCAATGCAAGCCGGTCGGGCGTATAATATGAAAGTTTGTGGCCGCGCTTCTGCGCTTCCAGCAGCAGGGCAAAGGTTGAATCGCCCTTGATATTGATCCGCTGGATCGGATCCATCTGCACGGCAACAGACAGGTTCATGAAGACCCTTCTCGGCAAAAGCTTAAGCTGAACAAACCGTTAACACTTTACCGTCAGTATATCCACGGACCTATGAAATGGACGGGGTGGGGCGGGTCGTGACGCTTCCGAAGCTTTCGATCGCCGCCAAGCTCTATGCCATCTTCGCCCTGATGGCCACCATCACCTTGGCGCTCTCGATCGTTGCCGTCGTCAACGCGCGCCGCCACGTCGCCCTGACCGATGAATTTGAATCGGCGAATGCCGGGACCTGGAACGTCGAGCGGGTCAACGGCCTGATCTACGCCGTGGTGATGGAATCGCGCGGCGTTTACATGTCGTCGGATTTGGCGACGTCGAAAGTCTATGCAGACGGCATTCTCAAGTTCAATGCGCAGATCGCCAAAGTCGTTGAGCACTGGAAGCGGTCCGTGCGCGGCGACGACGCTGAATTGTTTGCGCAATTTTCCGGGCGTATTGCCCAGTTCATCGATTTTCGCCGTGAGTTGGCCCGCCTCGGCACCGACGTTAGTCCTACCGCCGGCCGCGAATGGGGCGACAACGATGCCAACCGCTCGGTGCGCAAGGCGCTCAATACTGACCTCGACAAGCTCACGCAACTTTATGAGAGACGAGCGCGTCACGCCTATGCCGCGATCGACAGTGGCATCGACGAAACCGCGCTCTGGCTGAGCATGTTTGCCGCGCTCGCCGTCATGCTGGCGACCGCCGGCATGCTGGTCATCGCGCGCGGCATCGCGCAACCCCTTGCCGCCATTACCGGCGTCACCGAGGCGGTCGCCGCCGGCGACACCGATGCGGCGGTGCCGTTTGCTCACCGCGGCGACGAAATCGGCGCGCTGGCGCGTTCGATCGGCGTCTTCCAGGACGCCATGCGCAAGAATGAGAAGCTCAACCAGACCGTCACTGACGACGCAGAAACGCGCGCCCGTCAGCAGAAGCGAATGGCGGGCGAAATCTCCCGCTTCTCCGCCGAAGTGGAAGCAACGCTCGCCGAGCTCGGCCGCATCTCCGGAGAGATGCTGGCGGCGTCCACCCAGCTAACCGGC
>DASRLA010000006.1:0-77527 GCA_035648715.1 Pseudolabrys sp.
GCCCATGAAAGCCGCGCCGATGCCGCACATCGATCCCGCGGACCGGTTCGGGCATGGTGCCGTGCCGCCGATGACGAAGCCCGCGGCAAGGCCAATGCAAAGCCCGTCCGCGCCCGTGGCTGCGAGGCCCGCCGCTCCCGAAATGCAAAGTCCGGCTTTGCGGCGCGATGACTTGAATAAACTGCACGCGGCGCTGCATGAACTGACCGAATGCCGCAGATTGATCGATGGCGCATTGTCGTCGAACGGGACTTAACGCGGCAAGGTTTCGGCCCCCTCATTCAGCTCGCCGTATTTCGGCGTTTCCGCTTCCGGGTCGCTCGCTTCATCGCCGACTTGCGCTGCCTTGCGTTCGGCGCTCTTGGCCGGTTCGCTTACCTGCGGCTTGGATGCTGCCGTCTTCGCCACTTGCTTCGTCTTTTCCTTGGCGCGGCCGAGCAGCAACGGTGTTTCGGCAAAGGCAATCTTGGTATCGTCCGGGAGCGCGATGCCGGCTTGTTCGCTCGCGCGCTTGATCGCCAGCACCACGGCGGCGCGGGTATGCACCTCGTAGGTGCGCTGCGACTTCGCCCACCAGCGCACGCGGATGTTGACGTTGTTGTCCTTGAGCTCCCACGGCAGCACGTCGGGCGGCGGGTCGGCCAGTACGTGTTCGACGCCGAGGACGGCGTTACGGAAAACCGTCATCGCCAGGTCGAGATCGACTTCGAGCCCGACTGGCACGATGATTTCTGCCCGGCGGGTTTCGTAGGCGGTGTGGACCGTAACCGAGCGGGCATAGATGTCGCTGTTCGGAATGATCACCAGTCGCCCGCTGTAAGTCTTGACCAGCGTGGCGCGGGTCTCGACCGCCTGCACGGTGCCTTCGATATCGCCGACCTTGATCTGGTCGCCGCGATGAGCGGCCGCTGCATTGACGGCATGCCGCACAGCGAACTCCAAGCGCCAGGCCAGAATAAGAAAGATAAAAGCGGCGAGTAACGCGACAATCAGGTTCGGGATCAGCAGAACGAAGTCATTGGTCCAGCCGTCGAGCTTTTGCCAGATCAAGCTAAAGCTGTCGCGGACGGTATGCGGCGCGCCGGCGGGCAAAGCGGCGGCCGGAGCGGCCTGCGCGAAGGCGGCGGTCATGGGCTGATCCGGCTTGGCGAAAACATGGGCGCGGAATCAATGCTCCAGCGGGAACAAAAGCTCCCCGAATTGGCGTCGGGCGGGCCGCGTGATAGGCAAGGCGCGCGAGTAATGAGCCTTATGGATTGACCACCATGACGATGCCTGACCCGCTGCTGGTCGAACGGCCTTCCGATGACATCATCGTATTGCGATTGAACCGCCCGGCGGTGCGCAACGCGCTCAACCTGCCGGTGCGCATGCGGCTGTCGGAAGAAATCATCCGCTATGGCGACGACGAAAAGGCGCGCTGCCTGATCATCACCGGCTCCGACACGGTGTTCGCTGCCGGTGCCGATATCGCCGAAATGGCCGAAGCCGGGCCGATCGAAATCATGGCGCGCAATATCCAGAAATATTGGCGCACCATCATGGATTGCCCGAAGCCGGTGATCGCGGCGGTGGAAGGCTTCACGCTCGGCGGCGGGCTTGAGTTGGCTTTGTGCGCCGACATCATCGTCGCGGGCGAGGGCGCCAAACTGGGGCTGCCAGAAGTGAAGCTCGGCATTCTCGCCGGCGGCGGCGGCACGCAGAAGCTGGCGCGGCTGGTCGGGCGGCAACGCGCGATGCTGCTGCTGATGACCGGCCGCATGTTCGGCGCCAAGGAAGCTTTCGACATGGGCATTGTCGGCGAAGTCGCGCCGGCCGGACAGGCGCTGGCGCGCGCGCTTGAGACCGCACGCGAAATTGCCGCAATGCCCCCAATCTCGATTATGCAAATCAAGGAAATCGTCAATGCCGGCTTGAACGCGCCGCTCGAGACCGCGCTGATGCTGGAGCGCAAGGCGCTGCAATTGCAATTCGCCACGCGCGATCAGAAGGAAGGCATGAAGGCCTTCCTGGAAAAGCGCAAGCCGAACTACGAAGGCAAATAATGGCGGCCGATCTTTCCAAATCCGATCTGGTGGTGGCGGTGGTGGGCGCCGGCACCATGGGGCGTGGCATCGCGCAAGTCTGCGCGCAGGCCGGCATCACGACGCTGCTGTACGACGCGCGCGAGGGCGCGGTGGCGGAAGCCATCGCCACGGTCGGCAAGGGACTCGACGGTCAGGTCGCCAAAGGCCGTCTGTCGGAAGACGACAAGCGCGTGTTAATGAAACGCTTGAAGCCGATTGCCTCGCTCGACGAGGCGGCCTTTGCAGGGTTGGCGATCGAAGCGATCGTCGAGGACATCGCCATCAAGCACGAATTGTTCAGCGCGCTTGAACAGCGCATGGCGGCCGACGCCGTCATTGTCACCAATACGTCGTCGCTTTCGGTGACGGAAATCGCCGCCGGTTGCGCCTGGCCGGAACGGATCGGGGGCCTGCACTTCTTCAATCCGCCGCCGGTGATGAAGCTGGTTGAAGTGATCGGCGGTCTGCGCAGCGATCCTTCGCTCGCGCCGGCGCTGGTTGAATTTACCAGGCGCATCGGCAAGACGCCGATTGTCGCGACCGACACGCCCGGCTTCGTGGTCAATCACGCCGGCCGTGCCTATGGGCCGGAGGCGCTGCGTATCGTCGGCCAGGGCATCGCCACGCCGCGCGAAGTCGACGTGCTGATGAAGGAGGCTGCCTCCTTCCGCATGGGGCCGTTCGAACTGCTCGATCTGGTCGGCGGCGACGTCACCCATGCGGTGATGGAAAGCATTTACGGCCGCTATTACGACGAGCCGATGTATCAGCCCTCGGCGCTGATGGCCGTACGCGTGGCGGGCGGCTTGCTTGGGCGCAAGAGCAAACAAGGCTTTTACGATTATGCCGGACCGCCACAGGCGGGCTCGCCGACCATCGAGGTCGTCAAACAGGCGGCGCCGAAGTCGGTCTGGATTGCCGATGAAGAGGGCGGCAGCGATCTAGCGGCGCTATTGAATGGCGCAGGGATCAAGACTGCGCTTGGCGGCACGCCCGCTGCGAAAGAAGTTTGTCTGGTGACGCCGCTCGGCGAAGATTGCACGGCGGTCGCGCTCCGTCTCAAGCTCGATCCTGCGCGCACGCTCGCGGTCGATATGCTGGGGCGATTTACGGGCCGCTACACGGCGATGAAAAATCCGCTGACGGCGCCGCTGGCGCTCGGCGTGGCGGTCGCCGCGTTGGAAGCCACCGGTGCGCCGGTCACCGCGATCAACGACTCGACCGGCTTCGTCGTGCAACGCCTGCTGGCGATGATCGTCAATGTCGGCAGCCGCATTGCCGAACTGCGTGTGGCGTCGCCCGCCGACATCGACACCGCGGTCGAACTCGGCCTCAATTACCCGAAAGGCCCGCTCGCGCTCGGCGACAGTCTCGGCCCCGCCCGCGTTTTGGCCGTGCTCGACAACATGCAGGCGCTGACGCACGATCCGAAATACCGTGCCTCTGCCTGGTTGCGCCGCCGCGCAGCCCTCGGCATTTCGTTGCGCACCCCGGACTAGACGCGCGTATCCATCTCTTCAAAGAATGCGCGCACGGCGGCATTGAAAACCGCCAGCTGTTCGGTATTGGCGATGTGGCCGGCCTGCTCGATTTCGAGAAAGCGCGAGCCCTTGATCATCTTGTGCATCTGCCGCGTATTTTCCGGCGGAGCCGCCGCACATTATTGACGTATGGATGGAATGGCCGACAAGGGCCAGGACTACCCGGAAGGCTATGAGCGTGGCTGCGGGCAGCACTGGGCGGTTTGCTAGGCTTGGGAGATAATGGACAAGCTAAAGCTGGGGGCCATTAGCGACGGCGCGCGTTTCTTGCTGGCGGGGATGATTACGGGCGCGCTGGTCAAGGCCAACCGGATAGGGCGCGAAACGGGCGGGAAGCCGTATGCGAAAGAGGGGTAAATAGTTTGGTACAAAATCAATTGTACCAAAGTGTACCAGCGGAAAATGTACCAACCGGGCAACTCAAAACCACCCTGATTTTATTGGTTTAATTGGTCGGGGCGGCGAGATTTGAACTCACGACCCCCTGTCTCCCAGACAGGTGCGCTAACCGGGCTGCGCTACGCCCCGACCGGAACGGCGCGGACTATAGGGAGGCCCCTACCGCAGCGCAACCGCGAAAAACGACGGAAATCGTAACACTAGCACGCCGGAAACGGCGCCATTTGCGCTTTGCGTTTGGCGGCCCGACTGGCGGCCGCAAGTCCCCAGATGATGCCCATGATCAGAAAGAAATTACGCCAGTGGTCGGTGTCGATGATGAAGCCTTCCAGGATCAGACCGAAGAAGGCCGCGACCGCCGCGATGGCGCAACCCTGCCAAGGCGTGCGCACGAGTGCGTATTTGAAACCGACCCAGAGCGTTGCTACCAGCAGCAAAATATAAGACAGGCCGCCGGCCCAGCCATAGACCAGAAAGGCTTGCAAATAGACATTATGCTGCTGCAAGCCGTGCACGCGTGCGAACTCGAAAGGGCCCATGCCGTTCGGGAAATTCAACACCGACGTCACCGCCAGTTCCTGCAAGCGGAAGCGGCCGCCGGTGCCGACGTCGTAATTTTGAATAAGCTGGGCGCGCTGCTCGAACATGCCGCCGATCGAATGAATCGACAGCAGGATCGCCAGCAGAATTGCGATGACAGCGACGCCGGCCAGCGTCAACCCGATAATGCGCGTGCGCGCTTTCGGCGTCGGCGCGGTGAGCAGCGAGAGCGCGATCACCACCGCCAGCGCTACCGAGAAATTAAACCACGAACCGCGCGAAAAACCGAGCAGCAGGCCGAACAAAATAATCCCGCTAAAAAAGATACCGGACAGTTCGATGCGGCGGGTGAGCATGCCTTCGAGCAGAAACAGCGCCGGCAAAATCAGGAATGGTGCATAGACATTGGGGTCTTTGAAAGTTCCCAGCGCACGGTCGTAAAGCGTGAACATCTCGGCGCCGGGAAACAGATGGAAATATCCGATCGCGCCGCAGATCGCAGTAAACGCGGCCGTCAGAATATAGGCGCTGCGCATCGCCTTCAGTCGCGCCACGGTGTTTTCCGAAAACAGCATGGCGAAGAGTAGCGCGGCGAGCGCGAGATAAATCGACGTCACGGCATATTGGACGGTTTTTTCCTGGCCCGGCACGTTAAGCAAAGTCATCAGGCCGAAAAAATTCCAACCCAGCAGCAGCAATAACGGCACCGCTAGAATGCGGTGAAAGCGGATTCCCGCGATCACGCCGGCGATAGCCAGCACACCCATCAGGCCGTCATGCGGCGACGGTTCGATAAAGGCGATCGAACTCGCCAGCACGGTGAGGAACAAGGTTGTGATCAGCAGCCGTTCGCGGAATGGCGCCGCTGTGGCCATAGGCGCAAGCGCGGCCGCCGGCATCGGCGCGGCCGCATAGCGGGCGATATTGCGGGCGGTGATCAATAGGCGTTCTCGGTCGAAAGCAACGCAAATGGCGTGCGCGCCAGTATGTAGAGATCGAGCAGCACCGACCAGTTCTCGATGTAATAAAGATCATGCTCGACGCGATTTTGAATCTTTTCATGCGTGTCGGTCTCGCCGCGCCAGCCATTGATCTGCGCCCAGCCGGTGATGCCAGGCTTGACGCGATGACGCGCGAAATAGCCATCGACCGCTTCGGCGTAAAGCCGCGCTTCGGCCTTGGCATTGACCGCGTGCGGGCGCGGGCCGACCAGCGAGAGGTTGCCGCTGAACACGACATTGAACAGTTGCGGCAATTCGTCGAGGCTGGCCTTGCGAATGACGCGGCCGACACGGGTGACGCGCGGATCGTCCTTGCTCACGAGCTTGCTCGCGGTTGTATCGCTCATGTCGGCATACATCGAGCGGAATTTGTAGACTTCAACCAGATCGTTGTTGAAGCCGTAACGCTTTTGCTTGAACAGCACCGGCCCGCGGCTGTCGAGCTTGATGGCGATGGCAACCAGCGCCATCAGTGGCAGCGCGAAGATCAGCGCAATGCCGCCGATGATTTTGTCGAACAGCCATTTCATCACCACGTCCCAATCGGCGATGGGCCGGTCGAACACGTCGAGCACCGGCACCTTGCCGATGTAGGAATAGGAACGCGGGCGGAATTGCAACTTGTTGGTATGCGCGGCCAGGCGAATATCGAGCGGCAGCACCCAGAGCTTCTTTAGCATTTGCAGGATGCGGTTCTCTGCCGAAATTGGCAGCGAGAAAATTACGAGGTCGATGCGGGTGCGGCGGCCGAGCTCGACCAGGTCGTCGACGGTGCCGAGTTTGGGTTCGCCGGCGCATTCCGTGGCACTACGGCCGTCGGTGCGGTCGTCGAAAACGCCGATGATGTCGATGCCGGTATCCTTTTGCCGGCGCAATTCGTCGATCACGCGTTCACCCGGCTCGCCGCCGCCGACGATCACCGTGCGGCGGGTGAGCCGTCCTTCGCGCGTCCATTTGCGCACGGCGTAGTACAGCGACTTGCGCGAAGTAACGAGCGCAAGCAGGCCGGCGACAAAAAAGGCCCCCAGCCAAAGGCGCGAGAACATCTCGCCGGCTTTAAGAAAAAACGACGCGCCGATGACAACCAGGAATACCACCGACCAGGCCGAGGCGAGCCGCATGTATTGCTTTTCGTGGCCGCGGAAGGCGTGCACCTGATAAATATCGGCGGTCTGGAAAGCGAGCGTCGAAAGGCCAGCGATAACGAGGACCGCTGCGAAATAGCGATGCCACTGCGGCGCAAGTGGCTCGATATACGCAAGGACAATCGCCATGCCGACCGCGACGATCAGCATGAATTCGGCGATGCGCACGAAGCCGGCGAGCACGATCGGCGAGATCGGCCGCGCCATCGTCTCATTGGCGACGGCGAGCGCCTCAGGCGACAATTCATGCACGCGCGTTGGCGCGCGCACACCGTCGCGCAGCCGTTCGATGACGGCGGCGGCGCCGTCGGCGCTAAGGGTAGGGCGGGTGTCGGCTTCGATCATTAAAGGGCGCCAGAACGAGCCGCCGCGTGCCAGCCGCGAACGGTTGTTAATACCGGTAAATTTCTAGGCAAAGACTCTCAATAAAGACTTATCGCAACGCGCTAAAAAGGATTTAACGGCGGCCCTTTTGACGCAGAATGCCGAGGGCTGCGCCGTAGGCATCGAGGACGCCATCGACCATGGCGTCGACCGAAAAATACGTCGAAACGCGGTTCCTCAGCCGTTGCGTAAAGGCTGTGCCGGCCGCACCGCCATCGAGCGCCTGCATAATTGAGGCAACGAGCGCACCGGCATCCTGCGGTGGAACCAAGGCGTCGGAATCCGGTCCGTAGACTTCCGAAATGCCGCCAACGTTCGTTGCGATTAATGGAACCGCGGCGGCGGCCGCTTCGAGTACAACGTAGGGCAGCGATTCCGCCCGTGACGGCACCACCAGGATGCGGCCAAGGGCGAGCGCCGCCCGCCCCGGCATGGCCGGCTTAAAGCGAACGGCCGCGCTAAGGCCGAGACCATTCATCTGCGCCAGCAAGGCGTCGCGGTCGGGACCGGAGCCGACCAGCGTGGCGGTGATGGGACGCCCCGCGCGATGCAGCCGGGCAATGGCCTCGATCAGCACGTCAATGCCCTTGATCCATCGCAACTCACCCAAGAAAACCAGATCTGTGGCGTCGGCCGCGGGCACGACCGGTTCGAACTCCGCGCGCGAAACCCCGTTATGGGCGACGCGCACCAGCCCGTTCGGCGTGCCAATCTGTCTGCGAAAGATATCGGTGCTGTACTGGCTTTCGAACAGGAACAAATCGCCGCGCAGCATCAATAGGCGTTCGGTGCCGAGATAAATCTTGCCGGCCACCGTGGCGTGGCCGAACAGCAGGCTGCCGCCATGCGGCGTATAGGCGCGCACCGCGCGGGCGTTGTTGAAGGCAAGCCGCGCATAGGCGCCGCCTTTGGCGCCGTGGCCATGCAGCACGTCGGCGCCGACATCCCTGCTGCGGCGCATGACGTGCGCGACGGCAATGCAATCGCCTGGGCCGATACTGCGGCGCATTGGTATGCGGGTAAGCCCCAGCGCCAGCACCGGCTCAATCGCTTTGAGCGCTTCCTCGGCGCGCTCGCCGCCGGTCGAGCTGTCGGCAATCAGTCCGACCCGATGGCCGCGCGCGGACTGTTCGCGCGACAGATCGAGTACGTGCCGGAATAGCCCGCCGACCGGCGCACGAAAGACATGCAGGATATTCAAAGGCGCCATTTAATGCCCGCTGCCAGTCGCATTTGAATCGAGAAACGCAACATCGATTAGGGGGCGGCGTGGTTAATAACTCCTTTCGCCGCTGCGCAATAACCGGCCCCGAGTTAACGCGGTAGCAACCATAGTACGCTCAGATCATGGCGTTGCCGCAAGCCGCGCGTTGGAGTCGAAATGTTTTTCCGTAAGAAGTCGAAAGCGGGCGCACCGCCTTCCGTTGCCACGCCCGTCGCCGTCATGCCCGCGACCGCGATGAACGCGTCTGGCGAGCCCGATTTGCGCGGGCTGGCGAGCGCCGTCTGGCAAAAGAAAACTCGCATTATCGCCTTCACGCTAATCGCAGCGGCCGGCGCTTTCGTCGTCGTCAACGCCATCACACCGCGTTACCGCTCCGAATCGAAGCTGTTGCTGGAATCGCGCGAGAACGTCTTCATGCGCGCGGAAGCCGACAAGAACACCACCGATCGCTCCACCATCGACCCCGAAGCGGTGACCAGCCAGATGCAGATCATGCTGTCGCGCGATCTCGCGCGCGGCGTTATCGCTAAGGAAAAGCTCAATGAATTGCCTGAATTCGATCCGGCGATCGGCGGCCTGACGCCGTTGCGCACGTTGCTCGGTCTGTTCGGGATGGCGCGCGATGTCACCACGCTGTCGCGCGACGAGCGCACGCTGGAAGCCTTTTACGACCGGCTCAATGTGCACGCGGTCGAGAAATCGCGCGTCATCGGCATCGATTTCTCGTCGGCCGATCCGCAGCTCGCGGCCCGTGTCGCCAATACGATCTCGGAAACTTATCTGAGCATGCAGCGTTCGGCCAAGACCGACCAGACCCGCGCCGCCAGTACTTGGCTCGCCGGCGAAATCGATAAAATGCGCACCAAGGTCGCCGAATCCGAGGGCAAGGTGGAGGCCTATCGCGCGCGCTCCAACCTGTTCGTCGGCTCCAACAATACCTCGCTGCCCAATCAGCAACTGACCGAGGTGAATTCGCAGATCGCGGCCGCGCGCGGGCAGAAGGCCGACTTGGAGGCGCGCGCCAAGCAATTGCGCGAACTGGTGCGCTCCGGCCAGCCGATTGATTCCTCCGACATCGCCAATTCGGAATCGATGCGGCGGCTGACCGAGCAGGGCAACGCGCTGCGTTCGCAACTGGCAGAGCAATCGACCACGCTGCTCGACCAGCATCCGCGCATCAAGGAATTGCGCGCGCAGATCGCCGAGATCGAACGCGCCAAGCGCGTCGAGGGCGAGCGGCTGGCGCGCCAACTCGAAAACGACGCCAAGGTCGCCGGTGACCGGTTGCAGGCGATGATGGTGAGTCTCGACCAGGTCAAGAAGCTCGCCTCGCAGACGAATGAGCAGGATGTCGAACTGCGGTCGCTCGAGCGCGATGCCAAGTCGCAGCGCGAGTTGCTCGACTCCTACCTGGTGAAATATTCGGAAGCCTCCGCGCGCGACAATATCAATGCGGCGCCGCCGGAAGCACGCATCATCTCGCGCGCCAGTCCGGCGATCAAACCGGCTTATCCAAAGAAGACTTCGACCGTTTTGATCGCGGCTTTTGCCGCCTTCATTCTGTCGGCGGGGTTCACAGTGACCGGCGCGCTGCTGGCAACGCCGGGGACGGCCGGGTTTGCTCCCGTCTATCCGCAGGGCATTCCATCGAACTATCCGGCTCCGGTCGGCTATCGCACGCCGCCTGCTTATACGCCGCCGATGCAGCAGCCGCTGCCGTACATGGCGTCGCCGCCGATTATGCCGGCGGCGCAATTCGCTGTGCCGGTGGCGCTCAGCAGCATTGACCAGATCGTGCAGAGCATCAAGCAGGCAGGCGAGGGTGGCCGCCGTGTTGTGGTGGCTGGGACAAAACGTAACGTCGGCACGACGCATGCGGCGATTACGCTGGCGCGGGCGCTCGCCAAAAGCGACACCGTCGTGCTGGTCGACATGGCCTTCGGCGCGCCCAATCTGTCGGTGATCTCGACCGATCCGAACGCGCCCGGCCTTGCCGAACTCGCGCGCGGGGCGGCGACCTTCGGCGATATCGTCACGCGCGATCAATTTTCGAACGTGCATGTGGTCGCGGCCGGCAACATCGGCGCCGATGGCTTGATGCTCGCGTCGTCGCCGATGATGCAAACCGCGATCGAGGCCTTGACGCAGAGCTATGGGCACGTCGTGATCGATATCGGCTCGGTCGCGGATGTCCCGGTCGAACGCTTTGCGGCGCTGGCGCAAAAGACCGTGCTGGTGGCATCCGATCCGGTGGAAGCCGCGAGCAAGAATGCGTGCGATAGGCTGGCAATGGCGGGCTTCGGCGATGTCAGCCTCATGGCCGGCGCGACGCAGGCGGCCGCCGCTTAAACCTCAGCACCCGGAAAACTTCGCCTTCAGGTGACGCAGCCTCTGCACGCCCGCCCAAAGCCTCGGGTTCTGCTTGACCGAGCGCTTGGCGGCGGCGGCGTGGCTCAACGCAAAGGCTGCGAGCTTGCCGGAAGCCGTCAGCGGCCAGTAACTGTCGAACAGCGTCTCCACATCCGGGCAGAAGGTGCCCTTGTAGATCGCTTCGCCGACGCCGAGGTCGAAAGTGTGGAAGCCGCGTTCGCAGAAGTGCCGTACCAAGCGCACCAGCAATTGTTCGCCTACGCTTTCGGCGCCAAATTTGCCGTGAATGATCGATGTAAACATGGCCGAGAAGCGGCCGTCGCTTGCTACGCCGCCTATGGTTGCGACGATCGTGCCGTCGAGCGAGAGCGTATAAAGCTCGAGCACGTGGCTGCCGTCGTCTTTGCGCGCCAGGGCCGCCTCCGTAACAAAGCGCTGCACGTCCGCCGGCTCGAACACATTGGGTAGGCCAATAGCGCGCATGCGGGCGGTCTTCTGGGCAAAGAAATCGGCGAGCACGCGTTTCACGTCCGAATCGGCTTCGGCGCGTTCGAAGGTGACGTCGCCAAGGCCGGCAAGCACGCGCTCTTTCCGGCGCATTTTCTTGCGTGCGCTCGTATTGGTACGTTCCGTCAAAAGCGCGTCGAAGTCTTTGCGTAATTCGCCGCTGTAGCCCGAGGAGGGCGAAGTCTGGTGCGGCAGCAGCGCGAATGGATTGCTCTTGCCGTTCCACATCATCGGCTGATTGGTCAACATCAGCAGGTCGGCCGCGTCGCCTAATTGAGCCAACACATCGCGTAGATCGTCGGCGGTCATCTTTGAAGTGAAATCGCCGCGCCATAGCGCTGTATTGAAATTCGAATGTTTGCCGCCGAGAAATTCCAATACGCGTAAGCCGCCCATGCGGCGCTGTCCGAGCGGCCATAGGCAGATCGCCTCGCCCTGCGCGTCAAACCCGACCAAGATGAAAGGCGCAACGCCCGCGGCCGCGCCGACATGCGCCAGCCAGGCCTTGGACCAGTCGAAGCTTTGGTAGGCGGTGCCGAAATGTGCCTGCCCCTCGAGCGCGCGCCAATACGGCTCGGCCGCGGCCATTTCACGGAACACCCCGACGCGCGCCAAACGGGCATCGCCCGCCTGCACATTGCCGGCGTCGGCCGCCAAAATGGGGCGGGCGTCGGCATTAAAGGTCCGCAGGGCGGGATTCATATAAAAAGCCTGCGCTATATCGGGCTTATTGGCCGCTTTTGACGGGCCGGTTACAGGTTCGCAAAGAATTATCAATAAAGAGTTGGAATATTGGCTGGACTTCGTTCGTATCCGGTTCCGGGCTCTGGGGTTGATAACGTGGTTGATATCAAGAAAACGATCATCCGGACCGGGCTGGAAACGCTCTATTTCAGCGGCATGCATCACATGCTCAAGCCGCTTCTGGGCGGGGTCGGCTCGATTTTGACGTTGCACCACGTACGCCCCTCGCGCAAAGACGCGTTTCAGCCCAATCGCCTGTTGGAAGTGACGCCGAGGTTTTTCGAGCGCCTGCTGCGCCGGCTCAAGCGTCGCAAGGTCGACGTCATCACGCTCGACGAGATGCATCGCCGCTTTGTCGAGAATGACTTCGCGCGCCGTTTCGTCTGCATTACTTTCGACGACGGCTACAAGGACACGATGCGCTGGGCGGCGCCGCTTCTGCGGAAATATGAGATTCCCTGGGCCCTTTATATTCCGACCAGCTTTCCCGACCGCCTCGGCGAATTGTGGTGGCTCGCTCTCGAAGCCGTCGTGGCGCAGAACCAGCGCATCGGCCTGGTGATCGACGGCGAGGAGAAATATTTCGACGCCCGCTCGGTGCGCGAAAAGCGCCAACTGTACGACGCGATCTACGGCTATCTGCGCAGCATGAAGAGCGAGGACGAATTGCGCCGCACGGTGCGCGATCTGTGCGCGACCTATCGCGTCGATATTGCGGAAATCTGCCGCGAGCTGTGCATGGACTGGCAGGAGATCGGCGAACTGGCGCAGAATCCGCTGGTGACGATCGGCGCGCATACCGTCAACCACATGATACTCAAGAAGATAGTGGACGAGGACGCCGTGCGCTCCGAGATGGAGATGAGCCGTTCGGTGCTTGAGGCGGCGCTGGGAAAAAGGCCGGAGCATCTGGCTTACCCGGTCGGCGATCCGACCTCGGCCGGTCCGCGCGAGTTTCGCATCGCGGCTGAATTGGGTTTCAAGACCGCGGTGACCACAAGGCCGGGCGTGCTGTTCAAGACGCATGCCGACCACATGACGGCGCTGCCGCGCATTTCGGTCAACGGCGAATATCAGCGCCAGCGTTATTTGAAGGTGTTGATGTCCGGCGCCGGCACGGCGATGTGGAATGGTTTCAAGCGGCTGAATGTGGCGTAAGCGATTCAGGTGTCCCGGGCGCAGTGCGGCGTGAAGCGAAGCGTAATGGTGCGCTCGGACCCAGGACCCAGCTTTAGCTGCGAACCAATCGTCGTGGCAGGTCAGCGGGCGGCAGGCTTCCCGCCCCTCGCCATCCAGCTCACGATCGGCATCGCCGGCAGCACCCAACCGAGACCCGCAACGACATAATAAAGCGCGGCGACGAAACCGTTGACATCGGTGAGCGCCGATTGCGCCAGCGCCATCGCCAGCAGCGCCCAGACGGCGACCAGCACGAGCAGCAAAATGGCGCCGATGAATTTGCGCAGGCGAGGAGGCATTTCAAACTCCGGTGTCATGCCCGCGCAGGCGGGGGCGGATGATGACAATTTGCTTCATACGCCGCACCTGACTATATGGTCCGCGCAGCATCCCGCAAGCGCAGAGGCTTAAAGCGCGAAGAATAATGCCTGAAACGACCTTATTATCAGACAGTTCTCGCGCGCGGCCACGCGTCTTGCGAGCTTGGCTGCTGTGCGTCGCCGCCATGATTTTTCTCACGCTGGTAGTCGGTGGCGCGACGCGGCTCACCGAAAGCGGGCTTTCGATCACCGAATGGAAGCCGGTGACCGGCGTACTGCCGCCGTTGTCGCCAAGCGACTGGCAAGCGGAATTTTCGCGCTACCGGCAAATCCCGCAATACAAGGAGCGCAACCAGGGCATGAGCCTTGGTGACTTCAAGGTGATTTATTTCTGGGAGTGGACGCATCGCCTGCTCGCGCGCACGACCGGCTTTGTGTTCCTGCTGCCGTTTCTGTTTTTTCTCTGGCGCGGCTTGGTGCCGGCGGGTTTGAAGGCATGGCTGTGGGGAATATTTTTCGGCGGCGCCGCGCTCGGCGCGGTCGGCTGGTGGATGGTGTCCTCGGGATTGGCCGGCAGCAATCTGGTCAGCGTGTCGCAATATCGTCTCGCCTTTCATCTGACGCTGGCGACCGCGATCTACGCGGCCGTGCTGTGGACGGCGCAGGGTCTGGTAGCGCGCACGGCGCCTGTGCCCGCGCGACTGCGCGTCGGCGCGTTGGTCATCGCGGCCATGCTGCTGTTGCAGATTTATCTGGGCGCGCTGGTGGCGGGGCTTAACGCCGGGCTTGTCTACAACACCTGGCCGCTGATCGACGGCGCCTTTGTGCCGGCCGCCGCGCGGCTGTGGTTTACCTCGCCGTGGTGGCGCAACCTGTTCGAGAATACGCTGACCGTGCAGTTCGATCACCGCATGGTGGCTTATGCGATCTGGTTTGCCGTCATGTTTCACGCCGGCGACGCTTGGCGGACAGGGCGCGGAACGCGCGGCGCGTTTGTGCTTGCCGCCATGGTGACGGCGCAGGCCGTGCTCGGGATCCTGACGCTTCTGCATCAGGCGCCGATTGCACTCGCGCTGGCGCATCAGATGTTTGCCATTTACACCTTCACCGCGGCGGTGGTGCATGCCGAACGGTTGTCGCATCGCTTGCCGGCGTCCTCGGCGCGATTGGCGGAGCAGGGCGCATGATCGATATGAAGGTCGACGGCGGCATTGCCGTGGTGACGCTGTCGCACGGCAAGGTCAATGCGCTCGACATCGAGTTTTGCACCGCGCTGGCTGCAAAATTCGACGAGTTGCGTGCGACGGACGCGAGCGCGGTCGTTCTGACCGGTCAGGGCGGGATATTTTCTGCCGGCGTCGATCTCAAGCGGCTGAGCGCGGGCGGCGCCGATTATGTGCGCGCGTTTCTGCCGGCGCTGCATCGACTTTACGATACGGTGTTTTTTTATCCCAAGCCTGTGATCGCGGCGATCAATGGCCACGCCATTGCCGGCGGCGCGGTGCTGGCGGCGTGTGCCGACCGCCGCGTGATGGCGCAAGGTGTCGGCCGCATCGGCGTCACCGAATTGCAGGTGGGCGTGCCGTTTCCGGCGCTCGCCTTCGAGATATTGCGCTTCGCGGTGCCGAAGCGATTTGTCGCGGAGTTCACGCTGGGCGCGGCGACCTACGACACTGGCGTGGCCTTGCAGAAAAGCTGGACCGACGAAGTCGTCGAGCCTTACGAATTGCTGGTGCGGACGATGAAAATCGTCCGCCATTATGCGTCGCTGTCGCCGTCCGCTTTCGCGCAGACCAAGGCGCAGATCCGCCAAGGTGTGGTCGACCGCATGGCGCTCAATGCGGCTGCGACCGACAAAGCGGTGACGGCGATCTGGACCGCGCCGGAGACGCTTCAGCGGGTGGCGGATTACGTTGCGAAGACGTTAAACAAGAACTAGCGCGGCACGATCGGCGCGTTATAGGCAACACCGCCCTCGCCGGCGCGATACGAGAAGTGCCACCATTCGCGTTGGTAGTTGGCAAAGCCGCGCCGCCTCATGGCGTCGAGCAGAATGCGGCGGTTGGCTTTTTGTTCAGGCGTGATCGCGGCGTTGTGCGTCCAACTGTGGACATCGAAACAATCGAAGCCGGCGCCCATGTCGAGGCTGTTATCGGGCGCGCGAGCGGCTGCCGGGCCGGTACAGGCGCTATAGTTGGTATTCGGGTCGAAGTGTGCGGCGGGAGCGGCGTCGCGCGCCACGATGGTGAGATCGATGGCGACGCCGCGCGAATGCGCCGAATGGACGGCGATATAGCCGAGCTCGAACAATTTTGACTTGTCGAGCGCCGGATAAAACCGCGACGTATTTGGGCGCGCTTTCGGGTCACGCGCCCAGCGCGCCATGGCGGCGACGGCGCGGGTCGGCCGGTAGCAGTCATAGACCTTGAGCGACAGGTTACGGGCCGCGAGGTCTTCCTGCACGCGCAGAAGCGCAAGCGCGACCGCGCGTTTCAATAGGCATTCCGGCGCGTCGTAACCCGGCAGAGCATGACCCGTGAAATTGTCGGCGCCAGCATAACGCATGTCCTGTCGGATGCTCGGGGCGACGTCGCGCAGATAGACTAGATCGCCGGGCAGGCGGCTTGCGGCATGGATAGACGTGACTGTCAGAGCGATATAAGCGGGCAAGCACAAACCCGCTCGTGCCCACGGAATCACAATCCGATTTCCTTCAGATAGCGTTGAACGCCTGGATGAATGAGTTCAGGCTTGGGCGCGGCGGCGGCGGTATTCTGCGGCGTGGTCTCGGCTGCTTGCGCGAGACGCTTGACGAAAGCGGCGTGGCCTTTGTCGATGGCGCGCGCCAGCGCATAGGCGGTGTCGTCGGCCAAATCGTTGCGCGCGAGCACGAAGCTCCAGGAACCGACCGAGTTGATGGCTTGCGTCTGTCCGGCGTAACTGTTGGCGGGCAGCACGGTCGATTTCAGGAAGCTGTGCCTCGCGCGGATGGCTGCTGCTTCCTTAGACGTTGGTGCGATGAAACGCCCGCCGGCTTCCGCAACTTTTGCAAAACCCGGCCAGCCGACGCCGCCGCCCCACAAGGCCGCGGCGCGGCCGTCGAGCACCATCGCCGGTCCGTCGTCAGCCTTGTCGAGAAAGATCGCCTCGAAATTCCTTTTCTGGTCGAGGCCGAGGCCTTCCAGCACATAACGCGATAAAATAGTAAGGCCCGAACTGGCGACGCCGAAGGCGACCGGCTTGCCTTTCAAGTCCGAGATCGCGCGGGCCGGGCTGTCGCCGCGCACCACAAACATTCCGGCAGTCGAATACATCGCGGCAAGGATTTTCACATTCGAGCGGGCGCGGCCGATGCCCTCGATTGCTTCATAGAACGGCTCGCCGGTGCAGAGCGCGATGTCGAGTTGGCCCGCTTCGAGGAGCGGAATGTTCTCGGTCGAGCCCTTGGTGTTGTGCGGCTCGATGTGAAGCGCCGGATCGGTCTCGTTGACCACGGCGGCGAGATTGTCGCCGTAAAGCGGAAAGCCGCCGCCGGGCGTGGCGGTGCCAAGAATGACATTGATCACTTAGCGGTTAAACCTTCTTCCAGATCGGCGATGATGTCGGCGATGTCCTCGATGCCGATCGACAGCCGCACGACGTCCGGCCCCGCGCCGGCGCGGGTCTTCTGGTCATCCGACAATTGCTTATGCGTGGTCGAGGCCGGGTGAATGATCAGTGACTTGGTGTCGCCGATATTGGCGAGATGCGAGAACAGCTTCACGTTCGAAACGAGCTTCACGCCGGCGTCGTAGCCGCCCTTGAGGCCGACGGTCATCACCGCACCAGCACCTTTGGGCACGTATTTTTTCGCCAGTGCGTGATATTTGTCGGACGCCAATCCGGGATAGCTGACCCAGGCGACTTCCGGCCGCTTCGACAACCACTCAGCCACGGCCAGCGCGTTGTCGCAATGGCGCTGCATGCGCAGCGGCAGCGTCTCGATGCCGGTCGCGATCAAAAACGCATTGAACGGCGACAGCGCTGGACCCAAATCGCGCAGGCCGAGCACGCGGCAGGCAATGGCAAAGGCGAAATTGCCGAAGGTTTCGTGCAGCACGATGCCGGAATATTCCGGCCGCGGCTCGCACAGCATCGGATATTTCTTATCGCGCGACCAATTGAAGGTGCCGGCGTCGACGATCACGCCGCCGATCGAGTTACCATGGCCGCCGAGAAATTTGGTGAGCGAATGCACCACGATGTCGGCGCCGTAATCGATGGGCTTGCACAGATAGGGCGTCGCCAGCGTGTTGTCGACAATGAACGGCACACCGGCCTTGCGGGCGATGGCGCCGATCGGCTCGATGTCGGTGATGATGCCGCCAGGATTGGCGATGGACTCGACAAAGATCGCCTTCGTTTTCGGCGTGACCGCCTTCTCGAACGAGGAGATGTCGTCCGGGTCGGCCCAGACCACGTTCCAGCCGAAATTTTTGAAGGCGTGGCTGAACTGGTTGATCGAGCCGCCATAGAGCTTGCGCGAGGCGACGAACTCATCGCCCGGCTGCATCAGGGTATGCATGACGACCACCTGCGCGGCGTGGCCGGAAGCGACGGCCAGCGCGGCGGTGCCGCCTTCGAGCGCGGCGACGCGTTCCTCGACAACGGCGCAGGTCGGATTGCCGATGCGGGTATAGATGTTGCCGAAGGCTTGCAGCCCGAACAGCGAGGCGGCGTGCTCAACGTCGTCGAAGACATAGGACGCGGTTTGATAGATCGGCACCGCCCGCGCGCCGGTGGTTGGGTCGGGCTTGGCGCCGGCGTGAATGGCGAGCGTGTCGAAACCCGGGATGCGTTCGGCGTCGGCCATGATGTTTCCTCGTGTTGTCGGTTGGCGGGATTAGACGGGTGCCAAGGGGAGGGCGTCAAGGCGCGCTTTTTCACCTCTCCCCGCATTGCGAGGAGAGGTCGCTCGCCGGAGCCGAATGGCGAGGGCGAGCGGGTGAGGGGCCGGCTCAAAACCCACGACTTGATCGCCCCTCACCCGGCTCACACCTTCGGTGCTCGCCACCCTCTCCCCGTAAAGGATGGGGGAGAGGGAAGATCAGCCATCCTTCTTCCCGTCGCCCAGCCCCATGCGCTGAAAACCCGTTCCAAGATTCTGCGCGCGTTTGGACGAGAGCGTGCGCGAATTGATGCCCATCCAGGAAATTTCCGACGACAGGCGGCCGTATTCGATCTTCGGGCAGCGGTTCATCACCACTTTGACGCCTTTCGCTTCTGCCAGCGCCGCCGCTTCGTCGTTGCGGATGGTGAGCTGCATCCAGATCACCTGCGGCTTCGGCGTGAGCGCAAGCGCCTCTTTTACCACAGGCATCACGTGTTCAGAGGCGCGGAAGATATCGACCATGTCAATCGGCTCCGGCACTTCGGCGAGCGCAGGGTAGATCTTCTGCCCGAGCACTTCCTTGCCGGCATGGCCGGGATTGATCGGGATCACGCGAAAGCCGCGTTCGATCAGATATTTGAAAACGAAATAGCTCGGACGGACGGTGTTTGGCGAAAAGCCGACCATGGCGATGGTCTTCACGGTGTTGAGAATGCCGCGGATGTAAGCGTCGGGATAGGAGTCGTGGGTCATGTCGCTGATGTCTTTTGCGCGAGCGTCGCGCGCAAGCGCGCATTTTCCGCTTCCAGCTCAGCGATCTTGGTCTGCACTTTTTCCGTTGCTTCCGCGATGTCGGCTTCGCTGAAGCGCTGCACGATGTGCGCCGAGCAGTTCACGTCCCAGGCTTCGATGGTGAAGAGGATCGCGCGTTCGGGCCTGGCCTTGTAGCCTTTGTCGAACAGCTTCTCGACCAGCGCCGGATCGTTCTCGATCACGCGGGCGCGGCCCCATAATTTAATGCGTTGCTTGCGCGCCGGATCGAGCAAAAACAAATAAGCGTGGTCGTTCTCGCTCAAATTCGCGAGCGTGATGTATTGCCGATTGCCACGGTAGTCGGCGAATCCAAGTGTCTTCTCGTCGATGACCTTGATGAAGCCCTTGGGGCCGCCGCGATGCTGGATATAAGGCGCACCTTGCGCGTTTGCGGTCGCCAGAAACACCGTGTCCTGTTCGGCGATGAAAGCGGCGAGTTCGGGCGTCACCTTGTCGGGAAAGCCTTCCGCCAGCCGCGTGGCATAGGCCTTAGCCGAGCCGCGTTCTTCCTGCGCCCTTTGCGCAGCCGGTGTGAAAACGAGGGTGGCGTTGTTCATCAATTAATCCGCTCATTCCCGCGCAGGCGGGAATCCAGAACAAAAGATGCAAGCGTCGAAGCGTGAAACACTGGGTTCCCGCCTTCGCGGGGACGAGCGAAATATGGCGCGGTGCCGGCGGAAGGCAACTACCGGTCTTCCCACTTCGGTTCGCGCTTTTCCAGGAAGGCACAAAGCCCTTCTTCGGCATCGCGCGCCATCATGTTCTCGGTCATTACGTCGGCGGTGTAGGCGTAAGCCTCAGCGAGGCCCAGTTCGGCTTGGCGGTAGAAGGCCTGCTTGCCGATCTTGATTGTGTAAGACGACTTCGACGCGATCTCCTTGGCGAGTGCGACGGCGGCCTTCACTTCTTGTCCGGCCGGCACCACGCGATTGACTAGCCCGATCTCGGCGGCGCGTTTGGCATCGACCATTTCGCCGGTGAGCAGCATTTCCATCGCATGCTTGGGCGCCACGTTGCGCGTGAGCGCCACCATCGGCGTCGAACAGAACAGGCCGATATCGACGCCAGGGGTGGCGAACCTGGCGGTGTCCGACGCGATGGCGAGATCGCAACTCGCGACCATCTGGCAGCCGGCGGCGGTGGCGACACCCTGCACGGCGGCGATCACTGGCTGCGGCAGATTGACGATTCTCTGCATCATCTCGCTGCACATCAGCATGACGGTGCGGAAATATTTGCGCCCGCCATCGGCGTCGGTACGCCGCGCCGTCAGTTCCTTCATGTCGTGTCCGGCGGAGAAGGCGGGGCCTTCCGCCGTGATGACCACCGCGCGCACTTCTTTGTCCGCGGCGATTTCGGTGAGCACTTCCGAGAGCGCGGCGAGCAGCGCCTCCGACAGGCTGTTGCGCGCCTTCGGCCGGTTGAGCGTGAGGATGGCGACGCTGCCGTCGCGCTCGCGCTTGAGAACGGTGGCGGCATCGATATCGCGGGCGGTCTGGACGTTCATGCGAATAGTTCCTGGCTTGCCGGCAAGTCTAGTCGGATCGGACCCGCTTGGGAACGGCTTGGCATTTCCGGAATTTGCACGATATGGCGAAGAAAAAAGCGAAAAAACGCAAAACGAAAAATTCGAAAAAGACCAAAAAGCGCGCCGGCAAGCGCTGGTCGCGGCACGTCACCGAAACGAGCGACGCGCTGACGCTGGAGGAGGGCGTGTTCAAGAAATCGACGCCGCGCAAGATTGCGCTCTCGCTCAAACGTTCGGCCGAGCACAGCCATCGCCGTAAATCCGATCCTTACCGCTCGGCGATGTCGATGCTGACCTTCTACATCAATCGTGGTGGCAAGGGCCTGTCGAAGACCCGTAAGAAAAAGCTGGAAAAAGCCAAGGATGAACTGCGCGAGCTTTACGACAAGGATTGAAATGCCGGCTTGACCGGAGCCTCCGCCCCACTAAGAGGAAGCTTGTAAATTGGGGGCAGGGGATGCGCATGCCGGCACCGGCACTTAACGCCGATCAGATCGAAAAGCTGCTGGCGAAGGAATTCCCGCAGGCTTTTTTCGACGGGAGTGGGCTCACGATCGAGAAGGTCGAATACGGTGATATCCGCGTGCGGCGGGCCTTTCATGCAAAGACCATCCGGCCGGGCGGCACGATTTCCGGGCCGACCATGATGGAATTGGCCGATTTCGCCATGTATGTCGCGGTTTTTTCAGCCGTCGGGCCGCAGCCTTTGGCGGTCACTATCAATCTCAACATCAATTTCCTCAGGAAGCCCGCCCAGGCCGATCTGATTGCCGACGCCAAGCTGATGAAGGTCGGCAAACGGCTGGCCGTCGGCGATGTCTGGCTCTATTCGGATGGGGTGGACGAGCCGGTCGCTCATGTTACCTCGACCTATTCGATCCCCAATCAGAAATGATTAGCGACTGGTATTAAAATACCATTCATATATGCCATTGATTTTATTTAACAAATATTACGAAGACGGCGTTGACCGGCAAGGGCCGCTCGGTTAGAAGTCCCGCGCATCCGGTGCGCGGTCAGCGCGCCTATCCCAAGGATTTGTCATGAAGACCTACTCGGCCAAAGCCGCCGACATCGAAAAGAAATGGCTGATCGTCGACGCCACCGGCCTCGTCGTCGGCCGTCTCGCCACGATCGTCGCCATGCGCCTGCGCGGCAAGCACAAAGCCACCTACACGCCGCATGTCGATGACGGCGACAACGTCATCGTCGTCAACGCGTCCAAAGTCGTGTTCACCGGGCGCAAGCGTGAGAACAAGGTGTATTACCACCACACCGGCTATATCGGCGGCATCAAGGAACGTTCAGCGCGCCAGATCATGGAAGGGCGCTTTCCCGAACGCATCGTCGAAAAGGCGGTCGAGCGTATGTTGCCGCGCGGCCCGCTCGGGCGCGTGCAGTTCGGAAACCTGCGCGTCTATCCGGGGCCTGAGCATCCGCATGAAGCGCAAAAGCCGGAACCGCTCGATATCGCCGCGATGAACCGCAAGAACGTGAGGAGTGCCTAATCGTGTCCGACACCATTCAGTCGATGGAAGGTTTGGCGACCCTCAAGCCGGCAGCGCCGGAAGCGCCCACTTATGTGCAGAAGCTCGACAAGCAGGGGCGCGCCTACGCCACCGGCAAGCGCAAGAACGCGGTCGCGCGCGTCTGGATCAAGCCGGGCTCCGGCAAGATCGTGGTCAACACCCGCACGATCGAAGTGTTCTTCGCCCGTCCGGTGCTGCGCATGCTGATCCAGCAGCCGCTGGTCGCCGCCAACCGCGCCACGCAATATGACGTGATCTGCACGGTGTCGGGCGGCGGTCTGTCCGGTCAGGCCGGCGCCGTGCGTCATGGCATTTCCAAGGCGCTGACTTATTTCGAGCCCGATCTGCGCGGCGCGCTCAAGAAGGGCGGCTTTCTCACCCGCGACTCGCGCGTGGTGGAACGCAAGAAATACGGCAAGGCGAAAGCCCGCCGCTCGTTCCAGTTCTCCAAGCGCTAGTTTTTTTACGACAAAAGTTGTCAAAAGCGCGCCGGAAGGCGTGCTTTTTTCTTGGTCGCGGGCAATTTTCTCGACTTGCCGGCGAGCCATTTACCTTCCGGAAAGCCTAACGCCGAACCGTTAGGCGCTGGTAACACCCGTCATACCATGTCGCATTAAGATCACCGCCGGGCCTTGGGTCGGTGGGAATTCAATGCAGCTTGACGTCCAGACATTGTCGGTTGTGACGGTTTTCGTCACGGCGCTGCTCGGGGCTTTGCTGGTTTTTGCCGGCCTGCAAAATCGTGCCGTGCGCGCGCCGATGGTCTGGGGCGCGGCATTTATCATCGGTGCCGTCGGCCTAGCGCTTTTAACGACGCATGGTTCGGCGCCGGAGATCATTTCAGTCACGCTGGCGAACACATTCGTATTGTTTGGCTCGGCTTTGACCTGGGCTGGCGCCCGGATGTTCGACGGCCGTCCGATCAAGCCGATGCCGATGCTGGCGGCGCCCGGTCTGTGGCTGGTCGCCTGCGCGGTGCCCGCGTTCGCGCATGACATCAATTTGCGCGTGGTGCTGGTGTCGGCCCTGATGGCGATGCTGGCCGCCGTGACGGCCGAGGAATTCTGGCGCGGCCGTGCCGAGCCGCTGATGTCGCGTTGGCCGACGGTGTGCGCGCTGCTCGCCTATGCTGCCGCCTTGCTGGCGCGCATTCCGGCGACGCTGTTGTCGCCGCTGCTACAGGGCCAATCGCTGATGAGCGGCGTTTCCTTCGCGCTGCTGGCCTTCGGCACGCTTTTGTTCACGGTGGTGCTGGCGTTTCTCCTGCTCAATATGACCAAGGAGCGCACCGAACTGCAACACAAGATCGCCTCGTTGATCGATCCGCTCAGCGGCGTTCCAAACCGGCGCGCCTTTCTCGAGGGCGCCGAGCGGCTACTGGTGCAACAGGCGCGCGATTTCGAGCCGCTGGCGATTTTCTTGTTCGATCTCGACCGCTTCAAGGCGATCAACGACCGGCTCGGCCATGGCACCGGCGACGCCGTGCTGCAAATTTTCGCGTCGACCGCCAGCACGACGCTCGGCTCCGACATCCTGTTCGGCCGCATCGGCGGTGAGGAGTTCGCGGCCGTGCTGCCGGTTGGCGACATCGGCGAGGCGGTGGCGATTGCCGACCGGGTGCGCCGCCATTTCGGAAGCGCTGCGTCGGCGCATGCGCAGGTGGATCTGGCGCCGTCGGTGAGCGTCGGTGTGACGCTCTGCTGCGATCCCGAGCACCCGATTGCCGGACTGCTGGCGACGGCCGATCAGGCGCTCTATCGCGCCAAAGCCAATGGCCGCAACCGGGTCGAATGCAGCGAGCCCGTGTTGCCGGAAAGCAATCCGGATGCCGGCGAGCGGCGCAATTGGCGCAGTCTCCTGGCGCGCGCCTGACCGATCCGCGCCTTTGCCTCGCGGTGATATTTGATCCAAATCTTCGAAAGCTTTCTTCAAAACGTTCGCGCGCGCGAAAGAATTTGCGCAGTGCACGGGTGATAGGCTTGGCAGCTTGCGAGGCGCAAGAATGCGCCGGCCAGGAGCCAGAATGCCCGTCACCGCGAGCGTGCCGTCATTTGTATTAGTCATAGACATTCCGACGTTGTCACTGGTGGCGGTCTGCATGAGCGCGCTGCTCGGTCTGGTCCTGCTGCTCAATTGGGTGCAACAGCCTGGCGTGAAGGCGCTCGCCTGGTGGGGCGCGGCCTATCTGATCGGCGCGATTTCGGTTGCGTTGTGGAGCGTGCCGGGGTCACACGCCGGCTTGGCCGGCGAATTGCCGTCGACGATGATCTTTATGTCCTGCGGCATGGTCTGGACCGGGCTGCGGCTATTTCACGGCCGGGTGTCGCGTCCGCTGCTGGCCTTTGCCGGGGTGCCGATCTGGCTGATCTTGAATCAATGGACGCTTTGGACCCACGGCTCCTACTCGCGTAGCGCATTCGCCGCGATCATGGTCGCAAGCTATGCCTTCGCCATCGCCTTTGAATTATGGCGCGAGCGACGCAAATCGCTTTATTCGCGCGTCGCGGCGGTTATCGTGCCGGGCGTGCACGCGGCAATCTTTCTGATGCCGTTGGCGCTGCGCAACTTATGGCCCGATCTGTTCGATGCGAGCTGGCCGAATGTCTTTGCGCTTGAGACCGTGCTTTACGGCATTGGCGCCGGCTTCATCATGCTGCTGCTGGTCAAGGACCGTCATGTCCTGGCGTACCGCACCGCTGCCAGCACCGACCATCTCACCGGCCTCCGCAACCGCCGCGCGTTTCTCGAAGCCGCCAACGCCATGCAAGCACGCCAAGGCGCGCGCGGTGAGCCCGTCACGCTGCTGATGTTCGACCTCGACCATTTCAAGTCGGTCAACGACCGTTTCGGGCACGCCACCGGCGACAGCGTGTTGCGCGTCTTTGCGCAGGTCGCGCTCGCCAGTATGCGCGCAAGCGATGTAGTCGGAAGGCTTGGGGGCGAGGAATTCGCGGCCATCGTACCGGAGGCGATGGGCGACGCCGTGCAGGTCGCCGAGCGGCTGCGCACCGCGTTTCAGGTGACCGGCTTGATCGTCGACGATATCGCGGTGGGCGCGACCGTCAGCATCGGGCTCGCCACTACTTACCGTTCGACCCAGACACTCGATGCGCTCATCCTGCGCGCCGACGATGCGCTTTATGAAGCCAAGCATGGCGGGCGTAACCGCTATTGCTGCGCGGAGGATGAACCGGGCCAGCCGGGAGTGCCGGTAAAGTCTGCGCGTAAATTGGCGGCGCGACGTGGCAATCCCGAGGGGGCGACGGCCGCCGGCTAGGCCGGCAACCATTTGTTTACCATCGGCTGCCACCATGACCGAATGTTGGGCTTTTCGCCGCGCGCCAGTACGAGTGCCGTCTCGCTTGAGGCTTTTGCCGAAGGTGCCGGCGCCGCTTTGGCTTGTTCTTATTCGTCCTCGGCCGAATATGACGCGGCGCTGATCGCCGAGCGGCGTGCCGCTGGCGTCTATGGGCCCAAGCGCCATCGCAAACAGATGTTGGCGGCGGTAGTGGGGATTGTGGCCGGCCTCGCGATCATCGCTTTTTTCACAATTTAGGCGCGGCAAACACGAGCGCGATCTCCGCTTCGCCCAGAACGCGGTATTGCCCTGCCGCCAGATCGTCCGGCAAATCCAGTGCACCAATGCGGTCGCGTTTGAGCGTGCTCACATGATTGCCGCAGGCGGCGAACATGCGGCGCACCTGGTGATAGCGGCCTTCGGTGATGGTCACAAAGGCGCGCGTTGGCGAGACGACCTCCAGCTTTGCGGGCAGGAGAGGCTTGTCCTCGCTTTCGAGCATCATCTCGCCCGACGCAAACAATTTTCCTTCATCGCCGCGCAACGGTCGCTCGAGCGTGACGTCGTAGCGCTTCGGCACATGGCTGCGCGGCGAGATGATCTTGTGCAACAGCGCGCCGTCGTCGGTGAGCAACAGGAGACCGGAGGTGTCCTTGTCCAGCCGCCCGACCGAGGAGATCGCGGGTTCGCGCCGCCGCCAGCGCTCGGGCAGCAGGCCATAGACCAGCGGACCCTGTTCTTTGTGCGAACAGGTGACGCCGGTCGGCTTGTGCAGTATTAGGCAGAGGCCGGGCGGCGGATCGAGGGCTTCGCCGTCGACGACCATGCGCGCGGCGAGATCAAGTGTGAGTGCGATGCGTTCGTCGCTGTCAATGATGGCTTCGCCATCGAGGGTGACGAGACCGGCGCCGATCAGGTCGCCGACTTCACGGCGCGAGCCATAGCCGAGATTGGCGAGCAGGCGGTCGAGCCGCAGCGTGGCTTTGCCATTTTGGCGCTTGTTCATCGGCGCTCTTTCATGCGCGCGCCTGATAGATTTTGTAAACGCCGGTCTCAATAGCGAGATCGACCTTTTTGAACAGCGGTTGCATTGCCGCCTCATAGGGCAAATGCCGGTTGGCGACCAGCCAGCAGACGCCGCCTTTGCGTAACGAATGCGCCGCGCGGTCGACAAATGCTTGCGCCAGCGCCTTGTCCTCTGCGCCGGCATCATGGAAGGGCGCATTCATCACCACGAAATCTAGTTCGTTGAGCGCGATGTTGACGTCGCGGACGTCGGCCCACAGAAAGCGGGCGCGCGCGTCGGTGACATTATGCTGCGCGCATTCGGTGGCGCGGCGGTCGATGTCGGTTAAAGTAAGTTCGCTGACGGCGGCGGAAGTGAGCACAGCGTGCGCCAGCACGCCGATGCCGCAACCGAAATCGGCGCCGCGGCCTGAAAGCTCCGGCAGATGTTCGATCAACAAAGCCGTGCCGGGATCGAGCCGGTCCCAGCTAAAGACGCCGGGCTGCGACCACAATTGCAGGTCTTCGACAATGCGCGGGGAGCCTTCGGCCAGCGCGCTTTCGATGTCGAGTTGGGCCGGCCGCGCGCACGTGACGACGCGGTGATGGCGTTTGGAGATTTCATGCACCGCGCAGCCGAGGGCCTCCAGTTCCTTGCGCAGCCGCGTGCCGCCGCGATCTTTCGGGGCGAGCGCGGTGAATGCGCCGCCGGCTTTCAGCGCGCGCAAGGCAAGCGCCAGCGCATAGCGCCGTTCGAGCGTGCCCGGCGGCGTAAGCATGGTGAAGGCGTCAAGGCTGCCTTCGGCGACTTGTTCGAGCGGTGTAGCGCCGGGAATCAATGGCGAGAACTGGATGGCGCCGGGCGGCGCATCCGCGAGATCATTTGGCGGGGCGCCGTAAACGCCGGTGCTCGCATTCATTGCTCAGGAAGCCATCACATCAAGCAATGCCGGCTTCACGCCGATCTGGTCGATCAGCCGATTTAATTCGTCGCGCGCCTGCGCGTTGGAAAGCTGATGGCGTTCGGCCAGAATAAGCTCATTCTTCATCGAGTGTTCGAGCCCGGTCAATTCGGTAACACGTACCTTGTAGCCATGCGCCTCCAGGACCAATCCGCGGATGACGTTGGTGACATGCGCGCCGAACTCACGGCGCTGGATCGGATGCCGCCAGAGCTGCCGCATCGGGCCGTGCTGGCCTTCGAGCAGCCGCGCCACCTCGGCCTGACAGCAGGGGACCAGCGCGATGGTTTTCGCTTCGTGACGGAGCCCAAAGCGAATGGCGTCGTCGGTGGCGGTATCGCAGGCGTGCAGCGCGGTCACCATGTCGGCTTTGCCGCCGGGGAGCGTGGCCTCAATGATCGGCGCGGCGATGAACTCCATGCGCTCGAAGCCTGATTGCGCGGCAAGCGCGCGCGAGGCCTCGACCAGTTGCTCGCGCGTCTCGATCCCGATGACGCGGCCATGTCCGGCCGGTCCGATCACCAGATCGTAGAGAATAAAGCCGAGATAGGATTTGCCGGCGCCGAGATCGGCCAGGATCGGGTCTTCCGCGCCCGCGAGCATTTTTTCAAGCGCCGGGCGCAGCAATTGCGTCAGATGCAGCACCTGGGTGAGCTTGCGGCGAGAGTCGGCGTTGAGCGCGCCGTCGCGGGTCAGAATATGCAGCGCCTTCAAGAGCGGCACCGACTTGTCGGCGCTGCCGCTCGGCCAGAGCTTGCTCCAGTCCTCTTTATCCTTGGATTTGTCTTTCGCGGCCGCGTTTTGACGCTTCATCGCTTCGGCTCTCCTGCCGCCTATCTAGCGGGGCAGAGGCCGGCTTGCCAGCGCGTGTGGGAACAAAAAAGGAAGCCCCCGGACCGGGGACACCCTCGCTTTGGAGGAGGAGCAGCGAAAGGATTGCGCGGAATCCCTTGTTCGCGTTCGAGTTGGACGATGGAGTTGAACGGCGAACCCGACGGTTCGCGCCCCACGCGCGCCCATAGTTTGTCGCCAAAGCGGCCGAGCGCGACTGTGAGCGTGAACTCGATATGCTCTGGATCGAAAACGGCATATAGGTCGCGACCGCGCCGCGGTCGGTCCAAGCACGAATCTCGGCGCAGATTTCGGTGACGACATTTTGCAGATCGGGCAATGTCATCTCGGCTTACAAGAGAAAGGGCGCCCCCTTATTAGGGGAGCGCCCGGATAGTTGCACCGCCTAAATCAAGCAATGATGGGAGAAAAAGTTTTCGGCGTTCGTTACGCCGAATAGTACATCTCGTATTCGACCGGATGCGGGGTGTGCTCGAAGCGGATCACTTCCGTCATTTTCAGGTCGATGTAAGAGTCGATGAAGTCATCATCCATCACGCCGCCGGCTTTGAGGAACTCGCGGTCCTTGTCGAGGTTTTGCAGCGCCTCGCGCAGCGAACCGCAGACGGTTGGGATCGACTTCAACTCGGCCGGTGGCAGATCGTAGAGGTCCTTGTCCATCGGATCGCCGGGGTGGAGCTTGTTCTTGATGCCGTCGAGACCGGCCATCAGTAGCGCGGCGAAGCCGAGATACGGGTTGGCGAGCGGATCGGGGAAACGCACCTCGACGCGCTTGGCCTTCGGGCTCTCGGTATAGGGAATGCGGCACGACGCCGAACGGTTGCGCGCCGAATAGGCGAGCAGCACCGGCGCCTCAAACCCCGGCACCAGACGCTTGTAGGAGTTGGTGGTCGGGTTGGTGAAGGCGTTGATCGCCTTGGCGTGCTTGATGACGCCGGCGATGTAGGACAGGCAGATTTCGGAAAGGCCCGCGTATTTGTCGCCGGCGAACACCGGCTTGCCGTCTTTCCAGATCGATTGGTGACAATGCATGCCGGAGCCGTTGTCGCCGTAAATAGGTTTGGGCATGAAGGTCGCGGTCTTGCCGTAGATCTGCGCCACCTGCTGGATGCAGTATTTGTAGATCTGCATCATGTCGGCCATCTGCGTCAGCGGCGAAAACTTCAAGCCGAGTTCGTGCTGGGCGGAAGCCACTTCGTGATGGTGCTTTTCGACCTTGGCGCCCATGCGCGCCATGGCGCCGAGCATTTCCGACCGCATGTCTTGCGCCGAGTCCTGCGGCGGCACCGGGAAGTAACCCTTCTTGATGCCGATGCGGTGGCCGAGATTGCCGCCTTCATAGTCGGTGTCGGAATTGGTCGGCAGTTCGATCGAGTCGACCTTGAAGCCGGTGTTGTAGGGCGTGGCCGAAAACTTGACGTCGTCGAACACGAAGAATTCGGCCTCCGGTCCGAAGTAGATGGTGTCGCCCAGGCCCATCGACTTGACCAGCGCTTCCGCCTTCTTGGCCATGCCGCGCGGATCTCGGTTGTAAGGCTCACCGGTGGTCGGTTCGAGCACGTCGCAAACCAGGACGAGGGTGGTCTCGGCAAAGAACGGATCGATACACGCGGATGCCGGGTCCGGCATCAGGGTCATGTCGGATTCGTTGATCGCTTTCCAACCGGCAATCGAGGAGCCATCGAACATCTGGCCTTCGGCGAAGGTGTCTTCCTCGATCATGCTGACGTCGAACGTCACGTGCTGCCACTTGCCGCGCGGATCGGTGAAGCGGAAATCGACGTATTTAACGTCGTTGTCCTTGATCATCTTCATGACATTCTTGGCTGTCGTCATGGGTAGCGTTTCCCCTTACTGGCTGGACCTAATCCCGGGCGGACATTTGGCTAACCGCTAGATGGCGTCAATACCGGATTCACCGGTTCTGATGCGAATGGCTTCCTCGATGTTGGACACGAAGATTTTGCCATCGCCAATGCGCCCGGTCTGTGCGGCGCGACGAATGGCATCGACCGCCTTTTCCAGCATGTCGTCGCCCAACACGATTTCGATCTTCACCTTGGGGAGGAAATCGACGACGTATTCGGCGCCCCGGTACAGCTCGGTATGGCCTTTCTGCCGGCCGAAGCCCTTCGCCTCGGTAACGGTTATGCCTTGCAGGCCGACTTCCTGTAGCGCCTCCTTCACCTCGTCGAGCTTGAAGGGCTTGATGATGGCCTCGATTTTTTTCATTCCGGTCTTCTTTCTCCCCAGACTTTCAGCCTTGGTCCTTGATCCATTATTGCTGCGCCGCGCAAGACTTCAGCACGCGGTGTTCTTCGGTCGCTTGCTATCTGTCGCCCAGCTTGTTGTCAGCAGTTAGCAGGTCTTGTGCCAAGCTTAAGCCGCACCGGGCAGCGCGTAAAACTTGTGCCATGGCAACGGCTTGAAGCACGCCTGACAGCTATACCCGCAAACTGCCTAAGGATCGGTGCCCAGTGATTAGGCATTGTGCTTAATTCGACGCCACGACGAAAAGAAAGGCGATATGTCACTTTACAAACCCACCACAACCTGTAGCTGGCAGTGAAGCAAATGAGCAACACCCATGCTAAAGTCGCGGAAAAGCCACCTATGACCCCTAGGCGACCGAAAGATGCCCCGATACGGTCCGTCGCAGATTCACGGGGGTGACACATTGAAAAAGTTTGTAATTGCCAGCTTGGCTTTTGTGACGTTTGCAGCGCCCGCTTTTGCCGCCGACATGCCGGTCAAGGCAGTCAGGGCTCCGCTTGACCCGGGTTACAACTGGACCGGACTTTATATAGGCGGCCAGTTTGGCGGTGGCTGGGCATGGGATCAGGTAACTAATATTAACGGGGATGCAAATTTCCCTCCCGGGTTCGTGCACAACGCACCTCATTCCAGCGGAATGCTTGGAGGCATCTATGGTGGCTACAATTACCAGTTCAACCGGGTAGTGATTGGCATTGATGCCGATTACTCGCGCGCAAACATTACTGGAACCGGGTCCACAGTCGGACCTACTGGCTTTACCGAAGTAGAGAACCCGAAATTAAATTGGGTCGCGACCGTCACGGGTCGTGTTGGCTACGCCGTCAATGACTGGTTGATCTTCGGCAAAGGCGGATGGGCGTGGGTGGGTGAAGTAGGATCAGGCAGTGACCTCAATCCCGCAGGAACTCTTGTGGCCACAAATGCCACGTCGCTTACTCTGAATGGCTGGACTGTCGGTGCGGGCGCCGAATGGGCTTTCGCAGGCAATTGGGTCGCCAAACTGGAATATGATTACGTAAATATTGGTACGACGACATTAAGTGTTACCACGACGACCGTGCCCGGTGGCATTGTTGGTACCGGCCGAGCGAGCGCGGTTGCTAACCTCCAAATGGCGAAAGTGGGACTCGCATATCGCTTCAACATCGGCAGATAGGCTACATCTAACGCGCGCAACTACATTTCTTTGAGTGAGGCCGCCTCAGTTGGCGGCCTCTTTCATTTTGAGGGCTGCGGCTTCGCCTTAGCAATCTTGCCAAGCATCTTTTCAAACCGTCTCTTGTCCTCATCAGCTTCAAAGCGACGAGCAACGCAAACGAACTCATCAGATCGACCAGCGCCCTTACTGGGTTTCTGGTGCTTCTAAGAAGATTACGACCATCCCTTCTTGCACGGGAGCTAGCGTCTCGTGAAGCACGTTTTTCATCTCCGTATTACCGGAATTGTCTGCCGCAGGATGGAGCGATAATGTTGGCGAATGCATGAACTTCTGACCACGGCGGAAATGGGGGAGGCCGACCGGCTGACCATCGCCGCCGGCACGCCCGGCATCGACCTCATGGAAAGTGCTGGACGCGCGGTCGCCGACGCTGTCAGCGCGGTGCTGCAAGGCCGCCGCGTCGTCGTGGTCGCCGGGCCGGGCAACAACGGCGGCGATGGCTTCGTCGCCGCGCGCCATCTGGCCGAGCGCGGCTACGAAGTGCGCGTCAGTTTTGTCGGCGAGCGCGAGAAGCTGAAAGGCGATGCGGCGATCGCGGCCGATCGCTGGAGCGGGCCGGTCGAGGAAGCCTCGCCGGTGTCGCTCACCGATTGCGACATCATCGTCGATGCGCTGTTCGGCGCCGGGCTGGACCGCGCGGTCGAGGGTCTTGCCGCTGGCATGATCCGGGCCATCAACTTGAGCGGCGTGCCGGTGATAGCGGTCGACCTGCCGAGCGGCGTCAATGGCACGACCGGCGCGGTGATGGGGGTGGCGGTCAAGGCGGCGCATACCGTGACCTTCTTCCGGCGCAAGACCGGCCATCTGCTGTTGCCGGGCCGGCTGCATTGCGGGCAGCTGGAAGTCGCCGATATCGGCATTCCGGCGAGCGTGCTGGACGCGATCAAGCCGTGCACCTTTGCCAATGAGCCGGGTCTATGGCGGGCGAGCTTTCCGTGGCCCGATGCCGTGAGCCACAAATATAGCCGTGGTCATGCGGTGCTGGTGTCGGGCGGGATCTCGACCACGGGCGCGGCGCGGCTGGCGGCGCGCGCGGCGCTGCGGGCAGGGGCAGGGCTGGTGACGATTGCCAGTCCGCGCGAGGCGCTGGCCGTGAACGCCGCCGCCAACCTGGCGATCATGGTGCGCCCGGTCGATGGCGCGGCGGAACTCGCCGAATTCCTCGCCGACAAGCGGCGCAACGCCGTGGTGCTGGGGCCCGGCGGCGGGGTGGGGCCGCAAATGCGCGATCAGGTAATCGCGGCGCTGGCGAGCGCGGCGGCGGTGGTGCTGGATGCCGACGCACTGTCGAGCTTCGCGGACGATCCGGCGGCGCTATGGATGGCGATTGCCGGGCGCGCGGGAGGCAGTATTTTGACGCCACATGAAGGCGAATTTTCAAGGATTTTCAAAGAAATATCTGATAATTCTACAGTTAAATCAAAACTTGAAAAAACCCGGCAAGCGGCGGCCGAAAGCGGCGCGGTGGTGCTGCTCAAAGGTGCCGATACGGTGGTGGCCAGCCCTGACGGCCGCGCCTCGATTGCCGAGAATGCGCCACCCACGCTCGCCACCGCCGGCTCCGGCGACGTGCTCGCCGGCATGATCGCGGGGCTTCTGGCGCAAGGTATGGAGGGCTTTGCGGGTGCAAGCGCCACGGTCTGGCTGCATGGCGAGGCTGCCAAGAGTTTTGGGTCGGGGCTGATATCCGAGGACTTGGCCGAGGAACTGCCGCAGGTTTACCGCCGGCTGTTGGAGGCCTAGACGCGCCTCTTGCGCCCACGCAATCGCGCTCCATTTTAAAGATACGCCCGGAATTTAGCGTGATATAAGCCCGCCGCCCGAGCCAGGTGATTAGCCTTGCCCTTGTGGGGGCCGACGCGTTATGCCCCGCCTCGCGGTGCCAGAAACGTTTTGATGGCCCTTTGCGGGCGTGGCGGAATTGGTAGACGCGCTGGATTTAGGTTCCAGTGGCGAAAGTCGTGGGGGTTCGAGTCCCTCCGCCCGCACCAGCCAAGGGTACCGAAGGGCCACCGTGGCCTGAAAGAGATTTGAGACAGCATCCCGACACGCACTCGCCGCTTTCATCAGCCGGTGCAGCGACTAGAAACGAAGTGAGATCATGCAGGTTACCGAAACGCTCTCCGAAGGCCTCAAGCGCGAATTTTCCGTGGTGGTGCCGGCCGCCGAACTCGAAGCCAAGGTCGCGACGCGCCTGGACGAGTTGAAGGACAAGGTGCGTCTCAACGGCTTCCGGCCGGGCAAGGTGCCGGTCGCCCACCTCAAGAAGGTCTATGGCCGCTCCGCCATGGCCGAGGTGATCGAAGCGACGGTGCGCGATACCAATAATCAAATCGTGACCGACCGCGGCTTCAGGCTCGCCTCCGATCCGAAGGTGACGCTGCCGGAGGAGAAGGAGGCGGTTGAGAAGCTGATCGCTGGCAACAGCGACCTCAGCTATACGGTCGCGGTCGAGATCGTGCCCGAGATCAAGCTTGCTGACTTCAAGGCGATCAAGCTGACGCGCCCGGTAGCGGAAGTTACCGAGGCGCAAGTCGACGATGGCATCAAGATGATCGCCGAGCAGAACCGGCCTTATGCGGCCAAGGGCGAGGGCGCCAAAGCCGAGAGCGGCGACCGCGTCAACATCTCGTTTGTCGGAACCATTGACGGCAAGCCGTTCGAGGGCGGCACCGGCGAGGACATCGCGGTGCAGATTGGCTCCAACACCTTCATCCCCGGCTTCGAAGAGCAGCTCATCGGCATCGCCGCCGGCGACAACCGTACCGTCAAGGCGACTTTCCCGGTGCAATATGCCAACGAAGCGCTTGCCGGCAAGGAAGCCGAGTTCGCGGTCACCGCCAAGTCAACCGAGGCGCCGGGCGAGGTCAAGACCGACGATGAATTCGCCAAGTCGCTGGGCCTTGAGTCGCTCGCCAAGTTGCGCGAGGCGGTCAAGGATCGGCTCAACCGCGATCAGCAGGCGCAGTCGCGCCAGAAGCTCAAGCGTTCACTGCTCGATGAACTCGACAAGCTGCACACATTCGAGCCGCCGCCGAGCATGGTGGCCGACGAATTCTCGCGTGTCTGGACCTCGGTGACGGAAGAACTCAAGAACGAGAACAAGACCTTCGAGGACGAGAAGACGACGGAGGAAAAAGCCAAGGCGGAATACCAGGCGATCGCCGCCCGCCGGGTGCGGCTCGGACTGGTGCTGGCCGAGATCGGCGAGAAGAACAAGATCGTCGTGAGCGAAGAGGAATTAAGCCGGGCCGTGGCCGAGCGGGCGCGCCAGTTCGCTGGCCAGGAGCAGCGGGTCTGGGACTATTTCCGCCAGAATCCGGAGGCCGTGGCCTCCCTGCGGGCGCCGATCTTCGAGGAAAAGGTGGTCGACTTCCTGGTCGAGCTTGCCGACGTGACCGACAAGAAGGTTACGCGCGAGGAGCTGTTCAAGGACGAGGAAGAGACGACCGCCTGAGCCATAAAAGCCGTTCCGCAGGATCGGATGTGGGCCGGGACGGCGAAAATGCCGTCCTTTCTGCGGTGCCCTTAAGGGACTTGTCACCAGGCCGAGCCTTGGGGCTTGCGCTTGACGCCTTGCGAAAATAGATCGTCGAGACGCGCGTTGCGGCTAATCTAGCCGGAACGATTCGCGTCATGTGCCTTTGGAGCCGTCATGAAAGACCCTGTCGATACCTACATGAACTACCTGGTGCCGATGGTGGTCGAGCAGACCAACCGGGGCGAGCGGGCCTATGACATCTACTCGCGGCTCTTGAAGGAACGCATCATCTTCATCACCGGCCCGATCGAAGACGGGGTGGCGACGCTGATCGTGGCGCAGCTTCTGTTCCTGGAAGCGGAAAATCCGAAAAAAGAAATCTCGATGTACATCAACTCGCCCGGCGGCGTGGTGACCTCAGGGATGGCGATTTACGACACGATGCAGTTCGTGCGGCCGGCGGTCTCGACCCTCTGCATCGGGCAGGCCGCTTCGATGGGCTCGCTGCTGCTCGCCGCCGGCGCCAAGGATATGCGTTTTGCGCTACCGAACGCGCGCATCATGGTGCACCAGCCGTCCGGCGGCTTTCAGGGCCAGGCCACGGATATCATGCTGCACGCGCAGGAGATTCTGAACCTGAAAAAGCGGCTGAACGAAATCTACGTGTACCACACCGGACAGTCGCTTAAGAAGATCGAAGACGCGCTCGAACGCGATTACTTCCTTACCGCCGCGATGGCGAAAGATTTCGGCTTGGTCGACAAGGTGATCGACAAGCGCCCGCAGGAAATGTTGCCGAAACCGGCTGCCCCCTGAGCCGGTTTGATCGACTCGCAACGAATGTGACAGCGCAAGGATGTAACGATGGGTTTGGCGCTCTGCCGGACGGTTGCAAAAGTGTGAAAGTTCCGGGGCGCGACGACGTTTCGCACGCCGGCTTCTACACAAACTGGTGTAGCGTTATCGTTAATACATTCTTGATTATCATGCCGTTAGCATGCTTGGCTTAGTGTGTGGGAGTGTACTAGGGAACCGGCTTCCCGTGATTTGAGCCGGCCGTGCTGGAGTTCCGGCGCTAAACTTGCTTCGTTGGGATGTGGCGGGTGATTGCGTTCGCCGACAGCGGAGAATCGATACCCAGAGTGATACTCGATCGCGTGACTTAATCGAGTGATACGGAGAATGGAATGAGCAAAGTCGGCGGCAGTGATTCCAAAAACACCCTGTACTGCTCGTTCTGCGGCAAGAGCCAGCACGAAGTACGCAAACTCATCGCCGGCCCGACGGTGTTCATCTGCGATGAATGCGTCGAACTCTGCATGGACATCATTCGCGAGGAAAACAAATCCTCGCTGGTCAAGTCGCGCGACGGCATCCCGACGCCGAAGGAAATCTGCAAGGTTCTCGACGATTACGTGATCGGTCAGATGCATGCCAAGCGCGTGCTCTCGGTCGCCGTCCACAACCACTACAAGCGCCTCAATCACCAGGCCAAGCACAACGACGTTGAACTGGCGAAGTCGAATATTCTGCTGATCGGGCCGACCGGTTCGGGCAAGACGCTACTGGCGCAGACCCTGGCGCGCATCCTCGACGTGCCGTTCACGATGGCGGACGCGACGACGTTGACCGAAGCCGGTTACGTCGGCGAGGACGTCGAGAACATCATCCTCAAGCTGTTGCAGGCGGCCGACTACAATGTCGAGCGCGCCCAGCGCGGCATCGTCTATATCGACGAAATCGACAAGATCTCGCGCAAGTCCGACAACCCCTCGATCACCCGCGACGTGTCGGGCGAGGGCGTGCAGCAGGCGCTGTTGAAGATCATGGAAGGCACGGTCGCTTCGGTGCCGCCGCAGGGCGGCCGCAAGCACCCGCAGCAGGAATTCCTGCAAGTCGATACGACGAACATCTTGTTCGTCTGCGGCGGCGCTTTTTCCGGCCTCGACAAGATCATTTCGGCGCGTGGGCGCGCCACATCGATTGGTTTTTCGGCGCAGGTGCACGCGCCGGAAGACCGCAAGCAGGGTGAAATCTTCCGCGAAGTCGAGCCCGAGGATCTGCTCAAATACGGCCTGATCCCGGAATTTGTCGGCCGTCTGCCGGTGGTGGCGACGCTCGAAGACCTCGACGAGATTTCGCTCAAGAAAATCCTGGTCGAGCCGAAGAACGCGCTGGTCAAGCAGTATCAGCGGCTGTTCGAAATGGAATCGATCGATCTGACGCTCGCCGAAGAGGCGCTTGGTGCGATCGCCCGCAAGGCGATCGAGCGAAAGACCGGCGCGCGCGGTTTGCGCTCGATCATGGAGGGCATCCTGCTCGACACCATGTTCGACCTGCCGAGCCTGGAAGGCGTGGAAGAGGTCGTGATCTCCAAGGAAGTGGTCGAGGGCACCGCCCGGCCGCTTTATATCTACGCCGATCGCAGCGACCGCACTGCGGAACAGGGCTCGGCCAGCGCCTAAGTTAAGTTTTGGCGCCGTTTTGCGGCGCGGCCGGCGATGTCCGGTTGCCGCGTTTCCGCGTCCGAGATGGCAGCGCGGTTTAGCAATACCACTGCCTTTGCTTTGTCCCCACCGGCGTATCCGAATACGGCAAAATAGTCGCCGAATCGCGCCGATTGTGGTGTCCTAAGACGTTGGTTGCGCTGTCTTAACTGGAAAAATCGACGTTACTTGCGCGGCCCCCTGCGCCATCCTACTTATAGTGTCGAAGACGAACGGGCGTACAAATAGGCGTTGATTTGAGCGACCGGCGTTTTCGACGGGTGAGGCCTGCGGGCGTTCCGTGGGGCGTATGGGGTCGGCGTTCCGTCCTTGCGTATTCTCTCCGAACACGATCGGCACTGTCTTACGCGATGCCGCAGCCGCGGGTCGAGAGACAGGGGCACAACAAAAGGACTTCAAGCAATGACCACCAATAAGCCACGACCTACGCTGCAGCCGGGCGACAGCCGGGCTTACCCGGTTCTTCCGTTGCGCGATATCGTGGTGTTTCCGCACATGATCGTTCCGCTCTTTGTCGGTCGTGAAAAGTCGATCAAAGCGCTGGAAGAAGTCATGCGCTCCGACACCTTCATTTTACTGGCGACGCAGAAGAATGCGTCCGACGACGATCCGACGACCGACTCGATCTTCGAAGTCGGCACGCTGGCGAGCGTCCTGCAACTGCTCAAGCTGCCCGACGGCACCGTCAAGGTGCTGGTCGAGGGCGCTACCCGCGCCAAAGTCCTTAAGTACAACGACCGCGAAGAATATTATGAGGCGGATGCCACCGCGCTCGCCGACGATATGGGCGAGAAGGTCGAAGCCGAAGCCATGGCGCGTTCGGTCGTTACCGAGTTCGAAAATTATGTGAAGCTGAACAAGAAAGTGTCGCCGGAAGTGGTCGGCGTGATCCAGCAGATTGAGGATTACGCCAAGCTCGCCGACACGGTCGCTTCGCATCTCGCGGTCAAGATTCCGGACAAACAGGACATCCTGGAGACGCCCTCCGTCACCGCGCGCCTGGAAAAGGTGCTCGGCCTGATGGAGAGCGAAATCTCGGTCTTGCAGGTGGAAAAGCGCATCCGCACCCGCGTCAAGCGGCAGATGGAGAAGACCCAGCGCGAATACTATCTCAACGAGCAGATGAAGGCGATCCAGAAGGAGCTGGGCGACGAGGAAGGCAAGGACGAACTTGCCGAACTCGAAGACAAGATCAAGAAGACCAAGCTCTCCAAGGAAGCGCGCGAGAAAGCGACGCACGAATTAAAGAAGTTGCGGCAGATGTCTCCGATGTCGGCCGAGGCAACGGTCGTGCGCAACTACCTCGACTGGCTGCTCTCGATCCCGTGGGGCAAGAAGAGCAAGGTCAAGAAGGATCTGACCGCGGCCGAGACGATTCTCGATGCCGACCACTATGGGCTGGAGAAGGTCAAGGAACGCATCGTCGAATATCTCGCCGTGCAGCAGCGCGCCAATAAGCTGACCGGACCGATCCTGTGCTTGGTCGGACCTCCGGGCGTCGGCAAGACCTCGCTCGGCAAGTCGATCGCCAGGGCGACCGGCCGTGAATTCGTGCGCGTCTCGCTCGGCGGCGTGCGCGACGAGGCCGAAATCCGCGGTCACCGCCGCACGTACATCGGTTCGATGCCCGGCAAGATCATCCAGTCGATGCGCAAGGCCAAGACCTCGAACCCGCTGTTCCTGCTGGATGAGATTGACAAGATGGGCGCCGACTTCCGCGGCGATCCGTCCTCGGCCCTGCTCGAGGTGCTCGACCCCGAACAGAACTCGACCTTCGCCGATCACTATCTGGAGGTCGAATACGATCTCTCGAGCGTGATGTTCATCACCACGGCCAACACGCTCAATATTCCCGGCCCGCTGATGGACCGCATGGAGATCATCCGCATTGCCGGCTACACCGAGGATGAAAAGGTCGAGATCGCGCGCAAACATCTGAGTCCGCATGCGATCGCCAAGCACGGCCTTGAGCCGAAGGAATGGTCGATCGACGACGAAGCTCTGCTGCTCATGATCCGCCGCTATACGCGGGAGGCGGGGGTGCGCAATCTCGAGCGCGAACTCTCGACCCTGATCCGCAAGGCGGTGAAGGAGATCATGACCTCGAAGAAGAAGTCGATCGCGGTCACCGCGGCTAATCTCGGCGAGTATCTCGGCGTGCCGAAATATCGCTACGGCGAGATCGAGGCCGAGGATCTGGTCGGCATGGTCACCGGTCTGGCGTGGACGGACGTGGGCGGCGAGTTGCTGACCATCGAAGCCACGTCGATGCCGGGCAAGGGCAAAATGACCGTCACCGGCAACTTGCGTGACGTGATGAAGGAGTCGATCTCGGCGGCGGCGTCTTACGTGCGCTCGCGCGCGATTGCCTTCGGCATCGAGCCGCCGCTGTTCGACAAGCGCGACATCCACGTGCACGTGCCGGAAGGCGCGACGCCCAAGGATGGACCGTCGGCGGGCGTTGCCATGGTCACGGCCATCGTTTCGGTTATGACCGGGATTCCGGTTCGCCGCGACGTCGCCATGACGGGTGAAATCACCCTGCGTGGTCGCGTGCTGCCAATCGGCGGCTTGAAGGAAAAGATGCTGGCCGCTGCGCGCGGTCGCATGAAGACCGTGCTGATCCCGGAGGAAAACGCCAAGGACTTGGTGGAAATCTCCGACACGATCAAGAAGGGCCTGGAGATCATCCCGGTCAGCCGCATGGACGAGGTGATCCAGCACGCGCTGGTGCGACCGCCCGTGCCGATCGAATGGGATGAGGCTTCCGCTGCTAAGCTCGCCACTCCGGCAGCCGACGCGGCCGGCGACGAGGAAGGCTCAGGGCTGACGGCGCATTAGCCGGATAGCGTGAAGAGGAAAGCGAAACGGCGCCGGCAAGGCGCCGTTTTTGTAGCAAGTTCGCAGCGGCGGCAACGCACTTGCGCCAGCCCGCCGGATGGCGATAAACGACGCAGGTTATCCGGTCAGGGCGATTAGCTCAGTTGGTAGAGCGCCTCCTTTACACCAAGATGTTGGATGGTCTATTCCGCCTGTTTATATTGGCTTTGTTGACCTCTAATCAGTCTCTTGTGAGAGCACTGTGGGAGCAAATGGGCGGTTAGCTCAGCGGTAGAGCATTCCCTTTACACGGGACAGGTCGCAGGTTCGATCCCTGCACCGCCCACCACTTCTCGGAAATGAGTCCATCCAATGAAGTGGCTCCCTTCAAGCGCCGACATCCCGGAAGATTTAATTCGCGCCGCGCGCGACGGGGAAGTCGTTTTCCTATGCGGAGCCGGCGTGTCCCTCGCGGCGGGGCTCCCTCTTTTTAAGGACCTGACCGACAAGGTTTATAAAACTATCGGCGCGAGCATCAGCGATGAAGCGGCCGAAGAGACGGCCTACCAAAGCGAACAATTTGATCGCGTGCTGCGATCACTGGAAAAGCGAACTCGCCCGCCCGGAGCAGAATCAGCCGTCCGAAAGGCGGTAATAGACGCGTTGCAGGCGCCACCGAACGCCGATCTGTCCCGCCATCTTGCACTTTTGCGTCTGTCGCGGGATCGCGAAGGGCGACCCAAATTGCTTACCACGAACTTCGACTCGCTTTTCGAACTCGCGGCGCTAAAGCACGGCATCACGGTTGCCAGCCACGCTGGAATCGCTCTCCCGCGACCGGGAGGTCCAACGGACTTTGGCATTCTCCATTTGCACGGGCGCATCGGTGATCCAAATATTGGCCTCGAACAGTCCGATTTAATTTTGACGAGCGCTGACTTCGGCGATGCGTATCTGAGGCATGGTTGGGCTTCTCGCTATATTGAGGATCGCATGCGAATTAATACGCTCAGGCGGATGGCGTGTCATTGTCCCACGCGCTTCGAACTGCCGGCCGGCTTGGCATGCTGCTCGGCCCCCGCCATCTTGGGGACGCTGTGGCAGCCGTTCACGCCATGCGGCGGGAACTGCATGCCATCATCGCTGAGCTTACCGAGATGAATGCGGCGGGTTGACGTGCCGGCCGCGAGGGCCGCCGTCCGGGCCGCTTGGGAAACCACGACAGGCTGGACGGAGTTCACTCGCGCCGTCGAGTTCGGCGGCTATCACGTCGCCACCGGGGAGCAGGGCGGTACGCTGATCGTGGAAAGCCACGATGGCGTCTTCGTTGGCGCGCTCCATCGTCTTGCCCGTGTCCGTAAATCTGATCTTCAACGCAGAAAGGAATCCTCCAATGAACGAACCGAAAAAGCCAACCAACCCAGCGGCCCAGCAGAACGAGGATCCCGCGATCCAGTTGGTGTCGTCCCTCCTGACCGTCATGCAGGACGTCCAGACCTCGCAGGAACTGCTGCATCGGCGGCTGGACGCGGTGGTCCGCTACATCCCGGCCGCATCGCGGTAGCACTTAGAGCCGCGCTGATCGGAAATCCTCAGGCAGCCCGCGACCTCGTCGAAAGGGCGCGGTTTCTTGCGTTGGCGCCACAGGAGCGCGTGAGAGCCAAACTCGACCGGATGGACGAACAGTTGCAGGCTAACCTTCAAAAGCTGGTCGAGCCGCCGCTGTTGTCGCCAGAATTGGACAATGCCCGCCGGCAACTTGCGGAAGCCAAGGTTCGAGAACGTAAAATATCTGATTTGCTAGCTGCACAGAAAGAACGTCGCGAACGCCACATGTCGCGACGCCCCAGCGGCGTCATGGCGGGCATTCGTGGCGAGACGGCCACGTGGGCGAATGGTCTCGCCCAGATAGACGCGCGTCTTACTGAGCTTAAGGATAAAGACACCGCCGCGTGGAACCGACGGAAGAATCTTGAATACGTTGTGGCTGAGATAGAAAAGTCTCTCCAAAGGCGAAAACGCGATTTGCGGGACTCCCCTGAGCAGCAGAAGGATGTTCTCGCCTGTCGCAGAAAAGTTGAACGCAGCATCATCGCTCGGCAGATTCTTGATAAGAACCCGGTCGTCGCGTTCGGCGGCCTGACGATGTTGATGGCGGCGGCCACAGTAGCGATGGCTATCAATAATCTACTCGGCGAGCAATTCGGGACAGACCCTTCTCGAAAATTCTTATGATAACTTTTAAGTCAGTATAGATAGCCACCTAGGCTTGGTTAAACTGAAAATAGGAGAAAACGGTTGCCGCAGGAAGTTGATAGCTTTCAGTTTAACGACATGACAGTAATGGGCGCTCCGTCACCTAAGCTGCGTAATGCTCTTGAGATCATCGCAAATCATCTGCACCAAGATTTTGCCAAGGCCTCATGGATTTCTCATAAGGATAAATCAAAGGAGTCTTGCATTCTCTGCTCTTTAACAGTGCGAGAATTTTTGGCTCGAATAGGCTTTGTTGACGCGCAAGTTCGTCCCGTCTGCCTATACTTGTCGGCGCATAAGGATGGGCGATTGGTCAAGGAATTACTGGTGGGCGATCCGGCTGATAAGCGGGACCTTCATTCGAGGTGGGCCGGCCACATGGTTGTTGTGATTCCAAGTGCCGGATACCTAATTGATACCACCTTATATCAAGCAATGCGCCCTCAATGGAAAAGCGCAACTGGGATGGTTGCAACGCCGCTAATCGCCATAAACCGCACGATGTCCTCCCTGACAGCAATATCGGGTGGATCATGGACAGAGAGCGAGGGCTATAAAGTTACCGCGCTATGGCTAGACAACCCGACAAACAAGTCTTGGCGTAGGCGCCCTGATGCACGAATGAGGAATTGGCGAATACCAGTGGTCAATAAAATGATTAGTGAAATGGTCGCGACTCGCTAAGCCGCGCTTCGACATATTGTAGCTAGAGGGATTGGTGGAGCGAACATCAAAATAGGTGGCCGATGGCTGAGGGCGGATGGGTTGTTCTAGGAGCGGCCGTGGGAACGGTCGGCTCAATTTTGACCACTTGGTTGAGTGCTTGGCTCACAAAGAAAGCCCCGGACTATTTTGACCAAAAAGCCATGGACCTTTTGAAGTCAATTCTGAAAGACAGTGACGAGCCGTGGCACAACATAAAGGAGCTCTCGAACGTCGTCGGTCTTCCTCCCGACGATACTAAGCAGTTGTTACTTCTTGCTGGCGCAAGGGGCCACTACAGCGGCTCTGGAGCTTGGGCATTGATTTCCCGTGTTGGGCTGAGGGATTCAAATTAGAGCTATTATTCGCGCGCGGCGGGCGCGGTAGTGTTGGGCCGTCTCATCGAGACTATGGTCTGGGAGCCTCCACGACGACGGTAGAGAGGGGGTAAACGGTCGCTGCCATAAAAACCCCGGGACGGACGCCTTGAGCGCTGGGCAGCACACGGACGGCGAAATGGATAGCGCCACCTGCCATCACCATTTCGCGGCGCTGGACCAAACTGCGAACAACCCGACGTTTTTGTGAGAGCAGTGCGGGAGCAAAGCTCGATTCGTTCCGCGATCGTTCATCCGCTGTTCGCCTATGCTTGCATCGGTTTTCAAGCAGTTTGCATACTCTTTTGGGGCCGGTGCCCTTGTTTACACGGAGGATGTCGGCGGTTCGAGTCCGTCATCGCCCACCAATCTTCGCGCCTTCGGCGCTTCGGTTGGCAAGCCACATTTGGATCGCGAAGGTTGCCCGTCGAAGCCTGAAAGGCGAAGACGGGCAAACGCGAAAAACAAAAAACGGCAGGCGAAGGGCGAACTGCCCAGCGCCTGCCGTTTTAAATTCTCGGAGAAGTCCAGCCCGAGCGCTGTCAGACCGCTTCCTTCAGTTCCTTGGAGGCGCGGAAGGCGACTTTCTTCGAAGCTTTAATTTGAATCTGCTCGCCGGTCGCGGGGTTGCGGCCGATGCGGGCGGCGCGTTTACGCACCTGAAGGATGCCGAGACCGCCGATGCGGATACGTTCGCCCTTCTTCAAATGCTTGACAATATTGCCGACGAAATCACCGAGGACGGCTTCCGCCTGCTTCTTCGACATCTCATGCGATTCCGCGAGCGCGGCGGCGAGATGCTTGAGCGTGACCGTTGGTGGTGTCGGGGCTTTTCCAGGTACCGTAGCCATCAGGGGGACCCTCCTCTTGATCCGCAGGTTTGGCGCAGCGCCAAACCTCATGCCCGCATAGACGATTCGGGGGCGGTCTGACCATCGATTCTTATCGATAAATAGGGCATTTCCGCAATTTTGGCAGGGGGCAGGGCCATGCCTTGACTTGGGTCGGGGCAGCCTCTAACTCGTGCCGACGCCCGCGGGGGCGTAGCTCAGTTGGTTAGAGCGCTGCCCTGTCACGGCAGAGGTCGCGGGTTCGAGTCCCGTCGCTCCCGCCATTTTATCAATGACTTAACGCTAGTTCCGGGAGCGGCTGCAAGCCCCCAAAACGGCTCAAACGGGTGGAGTTTCGCGCTCGTGCAAACCCCCATTCCCGGCGTCCGGGCACTCTTTTTCGACGTCTTCGGCACCCTAGTCGATTGGCGCACGTCGGTCGCGCGGGAGAGCAAAAATATCCTCTCCGCGCTCGGTTACCGCCTCGATTGGCCGGCTTTAGCCGACGCCTGGCGCGGCGAATACCAGCCCGGCATGGAGGAGGTTCGCACCGGCGTCATCCCCTTCTCCAAGCTCGACGTGTTGCACCGGCGCAATCTGCTGCGGCTTGCCCCGCGCTTCGGATTGGAGAATCTGTCGGACGAAGTACTCGACGATCTGACGCTGGTTTGGCACCGGCTCGATGCCTGGCCGGAAGTGCCTATGGCGCTGAAACGGCTGCGGGAGAAATTTCGTCTCGCGCCGGTGTCGAACGGCAACATTTCACTGATGGCGGATCTCGCGCGCCGCAACGACATTCACTGGGACGCCATTCTCGGTTCGGAAATCGCCGGCGACTACAAGCCGAAGCCGCGCGTTTATCTCGCCGCCTGCGCGGCCTTCGATTTCAAGCCGGAGCAATGCATGATGGTCGCGGCCCACAGCAACGATCTGGCGGCCGCAGCGCTTTGCGGCTTGCGCACCGCCCATGTGGCGCGTCCAAACGAATATGGACCGGGCACCGGCGAGCGCGCGCCGACGGTGAAGGTCGATGTCGTTGGCCTCGATCTGATCGACGTGGCGGTAAAGCTCGGGGCGTAAATCAGCCGCGATAGATCGGCGCCGGCTGCGAGAAGAAACTCGCCAGGATGTGATAAACCAGCATGTAGTTTTTCTGCTGGAAGCTGGCGTGTGAAATGCCGGGCATTACGGTGAACTGCTTGTCCGGGTTCGGCAGTTTGGCGAAAAACGCCATCAGGTCCTCGACTGAAGCGATGCCGTCCCATTGCCCGCGCATGATCAGCGTCGGCACCGATATTTTCTCCGGGTTCACCACCGGTAGCTTCGAGCACATATCGACATAGGTTCCAGTCGGAACCGAATCGTCGAGCGCGGTTACCGCGTCGGCGAAAGCTTCGATTACTGTCTCCTCGGCGGTGCCGGGATGATCGCGCTCAAAGATCGAATGGATGAAAGCTTTGTCGATCGGCCGGCGGTTCTTGGCGATGAATTCGGGCAGGCGCTTGCGGCGCTGCTCAAGCGTGGGGGATCCTTCGCCGGTCCACACCATGGCGTCGAGCGCAAGGCGGGCCACCATGTCCGGGTGACGTTCGGCAAACATCGCGGCGCGCAACGCGCCCGACGAGATACCGTAAGTGAGGAAAGGCTTCTTGCCGCGCAACTTATGAATATAGAGCGCGGCGGCGTAGCAGTCGTCGGCGCCTTGGGAGATGGGCGCATTGTTGTCGCGATCCTTGGTCGAGCGTCCGTAGCCTTCCATGTCGACCGACCAGCAGTCGTAGCCAAGGCGGGCGAAGTAATCCATGGCGGAGGAATTCGGCCGCCCCGCCACCTGCAAATCGAATGTCGGCTGCGAGGCCATCGACGATCCGTGCACGAATAATATAGTGCCGATGGATTTGGTCGGATCGCCGACGCTCTTGTTCCACATGAACAGCTTCACGCCGCCGTCCTTCGTGGTCCAATGCTCTTCGCCTTTGACGGGGGCGAGCGGCTTGGTCATTTCATTCATCGGTCTATATCCGTAATGGAGTCAGTTGACGTGTTTGATCTTGTTGACGTCGATGATGTTAGCCCATTTGTCGATCTGCGCCTGCATGAACCCCGCAAATTCCGGCTGAGTCATGATCAGCGGCGTGGCGCCTTGTTCCTCCCAGGTTTTTTTCAGCGAGGGCAGCGTGACCGCCTTGGTGATCTCTTTGTTGAGGAGGTCGATGATCGGCTGCGGCGTGCCCTTGGGCGCCATGAAGCCGACCCATAGCGTGGCCTGGAAGCCCTTGGCGCCCGCTTCATCGAGCGTCGGCACGTCCGGCAGGATCGGCGAGCGAATTTTGCCGCTGACGCCGATGGCGCGGACTTTGCCCGCCTTGATGAGCGGCGCCATGGTCGGGACGCTGTCGAACAGCATTTGAATCTGGCCGCTGAGAATGTCGGTGCGCATGCCGCTCGAGCCCTTGTAGGCCACATGTACGATGTCGATGCCGGTGATGTGTTTGAGAAGCTCGGCCGCCATGTGGTAGTTCGAGCCCGGGCCGGAGGAACCGAAATTGAGGACGCCGGGTTTCGCCTTGGCGAGCGCGATCAGGTCCTGAAGGTTCTTCACCGGCAGCGACGGGGTGACGACCAGCACCAGGTCGGTCTCGATCAATGGCGCGATCGGGACGAGGTCACGCATCAGGCGGTAGGGCTTTTTGCCGTAGAGTGTCTCGTTGACGGTCTGCGTGCCCGAGACCATCAGCAGTTCGTAGCCATCGGGTGTAGCCTTGGCGACCAAGTCGGTGCCGATGGTGGTGCCGGCACCGGGGCGGTTTTCCATAAAGAAAGCTTCGTGCAGCGACTTTTGCAATTCAGCGGCGATGGCGCGGGCATAGACATCGGTCGGACCGCCGGCACCGAAGGGCACGATCACCTTGACGTTGCGGGAAGGATAGTCGGTGGCGGTAGCCTGCTGTGCCGATAATAACGGCGCGGCTGCCAGCAGTGCGAGCAGGGCGAGCGGTCGCAGAAATGTCATGACGAATCCCCCGAATGCGATGCGCTTCTTGCCGGCGCTGGATCGACTATCGGGGGGTGCTCGCGCCCCTGTCAATTGCACTTTGACCCCGCATAAACACGGCGCCTCCAAGCTCGTGGATGGTTCCACAATGGCGGCTTGCACCCCATTGTGCGCTGCGCTAAGCCTCAATCGCTCCCGTCCTTGCAGCTCTTCCAAACAAGGCCAGACAAGCACAGGCTTTTTTGGACGATTTGTTCGGGGTGACGGCCCGGTCGGGTTCGTCGAAGGCCCCATCCAAGAGCCTTTGGCGGGTGTATTTCCGGGGCCGGGCGGGGCGCGGGACTGGTCGCTGAGGTCGCCGATGAGCGCATTGCTGCAAGACTATCTACCCCTGGTCGTTTTCATCGCGGTCGCGTTGGGAATTGGCCTGGCGCTTTTGGCGGCGCCCTTCATTCTGGCCTTCAGCCAGCCGGATCCGGAAAAGTTGTCGGCTTACGAGTGCGGCTTCAACGCGTTTGACGACGCGCGCATGAAATTCGACGTGCGATTCTATCTGGTCGCCATTCTCTTCATCATCTTCGATCTAGAAGTGAGCTTCCTGTTCCCATGGGCGGTGGCGTTTCGCGAAGTCGGCGTGTTTGGCTTTTGGTCGATGATGGTGTTTCTTGGCGTGCTGACCGTCGGCTTCATATATGAGTGGAAGAAGGGCGCGCTCGAGTGGGATTGAGCGCGGGTAGGAATTCAAACGAATGACACTGGTCGCACCGGCTCCCCAAGGCATTCTCGATCCGCGCACCGGCAAGCCGGCCGGCGCCGACGACCCGTTTTTTGCCGGTGTGAACAATGAGCTGGCCGACAAGGGCTTCATCGTCGCGGCCGCCGATGACCTGATCACCTGGGCGCGCACCGGCTCGCTGATGTGGATGACGTTTGGCTTGGCCTGCTGCGCCGTAGAAATGATGCAGATGTCGATGCCGCGCTACGACGCCGAACGCTTCGGCTTTGCGCCGCGCGCGTCTCCGCGCCAATCCGACGTGATGATCGTCGCCGGCACACTCACCAACAAAATGGCGCCGGCGTTGCGCAAGGTCTACGACCAGATGCCGGAGCCTCGTTACGTCATCTCGATGGGCTCATGCGCGAACGGCGGCGGCTATTATCACTATTCCTATTCGGTGGTGCGCGGCTGCGACCGCATCGTGCCGGTTGACATCTATGTGCCCGGCTGTCCGCCGACGGCGGAGGCGCTGCTCTATGGCGTCTTGCTGCTGCAAAAGAAAATCCGCCGCACCGGCACGATTGAGCGGTAACCGACGATGCGCATGGCCGACATTCCTTTCGGGACGATCGACTGGGCGGAAATCGCCCCCACGACGTATAGCGGGGATTCCGGCGTAGCGACGTGGCGGACGCGAAACTTCGGCGATATCCGCGTGCGCATGGTCGACTATTCGCCCGGTTACGTCTCCGATCATTGGTGCGAGAAGGGGCATATCCTTTTCTGCGTCGATGGCGAACTGACGACCGATCTGAAAGACGGGCGCGCCTTCACGCTCAAAACCGGCATGAGCTACCAGGTCGCCGACGGCGCCGATGCCCACCGCTCGCATACCAAACGAGGCGCGCGCCTCTTTATCGTGGATTAAAATGGAAGACATGCTCGCCAGGCTCGGAGCTACCATCCAGACCGCGCTGCCGGCGTCGGTGTTGGCGCATGAAGTAGTGCGCGGGGAATTGAAGGTAACGGCGAAGGCTGCGGACATCGTCAAGGTGGCGACCTTTCTGCGCGACGATCCGGGCTGCCAGTTCATCTGCATCATCGACGTGACCGCGGTCGACTGGCCCGGACGCGAACAGCGCTTCGACGTGGTCTATCATCTTCTGTCGCCGCGGCTGAATCAGCGCATCCGCGTCAAGGCCGCGACCGACGAGACGACGCCGGTGCCGTCGCTCATCAACGTGTTCCGCGGCGCCGACTGGTTCGAGCGCGAAACTTACGATCTTTACGGCGTTTTGTTCACCGGGCATCCCGACATGCGGCGCATCCTCACCGACTACGGTTTCGAGGGCCATCCGTTGCGCAAGGATTTCCCGCTCACCGGATTTGTCGAGGTGCGCTACGACGACGAACAAAAGCGCGTGGTCTACGACAAGGTGCGGCTCAATCAGGAGTTTCGCTCGTTCGATTTCTTGTCGCCGTGGGAAGGCACCGATTACGTGCTACCGGGCGATGAGAAGGCCAAGGAACTGGGCCAGACCAATAAGCTCACCGGCGAGCCCGAGAAGAAGGTCACGCCGTAATGGCCGAAACCTCACTGCGCAATTTCACCATCAATTTCGGGCCGCAGCATCCGGCCGCGCATGGCGTGCTGCGTCTGGTGCTCGAGCTTGACGGCGAGATCGTCGATCGTGTCGATCCGCATATCGGCTTGCTCCACCGCGGCACCGAGAAACTGATCGAGCACAAGACTTACCTACAGGCGGTGCCGTATTTCGACCGGCTCGATTACGTCGCGCCGATGAATCAGGAGCACGCGTTTTGTCTGGCGGTCGAGAAGCTGCTCGGCATTACAGTGCCAAAGCGCGCGCAACTCATCCGCGTTTTGTATTCCGAGATCGGGCGGCTGCTTTCGCACCTCTTGAACGTTACCACGCAGGCGATGGACGTCGGCGCTCTGACCCCGCCGCTTTGGGGCTTCGAGGAGCGCGAAAAGCTGATGGTGTTTTACGAGCGCGTTTCCGGTTCGCGCATGCATGCGGCCTATTTCCGGCCGGGCGGCGTGCATCAGGACATGCCACTGAGGCTGATCGACGACATTTACGCGTTCTGCGATCCGTTCCTCAAGGTGGTCGACAACCTCGACACCCTGCTCACCGGCAACCGCATCTTCAAGCAGCGCAATGTCGATATCGCCATCGTCAAGCTGGAAGACGCCTGGAACTGGGGCTTTTCCGGCGTGATGGTGCGCGGCTCGGGCGCGGCCTGGGACCTACGCAAGTCGCAGCCTTACGAGTGCTACAACGAACTCGATTTCGACATTCCGGTCGGCAAGAACGGCGACTGCTACGACCGTTATCTCATCCGCATGGAAGAGATGCGGCAATCGACCAAGATCATGAAGCAGTGCTGCGAGAAGCTGCGCTCGCCCGAGGGGCAGGGGCCGATTTCGGTGATCGATCAGAAGATCGTGCCGCCCAAGCGCGGCGAGATGAAGCGTTCGATGGAAGCGCTCATCCATCATTTCAAACTCTACACCGAGGGCTATCACGTGCCGGAAGGCGAAGTGTATGCCGCGGTCGAGGCGCCCAAGGGCGAGTTCGGCGTCTACCTCGTCGCCGACGGCACCAACAAGCCGTACAAATGTAAAATTCGCGCCCCGGGCTTTGCCCATTTGCAGGCGATGGACTGGCTGTGCAAAGGCCATCTGCTCGCCGACGTCTCTGCCATTCTCGGCTCCATCGATATCGTGTTCGGGGAAGTTGATCGATGAGCGTCCGCCGCACCGCGCCGCCCGAATTCCAGCCGAAGGAATTTGCCTTCACGCCAGAGAATGTGGATTGGGCGAAGAAGCAAATTCTGAAATTCCCGGAAGGCCGCCAGCAGTCGGCGATCATTCCGCTGATGTGGCGCGCACAGGAGCAGCACGGCGGCTGGTTGCCGGAAGCGGCGATCCGTTATGTCGCCGATTTCCTCGGCATGGCGTACATCCGCGCCATGGAGGTCGCGACCTTCTACACGATGTTCCTGCTGCAACCGGTCGGTAAGAAAGCGCACATTCAAGTGTGTGGCACCACGCCGTGCCGCCTGCGCGGCGCCGATGCGCTGTTCGACGTCTGCCACAAGCGCATCAGCCACGAACCATTCGAAGTGTCTAAGGATGGCAACTTCTCCTGGGAGGAGGTCGAGTGTCTGGGCGCCTGCGTGAACGCGCCGATGGTGCTGATCTGGGACGACACCTACGAAGACCTGACGGCGGAATCGTTCGGCAACGTGCTGGACGGCTTTGCGTCCAGCAAACCGGTCAAGCCGGGACCGCAGGTTGACCGGCATTTCTCGGCGCCGGTCGGCGGCGAACTCACGCTGACCGATCCGTCACTTTACCAAGACAGCGGGACGCAAGGCGCGACCGATGCCGCCGTCCTCGACCGCAAGGCCAAAAAGCCGGGCGCGGCGGCCAATGAGCGCGAAGCGTCCGCGCCAACCAAACCGAAAGCGAATTGATCGCGATGCTCGCTGACAAGGACCGCATCTTCCGCAATCTCTACGGCCGCCATGATTTCGGCCTCAACGGCGCGCGCGCGCGCGGCGCTTGGGACGGCACCAAGGCGATCCTGGAAAAAGGCCGCGACACGGTGATCGAAGAGGTGAAAGCCTCCGGCCTGCGTGGCCGCGGTGGCGCCGGCTTCCCGACCGGCTTGAAGTGGTCCTTCATGCCGAAGAAGAATGACGGACGGCCGCATTACCTCGTCATCAACGCCGACGAATCCGAGCCCGGCACCTGCAAGGACCGCGAGATCATGCGGCACGATCCGCATCTGCTGGTCGAGGGCTGCCTCATCGCCGGTTTCGCCATGGGCGCCAACACCGGTTACATCTATGTGCGCGGCGAATTTATCCGCGAGCGCCAGCGCCTGCAAGCGGCGATCGATCAGGCTTACGAAGCCAAGCTGATCGGCAAGAACAATATCCACGGCTGGGACTTCGACCTCTACGTCGCGCACGGCGCCGGCGCTTATATCTGTGGCGAGGAAACCGCGCTCCTGGAAAGCCTGGAGGGCAAGAAGGGCCAACCGCGGCTGAAGCCGCCGTTCCCGGCCAATGTCGGCCTTTATGGTTGCCCGACCACGGTGAACAATGTGGAGTCGGTCGCGGCCGTGCCGGACATCCTGCGGCGGGGACCTGCCTGGTTTGCCGGCATCGGACGGCCGAACAATACCGGGACAAAGCTGTTCTGCATTTCCGGCCATGTCGAGAAGCCCTGCAACGTTGAAGAGGCGATGGGCATTCCGCTGCGCGAGTTACTGGAAACGCATGCCGGCGGCGTGCGCGGCGGCTGGGACAATCTGCTCGCGGTGATTCCGGGCGGTTCGTCGATGCCGCTGGTGCCGGCCGGCGCCGATCAGGCCGACACGCTGCTGATGGATTTCGACGGCTGCCGCGACAAGAAGTCGGCGCTCGGCACCGCCGCCGTCATCGTCATGGACAAGTCGACCGATATCATCCGCGCCATGACCCGCATCTCGTATTTCTACAAGCACGAGAGCTGCGGCCAGTGCACACCCTGCCGCGAGGGCATGGGCTGGATGTGGCGTGTGCTCACCCGCATGTCGGAAGGGCGCGCGCAGAAGCGCGAGATCGACATGCTGATGGAAGTCACGACCCAGATCGAGGGCCACACGATCTGCGCCTTCGGCGACGGCGCCGCCTGGCCGGTGCAGGGCTTGTTGCGGCATTTCCGGCCCGAGATCGAAAGGCGCATCGACGAATACACCCGCAACGCAGACCACCTTGGCGTGAAGGATCCAACGCCCCTCGACGCACAGGCGGCGGAGTAGGGGATATGACGCAGAGCCGGCACCTCGCCCAATTCAACATCGGACGGATCAAGTATCCGCTTGACGATCCGCGCATGGCGGAATTCGTCGATAACGTCGCACGCGTGAATGCGCTGGCGGATGGGATCGAGGGCTTCGTGTGGCGCTTGCAGGACGAAAGCGGCCACGCCATGGGCATGCAGGTCTATGACGATCCGCGCATCCTGCCGAATCTCACGGTGTGGGAAAACGTCGAGGCGCTTGAGCGCTTCGTATGGAAGACGGTGCACAGCCGTTTCTACGGCCGGCGCGCCGAATGGTTAGATCATATCGAGACGCCTTTGGTGCTGTGGCATGTGGCGGCCGGCCATCGCCCGAACATGGACGAAGGCGTGGCGCGGCTTGACCATTTGCGGGAGCGCGGTTCGAGCGAATACGCCTTCGGCTGGGACGCGCTTCCCGAAGCCGAACATTGGAAGACGGCGCATTGCGGTGCGCCGCAAATGAACCCAAGCGAGCATGCGGCAAGGCTGAACTAAAATGACCGTACTCATCATCGACGGCAAGGAAGTCGACGTACCGCCGGAGTACACGCTGCTCCAGGCCTGCGAAGCCGCGGGCGCGGAAATTCCGCGCTTCTGCTTCCACGAGCGGCTGTCGATTGCCGGCAACTGCCGCATGTGCCTGATCGAAGTAGTCGGCGGTCCGCCGAAGCCGCAGGCGTCGTGCGCCATGGGCGTCAAGGACCTGATGCCGAACAAGGACGGCTCGCCGAAGGTATTAAAAACCAATTCACCGATGGTGAAGAAGGCGCGCGAAGGCGTGATGGAGTTTCTGCTGATCAACCATCCGCTCGATTGCCCGATCTGCGACCAGGGCGGCGAATGCGATCTGCAAGACCAGGCGATGGCCTATGGCGTCGACCACACGCGCTTCCAGGAAAACAAGCGCGCGGTCGAGGACAAATATATCGGCGCGCTGGTCAAGACCTCGATGAACCGCTGCATCCAGTGCACGCGCTGCATCCGCTTCTCGACCGAGGTCGCCGGGGCTTCCGAACTCGGCGCCATCGGGCGCGGCGAGGACATGGAGATCACGACCTATCTCGAGCAGGCGATGACATCCGAGCTGCAAAGCAATGTGGTCGATCTCTGCCCGGTCGGTGCGCTCACCTCGAAGCCATACGCTTTCGCGGCGCGGCCGTGGGAACTGACCAAGACGCAGTCGGTCGACGTGATGGACGCGCTCGGGTCCGCCATCCGTATCGACACGCGCGGCAGCGAAGTGATGCGCATTCTGCCGCGCACGAACGATGACGTGAACGAGGAATGGATTTCCGACAAGACGCGCCACGTGGTCGATGGCTTGCGCACGCAGCGGCTCGACCAGCCTTATGTGCGAGAAAAAGGCAAGCTACGCCCGGCGACCTGGAAAGAAGCCTTCGCGCTTATCGCGAATAAATTGCGTCCGGTCGACAGCACGAAAGTCGGCGCGCTGGCGGGTCAACTCGCCGCGGTTGAGGAAATGTTCGCGCTCAAGGGCCTGATGGGCGCGCTTGGCGTGAAGAATATAGATTGCCGCTATCCCGGCTCGCCGCTGCATCCCAGGAACGGCCGCGCGAGCTACCTGTTCAATTCGACCATTCGCGGCATCGAAGACGCCGACGCGATCATGCTGATCGGCACCAATCCGCGCAAAGAGGCGCCGGTGCTCAACGCGCGCATTCGCAAGCGCTATCTGCGCGGCGACGTGCTCATCGGCGTCGTCGGCGAAAAGGCCGATCTGACTTATCCCTATAATTATCTCGGCGCGGGGCCCGATAGCCTTGCGCAATTCGTCGACCACGCGCCGGCGAAAAAGGAAAGGCCGATGTTCATCGTCGGCCAGGGCGCGCTCAACCGTCCGGACGGCGCCGCTATTCTCACGATGGCGGCCAAAGCCGCCGGATCGCTCGGTGTCATCAAGGACGGCTGGAACGGCTTTAATATTCTGCACACGGAGGCCGCGCTTCCGGGCGCGCTCGATATCGGCTTCGTGCCGGGCGAGGGCGGCCTCGACACCGGCGACATGCTCAAAGCCGGCGCGCTTGAGGTGCTGTTCCTGCTCGGCGTCGACGAGGTCGAAGTGCCGCCCGGGCCTTTCGTCATCTATATCGGCACGCATGGCGACCGCGGCGCGCACCGCGCTGACGTGATCCTGCCGGGCGCGGCCTATCCGGAAAAATCCGGCACCTATGTAAATACCGAAGGCCGCGTGCAGATGGCCAACCGGGCGGCCTTCCCGCCCGGCGACGCGCGTGAGGATTGGGCGATTTTGCGCGCGCTGTCGGACGGCCTCGGCTGCCGCTTGCCTTATGACTCGCTGCCGGCGTTGCGGGCCGCGATCTACGCCGCGCACCCGCATATGATGCGCATTGATCAGATCGCCGCGGGCGACGCCGGCGATATCGCAAAACTTGGCAAGATCGTCGGCAAAGACGCAAAAGTCGATAAGACGCCGTTCGCCTCGCCCGTAACCGACTTTTATTTCACCAACCCGATCGCGCGTGCCTCCGCCATCATGGCGGAATGTTCGAACCTGGCGAAGTCGGCCGGCAAAACTTTGACGGCGGCGGAGTAGGGCATGGAATTCTTCTGGACCTATGTCTGGCCATTGATCGTGATGCTGGCGCAATCGTTGTTGCTGCTGGTCATTCTGCTGGTGGCGGTTGCCTACATTTTGCTGGCTGACCGAAAAATTTGGGCGGCGGTGCAGATGCGGCGCGGGCCGAATGTGGTTGGGCCGTTCGGGCTGTTCCAGTCCTTCGCCGATCTGATCAAGTTCGTGCTGAAAGAGCCGGTGATTCCGTCCGGCTCCAACAAGGGCGTGTTTCTTTTGGCGCCGCTGGTCACCTGCGTGCTGGCGCTCGCGGCCTGGGCGGTGATCCCGGTCAATGTCGGCTGGGCGATTGCCGACATTAATGTCGGCATTCTCTATATCTTCGCGATTTCCTCGCTGATGGTCTATGGCATCATCATGGCAGGCTGGGCCTCGAACTCGAAATACGCATTTCTGTCAGCGGTGCGTTCGGCGGCGCAGATGGTGTCCTACGAAGTCTCCATCGGCTTCGTCTTCATAACGGTGCTGCTCTGCGCCGGCTCGCTGAACCTGACCAAGATCGTGGAAGCGCAGAACGGACCTTATGGCTTGTTCTCCTGGTACTGGCTGCCGCTGTTTCCGATGTTCGTCGTCTTCTTCATCTCGGCGCTGGCGGAAACCAACCGGCCACCCTTCGATCTGGTCGAAGCGGAATCCGAACTGGTCGCCGGCTTCATGGTCGAATATGGCTCGTCGCCTTACATGATGTTTATGCTCGGCGAATACGTGGCGATTGTCACCATGTGCGCCATGGGGACCATCATGTTCCTCGGCGGCTGGCTGTCGCCGATTCCATACGCGCCGTTTACCTACGTGCCAGGCGTGATCTGGTTTGTGCTGAAAGCCTTCTTCCTGTTTTTCGGCTTCGCCATGGTCAAGGCGATCGTGCCGCGTTACCGCTACGATCAGTTGATGCGGCTCGGCTGGAAGGTGTTTCTGCCATTGTCGCTGGCGATGGTGGTGATTGTCGCGGGCGTGCTGCAATACGGCCATCTCGCCAAAGCTGCGTTAAATTTGTCGGCGATGAAGTGAGGATGTTATGAGGCTCGTCGGAGCGGCCAAAGCTTTGTTCCTGTGGGAGTTTGTCGCCGGCATGGCGCTGGCGATGAAGTATTTCTTTAGTCCCAAGGCGACGCTGAATTACCCGTTCGAGAAGGGCCCGATCTCGCCTCGCTTCCGCGGCGAGCATGCGCTGCGCCGCTATCCGAACGGCGAAGAGCGCTGCATCGCCTGCAAGCTGTGCGAAGCTATTTGTCCGGCGCAGGCGATCACCATCGAGGCCGGCCCGCGCCGCAATGACGGCACGCGCCGCACCACGCGTTATGACATCGACATGGTCAAATGCATTTATTGCGGATTGTGCCAGGAAGCCTGCCCGGTCGATGCCATCGTCGAGGGCCCGAATTTCGAATTCGCCACCGAAACGCGCGAAGAACTTTACTACGACAAAGACCGTCTGCTCGCGAATGGCGACCGCTGGGAACGCGAAATCGCCAAGAACCTCGCGCTCGACGCGCCGTACAAGTGAGATCGCGATGATCGTTGCCGCGCTATTCTTTTACCTCTTCGCCGGTATTCTGGTCGCGAGCGCCTTCATGGTGATCGCGTCCAGGAACCCGGTACATTCGGTGCTCTATCTGATCCTGGCTTTCGTCAACGCCGCCGGCCTGTTCGTGATGATGGGCGCGGAATTTTTGGCGATGATCCTGATCGTAGTCTATGTCGGCGCGGTGGCGGTGCTGTTCCTGTTCGTGGTCATGATGCTGGACGTCGATTTCTCCGAACTGAAGCAGGGCGTGCTGCAATATCTTCCCATCGGCATGTTGATCGGCGGGTTGTTCCTTGCCGAATTGCTGGTGGTGGTCGGCGCCTGGGCGATCGGGCCGGGGGTGCCGCAATCGATCACCGCACCCATTCCGGCCGGCGTGTCGAATACCGAGGCGATCGGCTTGGTGCTCTATACCCGCTATGTCTATTTCTTCGAAATCTCCGGGATGATTCTTTTGGTCGCCATGATCGGCGCCATCGTTTTGACGTTGCAGCACAAGGCGCGCGTCAAGCGGCAGGTGATCGCGGTGCAGAATGCGCGGTCGCCCGCCATGTCGATGGCGGTGGTGAAAGTGCGCAGCGGGCAGGGGCTCGGCAGCAACACCGCCACCAACAACGCGGCAGAGGGCAAGTCATGACGATTGGGCTCGGACATTATCTTGCCGTCGCCGCCATCCTATTCACGCTCGGGATTTTCGGCATTTTCCTCAACCGCAAGAACGTCATCATCATATTGATGTCGATCGAGTTGATCCTGCTGGCGGTCAACATCAATCTGGTGGCGTTCTCGACCCATCTCGGCGACATCGTCGGTCAGGTCTTTGCGCTGTTCGTGCTCACGGTCGCAGCGGCGGAAGCCGCCATCGGTCTTGCCATTCTGGTTGTTTTCTTCCGCAACCGCGGCTCCATCGCGGTTGAGGACATCAATATGATGAAGGGCTAATGCGCATGATCCCGAAAAGTGGGGACCGGTTTTCGGATCAGATCATGCGCCAGGAAAAAGTTTGATGTATCAAGCCATCGTCTTTCTGCCGCTGCTTGGGGCCATACTTGCCGGCCTGATCGCGCTGTTTGGCGCGCGCGCGCGTTTCCCGGGTGAAGCCCCGCCACCGGGTGCCGAAGACACGACGGCCTATGCCTCTACGCACCATCATGCGCCGGGCGTGCATGGCAGCGCGGTCATTCATCACGATAGCCACGAAGGTGACGATCACGGCCATGGGCACGGGCCGGTGGAGCCGGCCGCTGCCGGTTCGCGCACCGCCGAATTGATCACGACCACGCTTCTGATGGTGACGATGATCCTGTCATGGATCGCCTTCGTGCAGGTCGGCTTCGGCCAGCACGACGAGCGCGTGCCGATCATTGCCTGGATCGTGTCGGGCGATTTGAAGATTGATTGGGCGCTGCGCATCGACACGCTGACTGTTGTGATGCTGGTGGTGGTGACCTCGATTTCGGCGGTCGTGCATCTTTATTCGATCGGCTATATGAACGAGGACCCGCACCGGCCGCGCTTCTTCGGCTATCTGTCGGTTTTCACCTTCTTCATGTTGATGCTGGTGACTTCCGACAACCTGGTGCAGATGTTCTTCGGCTGGGAGGGCGTGGGCCTCGCCAGTTACCTGCTGATCGGCTTCTGGTACTACAAGCCGGAAGCGAACGCCGCCGCCATCAAGGCCTTCGTGGTCAACCGCGTCGGCGATTTCGGCTTTTCACTCGGCATTTTCGCACTGTTCAAGATGACCGGCGCGGTCGATCTCGACACCGTCTTCGCGCAGGCGCCATCGCTCTCCGGCAAGTTCATCGATTTCTTCGGCTGGCATGCCGACGCGCTCACGCTCATTTGCCTCATGCTGTTCATGGGCGCGATGGGCAAGTCGGCGCAATTCCTACTGCACACCTGGCTGCCGGATGCGATGGAAGGCCCGACGCCGGTCTCGGCCTTGATCCATGCCGCGACCATGGTGACCGCCGGCGTGTTCATGGTGGCGCGCTTGTCGCCATTGTTCGAACTCGCCCCGCACGCGCAGACCTTCGTCACCTTCATCGGCGCGACGACTTGCGTTTTCGCGGCGACCATTGGCCTCGTACAAAATGACATCAAGCGCATCGTGGCTTACTCGACCTGCTCGCAACTCGGCTACATGTTCGTCGCCATGGGCTGCGGCGCCTATTCGATCGGCATGTTCCACCTGTTCACGCATGCCTTCTTCAAGGCACTGCTGTTCTTAGGCTCCGGCTCGGTGATCATAGCGATGCACCACGAACAGGACATCCGCCACATGGGCGGCCTGAAGGAGCGCATTCCCTTCACTTATATCACGATGATTATCGGCACGCTGGCGCTCACCGGCTTCCCGCTCACCGCCGGCTATTTCTCCAAGGACGCCATCATCGAGGCAGCCTATGTGGGCAAGAACCCGATGGCGCTTTACGGTTTCATCTGCACGGTGGCGGCGGCGCTGCTCACGTCGTTTTATTCCTGGCGTCTGATTTTCAAGACCTTCCACGGCAAGCCGTATGACGTGAAGCACTGGAAGGACGCGCATGAAAGCCCGATGGTGATGCTGATCCCGCTCGGCTTCCTCGCCGCCGGATCGGTGCTGGCCGGGCTGCCGTTCAAGGACATCTTCGCCGGCCATGGCGTCGAGGGTTTCTTCCGCGAGTCGCTGACCTTCGCGAAGACAAATACTGTCCTCGATGACATGCACCATATTCCGTGGCAGATCGGCCTGCTGCCGACGCTGATGATGGCGATCGGTTTTGTCGTTGCCTGGCACTTCTATATCCGCCGGCCCGACATCCCGGTCGAACTCGCCCGCCAGCACGACGTGCTGTACCGCTTCCTCCTGAACAAGTGGTACTTCGACGAGCTTTACGACTTCATCTTCGTCAGGCCCGCCAAGTGGCTCGGGCGTTCGCTCTGGAAGGGTGGGGACGGTTGGCTGATCGACGGGTTCGGGCCCGACGGCGTTTCCGCGCGCGTGCTCGACGTGACGCGCAGCGTGATGCGGCTCCAGACCGGCTATCTCTATCACTACGCCTTCGCCATGCTGATCGGCGCTGCCGCCTTCATCACCTGGTTCATGTTCTCGGCGGGGGTTCACTAATATGACGTGGCCCATTCTCTCCGTCGTCACCTTCCTGCCGCTGCTCGGAGCCGTGCTGATCATGATCATGGTGCGCGGCAACGGCGCGCTTGCCAAAGGCACCGCGCGCTGGATTTCGATGTGGACCACATTGATCACTTTTGCGATTTCACTCGCGATGGTGCACCGCTTCGACACTGCGTCGCCGGAATTCCAGTTCACCGAAAAGCACGACTGGCTGGGCGTTGCCTCCTATCACATGGGCGTCGACGGCATTTCGCTACCTTTCGTGATCCTAACCACCGCGCTGATGCCGATCTGCATTCTGGCGAGTTGGACTTCGATTCAGCGCCGCGTAAAGGAATACATGATCGCGTTTTTGGTTCTCGAGACGCTGATGATTGGCACCTTCTCGGCGCTCGATCTGGTGCTGTTCTATCTGTTCTTCGAAGGCGGCCTCATCCCGATGTTCCTCATCATCGGCATCTGGGGCGGCCAACGCCGCGTCTATGCGAGTTTCAAGTTTTTCCTCTATACGCTTGCGGGTTCGGTGCTGATGCTGCTCGCCATCATGGCGATGTATTGGGAGGCCGGCACCACCGACATTCCGGTGCTATTGCGGCACGGCTTTCCGGCCGGCTTGCAGACCTGGGCGTGGCTCGCCTTCTTTGCCTCCTTCGCGGTGAAGATGCCGATGTGGCCGGTGCACACATGGTTGCCGGACGCGCATGTGGAGGCGCCGACCGCTGGCTCGGTGATCCTCGCCGCTATCCTGCTAAAGATGGGCGGCTACGGCTTCCTGCGCTTCTCGCTGCCGATGTTCCCGCTGGCGAGCCACGACTTCGCGCCGCTGATCTATACGCTCTCGGTCGTCGCCATCATCTACACCTCGCTGGTGGCGCTGATGCAGGAGGACGTGAAGAAGCTGATCGCATACTCGTCGGTGGCCCACATGGGCTTCGTCACCATGGGCATTTTCGCGGCGACCACGCAGGGCGTCGCCGGCGGCATCTTCCAGATGATCTCGCATGGCATCGTCTCGGGCGCGCTCTTCTTGTGCGTCGGCGTCGTTTATGACCGCATGCATACGCGCGAGATCGCTTTCTACGGTGGGCTGGTGAACCGCATGCCGCTTTATGCCTTCATCTTCCTGGTGTTCACGCTCGCCAATGTCGGGCTGCCGGGCACGTCCGGCTTCGTTGGCGAATTCCTTTCGCTGATCGGTACTTTCAAAGCGAACATTCCGGTCGCTAGCCTTGCTACGCTAGGCGTCATTTTGTCGGCGGCCTATGCGCTCTGGCTTTACCGCAAGATGATCTTCGGCACGCTCAAGCCGGCGGTCGAAAGCATCCGCGATATCGGCCTGCGGGAGGCGATCATTTTCGCGCCGCTGGTGATCCTTACCATTCTGTTCGGCGTCGCGCCCAAGCCGGTACTCGACATGTCGGCAGCTTCAGTAACGCAGTTGCTCGACGGCTATAACAAGGCGGTCAAGACCGCAGAAGCCGCAAAACCGGCCGTTGAAGCCCAAAATCTTTCGGGCAAAATCATTCCGGTGAGCACCACGCGATGAGCCAATTAACCGACATTCACGTGCTGATCCCGATCCTGCCAGAAATTGTGTTGGGCTGCGGCGCCATGATCCTGCTGATGCTCGGCGTCTATGCGGGTGAGGGCTCCGCGCGTTTCGTCAATGGCCTATGCATCGTGCTGATCGCCGGCGTGGCGGCGCTGATCGTCTGGATGCCGGCCGGGCGGGCCTCAATGTTCGGCGGCAGCTTCGTGGTCGACGACTTTGCGCGTTTTCTCAAATTGCTGACACTGACCGGATCGGCCGGCGCACTGTTGCTGTCGCTCGATTACCTGACCAACGAGAAGCTGCAAAAATTCGAGTTCGGCGTGCTGGTGCTGCTGGCCACGCTCGGCATGATGCTGCTGATCTCGGCCTCCGACCTGATCGCGCTCTATCTCGGGCTCGAAATGATGAGCCTGCCGCTTTACGTAGTGGCGGCGTCGAACCGCGACAATGCGCGCTCGACCGAAGCGGGCCTGAAATATTTCGTGCTCGGCGCGCTGTCGTCCGGCATGCTGCTCTACGGCGCATCGTTGATCTACGGCTTCACCGGCACCGTGACGTTTTCCGGCATCGCCACCGCCACACAAAACGGGGCGGGCATCGGCCTGATCTTCGGTCTCGTTTTCCTGTTCGCCGGCTTTTGCTTCAAGGTGTCGGCGGTGCCGTTCCACATGTGGACGCCGGACGTCTATGAAGGCGCGCCGACGCCGGTGACGGCATTCTTCGCCGCTGCGCCCAAGGTGGCGGGCATCGCCATTTTCGTGCGCGCGACTGTGGTGGCGTTCCCCGGCATTACGCATTCCTGGCAACAGATCGTGGTCTTTGTTGCGATAGCCTCGATGGTGCTCGGCGCTTTCGCGGCGATCGGGCAAAAGAACTTCAAACGCCTGATGGCTTATTCCTCAATCGGCCATATGGGCTTTGCACTGGTCGGCCTCGCGGCCGGCACGCCGGAAGGCGTGCAGGGCGTGTTGGTCTATATGACGATCTATGTCGCTATGACACTCGGCACCTTCGCCTGCATTTTGTCGATGCGGCGTGATGGCATAATGGTCGAGAACATCAGCGATCTTGGTGGTCTGGCACGCAGGCAACCGGCGATGGCGTTCTTCCTCGCGATGCTGCTGTTCTCGCTGGCCGGCATTCCGCCGCTCGCCGGATTCTTCGCCAAGTTCTATGTGTTCCTTGCCGCCATCAAGGCCGGGCTTTATGTGCTTGCCGTCATCGGCGTGCTGGCCTCGGTCGTAGGCGCCTTCTACTACCTGACCATCGTCAAGATCATGTATTTCGACGAGGCGGCAAAGCCGTTCCAGAGCATGCCGGCGCTGTTGCGCGTGGTGCTCGGCGTGTCGGGCCTCGCCAATCTGTTGTTCTTCGTTTATCCGGCGCCACTTCTGGGCGCGGCGACGGTGGCGGCGAAGTCGCTCTTTTAATGCGTTATGTGCGCACGTGATCGTGTAGCACTCCGACTGTGAATGAACCGCGAAGCCACGGACCTGGCGGGGGTCCGGCACGTAAATTACGAGACGCTCGGCTCCACCAATGCCGAGGTGCTGGCGCGTGCACGTGCCGGCGAGCGCGGGCCGTTGTGGATTTCGGCCGCGTGCCAGGACGTCGGCCGCGGCCGTCGCGGCAATTCCTGGATCTCGCCGCCGGGAAATCTCTACGCTTCTTTGCTGTTGAGCGAGCCGTCGCCGCAAGCCGCAGCACCGCAGCTATCCTTTGTGGCGGCGCTGGCGCTGCACGACGCGGTGGCTGAATGCGCGCCGCAACTTGGCCCTTTGCTGAAAGTGAAGTGGCCGAACGATCTGCTCATCGATGGCGCCAAGGTGGCCGGCATTCTCATTGAAGGCGAGAGCGAGGGTGGATTTGCCGTGGTGATCGGCTTTGGCGTCAATTGCGCCGCGCATCCGTCTGATACGTCCTATCCGGCGACCGATCTGGCGGCGGCGGGTGCGCCGGTGACGCCGCAAGCCTTGCTGATCGCGCTCGCGGGTGCCATGCAGCGCAGGCTTTCGCAATGGGATCGCGGGCAGGGCTTTGCCGCGATCCGCGGCGACTGGCTCAAGCGCGCGGCTGGCCTTGGGCAGACGATCAATGTCCGATTGCCGGATCGCGAATTCAGGGGACATTTTGAGGGACTTGATGACGCCGGGCGGCTGTTGGTGCGCGGCTCGGCGGGGATCGTGACTGTAACCGCCGGCGAAGTATTTGGATTGGGAAATTGATGGCTGAACGACAACAGGAACTGGTGTTTGCGCCGCTCGGCGGTGTCGGCGAGATCGGCATGAACCTGTCGGTCTATGGTCTCGGGCCGGAAGGCGGCAGGAAATGGCTGGCAGTCGACCTCGGCGTTTCCTTCGCGCAGGAAGAACATCTGCCGGGCATCGACCTGATTTTTCCCGACATCAATTATCTGGTCACCGAGCGCAAGAACATCGCCGGCCTCGTTATCACGCACGCCCATGAGGATCACTTCGGCGCCATCCTCGATCTGTGGCCGAAACTGAAAGTCCCGCTTTACGCGACGCCCTTCACGGCGGCGATGATTGCGAGCAAGCGCGCGGGCGAACCGGGCACGCCGGAAATTCCGGTCAACATCGTCGAACTCGGCAGCCGCTTTAACGTCGGGCCGTTCGACGTGGAACTCTGCACCATGGCGCATTCCATCCCGGAATCAAGCGCGCTCATCATTCGCACGCCCTTGGGCGCGGTGCTGCATACCGGCGATTGGAAGATCGACCGCACGCCGATCCTCGGCAGCGGCACCGACGAGGCAAAGTTGCGCGCATTGGGCGACGCCGGTTGTCTCGCCGTGGTCGGCGATTCCACCAATGCCGTGCGCGACGGCGTCTCGCCTTCTGAGACCGACGTGGCGCGCAACATTGAGGTGTTGATCAAAAGCGCCAAGGGCCGCGTGGCGGTGACGACGTTTGCGTCCAACGTGGCGCGCCTGCGCGCGGTGGCGCTCGCGGCGCAAGCGGCCGACCGCGAGGTGATCGTAGTCGGGCGTGCGATGGACCGCATCGTGTCGATTTCGCGCGAACTCGGCTATCTCGAAGGCATCAGGCTGTTCCGCCCGATGGACGCCTACGGCTATCTGCCGCCCAACAAGGTCGTGGCGCTCTGCACCGGCAGCCAAGGGGAGCCGCGAGCCGCGCTCGCCCGCATCGCCGAGGACCAGCATCCGGAAGTGACGCTGTCGCGCGGCGACATGGTGATCTTTTCCGCCCGCACCATCCCCGGCAACGAGAAGGCGGTCGGCCGCATTATCAACGGCCTGATTGATCAAGGCATCGAGGTCATCACCGACCGCACCCATATGGTGCATGTCTCCGGCCATCCGCGCCGCGCTGAGGTCGAGGAAATGTTGTCCTGGGTGCGGCCCAAGGTGCTGGTGCCGGTGCATGGCGAGTCGCTGCATTTGTCGGAGCACGCAAACCTTGCACGCGCGGCCGGCATCAAGGAGGTTGTGCCGGCCAAGAACGGCGACCTGGTGCGGATCGCGCCCGACGCGCGCGTCATCGACGAGGTGCCGTCAGGGCGGACGTATAAGGATGGATACATTCTCGTCGAGGCCGATGCCCGCACCATCGCCGACCGCAAGCGCCTTAGCTTTGCAGGCTGCGTCTCGATCGCGCTGGCGCTGACCGAGAAGGGGGAGCTGGCGGCCGATCCCGAGCTCGACCTCATCGGCATTCCCGAGCGCGACCGCGACGGCAAGCTGATCGAAGAAGCGGCTTATGATGCCATCGAGGATACCTTCGCCTCATTGCCGCGCAAGAAGCGCCTGGACCCCGATACGGTGGCCGAAGCCGTGCGCCGCGCCGTGCGCGCTATTATCGCGCAGCGCTGGGGTAAAAAGCCGATGTGCCATGTGCACGTGCTCGGGGTATAATAACGCGCCAGCATCGCAGTGAGAGGAGATTCATGATCGGTCGTCTTAATCACGTCGCCATCGCGGTGCGCGACATCGCCAAGGCTTCCGCCGTGTATCGCGATACGCTCGGCGCGCAGATTTCGGCAAAAGTCGCCCAGCCCGATCACGGCGTCTCAACGGTGTTTATTACGTTGCCCAATACCAAGATCGAGCTTCTGGAGCCGCTCGGCGAATCTTCGCCGATCGCCAAGTTTCTCGAAAAAAATCCGGACGGCGGCATTCATCATCTCTGTTACGAAGTGCCGGATATTCTGGCGGCGCGCGACACGCTGAAGGGCCAGGGCGCGCGCGTGCTCGGCGACGGCGAGCCGAAAATCGGCGCGCATGGCAAGCCGGTCATGTTCCTGCACCCGAAGGATTTCTGCGGAACGCTGGTCGAATTGGAGCAGGCGTGAGCGCATGATCCTGAAAAAGCCTGTCCCCGACTTGATCGGGGATGGGAACCGGTTTTCGGAAAAGATCATGTGTCAAGAAAAAACGCGGCGGCGATAGTTTAAGGCGAACGATGAACACCACCACGATACTGGCGATATATTTCATCATCTGGTGGATCACGCTGTTCGCCGTGCTGCCGTTCGGCATCAAGAGCCAGGGCGAAAGCGGAGATGAATTGGCGCCCGGCACCGATCCCGGCGCGCCGGCCATGCACGTGATGTGGCGCAAGTTTATGTGGACGACGCTGGTCGCCAGCATCATCTTTGGGATTTTGTATTTCTGCTATGTGAACGACCTCATCCCATATGAATTTTTCAAACGGATCGCGACACCGCCGCATCAGTGAGCCAATATGCCTGCAACTGTTGTCGCAAAAAACCCGTTAAATTTTCAGAGAAACAAATTCCAAAAAAAGAGCAGGGCGCGCGTGCCCTGCTCGGTCGCAATTTGTCGTCTCATATCCCCGACTCTTGTTGCTCTTTTTGTCGAGGCGGCAGCGGCTTCGCGCCAGAGACTTCCCTCCCAAGACTTGGACCGCATCTCGGAGCCGGTCTTAGCGCCGGAATCTCCATCCACGCGGATAAAGATTCTTAACCCATCATTCGGGTCATGTCATCAGCATTCGTTGCTGCACTGCGTTATTACAATCGGAGCGTCCAATACAATTGGCGCACCGCCGGCATCGATAATCACCCGCGCTGTCCAGATGTCGGCGGCCGGGATATTCAAATTCATGATGTTCCAATTGCCTTCCGGCGTGGGAACTGCCTCGCGTTCGATGCCTGTTAAACCGGCACTGCTCGGGTCGAGTGCAAGCCGTACCGATCTCGCGGTGAAGACCGTGAAATCTTCGTGCGATAGGCGAATTGTCGCAGTGGTCTTTCCGGCGTGCCCGGGGTCAATGGTGAGGTCGGCCATCGCCTCTTCGCTATGAATGTGCACAAAGGCTATCTCTTGGGCCGCGTCGGGCGGAAGCGTTGCTGAAGGAATATGCACATGGCCGGATGGCGGCATGGTTCCAAGCGCACCGGCCAGGAACAGCACCGCCAGGCCAAGCGCGATTTCGGCGCCCGTGTTGCGCGCGAGCGCCCGCTTAGCGGCCCGGCCAGGCAGGCGCGGGGTGACGTAGTATCGATTGACCGCGGCGATGACGACCATGGTGGCAAACAGCGCCATCTTGAGCGCCAGCAGGCGGCCATAGGAGGTGGTCAGCAAGTCACCGGGCCCGCTCAGCAGCCACCAGCTATTAATCAGCCCGCTTAAGGCCAGCGCAGCCACGCAGACGATGCCGATGAGCGAAAAGCGGCGGGTAGCGTCCACGGCGAACCGATCTTTCGTCGGCGCCGTTCCGCCCCGGTTCGAGAGCAGCACCATGACGAACGCCGGCAGGGCGCCGACCCATGCGCCGGCGGCGATGAGATGCACCGTATCGGATGCAAGATGGACCATGCCGGCCGGTCCCGGCGTCGCGCCGGCATGGCCGGTCGGCGCGATCAGGCCGATCAGGGTCACGGCCGCCGCCACTTGTAGCCAGCGCATGCCCGGCACGATCAGGAGAAAGGCGAGCATCGCGACTATTACCAGCCTTGCGCAGGCAATCTCGCCAAAGCGCGTTCCTGTCGCAACCTCCCAAACGCCGCCGTGCAAGCAGACGTCGGAAAGCGGCGCGCCGAGAATATCGGAGGCGATCAACGCCAGCCAGACGGCGCCTGAGAGACCACAGACGGCGAGCGCGCCTAAGGTCAGCCAGATCAATCGGCAGCGAAGCGGGCGAATGTCGACACCGGCGGCCGCCGGCTCCGCCACCAGCGCCATGAACACGACGCTGCCGCATGCCAGCGCCGTTGCGGCAAAATGAACGCCGCGCGCCGCGATGAGCGGATCGACGATCACTTAACGACCGACGGTAAAGCTGAAATTGCCCTGCGAGCGATGCGTGTCGACCGACAGGACGCGCCAGAGCACTTTGTATGTGCCGGGCGCGAGATGTTTAAGCGGCACCCGCATCTGCGTGCGTTGTCTCGGATCGACGCGCGGTTTTCCCGCCTGCACCGCAGCGCCGTTGCCATCGCGCACTTCGACGCTGCTGAAGGCAGGCTCAAGCATTTCCGAAAACCACAGCACCACTTCGCTTGGCGCGGGAGAAACGGTGCTGCCGACAGCGGGACTGGCATGATCGAGATGGGCATGCGCCATGGCCGCCGTCGCCGCGCCAATGAAGAGCGCGAGCGCGGCGGCCGCCTGAATAAGATTTCGCATGGTCAGCGTCCGAATGCCGGCCTCCCCATGTTGATGCCATTACCAAAGATCGGTCGGCCGATCGAATTCGGGAATATATCGTCTAGAAAAAAATGCAACTGCGCGATGGCACCCACGCCGGTTCCGCTCTGGTGGTTGACCGGGATGATCGCTTCGACGCCGATCTGATAACTATCGGCGACCCAGAGAAAGCCCGGATTGATGGTGCCGGTTGTCACGGTGCCGGAGTTGACGGTGCTGGTCACCGGCGTTTGCAGCGCGAGTTCGACAATCGGGATCAGGCGATTGAAAAACTCCGGCAGGCCGAGATCGACCACCGACGACTTCAGGTAAGGCATGCTGTATTGGAGTGAACCGCCCCAGACCAGAACGCCCGGATTGGTTTCGATATCGACGTCGCCGGTGTCGGGATCGGTATTGATCGCCAGACGCGAGCCGGGGATCGCATAACCGATCTGGCCGGTGACCGCGAAGGGTCGAGCGAAATTCAGGCTGGCGGCCAGATCGCCGAAGCCTTTGCCGAAATATATCGTCGGCGTGTAGGTGTTGTGCCGTTCGGCGCCGACATCCTGCGCGCCAGAGCCGCCCCATTCGATCCCAAGCCCGACCGACATAACAAATTCTTGCTCGGGATTTTTGAACAGGCGATATTTGAACGCAGTCTCCAGATTTTGAAATCCGCTGGCGCCGGTCATCATCGGACCGCCGGGCGCGTGGATCCGGCTCCAGGCGGTACCGAAGGAAACGGCGAAATCCTCGGTGATGCGTTTGGAAAACTCGCCGGAAATGTCGTGCTGGCGGACGGATGGATCGTCGCCGGTTCGAAACGATGAAAAGGCCGGAAAGGCCAATTCATCGGAGACACCGGGATCGTCAACGGCAAGCGTTGCCGGGAAGGAACGGTTGCCGACGATTTCGTGCGACTGCGCCGCGCTCGACATGATGATGAATACTGTTGCGGCCCCGCACTGGGCCAATTTAGCCATACGACATGACATGAAGGTCACTCCTTGCAATTTCGCGGAGACATGAGGGGCGGGCCACGCGAAGCGGCCGCGTTTGTCACGCGAAGTGCGGAGGACCTCGTGCAAGTTTGGGCGTAACGGCGATGCCGCCGGCGGGCGCCATCGAGGTGGGATAAAGGACCTCGACCAGGCCGGTTGGCTTTAGATCACTGTCGAGCAGCGCTTCGGGTGCGAGCGGGGCAGCGGCCGCGCTGCACAGCTTGCAATGGTCGCACGGGCCGGACGGGGTTTGGCCTGGCAGGCCAGTCTGGCTGTCGGGCGCGGCGTCGATGCTTTGGCTATGGCATATGACGCTGAACGGATCGACCGGGGCGGCAAAGGCCGGCAGCAGGACGCCCGCGAGAATCGTATGCAAGGCGATGGCGAAAATCGCCAGCCAGCTAACGTTTTTTCGTCCACCACTAAACATTGCAATTATTACTCAATTAAATCTCAGGTGGCATTATGCCATGTCCACTCAGGGCCGCCTAGGGGTTAACCCCTCGATATCCTGCGCTATTCCCGCGCGCCGCGCGGGTTAAGACAAAGTTCACGCTTGCGCCAATAGGGTAAACGCAACCTGAAGGGCCCCGGCTGAATGTGCGGATTTGCGGTTGCGATTGGATGGCCGGAGGCGGATGCGACCGTCCGCGCACTCATCATGGGCATCCTGCATCGCGGCGACGTGACCGACCCGCTGTTTTCGCCGCTGCCGAATATCGCGATGTGCACGCGCCGCCTGCGCATCGTCGATGGCGAGCACGGCGTGCAGCCGCAGATTTCGTTTTTCGGACGGCTGGCGGTCTCGTTCAACGGCGAGATCTATAACCACGCCGAACTGCGCCAGGAGTTGCAAGACCTCGGCGTCGGCTTCAAAACCGAATCCGACACCGAAGTACTGGCCAATGCGTTGCAGGCCTGGGGGGCGCGCGCGCTGGAACGCTTCAACGGCATGTATGCCTTTGTCGCGCTTGATCTGGTGACGGGCGAATTCCTGGCCGCGCGCGATCCCTTTGGCGTCAAACCGCTTTATGTGATGCAGAAGGGCACGAGCTATTTGTTCTGCTCGGAAATGCGGCCGTTACTTAACTCCGTACCGGACTGCGACGTTATGGTGCTGCCGCCCGGCTACGCGCTGTCGCGCAAGAATTGCGTGCGCTTCAAATCGCCGGTCTATCCGCGAGACGATACGGCGGTCGATTATTCGCCGCGGGCGCTCGACGAGATTTTGTGCGCGGCGGTGGAGCGGCGGCTGCCGCCGGGTCTGCCGGTCGCGACTTTTTTCAGCGGCGGCATCGACTCAACGCTTGTAGCGCATTATGCACGCCGCTTCCGGCCCGAGGCGCCCGGCTATTTCGTCGGCAACACGCGGGCGCCGGATTTTCGCTACGCCGCAACTTACGCGGAGAAGACCGGCTATGATTTACGCATCGTGCCGTTCGATGCGCAAAGCGAAGAGGCTTTCGCCAGCATTGCCGAGGTGGTCACGGCGACGGAATCCTTCGAGCCCAATCTCATTCGCGGCGCGGTCGCCTCACATCTCGCCGCCCGCGCCATGCACCGCGACGGTTTCCGCGTTGCCTTGTGCGGGGAGGGCGCCGACGAATTGTTCTGCGGCTATGCGCCGCTCGAAATCGCGTTTCATGAAAGCGCCGCCGCCGGCCAGCCGGTGCGCGACGAGTGCTTGAGCCTGATGAATCGCGTCAGCCTGCAACGGGTGGATCGCACCTCGATGCGGCATTCGGTCGAAACCCGCGAACCGTTCCTCGATCCGGCGGTGGTGAACTACGCGCTCAATCTCGACGCCTCGGCGCTGGTGCGCGAGGTTGGCGGGCTGGCGACCGGCAAGATGCCGCTGCGCGATATCTATGGCCTTTATCCCGACGATCTGCCGGTCTCGATCCGCGATCGTGCCAAGGTGCCGTTCGGCGAGGGCGCCGGGCTCGATACCGGCAAAGAGGGCTGGACCCGCCGCTTCGAGGACGCCATTTCGGATCGCGAATTCACCGAGGGCAAATGGGAGTTCGACGGTTTCAAGCTGCAGTCGAAAGAAGAGCTCTATTATCTGCGCAAACTCGCCGAAGCGATCGACGTCGCGCGCGTGCCTCATTTGCGCGACCGCGCCTGGATTTCATTCCCGGTGCAGCAGCACCTCGAAAAGCTTAAGGCGCATGCGCATTTCAGCCTTTAAGGGGCCGTTCTAACCCCTTATAATTTTCCGGCCGATCCGCTTTCACTCAAAGCCTGTTCACCCTCGAATCGCCGGTCTACCCATGCGCCTGTCCCGCTATTTTCTCCCGACATTGCGCGAGCCGCCGCGCGAGGCTGAAATTGTCTCGCACCGGTTGATGCTGCGGGCGGGCATGATGCGCCAGGAGGCCGCCGGCATTTATGCCTTCCTGCCGCTGGGTCTGCGGGTTCTGAAAAAGATCGAGCAGATCATCCGCGAGGAACAGGACCGTTCCGGCGCCATCGAACTCTTGATGCCGACCATGCAGTCGGCCGACCTGTGGCGCGAGAGCGGGCGCTATGACGCCTATGGCAAAGAGATGCTGCGCATCAAGGACCGGCACGAGCGCGACATGCTGTTCGGACCGACCAACGAGGAAATGATCACCGAGATCGTGCGCGCTTCCGTGCGCTCGTACAAGGATCTGCCGCTCAACCTTTATCACATCCAGTGGAAATTCCGCGACGAGGTGCGGCCGCGCTTTGGCCTCATGCGCGGGCGCGAATTTCTGATGAAGGATGCTTATTCATTCGACGTCGATCAGGCCGGCGCGCATCACTCCTATAACAAGATGTTCGTCGCCTATCTGCGAACCTTCGCGCGCATGGGGCTGAAATCGATACCGATGCGCGCCGAATCGGGGCCGATCGGCGGCAGCCTGTCGCACGAGTTCATTATCTTGGCGCAGACCGGCGAGTCGGAAGTGTTCTGTCACAAAGACTATCTCGACATGGCAGTGCCGCCAGCGGATGTGAACTTCGACGATATCTCTGGCTTGCAGCAAATCGTCGACAAGTGGACGGCGGAATATGCCGCGACTTCCGACATGCATGATGCCAATGCCTTTGCGAAGGTGCCAGCCGCGAGCCAAGTATCGGCGCGCGGCATCGAAGTCGGTCACATCTTTTATTTCGGAACCAAATATTCCGAGCCGATGAAAGCGGTGGTCGCCACCGGCGACGGCAAGGAAGTGCCGGTGCATAGCGGCTCTTACGGCATCGGTCCGTCGCGGCTGGTGGCCGCCATCATCGAGGCCTCGCATGATGAGGCCGGCATTATCTGGCCGGAGGCGGTGGCGCCATTCAAGGCGGCGATCCTCAACCTCAAGCAAGGGGATGCCGCGACTGACGGCGCCTGCGAGGAACTCTATCGCGGGCTTTCCGCCAAAGGCATCGACGCGCTCTATAACGACCTCGACGACCGCGCCGGCGCCAAATTCGCCAATGCCGATCTCATCGGCGTGCCTTATCAGGTCATGGTTGGCCCGCGCGGCCTTGCCGAAGGCAAGATCGAGGTTAAAACGCGTGCCAGCGGGGCCAAAGAGATGATGTCGCCGGCCGCCGCGCTCGACCTTTTGACGCGCCCGCCCGCACAATAAACCTGTGAGCCCGTTGGGTTTTTTCGCCCACGAAAGCGCCCGAATCGTGTGAAAACGAGGGCCACTGGGAACCCTGACTTCATGACCGAGCCCAACGGGACGCGGCCCTTCTCGCCGTTCGAGTGGATGCTGTCGCTGCGCTACCTGCGGGCGCGGCGCAAGGAAGGATTCATTTCGGTCATCGCAGGGTTCTCCTTTCTTGGGATTATGCTCGGCGTCGCCACGCTCATCATCGTCATGGCGGTGATGAACGGCTTTCGCGCCGAACTGCTCGACAAAATCCTCGGCCTTAATGGCCATCTGCTGATCCAGCCGTTGGAAAAGCCGCTCACCGACTGGCAGGAAGTCGCCGATCGCATCTCGCAGGTCAAAGGCATCCGGCTCGCCGCCCCCATCGTCGAGGGCCAGGCGCTGGCGTCATCGCCCTTCAACGCCGGTGGCGTGCTGGTGCGCGGCATTCGTCTGAAGGACCTCGAGGGCCTGCCGTCCATCATCAACAACATCAAGCAGGGCACGCTCGGCGGCTTTGACGAAGGCCAGGGCGTCGCCATCGGGCGGCGGCTTGCCGACCAGCTCTCGCTGCGCGCCGGCGACAATATTACGCTGGTCGCCCCGCGCGGCGCGGTGACGCCGATGGGCACGACGCCGCGCATCAAGGTCTACAAGGTAACGGCCGTGTTCGAGATCGGCATGTCGGAATATGACAGCGCCATGGTCTTCATGCCGCTGAAGGAAGCGCAGGCCTATTTCAACCGCGCCGGCGACGTCACCGCCATCGAGGTCTATACCGACAATCCCGACAAGGTCGATCAATATCGTAAGGATGTGCAGGCTGCGGCCAAACGGCCGATCTTCATGATCGACTGGCGCCAGCGCAACGCCACCTTCTTCAATGCGCTGCAAGTCGAGCGCAACGTGATGTTCCTGATCCTCACGTTGATCGTGCTGGTGGCCGCGCTCAATATCGTTTCCGGCCTGATCATGCTGGTCAAAGACAAAGGCCAGGATATCGCCATTCTGCGCACGATGGGCGCGAGCCAGGGCTCGATCATGCGCGTGTTCCTGATCACCGGCGCCGCCATCGGCGTGGTCGGCACGCTGGTCGGTTTCCTGCTGGGCGTGGTGGTGTGCCTGAATATCGAGAGCATCCGGCAATTCTTGTCGTGGCTGACCAGCACCGAACTGTTTTCGCCCGAGCTCTATTTCCTCTCGCATCTGCCGGCCATTATGGACACCGGCGAAACCACCGCAGTGGTGCTGATGGCGCTGGTGCTATCGCTCTTGGCGACCCTCTATCCGTCCTGGCGCGCGGCGCGCCTCGATCCGGTGGAGGCGCTGCGCTATGAGTGAGACGATGATCGAGGCCGAAGCCGGACAGGCGGCTGAGGACATTCCGATCCTGTACCTGCACGAGGTTGAGCGCACCTACCGGCAGGGCGATGAGACGCTCAATATCCTCAACGGCGCTGAACTGGCGATCTGGCCCGGACAATCGGTGGCGCTGGTGGCGCCATCGGGCGCCGGCAAGTCGACGCTCTTGCACATCGCGGGGCTCCTGGAGCATCCCGATCATGGCGACGTCTATATCGACGGCGCGGCGACAGCGATCCTGCCGGATTCCGAACGCACCCGCATCCGCCGCAACGAGATCGGCTTTGTTTACCAGTCGCACCATCTGCTGCCGGAATTCACCGCGCTTGAGAATGTGCTGCTGCCGCAGATGATCCGCGGCCTGGGCCGCAACGAGTCGAAGAAGCGCGCCATCGAGTTGCTCTCCTATCTGGGCTTGCGAGAGCGACTCAACCACCGGCCGGCGGAATTATCCGGCGGCGAACAGCAGCGCGTGGCAATTGCGCGCGCGGTGGCGAATGCGCCGCGCATTCTGCTCGCCGACGAGCCGACCGGAAATCTCGACGTGAAGACCGCCGATCATGTCTTCGCGGCCTTCACGCAACTGGTGAAGGCGTCGGGCCTCGCCACCATCATCGCCACCCACAACATGGAAATCGCCGCCCGCATGGACCGGCGGGTGACGTTGCGGGAAGGGCGGGTGGTGGAGTTGGAGTAGGGTTTTTACGCGAACCCGGCATCACGCTTTGGTTGTCCGTTGGTTGTTGCGGTATCTATACGGAGCATTGGATGCCCGGCCATGAAGGACGTTGCCAAACGAAGCTTCGTCGTTGCGATTTGGTTGTCAGCTGTTTTGGTTTTCACCGCCATAGCCGTCACTATCGTCATTGAGTTCGTTCGGCCCACCCATGCACATCTAGAAGCGCATAAATTCGAGCTCGAAATATTCAAGGTCATTCTAGCTGGCTTTGTGGTCGGAATGCTCGGCATCTTGATCCCGGCGGTGGTTACCGAAGCGCGCCATCGGTTTGAGCAGCGCAAGGAATCCCGGGTGGCCTATAGCGCGGCCAAAACCACGATCGATTACCTAAAGCTTCGGCTGGCGACCGCGAGCCTTGAGGAAGCGGCGACCGCTCTCCAGCAGGCGCATTTCAACAAGACCTTGCTGAGCTTTACGACGACCTCGCGGAGTGGATTGAGAAGCGCTACCCGCCCGAGGAGAAAATGGATCCCGACCAATGGGGTGACCAGATGTATGATCGGCTATTCGCGGCCCGCCAGATTCTTGAGAGCCATGCAAATGCGTGGAACACACTGTCACCGGCAGTTCGTATTAAGTTGCTTGACGCAGCCCTGCCGACCAAGTCGGAACTGACGACTGACGACTGACGACTGACGACTGACGACTGACGCTGCCAAAAAACCGGCCAGAACTAGCTGTAATATTTGGAGAATTTTAGTTTTTCACGGGCCTGTAAAACGCTCTTGACTCTAGAACAAAGCATGAACTATGTTCTCTTTACGTTCTGTCGGAGGTAGGTCATGTTCAAAGCCCTGGTTCAAGAAGCCGCCACGCTCGCTGCCCTGTCGCTCTTCGTCGGCATGGTCGCGATCTGGTCGCAGGTCTTCAGTAATCTTTGAAGGCTTCGGTACTTTCTAAGTTAGCGTTTTTCCAACCTGTGGGTTCGCGTTGATTGAGTTCAGTCCCTGTGAAGTGCCGGTGCATAGCCCCGCCGGACGCTGGTGAGTAGCGTAGCCCAGCGTAACGTCATGCCCGGTCTGCTGGCGTTCCCCGACGCCCCAGCCGGCATGACCGGGCCGCATAAAGGCCGATAAACGCAGTTCAATGCGATGCGCGGCAATGGCCCTGTGTAAAACCGGCATAGAAGGTCTGCCGCCGTTCGCGAGGGTGGACTTGCAAGGAGGCGGTCCCCACTCTGGGTGAAACACAGAATCACCCCGACCGCCGAGAACCCAACCTTCGAGCAATTATGGCAGAACTCGATTTCGTGCATCTGCACGTCCACTCCTCCTATTCTCTGCTCGAGGGCGCGCTCCAGATCGGCCGTCTGGCGGAACTCGCAAAAGCTGACAAGCAGCCGGCGTTGGCGCTCACCGACACCGACAACATGTTCGGGGCGCTCGAATTCTCCGAAAAGATGGCCGACAGCGGCATCCAGCCGATCATCGGCTGCGCTTTGGCGATCGACTTCGGCGATACCGACAACGGCGCGCGTAGTGGCAATGTACAGATCGAGCGCGCTCGGATCGTTCTCCTGGCCGCGAGCGAGGCCGGCTACCGCGCCCTGATGCGGTTGAGCTCGCGCGCGTTTATGGAATCGCCGCCGAACGAGCCGCCGCGCCTCAAGGCCGAATGGCTCGAGGAAGAAACCGGCGGCATCATCGCGCTCACCGGCGGGCCCGGAGGTCCGCTTGATCTGGCGATTGCCGCCGGCCAAAGCACGGTCGCGGCCGCGCGCCTCGACCGTCTCAAGGCGTTGTTCGGCGACCGGCTTTATGTCGAATTGCAGCGTCATGGCACGGCGCAGGAGCGCGCCGTCGAAAAAGTGCTGATCGATTTCGCCTATGAGCGCGACCTGCCGCTGGTCGCGACCAACGAGCCTTTTTTCGCCGTCGCCGGCGATTACGAGTCGCACGATGCGCTCATTTGCATCGCGGAAGGCCGCTATGTCGCCGACACCGAGCGCCGTCACCTCACGACGGAGCATCGCTTCAAGACACGCGCCGAAATGCGCGAAATTTTCGCCGATCTGCCCGAAGCTTTAGCGGTCACGGTCGAG
>DASRLA010000007.1:0-127116 GCA_035648715.1 Pseudolabrys sp.
CCTGTGCCTGGCGCCGTTCAAATACCAATGGCGCGAGAAGGTGTTCATCTCCTGGGTAGGTTTACGCGGCGCGCGCAAAGGACATGCCGAGCTTGCGGGCGGACAGCGCCACCGTCCAGCCCTGGATCAGCAGCGACGACAGCACGACCACGAAGGCGACGTCGAAATAGAGATAGGCGCCGGGCAAGCCGACCATCAGGGGGATCGAGGCTAGGAAGATGGCGACCGCGCCGCGTAAACCTACCCAGGAGATGAACACCTTCTCGCGCCATTGGTATTTGAACGGCGCCAGGCACAGGAAGACCGCCGCCGGCCGCGCGATCAGGATCAGCACCAGCGCCAGCACGATTGCGCCAAGGAGATGATCGAACAGCCGGTCGGGCGATACCAGCAGGCCGAGCAGCACGAACATCACGATCTGCGCCAGCCAGGTGATGGCGTCGAGGAACACAATGACGGTGTTATGCGCGCGCGTCTGCCGGTTGCCGACGACGAGACCGGCGAGATAGACCGCGAGAAAGCCGGATGAATGCAGCGCATTGGCGAAGGCAAAGACGATCAATGCGCTCACCGCCACGAAGGGCGCATGCAGCCCTTGCGCCAACGATACACGGTTGAGCACAAGCGCGATGACGCGGCCGCCGCCATAGCCGAGGACACAGCCAAGAGCGATATCGCGCACCAGCGTGACCGCCGCGTGCGACCAGTTCTGGCCGCCGACCGCCAGGATTTCGACCAGCAATAGCGCTAGGAAAACCGCGAAGGGATCGTTGGTGCCGGATTCCACTTCGAGCGTGGCGCGCACGCGCGGGCGCAGGCGCAGGCCGCCGGCGTTGATGAGAAGGAATACCGCCGCGGCGTCGGTCGAGGCCACCACCGCGCCCATCAGCAGCGCCTCGGTCCAGCCGATGCCGAGCACCCATTTGGCGACCGGCGCGGTGAGGACCGTGGTGATAAGCACGCCCTCGGTCGCCAGCGTCACCGCCGGCGCCAGCACGCTCCGGAACGTGGCGATGCGTGTGCGCAGGCCGCCATCGAACAAGATCAGCGCCAGCGCGACCGAGCCGACCAGATAGGCGGTGTCGACGTCGCTGAAGCGTAGCCCGCCCGGGCCGCCCTCGCCCGCCAGCATGCCGACGATCAGGAACACCAGCAGCAAGGGCGCGCCGAATCGCAGGGCGACCAGGCTCGACAAAATACCCGCCAGAACCAGCAGGCTGCCGAGCAGAATTGCGATGCTGACGGTATCCAGGGAAGCCATGCGCTAAATCCGAATCCTCCTGCCGCTATAGGAGGGCTTCGCACGTGCGAGAGCAACGGAAAATGCGTCGCAGCGGCTCCGTTGAGGCCCCATGCCCTCCTTATCGCCAAGACGTGGGAGCGCCGGCCGGCTCCCACGGTATGAGTGACTTAAAACGTCGTCTAAAATGCGACCTTGTCGCCGCCTTTGAGCGTCAGGATTTCGCGCGCGTCGTCCGGCGTCGCGACTTCCAGGCCGAGACCTTCGATGATCTTGCGCACTTGCCTGACCTGCTGCGCATTCGACTCCGCCAGTTTGCCGGGGCCGATCCAGAGCGAATCTTCCATGCCGACGCGGACATTGCCGCCCATCGCGATCGCTTGCGCGGCAACCCGCATCTGATTGGCGCCGGCGCCGAGCACCGACCAATGGAAATTTTCCGGCCCGAACAGCCGGTCGGCCGTGCGCTTCATCATGATGACGTCTTCCGGATGGGCGCCGATGCCGCCGAGCAGACCGAACACCGACTGGATGAATAGCGGCGTCTTGACCAGTCCGCGGTCGAGGAAATGCCTGAGCGTATAAAGATGCCCGATGTCGTAGCACTCGATCTCGAAGCGGGTGTCGTTACCAGCGCAAGTTTTCAGAATGTATTCGATGTCGGCAAACGTATTTTTGAAAATGCGCTCGTGCGAGCCTTCCAGATAAGGCTCTTCCCAATCGAATTTGAACTTGCCCTTGTAGCGCGGTAGCATCGGATAAAGCCCGAAATTCATCGAGCCCATGTTGAGGGACGCCACTTCCGGCTTCCAGGTCGCGGCCGGCTTCACGCGCTCTTCCACCAGCATGGTCGGCGCGCCACCGGTGGTGATGTTCACCACCACGTTGGAGCGCTGCTTGATCACCTTGAGGAAGGGCGAAAAGGCTTCCGGCGTCTGGTCTGGGCGACCGTCCTGCGGATTGCGCGCATGCAGATGCACAACGGCGGCGCCGGCCTCGGCCGCGCCGATGGCGGCATCGGCGATCTCCTGGGCCGTGATCGGCAGATGCGGCGACATCGTCGGCGTGTGAATCGAGCCGGTTACGGCACAAGTAATGATGACTTTGCGCGACTTCGCCATGAGCTATCCATCCCGGTGATATGTGAGTTGACGTTTCGTTGTTGGACGATGGGTCATCCTACCGCATGATCCCGAAAAGTGGGAATCGGCTTTCGGATAGATTATGCGGCCCACAAAGAGTATCAGCCGGGTAGAAGTCACCTGTGGTGACAGCACGAAGGGCGCCGGTTCTGGACCACCATCATCAGCCTCAGGTTGCGCGTTTTTCCAATGTCCTGATCGGCACGCTGTGCGGGACCGGCGCCGCGCTCGCCTGGGCAGCGGGCTTTGTTGCCGCCAAGCACGGTATCTCGATCGGCTTTGCCCCGGCCGATCTTGCCCTGCACCGCTTCCTATGGTCGGGCCTGCTGCTAATGCCGATCGTGTTTCGCGCCGGGCTTCGCGATCTCGGCGGCATCGGCTGGGGCCGCGGCTTTATCATGAGCGTACTGTCCGGGCCGCCGCAGGCTGTCATTGCCTATACCGGTTTCATCTTGGTGCCGCTCGGCCACGGCACCACCATCCAGCCGGCAACCGCCGCGCTGGTCGGCATTGTACTGGCGGCCATCGTGCTGCGCGAAAGAATGTCCGGCTCGCGCATTCTCGGCGGCATTGCCATCACTCTCGGACTGATGGTGTTCGGCTATGAGTCGCTGATGACGATCGGCAGCCATGGCGTCGGCGGCGATCTTTTATTCTTCGTCGCCGGCGCATTCTGGGCGACCTTTGGCATTCTGCTACGGCAATGGCGAATTTCCGGCACGCGCGTGGTCGCCGCCGTCGGCGCGCTGTCGGTTCTGGTCTATGCGCCGTTTTATTTCATCTTCATCGGCTATGCTGGCATATTGCGCATGAGCCTTTACGAGAACCTGTTGCAAGTTTTGGCGCAGGGAATTATCGCCGGCGTGCTGCCGATATTTCTGTTCGCGCGCGCGGTCACGCTGCTCGGCGCCGGGCGCGCGGCGACCTTCCCCGCGCTGGTGCCCGGCTTCTCGCTGATCGTCGGCTATCTCGCGCTCGGCGTGGTACCGAGCGTCGCGCAGGTCATCGGTCTTGCCATTGTTCTGATCGGATTCCGGCTGACGATGCGGTGATCCCTCTCCCTGAAAGGAGAGGTACAGCGGTTCACTCCGGCCCGGCATACTTTCCCGCCGTATCCGGGAACATGCATTTGACGATCTTGAACTTGGAAATATCGACCGTCGCATCCATGTGCAGGAAAATGACGGCGTCGCGCAGCGCCTTCTCGATGCCGAAGTCGAGCATGATGCCGTTGCCGCCATGCAGTTCAACGGCGTGCTGCGCGACCTTCATGATTTCTTCGGAAGCGAACATCTTGACCATGTTGACGAGAGTTTCGGCTTCGGGCGCATTTTCATCCACCGCCGAGGCCGCGCGGTCGAGCAGCGCGCGCACCGCCTCGATGCGAGTCGCCATGTCGGCGAGCCGCAACGCCACCGCCTGATGCTTGATCAGAATCTTGCCGCCCTGCACGTAGTTCTGCACGTATTCGGCGGTCGCCTCGAAGGCGCGAACGCCGACGCCGAGATTTTTTGCCGCCTGGATGATCTTTCCCGGGCGGAAATAAACGCCGGCCGATCCCATCGCCGAGTCCTGAACCAGGAGATGGTCGTCCGGCACGAACATATCCTCGAACGCCATCTCGCCATTGTTCATGAAACGGCAACCGAGCGTCTCGTTGCAGCGCGCGACCGAAAAGCCCTTGGTCTCGCGTGGCACCAGAAACGATGACGTGCCCTGCAACATGCCGACTTTGAGGTTGGTGTTGGCGTAGACGACATAGAGCGACGCGTCGTAGCCATTGGAAATGAATTGCTTGCGACCATTGATGATCCAGCCGCCATCGGCTTTCACCGCCTTGGTCTGCATCGCGGCTTCCGGCACGTTGTAGGGCAGCCAGCGGTCGGAGGCGCCGCGCGGTTCGGTCAGGCAATGCGCCATCAGAAACGCCGGTTCGTTGACCAGCCGCTTGAACCATTTTTCCTGCAAATGCTTGGGCGCGAACTGACGCAGCAGCACCGACACTTTCCAGTTCTGCACCAGCTTGTCGGCCAACCCCGAATCGCCGCGCGCGATCTCGCCGGCGATCAGCGCGAAAGTTTTTACCTCGGTGCCCTTCTCAAGTTCGACGCCGCCATATTCTTCCGGAACACCAAGGGTGCGGATGCCGATCTTCTCGGCGCCTTCCAGGATGCTCAGGGGCAGCCGGTCTTCCGGGACCATCGACCATTCCAGCTTCCAGTTTTTCTTGATGTACGGCAAAACTACATCGTCGACGAAATCGCGGCAGCTCTGCCGCATCATCCGCTGTTCTTCCGATAATCCGCGATCGTACATGTGTATAATCCCTTAGTGTTCCCGGCCGGCTGGTGCCTGGCTCCTGCCCGATTTGATATTGATCCGGTTTGCGGGCAGTTTCCAAGGGGGCTGAGGCGGCCTCGTTCGACGATAATCCGCAGGAGAGTCGTGCTTGGAAGATTTTCATCAATTGGCAACCGGCCTCAGCGAGACCCTGAAAAGCATCGGGACCGAGCTCAATTCGATTTGGTTGCTGATCCAATTCGGCGCGGTGGCAATGGCCGGCGTCATCGGCTTGTCGACCGCCGCTGTGCTGCGCCGCCGCATCGATTTGACATCGCTGACTATGGGATGGCCGCCCTTCCTGCGCCTGTTCGCACGACTGGTGCTGGCCAATGTCGCAACGATTGCCTTTGTCATCGTGATCGTGGTCATCCACAGCCTCATGCTTTCGATGACATGGCCGAGCCGCTCATATCTGTTGGGCGTGGCCTCAAGTCTCGCCACCGCATGGGTCGTGATCGCGCTGGTCGCGGGTCTGATCCGCAATCAGTTTGTCTACCGCGTGGTCGCGGTAGTCGCGTGGACGATCGCGGCGCTCAGCATACTCGACCTGCTGCAACCGACCATGGTCGCGCTCGATTCGTTCGCTATCGTGCTCGGCGGACTGCGCGTGACGCCCCTTTTGGTAATCAAGACGGTCGTTCTGCTGATGATCACGCTGTGGGTAGCCAATGCTGCCGGCGACTTCTTGGAAAAGCGAGTCCATTCGTCAGCCGATTTGACGCCGTCCATTCAGGTCCTGATCGGCAAATTGATCCGCCTGCTGTTGATCACCTTCGCTATCCTGATTGTGCTGTCGACCGTCGGCATCGACTTCACCGCGCTCGCCTTTTTCTCCGGCGCAGTCGGCGTCGGCCTCGGCTTCGGTTTGCAGAAGATCGTGTCCAATCTGGTGAGCGGCATTATTCTTCTCATCGACAAGTCGATCAAACCGGGCGACGTGATTTCGGTCGGCGAGCAGTTCGGCTGGGTCACCAATATGGGCGCCCGCTATACCTCGATCGACACCCGCGACGGCCGCGAAATACTGGTGCCGAACGAGGACTTCGTTACCCAGCGCGTGGTCAACTGGTCTTATTCAAACTACAAGATGATGCTGAAGGCGAGCTTCGGCGTCAGCTATGACAGCGATCCGCATCGCGTCATCGAGGTCGCAGTCGCGGCGGCGATGAAGGTGCCACGCGTGATCGACGATCCAAAGCCGGTTTGTTACTTCGAGGAATTCGGTGATTCCTCTCTCAACTTCACCTTGCGCTATTGGATCGCAGATCCGAACAACGGCATGATCACCGTGCGCGCGCCGGTGATGCTGGCGCTATGGGACGCGTTCAAAGAGGCCGGTATTGAAATTCCTTATCCCGTGCGCGACGTGCGTATCACGCAAAGCGTCGCGCCGGAGCTCTCGCCGGTCAAAGCGCGCAAGCCGCAAATGCCGCGCGAGCAAGCGTCCAAACCGGGCGACTGATTACGCCGCTTTTTTCTTTTGCAGGAATTCGCCCATGCGGCCGAGCGCCTTCAAGATGTTCTCGGTCGAGTTGGCGTAGCTCAGGCGCACATAGCCTTCGCCGAGAATGCCGAAATCGGGCCCGCCGATAATGGCGACGCCGGTTTCGTCGAGCAGCTTGGCGGCGAACTCCTTCGCCTTCCAGCCGGTCGCCTTGATGTTCGGGAAGGCATAGAACGCGCCCTTCGGCGTCGCGCAGGAAACACCCGGCAATTTATTCAGGCCCTCGACCACCACTTTGCGGCGCTTGTCGAACTCGGCGATCATCTTCCACACTTCGTCTTGCGGACCCGTGAGCGCGGCAAGACCGGCATATTGCGCCGAGGCGTTGACGCAGGAATGCAGGTTCACCGCCAGCTTGCGCGCATAGTCGTAGAGCTTGCCCGGCCACACGGCATAACCCAGACGCCAACCAGTCATCGCATAAGTCTTCGACCAGCCGTTGAGCAGAATGAGTCGGTCGCGGATTTCGGGGTACGACAACAGGCACACGTGCTTCTCGCCGTCATAGGTCATGTGGTCGTAGATCTCGTCCGACATGACGGCGACGTCCGGCCACTTGGCGAGCCCAGCGACCAGTTTGTCGACTTCCGACTTGGGCGTGACGCCGCCGGTCGGGTTGGCCGGCGAGTTGACGATCAGCAGCCGCGTCTTCGGCGTGATCAGCTTGAGCGTTTCCTCCGCCGAGAAGGCGAAGCCGTTTTCCTCGCGGATCGGCACCGGAACGGGCGTCGCACCGGTGAACTCGATCATCGAGCGGTAAATCGGAAAACCCGGATCGGGATAGAGGATTTCGGCCCCCGGCTCGCCGAACATCATGATCGACATGAACATGGTCGGCTTGCCGCCCGGCATGATCATGACGCTGCCGGGATCGACGTCGACCGCGTAGCGCTTGTGCAGGCTGGCCGCCACCGCCTCGCGCAGTGCCGGGATGCCATTGGCCGGGGTATAGCCGTGATGGCCGTCGCGCAGCGCCTTGATCGCCGCCTCGACGATGAATTCGGGTGTGCGGAAGTCCGGCTGGCCGATGCCGAGATTGATGATGTCGCGCCCTTGCGCGGCCAGTGCATTGGCGCGGGCGAGCACCGCGAAGGCGTTTTCCTCGCCAATGCGATCAAAGGCCGCAATCGTCTTGAGCATCGGTAATCTCCCCGGGATTGGCAATTTTGGCGGCAGTTCACCGCATCCTCAGGTGAAAATCAAACGAATCCCGGGCCTTGGCCGATGATGGTTCGATGGGGGAGCGGTGTTCAGCCGCGCTCGGGTGGGCCGGGCGCCCGCCCGTCGTATTCGGATATGCATATTCTAGCGGTACCGCATTATGGATCATGATGCCGGCATGTATCACGGCGGGCCGACCATGCAACGAAACACCAAGCGCAGCACCGGAAGCGGCCTGGGCCACTCGGTCCACGAAAGCCAGGCTTTGGAGGTCCTCAACACGCTGGTCAGCAGCGGTACTGATCCTAGCCGCCTGTTGGAGCTTTATTACTGGACGCGCGAGCCCGGCATCATCGAATTAATCCGCGCCTATCTCGACCTGCCCGAGGCAACACAACGCAGCCTGGGCGACTTCCTGCTCAATACTAAACCGCGCATGATCGAGGCCGCTTTCGACACGCAGGGGCGCCTGGTGCTATCACGGAACGCGGCGCCGGCTCAGCGCGTACAGCCGGAAAAGCTCAGGCAGTCACGCTAACGCGCCAAGAGGTCTGGCGTGGCGTCTTTGAGGCTCGCCGTGCCGCTCAATTGCATGGCGCGCACCAGTTCGACGTGAAAATGATCGAGTACCGCCCGCACGCCCTCGGCACCGTCAACCGCCAAGCCCCAGATCACCGGCCGTCCGATCAAAACAGCACGCGCACCGAGCGCCAAAGCTTTCAGGATGTCGGTGCCGCGCCGGATGCCACCATCGACATAGACTTCGGCCTTGTTGCCCACCGCCTGCACGACCTCGCCGATGACGGCGGCGGTCGTCACCGTGGTGTCGAGATGGCGGCCGCCGTGATTGGAAACGATGATGGCGCGCGCGCCATGCTCGGCGCAGGCAAGCGCGTCGTCGCCGCGCAGCACGCCTTTGACGATCACCGGTATCGGCGAACGCTTGACCAGCCATTCCAGTTCGGCCCAGGCGGCCGGATACATTACCTTGCCGACAAAGTCGGGATGATAGGCCGTGCGCGCCATCGGCTTGCCCGGCATGTTGATGTTGAGAATGTCCGGTGACGGGATGTGCTGTTCGCGCGAGGCGCGTGGCGACCAACCGCCGACCGGCGCATCGACGGTCAGCACCAAAGCGGTGAAACCGGCTTCGGCGAGACGGTCGATCAGCGCTTCGACCTCGGCTCGCTTCGGCCAATAATAAAGCTGGAACCATTGCGGCGCATCGCGCCGTTCTTCCGCCACGTCTTCGATCAGGATATTGGAATTCGAAGCCATCACGTAAGCCGCGCCCGCCGCCGCCGCGCCGCGCGCGGTCGCCCGTTCGCCAAGTTTATGAAATAATTTGTGACGCCCGGTCGGCGCCACCATGATCGGCGTCGACACCTGCTGACCCAGCAAGGTGACGCGTGTGTCGATCGCGGTCACGTCGCGCAGCACGCGCGGGCGCAGCCGCAGCGCGCGCCAGGCCGTGATATTCTCGACCATGCTGATCTCGTCGTCGGCGCCGGCGGCACAGAAAGCAAACGAGGCCGGCGGCATCGAGGCCCGCGCTTGTTCCTCCAAAGCGTCGAAATCAACACTGTCCACGGCGTTCTCCCGCAAAATTCAATCGTTGTTCGCCAGTCTAGCCTAATTCGGCGCGGCAAAGTCCATGACAGGCCGGTTAGCCCATGAGCAAGGGTCATAGCCCACCTCACGGAATGGCATTGTTATTCATTGCTCAATCGTTCTACGGTCGCCCGCTTCCAGACCAGGAATTGCAAATGGCCGCCCCCTCTACCGCCGACAAGCGCCGTGCCTTCCGCCAGTTGCATGCGAGCGGCTGCTTCGTCATTCCAAATCCCTGGAATTCCGGCACCACACGCTATCTGCAAATGCTCGGCTTCAAGGCGTTGGCCACCACCAGTTCCGGTTACGCTCACGCCCAGGGCTATGCCGACGGCGAAGTGACGCGCGACATGGTGCTGGCCCATAGCCGCGAAATGGCAACGGTCGCCGATGTGCCGGTGAATGCCGACTTCGAAGCGGGTTACGGCAATAGCGCCGCCGAGGTCGCCGATAATGTGCGGCTTTGTGTCGAGACCGGCGTCGCCGGCCTGTCGATCGAAGACGCCACCGGTGACGAACGCAAGCCGCTCTACGATTTCGACACGGCACTCGAACGCGTGCGCGCCGCGCGCGCGGCCATCGACAAGACCGGCGGCGACGTCATCTTCACCGCCCGCACCGAAGGATTCATCAAAGGCCTGCCGAACATGGACGAAACCATCCGGCGGCTTAAGGCTTTTGCCGACGCCGGCGCCGATTGCCTTTACGCGCCGGGCATCAAGACGCGCGAGCAGATCGAAACCGTGGTCAAGGCGGTCGCGCCCAAGCCGGTCAATTTGCTGATGTCAGCGGCGTCGGGTCTGACGGTCAAGGACATCGCCGAGATGGGCGTGCGCCGCATCAGCGTCGGCGGCACCTTGGCGCGCGTCGCCATGCACGCCTTCATCAAATCGGCAAAGGAAATAGCCGAAAGCGGCGCCTTCGACCGCTTCGCCGGCGTGATCTCGAACGCCGAACTCAATGCCGTGTTCGAGTCAGGCGAGAAAAGCAAAGGCCCATGAACGGCGGCGAGCCCCATCCGGAGACCGGCCAACCGATCGGCCTGCCGGTCGACGCCACGCCGGCACAACGCCCGGGTCCGGTAACGTTGCAGGGGCGCTATGGCCGTCTGGAAAAACTCGAACCGCGCCACGCTTCCGGTTTGTGGAACGTGTTCAAGGGCTATCCCGACGTCTGGACTTACATCAGCACCGACGGCCCATTCACCGATGAAAAAACATTTTCCGATTTCATCGCCAGGCGCACGGCGGCGAGCGATCCTTATGCCTATGCGATTGTCGAGCCAAAGGGCCGCGCGCTCGGTTATCTGACACTGATGGAAATTCGGCCCGAGATGCGCGTGATCGAAGTCGGGCACGTTTTGTATTCGCCGCAACTACAGCGCACGCCACTGGCGACCGAAGCGCAATATCTGCTGGCGCGCTATGCCTTCGAGACGCTCGGCTACCGGCGCTACGAATGGAAATGCAATGCGCTTAACGCAGCCTCGCGGCGCGCGGCACGGCGTTTTGGCTTTACCTTCGAGGGCATCTTCCGCCAGCATCTGATTGCCAAGGGCCGCAACCGCGACAATGCCTGGTTCTCCATGCTCGATAGCGAATGGCCGGCGCGCAAGGCCGATTTCGAGCGCTGGCTCGCGCCCGAGAATTTTACGCTCGCCGGCGGACAGAAATTAAGTCTGAGCGCGATCAATGGTGTCGTGACAAACGGCTTGCCCGCATGAGTGAAGCCGAAGCGCCGCCGACCGGCGGGCTGCTCGAACAACGCTCTTTCGTGCTGTTCTGGTTGGGGCGGTTATCCGCCACCACCGGCTATCAGATGCTGGCACTGCTGATCGGCTGGAAGGTTTACGAGCTTACAGGCAGCGCCTTCGATCTCGGACTGGTCGGGCTGATCCAGTTCGTACCGGCGGTCGTTCTCACCTTGTTGATCGGGCACGCAGCCGACCGTTACGACCGCAAGATGATCATCCGCGTGGCGCAGAGCGTCTACGCACTGGCCGCCGCGCTCATCACCGGCGCCATGCTCGCCGGTGTGCTGAGCCGCGACCTGTTGTTCGCCGCCGTCTTCATGATCGGCTGCGCGCGCGCCTTCGAATTGCCGACCGGCCACTCGCTGGTGCCGGCTCTGGTGCCAGCGCGCATGTTGTCACGCGCGGTCGCGGCCTGGACCTCCGCCAACCAGGTGGCGGTGATCTGCGGACCCGCCCTCGGCGGCGTGATTTACGCGGTGAAGCCGGTCGCGGTCGCGGCGCTGTGCGTAGGATTTTTTCTCGGCTCGATGACGCTGGTGACCCTGATGCGCGTGCAAGGCCGTGTCGCCAACCGCGAGCCGCCGACACTTCGTTCGGTGCTGGCAGGTTTCGAATATATCCGCACCCGCAGGCGGCTGCTGGGCGTGATTACGCTCGACCTGTTCGTCGTGATCCTGGGCGGCGCCACCGCGCTGCTGCCAATTTTCGCCAAGGACATTCTCGCCGTCGGACCTATTGGCCTCGGCCTCTTGCGTTCGGCGCCTGCCGCGGGCGCGCTGGTAACGGCGGCCATCCTGTCGCGCTTCCCGATCGAGCGCCACATCGGCCGCAAGATGTTCGCCGTGGTCGCGATCTACGGCATTGCCACCACGATCTTTGCGCTCTCGACCTGGTTTCCGTTGTCGCTTTTCGCGCTCGCCATTCTGGGCGCCTCCGACGCCGTCAGCATCGTCATCCGCTTCACGCTGGTGCAGTTTGAGACGCCGGACGACATGCGCGGGCGGGTGAGCGCGATCAACTACCTTTTCGTCGGCTCGTCGAATACACTGGGCGAGTTCGAATCCGGCACGGTCGCCGCGTGGCTCGGCGCGGTGCCGTCGGTGCTGATCGGCGGCCTCGGCTCGCTGGTGATCGCGGCGATGTGGATGGGATTGTTTCCGGATTTGCGCAAGATCGACCGTTTCGAAGCGGCGGACGACAAAAAGGCTTAAGTTCGAGGGGAACGCCAATGCATATCCTGGTCACCGGCGCCGCCGGCATGATCGGCCGCAAGTTGACCGAACGGCTGGTTAAGGATGGCAAGCTCAATGGCGCCAAAATCGACAAATTGACCCTGATCGACGTGGTGCCACCGGCAGCGCCGGCGGATTTCGGCGGCGAAGTGTCGCTCACGGCCGGTGACCTCGCCGGTCCGGGCGTTGCGGAAAAGGAGATTGCCGCAAGGCCGGACGTGATCTTCCATCTCGCCGGCGTCGTCTCCGGCGAAGCCGAGACCGATTTCGAGAAGGGCTATCACGTCAATCTCAACGGCACGCGCGCGCTCATCGAAGCGATCCGCGCCGCCGGCGACGGCTACAAGCCGAAAGTCGTTTTCACGTCGTCGATCGCGGTATTCGGCGCGCCCTTCCCGGATGCCATCCCGGATGAGTTCCACCTGACGCCGCTCACCTCCTACGGCACCCAGAAGGCGATCTGCGAATTGCTGCTGGCCGACTATACGCGGCGCGGCTTTCTCGAAGGCGTCGGCATCCGCCTGCCGTCGATCGTGGTACGGCCGGGCAAGCCGAACAAGGCAGCCTCCGGCTTCTTCTCCGGCATCATCCGCGAGCCGCTCGCCGGCCAGGAAGCGTTGCTGCCCGTTGCCGACACGGTATTGCATTGGCACGCCTCCCCACGCTCGGCGGTCGGATTCCTCATTCACGCCGCGGGCCTGACGCGCGCGCAACTCGGCGACCGCATCGCGCTGACCATGCCCGGTGTCTGCTGCACTGTCGGCGAGCAGATCGAAGCGCTCACCCGGGTCGCCGGCAGCAATGTCGCCGGCCGCATCCGGCGGGCGCCGGATGCCCTGGTCGAACGCATCGTCGCCGGTTGGCCCAGCCGTTTCGATCCGAAACGTTCGTTAGCCTTGGGTTTCAAGGTCGAGGCCAGTTTCGACGACATCATCCGCGCCCACATCGAGGACGAATTGGACGGTAAAGTCGCCTGAAAGCGCGAACTTGCCGCCCGGCGGGCCAGTCCTTACATTACGTCGTCATGACTTATGTTGACGCTTCTGTAGCGCCTCTCCGTAAAACCGGACAGATCAAGATTCATGGGCCCGCCGCCTTTGAAGGCATGCGCAAGGCTGGGCAATTGACGGCGCGCTGCCTCGACATGCTCACCGATCACGTCGGGCCGGGCGTACCGACCGACGCCATCGACAAACTGGTCTACGAGTTCGGCATGGACCACGGCGCGCTGCCGGCGACGCTGATGTATCGCGGCTACAAGAAATCGACCTGCACCTCGCTTAATCATGTGGTCTGCCACGGCATCCCGGGCGACAAGCCGCTCAAGGAAGGCGACATCGTCAATATCGACGTGACACTGATCCTCGACGGCTGGCATGGTGATTCCAGCCGCATGTATCCGATTGGCAATATTCCGCGCCGGGCCGAGCGGCTGATCGAGGTCACACATGAATCGATGATGCGCGGCATCGCCACCATCAAGCCCGGCTCGACCACCGGCGATATCGGCGCGGCGATCCAGAGCTATGTCGAAGCCCAGCATATGAGCGTGGTGCGTGACTTCTGCGGCCACGGCCTCGGCAAACTTTTCCACGACGAACCCAACATCGTGCATGTGGGCAGGCCGGGCGAAGGCGTCGTGCTCAAACCGGGCATGTTCTTCACCGTCGAGCCGATGATCAATCTCGGCCGCCCGCATGTGAAGGTGCTGTCGGACGGCTGGACCGCGGTCACGCGCGACCGCTCGCTATCCGCGCAGTTCGAGCATTCCGTCGGCGTCACCGAGGACAGCGTCGAGGTTTTCACCTTCTCGCCAGCCGGTCTCGATAAACCCCCGTATAAGCGCTAATTGCCTTCAACATACCCTCGTCGGCTGCACCGGACTGCACTACAATAGCCCGCAGCGGTTGTGCAGGCGCGTAATCATGTCCGACGATATCGACAGGACCGAGGAGTTTTCCGGCTTATCGGAGGCGTCTCCGCATTATCACGGCCATCGTGAGCGCCTGCGCGGGCGCTTCCGCGAGGCCGGAGCCGAGGCAGTCAGCGAATACGAATTGCTCGAACTGGTGCTGTTTCGCGCCATCCCGCAACGCGACGTCAAGCCGCTCGCCAAGGAGCTGATCGCCAAATTCGGCTCCTTCGCCGAAGTAGTGGCGGCGCCGCGCGCGCGGCTGAAGGAAGTGAAAGGCATCGGCGAGGCGGTTGTCGACGAACTCAAGATCGTGCATGCGGCTGCCAACCGCCTGGTGCGCGGCCAGCTTCAGAAAAAGCCTGTGTTGTCGTCCTGGTCGAACGTGATCGACTATTGCCGCGCCGCCATGGCCTATGCAGACAAGGAGCAGTTCCGCCTTTTGTTTCTCGACAAGCGCAACCAACTCATCGCCGACGAGGTGCAGCAGATCGGCACCGTCGACCACACGCCGGTCTATCCGCGCGAGGTGGTCAAACGCGCACTCGAACTATCGGCGACCGCACTCATTCTGGTGCACAACCACCCGTCGGGCGATCCGACGCCCTCGCGCGCCGACATTACGATGACGCAGGCGATCATCGACGTCGCCAAGCCTCTGGGTATTTCGGTGCACGACCACATCATCGTCGGCAAGGAAGGCCACGCCAGCTTCAAGGGATTGAAGCTGATTTAGCCTGCGCAGTGCCGCTACTGCCGCGTCAGTGTGACGGAACCGGGGCTTTCCGGAATTCGGTGCCACACGCCGCCCTCGCCTTCGCCAAATCGCCAGACTGTGCCACGCGCCGGCGTCAGCACCAGTTCGCCGCGGTCCAACTGCCAATGCGCGAAATTGAGGCGCGCGATCGTCGCGTCGCAGGCCGGCTTCACCGACAACGCCAGCCCATCGCGCAGCGGTGTGATGGAAAGCGTCAGGCTGCAAATCACCGCGCCTTCTTTCTTGATCGCCCAATCGCCGACGAGGTCGTCGGGAACCCGCAGCGGCGGCGCGTTGGCCGCGGTGTTTTGCAGGAACAGCACGCCGACGCCCGGCGTCGGCGCTTCGTAAAGGCCGGTTTCGACTTCGCTGAATTCGATCAGCGGCTTGCCTTCGGCGTCGAGCAAAAACAAATTATCATTATCGGGAAAGCGCCAGCCGGCAATGCCCTGCACCAGCGGAAATAGCGCGGCGCAGTTGGCGTCGAACTCGACCTTGAAGCCGACCTTGACGGAGTCGCGCCTAAAGGAGGCGGTGCATATCTTGGTGCGTTCGGCGTTGGAAAATTCCCATGGCCCCAGCAAGCCCTTGGCGGAATCGCCAAGTACGGGCGTTTGCGCCTGCGCAACGCCGGTCAGCAAGGTCACGAAAATGACGGCAAGCAGGGCGCGATTCATGCAGCAAATCCTAGCGCATCCGGCGCGGCCCGTCCCGCCGGTGCTATTTTTTCGGCGGATATTGCGTCTCCGCCACCGGCGTCAGCGGTGGCTTGCCCGCCGCCCAGGCCAGGATGTTATCGACCACAAGCTGGTCCATCGCCGCCCGCGTCACCTCGGTCGAGGAGCCGAGATGCGGAAACAGAACAACATGATCCATCTCGATCAGTTCCTTCGGCACCTGCGGTTCCTTGGCGAAAACGTCGAGACCGGCGGAGTAAATCGTACGATTTTTCAGCGCTTCGATCAGCGCCGGTTCGTCCACGACCGAACCGCGCGCCATGTTGATGACGATGCCCTGGGGGCCGAGCGCCTTGAGCACCTCGGCATTAATCAGGTTCCGAGTGGCGGCGCCGCCGGGCACGATCACCATCAGGGTATCGACAGCGCGCGTCATGTCGACGAGCTTCGGATAATATTTGTAGGCGACTTCCTGCGGATTGCGCGAGTGGTAGACCACCGGCACGCCGAAGGCCTCCAGGCGCTTGGCAATCGCCTTGCCGATACGGCCCATGCCGACCATGCCGACAGTGCGGTTGCGCAGCGTCGCCTTGCTGAGCGGATATTGCGCCTGCGGCCATTTTCCCGCGCGCACGTAGCGGTCGCCTTGCGGAAATTCGCGCACGGTGCACAGGAGAAGACCGAGCGCGGTGTCGGCGACTTCTTCGTTCAGCACTTCCGGTGTGTTGGTGACGATGATGCCATTCGCGCCTGCCCACTTGGCATCGATGTGATCGTAGCCGACGCCGAAGCTCGAAATCTGTTCGAGCTTGGGGAATTGCTGCATGAAGGCGGCGTCGATCTTGTTGGCGGTATAGGCGACCGCGATGGCGCGGATTTTGCCGCCCACCGATTTGACCATGGCAGCCTTGTCGGGCGCGCCCAGGTAATCGTGCAACGCGACGTTCGGCTCCAGGCCTTTCATCAGGACCGGCTTGCGCGCGCCGACCAGCAAGACATCCGGCTTTTCGCCCACCATGTTCAACTCCGTAATCTTCTAAATTAAAGCGGTGACCGGCATTTCCATCAGGCTCTTGAACGCCGCCAATAGTTCGGCGCCGAGCGCGCCGTCGACGACACGGTGATCGCACGACAGCGTGACCGTCATCTGGCTGACGAATTTAACACTTCCGTCTTCCGCCTCAACCGGCGCACGCCGCGCGGCGCCGACCGCGAGGATGGTGGCATGCGGCGGATTGATGATGGCGGAAAACTCGCGCACGCCGTACATGCCGAGATTGGAAATGGCGCTTGAGCCGCCCTGATATTCATGGGCTATAAGTTTTTTCTCGCGCGCGCGTTCGGCCAGTTCGCGGATTTCCGATGATATCGCAGTCAGCGACTTTTGTTCGGCGTTGCGGATGACCGGCGTGATCAGGCCGCCATCGAGTGCGACCGCCACGCCGATGTCGGAATGCGCGAAGCGCAGAATGCGATCGCCGGCCCAGACCGCGTTCGCGGCCGGAATGCGTTGCAGCGCCGCGGCCCAGGCCTTGATGACAAAGTCATTGAGCGAAAGCTTGAACGCCGCGTTGCTCTCTTTGTCTTTCGGCGCCGAGAAATTGGCTTCTTCGCGCATGGCCATGAGGCGGCCGATCTCGGTATCGGCGGTCAGATAGAAATGCGGAATAGTCTGCTTGGCCTCGACCAGCCGCTTGGCGATGGTTGCGCGCATGGAATCGAGCGGCACCTCAACATATGCCACTCGGTCATAAAGCGCCTTGACCTGCGCATAGCTGGCGCCGATCGCCATCGCACCGCCGGAAGCTGGTGCCGCCTTGTCGATGTCGGCGGCGACGATGCGGCCATGCGGGCCCGAGCCGGAAAGGCGCGAAAGATCGATGCCGCGCTCGGAGGCCAGACGGCGCGCCAGCGGCGTCACAAAGACGCCGCCCGCGAGTTTGGAGGGCCCGTAATTGCGCTCCGGCGTGCGGACTTCGCGCCAGGCGGTCATGTCGGGATAGGCAAAATCGCGTGTGCCCTGACCATTGTTCCGCTCGTCCCCACGAAGGCGGGGACCCGGATCTTTTTGCCCCTGGGGCCCCGCTTTCGCGGGGGCGAGCGGAGATTGGGGTGCGCTTGCGGGTGCCGCGGCCTTCGGCGCAACTGACCCACCCTCGCCCGCGATCACCGCCACTACTGCGCCGACCTTGGCAACGTCGCCAACCTGGAAATTAATATCGGTGAGCGTACCGCCGAAGGTGGCCGGCACTTCCATCGAGGTCTTGTCGGTTTCGATCTCGAACAGGTTGTCGCCCGGCTTGATGACGTCGCCGGCCGACTTGAACCATTTCACGATCTTACCCTCGGCGACGGTCTCGCCGAGTTGCGGCATCAGGACGTCCATTAGTAGTCGCTCCTACTTCTTCCTTAGCCGCGCTTACCACGTCATCGACACATACTGCGTTTCGAGAAATTCCTTCATGCCTTCCTGCGCGCCTTCGCGGCCGAGACCGGACTGCTTCACGCCGCCGAAAGGCGCCGCCGGATCGGACACCAGACCACGATTCAATCCGATCATGCCGAACTCGAGCTTCTCCGATACGCGCAGGCCGCGCGTCAGGTCCTTGGTATAGAGATAAGCGACCAGCCCATATTCGGTGTCGTTGGCGCGCTTGATCGCTTCGTCCTCGGTCTTGAAGGTCTGAATCGAGGCGACCGGCCCGAAGATTTCCTCGTTCAGCATTTTGGAATCGTCGGCCACGTTGGTGAGCACGGTCGCCGGATAGAAGAAGCCCGGCCCGTCCGGCAGCTTGCCGCCGGTCAAGACCTTGGCGCCCTTCGACACCGCATCGTCGACCAGTTCGACCACCTTGTCGCGGCCATCCTTGTTGACCAGCGGCCCGAGATTGACGCCATCGTCAAGGCCATTGCCCATCTTGAGCCCGGCCATCTTGGCGGTGAGCTTCTTGGCGAACTCGTCGTGCACCTTCTCATGCACGTAGAAGCGGTTCGCCGCCGTGCAGGCTTCGCCCATGTTCCTCATTTTCGCAATCATGGCGCCGTCGATGGCCGCGTCGATATCGGCATCGTCAAACACCAGGAACGGCGCATTGCCGCCAAGCTCCATCGCCGGCTTGACGATATTGTCGGCGGCTTCGTGCAGCAGCTTGCGGCCGACTTCGGTCGAGCCGGTGAAGGACACCACGCGCACGCGCGGATCGTGCAACATGGCGCTGACGACCTTGCCGGACGAACGCGACGGAATGACGTTGACTACGCCGGGCGGCACGCCGGCTTCTTCCAGCGCCGGCATCAGCGCCAGCATGGTGAGCGGCGTATCGGAAGCGGGCTTGAGCACCACTGGGCAGCCGGCGGCGAGCGCCGGGCCGATCTTGCGCGTCGCCATCGCGGCCGGGAAATTCCACGGCGTTACCAGAACGGCGATGCCGGCCGGCTTATGCTGCACGAAGATGCGCGCGCCCGAAGACGGCGCAATCGACACCTGACCGTTATTGCGCACGGCCTCCTCGGCGTACCAGCGGAAGAACTCCGCAGCATAGGCGACTTCGCCGCGCGAATCGGACAGCGCCTTGCCGTTTTCCAGCGTAATCAGTTTGGCGAAACGCTCGGCGTCGCGCATGATGACTTCGAAGGTCTTGCGTAGGATTTCGCCGCGCTCGCGCGGCTTCTTGCCGGCCCAGGCGGGGAAAGCCGCTTGCGCGGCGTCAAGCGCCGCCTTGGCGTCATCGACCGTGGCGCTCGCGACCGAAGCAATCGTTTTCTCGGTCGCCGGATCGATCACATCGAAGCGGCCGCCGTCGGAGGCTTTTTTCCATTTGCCGCCGATCCACAGGTCGGTCGGAACATTGGCGAGAAGATTATCGTACATGAATTTACTCCAATTGTAGGGTGGGTTAGCGCCGAAAGGCGCGTAACCCACCATCGAAATCGCCGTGCATTTGCGGTGGGTTACGGCGCTACGCGCCTAACCCACCCTACGCCCCCAAGCTCTTACGCACCGTCTCCACGATCCGAGCCGGCGTCGGCAGCACGATGTCTTCGAGAATATCGGCGGCCGGCAGCGGAATGTGCGGCGTGGTGATGCGCACCGGCGGACCGTCGAGATCGTAGAAGGCCTCATCGGCGACGATCGACACGATTTCGGCGCCCCAACCGCACAGCCGCGGATTTTCCTCGACCGTGAACAGCCGGTGCGTCTTCGCCACCGAGCCGAGAATGGTTTGAGTGTCGAGCGGCACCAGCGAGCGCACATCGATAACTTCGCAATTAATGCCGTGTTCCGATTTCAGCGTTTCGGCGGCAGCGAGCGCGCGCGACACCATCAAAGCGAGCGCGACGATGGTGCAGTCCGAGCCCTCCCGCAGGATTTTAGCGGTGCCGAGCTTGTCGACGATCTCGCCGTCAGGAACTTCGCCCTTGGTGGCGTACAGCGACTTGTGCTCGAGGAAGATCACGGGGTCGGGATCGCGCACGGAAGCCGCCAGCAATCCGATCACATCGATGGGGGACGAGGGCGCCACGACCTTGAGGCCGGGGATCATCATGCACCAGTTCTCGACGCTCTGCGAATGCTGCGCGCCGAAGCGCGAGCCCGCTCCATTGCCGGTGCGCACCACCAGCGGACATTTGGTCTGCCCGTTCGACATATAACGGCTCTTCGGAAACTCATTGGCGATGTAGTCGAAGCAGACGGCGAAGAAATCCGAGAACATGATTTCCGCGATCGGCTTGAGGCCCGTCATCGCCGCGCCCATGGCGGCGCCCATGATCGCCTGTTCCGAGATCGGCGTGTCGCGCACGCGCAACGGCCCGAACTGTTCGTACAAGCCGACCGTTGCCTTGAACACGCCGCCGGCTTTCGCCACATCCTCGCCGAGGAACACGACATCGTTGTCGCGCGCCATTTCCTGCGCGATGCCGCGAATGACCGCGTCGCGATAGCTGATTTCCGGCATACTAGTTTCTCACCTTCAATTTATCGCGCCAACTCAGTTACGCCATGCCCAGCCGCCATCGGCATAGACATCGGTGGTCAGGATATCGAGCGGCGGCATCGGCGCGGCCTTGCAGACCTCGGTCGCGTCGTCGACTTCCTTGCGCACGCTGGCGTCGATCTCCGCGATCTTGGCGTCGCTGACGCCGAAAGCCTTAAGCCGTTCGCGATAGATCTTGATCGGATCGCGTTCTTTCCATTTTTCCAGTTCGCCTTCCGGGCGATACTTGGCCGGGTCGGCGCGCGAATGGCCGCTATGACGATAAGTCATGCACTCAATCAGCGACGGGCCTTCGCCGGCGCGCGCCTTCGCAAATGCTTTCTGCGCGGTGCGGTAGACCACGTCGGCGTCGTTGCCGTCGATGACGATGCGCTCGAGGCCATAGGAACCGGCGCGGTCGGCGGCCGGATGCTCGACCGCGGTGACATCGCCGATCGGCGTGTATTCCATATAGAGGTTGTTCTCGCACACGAACACGACTGGCAGTTTCCAGACGGCTGCGAAGTTCAGCGCCTCGTGGAAGGCGCCAATATTGGTCGTGCCGTCTCCGAAGAAACAGACCGACACGTCCTTGTCGCCTTTGTATTGCGCACGCCAGGCTGCGCCACAAGCAATAGGCAAATGCGCGCCGATGATGGCGTAGGAACCCATCACGCCATGTTCCTCAGACGTCAAATGCATCGAGCCGCCTTTGCCGCGCATCAGGCCGTTGTCCTTTTGCATCAGCTCGCCCAACACCTTCTCGACCGGCACGCCGCGCGCCAGCGTATGGGCATGGCCGCGATAGGTGCAGAACGACAGGTCGCCCTTCACCATCGCCTCGCCGAAGCCGGCCGCGATGGCTTCCTGGCCGAGCGACAGATGACTCGTACCCTTCACCAGGTTTTGCAAAAACAGGTCGTAGGCGCGCTGCTCGGCGTCGCGCAGGCGCACCTGCGAGCGGTACAAGGCCAAGCGCTTGTCCTCGCCGATATCGTCGTTCAAGCCGGAACCGGCAGGGGCATGCCCAGCGACTTGCGCCCGGTCTTTTGCTGTGGCCATGAAAAGTTCCTCGGCGTCTAAAATCAGCGTGTTTTTGTTTTCGGGCCGGAACTTAGCCCTTCCGGCGAAGTCCCCGCAACTGTCCTAATCTGAGGTGCTGCTATTCCGGGACCGCGCGGATTGACAAGATTATTCGATAACAGCCTCGCTGGTTGTGGCCTTGCCCACCCGGCGCTCGCGATAAAGCAGATAGAGGCCGGAGCCGACCACGATGGTCGCACCCGCCAGGGTCCATTCGTTGGGCAGATGATCGAACACCAGATAACCCAAAATCGTGACCCAGATGAGCTGCGTGTAAATGAACGGCGACAACACCGCCGCCGGCGCCAACCGATGTCCAGCAATCATCAGGAAATGCCCGAAGCTGCCGAACACGCCGGTGGCGAGCAACAGCGCGCCCAGGCGCCAGTTCGCCGGCGTCTGCCAGACAAAGGGAATGACTGGCAGCATCACCACAGCGCCGACCGCATTGTTGAAGAAGAGCGAGGTCTGGTTTGAATCCGAACGCGATACCACGCGGGTGATCACGGCATAAAAGCCATAGCAGATGACCGAAGCGAGCGAGAACAAGGCGCCGGGATTGAAGGCCGTCAGTCCCGGCCGCGTAATCAGCAACACGCCGCAAAAGCCGACGCCGACCGCCGTCCAGCGCCGCCAGCCGATCCATTCGCCGAGAACGGGGCCGGACGCGATTGCCACGATGAAGGGAAAGGTGAAGATAATCGACAGCACTTCGTCGAGTTGCATCCATTGCAACGCGATGAAGTTCAGGACCGTGGAGGCGACCAACAGGATGCCGCGGACGATCTGGAGAAAAGGCCGCCGGCTTTTTATGAGTTGCGGATGCGTGATCGGATTAGAAATCAGGAACGTCAACACAAAGGCGCTGGTATAACGCGCCCATGCGACCTGAAGCGGGTCCATGCGTGCGCCGAGATATTTCGCGGTAGCGTCGAGGCAGGCGAAGACGGCGACCGTCGCGCACATTAATGCGATTCCGATCAGCCGTTCCCGGTGATATTGCGACGCGCCGCTCAATAGGTGGCCCGGCCACCGGAAATGTCGAACACCGCGCCGGTCGTGAATGAACACTCGGACGAAGCGCAAAATGCAACGAGCGCCGCGATCTCATCGACGGTGACAAATCGCCCGCGCGGAATCTTCGACAGCATGAAATCGATATGCTCTTGCGTCATCTGATCGAAGATCGCGGTGCGCGCCGCCGCCGGGGTCAGGCAATTGACCGAGATGTCGTGCGCCGCCAATTCCTTGCCGAGCGATTTGGTCAGCGCGATGACGCCGGCCTTCGAGGCCGAATAAGCCGGCGCGTTCGGGTTGCCTTCCTTGCCGGCGATGGAAGCAATGTTGACGATGCGGCCGTAATTCTGCGCGATCATCACCGGCGCCACCGCGCGGCAACAATGAAACGGTCCGTCGAGGTTGACCGCCAGTACCTGCTTCCAGGCTTCGACCGGATACTCCCAGGTTTTTGTATTCGGCCCGGCGATGCCGGCGTTGCACACAAGAATGTCGATGCGGCCGAAAAGTTTCAGCGTCGCCTCGCGCGCGCGCTCGACGTTTGCGTAATCGGTGACGTCGGTGGCGACCGCCTCGACGCGGCCGGCTTTGGCGAGTTCGGCCGCCGTGTTTTTGGCGAGTTCGAGATCGCGGTCCCAGATCGCCACCGCCCCGCCGGACTTGAGGAAACGTTCGACGATGGCGCGGCCGATGCCTTGCGCGCCGCCGGTGACGACCGCGAAGCGGCCGCCGAGGTCAATCGTATTTAGCTGCTTGGCCATGATATGAGCGCCCCCGCGCAATTGTTTTCGCGCTGCCGCTTGGTATAATCGGTTTGCAGGGGAAATAGCAGCCTCCCCTTAGAGATGGCAGCCATCTATCCAAGGCTTGCATTCAAGCGCTGGTCACTTTTGATTGGGCGCGACCAATGGATGGCGCTGTTCTTGCACTTTTCCTGTGTTCGGTCTTCATCGGCGGCATCGTCACCGGGCTCGCCGGTTTTGCCATGGGCCTGGTAGTCTCCGGCATCTGGCTGCACATCCTGACGCCGCAGCAGACTGCCGCGCTGATCGTCGGCTACGGCCTGCTGGTGCAAAGCTACAGCATCTGGAAACTTCGGCACGCGCTGAACTGGCGCACGGTCGCGCCCTTCATCGCGGGCGGTGCAATCGGCGTGCCGATCGGCGCCATCCTGCTCTCGTATATCGACCGCGATTACCTGCGCACCGGCGTCGGTGTCTTGCTGGTGCTTTACAGCATCCACGGCCTGACGCAGCCGGTGGTCAAACCGATCGAGGGCCACGTTCCGCTCGAGGTCGGGGTCGGCCTGCTGAACGGAATTCTGGGCGGCATGACCGGCCTGTCCGGCCCGATCATTACCATCTGGTGCCAATTGCGCGGCTGGCCGAAGGACGTGCAGCGCGCGGTCTATCAGCCGGTCATCATCGCGGCCTTCGCGCTGACTGCGATTTCGCTGGCGATTGCGGGCACCGTCACCACCGAACTGGTCAAGCTCTATGCCATGGGCCTTCCATTGCTGGCGGCCGGCATGTGGGTCGGGCTGAAACTCTACGGCCATCTCGACGACAACGCCTTCCGCAAAGTGATCCTGGTGTTGTTACTGTTGTCCGGGCTAACCCTGATCGTACCGTTTTCGCTGTTTCAATAGGCGCGCGACTTGCTGGCGGCGCGGCGCTGAGATAGAAGATGTTTGTGGGGCCAACGGCGGTCGCCCCGCGCTTCCAGGTTTTAAGAGCGAACTCGCTCAAAGAGCCCAAGCACCGTCTCCTTCGTTACGGAGGGGACTTATGCTTGCACTGAATTTTTCGGTTTCACCGATAGAGCTTTGGCATTCGATGGCGACGCCGCGCGTGCCGCAGATCGTCGATGTGCGGCGGCGCGACATCTACGAATCGAACCCGGGTTTGTTGCCCGCATCGGTCTGGCGCGACCCGGTTGAACACGCGCAATGGATTTCGAAGCTCGACCCTACCCGCCCCATTGTCGCAGCCTGCAAAGCCGGCAAGGAGCTCAGCCAATTCGTTACGGCCGAATTGCGCGGTCTCGGCCTTAACGCCGCCATGCTGGCCGGCGGCTATGCGGCCTGGAACGAAGCGAAGCTTCCGCTCATCGAGCGCGCGGCTGTGGAGCGTTTTGTCGCGCAGCGCCCCAGCGTCTGGGTCACGCGGCGGCGGCCGAAGATCGACCGTATCGCCTGCCCGTGGCTGATCCGCCGTTTCATCGATCCGGATGCAAAAATCATCTTCGTCGATCCGGATTACGTCCAGGCCGCGGCCAAAGAGTTCGGCGGCACGCCATTCGACATCGCCGATGTCGAGATTTCGCACGATGGCGAACGTTGCAGCTTCGACACGATGCTCAAATTATTTGGGCTGGAAAGCGAGCCCGCGCTGGCGCGACTGGCCTTGATCGTGCGCGGCGCCGATACCGCGCGGCCCGACCTCGCGGCTGAAGCCGCCGGTTTGCACGCCGTTTCACTCGGACTGTCTGCGCTTGCCGGCGACGACGACCATGGCCTGCTGCGGCAAGGATTCGTCATCTATGATGCTTTGTTTGCCTGGCTGCGCTTTGCCGCCGGCGAACGGCACAACTGGCCCGTCAAGGCGGCGTGACATGAATTCAACAGACACCGCCGCTCTCAAACCGACCTTCGGCGAGGCTCTCAGAGTCTGGTTCACGGTCGGCTGCCTGTCGTTCGGCGGGCCGGCCGGGCAGATCGCGCTGTTGCATCGCATCGTCGTCGACGAAAAAAAATGGCTGCCGGAAGCGCGCTTCCTGCACGCGCTGAACTTCTGCATGTTGCTGCCGGGGCCGGAAGCGCAACAGCTTGCGACCTATACCGGCTGGCTACTGCACGGCGTGCGCGGTGGACTGGCAGCCGGCATTCTGTTCGTGCTGCCGGGCACCTGCGTGATGCTGGGCTTGAGCCTGCTGTATGCCTATGGCCGTGGCGTCGGCGCCATCGATGGCGCGCTGTTCGGCATCAAGGCGGCCGTGCTGGTCATCGTGGTCGAGGCGCTGATCCGCATCGGCAAGCGCGCGCTGAAGTCGAAGCTCCTGGTGGGCGTCGCCGCGCTTGCTTTTATCGGCATCTTTTTTCTGGCGCTGCCGTTTCCGCTCATCGTCGCCGGCGCTGGCTTGATCGGATATGTCGCGGCGCGGATAAACCCCAAACATGTCGCCCTCAGCGCCGCCAACGATAACGTCGTAGTACCCGCGGCTGGGCGCTGGCGGCTGGCAGCTATCTCAATTCCAACAGGGTTGGCGATCTGGTGGGCGCCGATATTGCTGATCGCCCTGACCCTCGGCCCGCGGCACGTGCTGATGGACATCGGCCTGTTCTTTTCCAAATTGGCGGTAGTCACGTTCGGCGGCGCCTATGCCGTGCTCGCTTACATGGCGCAGCAGGTGGTCGAGACCCATCATTGGCTCAGCGCGCCGGAAATGGTCGATGCCTTGGGGCTTGCCGAAACCACGCCCGGCCCGCTCATTCTGGTAACGCAATTTGTCGGCTTCCTCGCCGCCTTCCGCGACGCCGCACCATTTACGCCGCTCGTTGCCGGATTGATCGGCGCAATGCTGACCGTCTGGGTGACCTTTGTACCGTCGATGCTGTGGATTTTTGCCGGCGCGGCATTCGTCGAGGAACTGCGCGGCAATCGCAACCTCGCCGGCGCGCTCGCCGCCATCACCGCCGCCGTGGTCGGCGTCATCCTGAACCTATCGGTCTGGTTCGCGCTGCATGTGCTGTTCGGTCAAGTGACCGAACAGCATTCGGGTCCGCTGCGTTGGTACGCCGTCGATCCCCATACGCTCGACACTCACGTCGCGATGCTCGCGCTGACCGCCGCCATTCTGACATTCCGCTTTCATCGCGGATTGATCGAGGTAATCGGCGTGATGGCGCTATTGGGCATCGCCACGCATTTTTACGGCTAGAGCCTTTCCGGCTTTGATGGAATCAAAGCCGGGACTCTAGCTTTTATTTTATCGCGTTTTCTTCACGCGAACCGGTACCCACTTCGCTCGAAAACGCTCTAACGCTCGCGCGCCACCGCGCTTTCATGCCAGCGCCGCAGCATGAAATGCGAAAGCGTCGACAAGACGAAAAAGATCGCGACGCCGGCAAGCGCCAACAGGAACAGCGCCGCGAACATGCGCGGTATGTTGAGCCGGTAGCCCGATTCGGCGATGCGATACGCCAGTCCCGAACCGGCGCCGGCCGAGCCCGCCGCGATTTCCGCCACCACCGCGCCGATCAGCGCCAGCCCACCGGCAATGCGCAGCCCGGCGAGCATCTGCGGCAGCGCCGCCGGCAGCTTGAGATACATCAGCACCTGCCAGCGCGAGGCTTTGTAAAGGTCGAACAGCGCGACCAGATTGTGATCGACCGAGTTCAGGCCGAGTGTGGTATTCGCCAGCACTGGGAAGAAGGCGACGATCCAGGCGCAGGCCAGCACCGCCAAGGGCTGCGGCAGATAGATCAGCAGCAAGGGCGCGACCGCCACCACTGGCGTCACTTGCAAGACGACGGCATAGGGATAGAACGAATATTCGATCACGCGCCATTGGTTGAAGGTGACCGCCAGCAATATGCCGCCGGCCGCCGCCAGCACGAAGCCCTCGAAGGTGATGGTCAACGTCACCAGCAGCGATTGCCAAAGCAGCCCGGCATCGTTGTACAGCGTCGCCAGAACCAATCCCGGTCCGGGCAGCACATAAGGCGGAATGGCGAAGACGCGCACCGCGGCATCCCAGGCGAATACAATCATCGCCAGCACAATGAGAGGCAAAATGAGGCGGACAGCGCGTTCGTTCATGCCGCCGTCTCCGCCATCGCTTCGCCCAATGCCTCTGCCACCTGGCGGCAATGGCCGGCATATTCCGCCGAGGTCCGGAAGCGCTCATCGCGCGGATAAGGCGCGCCGACGTCGATCTCGGTAAAGACGCGGCCGGGACGTTGCGTCATCACCACGATGCGCTGCGCCAGATAAACCGACTCGAACACCGAATGGGTGACGAAGATCACCGTGCGGCGTAAGCTTTGCCAGAGCGCCAGCAAATCGTTGTTGAGCTTGAAGCGGGTGATCTCGTCAAGCGCGGCGAAGGGTTCGTCCATCAGCAACAATTGCGGCTCGGTCACCAGCGCGCGCGCGATCGAGGCGCGCATTTTCATGCCGCCGGACAATTCGCGCGGATAGGCACCCGCGAACTCGCCCAAGCCCACATGCGCCAGCGCCGCGTCCACCGCCCGGCGTGCTGCGCCCGCCTCAGCATGCGCAAGCTTCAGCGGAAGCCGCACATTGCCGGCAATCGTCGCCCACGGCATCAGCGTCGGATCCTGAAAGACGAAGCCGATTCCGCCTGCCGGCCCGGCCGCCAGTTCGACCGTGCCCTGTGAAGCTTCGCTCAAGCCGGCGATGATGCGCAGCGCAGTCGACTTGCCGCAACCGGACGGCCCGAGCAGCGCGACGAATTCGCCGGCGCGGACGGTCAGATCAAACCCATCGAGCGCGACGGTGCCGCGCGCATAGGTCTTGCCGACCCCGCGCAGGGAGACGATTGGATTGGTTTGCGGAATTGGCTGCGCCATTTTGCTCCGTCGTGCCCGGCCATGACGGCAAAGTCCGTTACTTCGGCCTTAGCTCTAGCCCGACTTTCTTGTTGACGAACTGGGTCGTAAAAGCGCGCGTGTAATCGACGTTCGAGCGCACCACCCCGGCGCGCACCATCTTGTCAAAGAAATTCTTCATGCGCTGATCGCTCATGGCGCCGATGCCGTGCGTCAGCGCGTCGCCGGAATCGACAATGCCGTATTCCTTCATCTTGGCGATGGAATAGGCCAGCATCGCGTCGGTCATTTCCGGGTTTTGTTTTTTGATGAGCGCGTTGCCCAATTTGCTATCGCCATAAATGTAGTGATACCAACCGATGATCGAGGCATCGACAAAGCGCTGTACCAGATCGGGGTCTTTCTCCACCAGTTCACGCCGAGTTTCGATCAGCGTCGAATAGGTGTTGAAGCCGTAATCGGCGAGCAGAAATATTTTCGGCTTGAACTTGCCTTGCGTTTCGATCGCGTAAGGCTCGGAGGTGACGTAACCCTGCATCGCGGTTGCCTTGTCGGCAAGGAACGGCTGCGGGTTGAAGGTGTAAGGCTTCACCTTGCGGTCGGTGAAACCGTAGTCGGCCTTGAGCCATTGGAAATAGCTCGCCATTCCCTCTTTCGAGACCAGCAGCGTAAGCTGCTTGAGGTCTTCGAGCTTGTTGGCCATGCCGGGATGCGCGAGCAGCACCTGCGGATCTTTCTGGAAACTCGCCGCAACCGCGACGGTCGGAATATTCTGCTCGACCGCGTCGAAGCTTTGCAACGAATTGGCGCTCATGAAGAAGTCGATCTTGCCGACCGGCAGCAAAATGCGGTTGTTCACATTCGGCCCACCGGGCACGATCTCGACGTCGAGGCCGTATTTCTTGTAGGTGCCATCGGCGAGCGCCTGATAGAAGCCGCCATGCTCGGCTTCCGCCACCCAGTTAGTGCCGAAGCGCACTTTGTGCAGCGACGATCCATCTTTCTTCGGCTCGGGCGCCGCGCCATGCTGGGCCTGCGCCGGCAAGCTTGCCGCCAAGATAGCCCCCGAGAGAAACAGGATCGGCAGGATAAAGGCTTTGCGCTGCATCGAATCGGTTCTCCGCATTTTTCGGGTTCCTATGTACCGGATTGACGCTTCGGTCGCAGCCTCCGGCTATCGCGACGGATAAATGCCCGAAAATAACTAAAAATCCCGCCGCCGTGAGCCATTTTCCAACCAGAACCTTGTCCGGTCCAGACTTGTCTTAATCAGCCTAATTTGCATTGATAAGCCTGAAGAATAAGCACCCGCTTAGACAAGGCCGCCCAATGGCCAACAAGCGGATCATAATCATCGGGAGGATCAGAAAATGTCGCTTACCAAAACCCTGCTCGCAATCGCCGCCGCCACCTTGTTGTCGGCCGCGACCGCGTCGGCACAGACCGAAATCAAATTCGGACATGTGGGCGAACCTGGCTCGCTGTTTGACCAGTCCGCGCAGGAATTCGCCAAGCGCGCCAATGCCAAGCTCGGCAGCAAGGCGCACGTCACGGTCTACGGCTCGAGCCAGCTCGGCGGCGATGGCGAACTGATGAAGAAGCTCAAGCTCGGCACCGTCGATCTCGCGCTGCCCTCAACCGTGATGTCCTCGCAGGTGCCCGCGTTCGGCCTGTTCGAAATGCCATACCTCGTTAAAAACCGCGAGCACATGGCGAAAATCAGCGACCAGGTCGTCAACCCGACGCTGGTGCCGATCGCGGCAAAGTCCGGCTACAACATCATCGGGATTTGGGAAAACGGCTTCCGCCAGATCACCAACAGCAAGCACCCGATCAAAGTGCCGGCTGATTTGCAGGGCATTAAGCTGCGCGTTCCCGGCGGCACCTGGCGGGTCAAGATGTTCAAAGCCTATGGCGCCAACCCGAGCCCGCTCGCGTTCTCGGAAGTGTTCGTGGCGCTGCAAACCGGCGTGATGGACGGCGAGGAAAATCCGCTGGCCCAAATCTACCCGGCGCGCTTTTACGAAGTGCAGAAATACCTGTCGATGACCGGTCACGTCTACACGCCGGCCTACGTCACCGCCGGCGCGAGTTGGGCGCGGCTGCCGGCCGACGTACAGAAAATCCTCAAGGACACGGCAGTCGAGATGGAACCCGTGGTCTACAAGATCGCCGCCGGGCTTGACGACAGCCTGTACAAGAAATTGAAAGAAGCGGGGATGCAGATCAACGACGCCGACAAGGATGCCTTCATCAAGGCGAGTGCGCCGATCTACGACGAGTTCGCCAAGGAGGTGCCCGGCGGCAAAGAGCTGGTCGATAAGTCGCTGGCGCTGGGCAAATAATAGCTCACCAATGAAAAAGGGGCCGCCGCGGGGCGGCCCCGATCTTAAGGAGTTTTGCCTTGACACTCGACCGCCTGCGCGCGGGTTTCGAATACGTGCTCGAAACCATCGTCGTCGTGCTGGTGACGGCGCTGACCGCGCTCGTCATCTGCGGCTTTTGCTTCCGTTACCTCGGCCACGCGCTGTCCTGGTATGACGAGATCGCCTCGGTCGGCCTGGTCTGGCTGACCTATTACGGCTCGGCGCTTGCCGCCTTGCGCGGCGCGCATATCGGCGTGCCCGGCTTCGTCAACGCCATGCCGCCGAAGGCGCGCATCGCGGCCACCATATTCGCCGAAGTGGTGGTGTTCATCTTCATCATCATGCTCGCCATCACCGGCATCGAGGTGTTGGTCGTGCTCGGTGGCGACAACCTGGTCAGCCTCGAATGGATGCCGCAGCGCGTCACCGCCTCGGCCATTCCGATCGGGGCGGCGCTGTTCATCATCGCCGAGGCTCTGCGCCTGCCCAAATTGATGCGCGACGCGCGCGGCGGCGGCTTCATCGACACCGAAGCGATCGAGGCTATGTCGCACGGCGCCCCCGACCTCAGCGCCACCCCGGAGCCGAAACGATGACCATCACGATAATGCTCGTCGGCATGATCGCGCTCGCCGTGCTCAACGTGCCGATCGCGATCGCGCTCGGCTTCGTCGCCATGGTCGCGGTCGTGTTCATCCAGGGCACGCACATGCTGCCCAATGTCGCGCTGGAAATGTACGACGGCGCCTCGAGCTTCCCGCTGCTCGCGATCCCGTTGTTCATCCTGTCGGGCGCGATCATGAATGCCTCCTCGATCTCGCGACGGTTGATCGCGTTTGCAACCGCGGTGGTCGGCTGGGTGCGCGGCGGCCTGTCGATGGTGGCGATCGGCACCTCGGTGTTCTTCGCCGAGATTTCAGGATCCGCGGTCGCCGATGTCGCCGCGCTCGGCACCATCCTCATCCCGGCGATGAAAAATCGCGGCTACACCAAGGAAGTCGCCGCCGCCACCATGTCGTCGGCGGCAAGCCTTGCCATCATCATCCCGCCCTCGATCCCGATGGTGCTTTACGCGGTGATGGCGCAGACCTCGGTGGTCAAACTTTTCGTCGCCGGCATCATCCCGGGTCTGATCGGCGCGCTCAGCATGGCGGCGGCCGCCTATTACCACGCGGTCAAATACAACTTCCCGCGCGAGCAGGCTTTCCGCCTTTCGGAAGTCTGGCGTACGTTCAAGGAAGCGCTGTGGGCCTTCATTCTTCCCATCGCCATCCTCGGCAGCATTTTCGGCGGCATCGTCACCGCGACGGAAGGCGCCGGAATGGCGGTGGTCGCGGCGATCGTCGTCGGCGGCTTCATCTATCGCGATCTCGATTTCCGCGAACTGCGCAAGGCTTGCGTCGATGGCGGCATCCAGACCGCGGTGGTGATGCTGCTGGTGGCCTCCTCCGCGCTGATCGGCACGTTCCTCACCGAGGCGCAACTGCCGCAGGCGCTCGGCCACGCCATCACACAGGTGACCGACAATAAATATGTCGTGCTGTTCCTGCTCAACATCGTCTTTTTAATCCTCGGCATGTTCCTGCATTCGGCAGCCGCGATCATCCTCGTCGTGCCGATCGTGATGCCGATGGTCACCGCGGTCGGCATCGACCCCATTCATTTCGGATTGGTGGTGACGCTCAACCTCGCCATCGGCCAGCAGACGCCGCCGGTGGCAAGCGTGCTGATGACGGCTTGCGCCATCGCCAAGTCGGATATCTGGGAAACCACAAAGGACAACGTGCCTTATCTAGTGGCGCTGCTCGGCGTGCTTTTCCTGTGCACCTACGTGCCGTGGATCCCGATGGTGCTGGTCAACGTCTTTTACGGGAACTAACCGGAGAGACCGATGCGTTTGCTTCCGGTGCTTTTCGTTGCCGCCGCGACCCTGGCCGGAAGCGAGGCGCAAGCGCGCCGTGAATTTCCTTACATGGTCGAAAGAGCCGGCCCACGCATCGATCGTGTCGACATCATCGACAAAGGCATTTATCGCGCGATCCCGAAACTCTCCCAGCAGGATGAGGCCTCGCCAACCGGCGGCGTGCGCGCGCTGGCGGGGATTACGCTCATCAAGAATACCGACACCTTCAAGCCAACGCTCGGTATGCATTTCGGCATTCGCTACACCATCCGCGGATTTCCGGCCGGCGCGCGGGTGCGGATCAAAATCGTGCAGCATTATCCGATTGCCGGTTTGAAAAATCCGCGCAATCAAAAGGCTACCTACAGCTACGAGCAGACCAGCATGAAGGTGGTCGGCTATCCGGCTTTCGAGGGCTATCATCTGGGCGCGCCGTGGGAATTGGTGCCCGGCATCTGGAGCTTCGAAATCTGGCACGAAGGCCGGCTGCTGGCCGAACAGAAATTCGAACTGACCGCGAATTAGCGCGGCCGGAACCTCAGCCGTTCAGCTCTCGCCGCACGATGGCCGCGCCTTCGACCATGGCCGCCATTTTTCCGTAAGCGACCTCGCGCGACAGATATTTCAGACCGCAGTCGGGCGCGATCACCAGTTTATCGGCCGGCACGTAAGGCAGCGCGCGGCGGATGCGCGCGGCCACCGTTTCTGGATGTTCGATCGCCATGTTGGACAGGTCGAGCACGCCGAGAATGATGGTTTTGCCCGGCAGCGTTTTCAACACGCTGCAATCAAGCCCGGATTGCGCGGTCTCGATCGAAATCTGCCGCACCGGCGAGTTCGCAAGCTCCGGCAGGAACGAATAGCCTTCCGGCCGCACGTGGATGATCGCCGCATAGCCGAAGCAGATGTGCACGGCGGTCGTGCCGGTGACGCCGTCGAGCGCTGCGTTTAAGCCCTTCAAGCCTATCTGGCGCGCCTTGTCCGACCGCGCCTGCATGTAAGGTTCGTCGATCTGCACGATATCGGCGCCCGCCTTGAACAAATCCTTGATCTCGGCATTCACGGCCGCCGCGTAATCGAGCACCATTTCCTGCTCGTCTTTATAGAAATCATTCTGCGCCTGCTGCGACATGGTGAAGGGGCCCGGCACCGTGATCTTGATGACGCGGTCGGTATTGGCGCGCAGGAATTCAACGTCGCGAACTTCGACCGGATGCTTACGGCGTATTTTGCCGGTAATGCGCGGCACCGGATTGGGGTGGCCGGAACGATCGAGCGCGGTGCCGGGGTTGTCGATGTCGACGCCTTCAAGCGCGGTGGCGAAGCGGTTGGAGTAGCTTTCGCGGCGCTGCTCGCCGTCGGTGACGATATCGAGCCCGGCCCGTTCCTGCTCGCGAATGGCAATGAGCGTCGCGTCGTCCTGCGCTTCGTCGATGAATTCGGGCGGGATACGCCACAGTTCTTTGGCGCGCACGCGTGGCGGAAAGCGGCCGGCGAGCTTCTTGCGGTCGATCAGCCATTCCGGCTGCGCGTAGGAGCCGACCAGCGAGGTCGGCAAAAGCGACAATGGCATTGTGGCCTCTCCCGAGCAATTGATGCGAGCGCATTTTATGTGTGAGCCTCGAAGTGTGAACGGCCATTGTGTGACCGTCCATCCTTCGAGGTCCGCTTCGCTCGCACCGAAGATGACGGATTTGAAGCTTTGCCGCTAGCCGACAGATGCATTCGAACAGTTATCTGGCTGTGGGTGTCTTGCCCTTATTTAGTTGTGACCCGGCCTATTCCCACTTTGTAGGTATTTGAAAGGACTACGACTCTTGCGTGTTCTTATCCTTTCGTTAACCTTCGCCATTATTGATTCGCGCAAAAACACCCTCGAACGGAAGCGCATTGTCAAAAAGTCTCGCGAACTCAGCGCAAGTGACTTCATCGTCACCTAGACTAGAAAGCACTAATTATGTGCCGCGGGTTCTTATTGTCGAAGACGAGCTTGGATACGCAGTCGAATTAATGAGTGCGCTTCGAATATCAACAACCCCCACGCAAACAATGCGATTCGAAGTTGACATTACCGCCGAACCAATGGTGGCAATTGAGCATGCACGTCGGGACGACATCGATATTTATATCGTCGACCTTAAATTCAAAGATCCTGAAAACCCTAGTATCGAAAATCCGGAGATCGGCAAGGCGCTGATAAAGGAAATTCTTGAAGCGACGAATGCTGGGCTAATTGTACACTCAACAATGCCTGCCGATGAATACGCGGTGGAGTTTATGTTGCTCGGTGCTGATGACTATATTGAGAAAATGTCACGCGAAGGCGGGGCACGAGAAGTTAGGGAAGGAAAGCATCTCAAGGACAAACAACTTGCGCTTCATGAAATCCTTAGAGCCAAAGTATTGGCGGTGTGGCGCCGTGTGCAACTTACACGCCCCTCTCAGTTCGAAAACATCGCCCACAACGGTCGTTTATTTCTAATCGGCGACTGGTATTTCCTCATTGGGAGCCGTGAACTCAAAAACAAAAAGAATGAAACAATTAGAATATCACCTACCGAACACGCGCTGCTCCGATATCTGTGCGCCGTCCAAGGGCACGAGATCGACGTGGAGACTTTTAATTTGGAAATACTTGGGCGATCTCCATCAGAGAGAGAGAAGAGGGTTGATAACTACATTTTTCGAATCCGCAACCGACTTGGCCCTTCTGTGCAACTAACCTCAAACAGAGCAGGCAAATATAGGTTGCTCACTGTTAAAGAGTTAGGCAATCCATCTTTTGTGCCAAGTGGGTAATCCCCTCGTTATGTGATCATCACCTAAGTCGCGGTACTAGCCAAATCAGCGGGCCACACAAGGCTGCCGCCAAAATCGACGGCAACATCGCATGCAGCCAAAAGACGTCAGCGCGGACGAGACTCGCAGTAAGGGATATCCCTTGCATTACAGCGCCCGTATAAAGAGCACATACGAATTCGATTTCATTTCGGAGCATTGCCAAACTCCCATAGCAGGTCGAATCTGAACTACAGAAGTCTGTATTAGATGCTATAATTCGTGACTTTTTTGTTAACGCCTGAAAACGCTGGCTAGCAAACCATTTTATTCGCACTTGCCCGCCGAGCGGCTCAACTCCCCCGGGGCGGAGAAATCAACGCACCGCGGCAAGACTCATCGCCAGCACGCGCGCGACGTGAGTGGCGTCGCGGCCGCTGCCGTCGTGGATCTGGTGACGGCAAGAGGTGCCGTCGGCGACGATCAGCGCGTCCTCCGGCGCGCGGCGCACCGCGGGCAAAAGCGAGAGTTCGCCCATCTTGAGCGAGACGTCGATGGTGTCGGCCTTGTAGCCGAAGGAGCCGGCCATGCCGCAGCAACTCGACTCGACGGTCTCGACATTCAGTTCGGGAATCAAACGCAACACGCTTTCGACGGCGCCCATCGTGTCGAATGCTTTCTGGTGACAATGGCCATGCAGCAAGGCTTTGCGCGGCAAGGGTGCAAGCGGCAAATGGAGTTCGCCCGCTTTATGTTCGCGCGCGAGGAAGTCCTCCAGCGGCATCGCGTGGGCGGAAAGCTTTTCGGATGCCTCGCCTTTGATCAGCGCCGGCAGTTCGTCGCGGAAGGTGAACAGGCAACTCGGCTCCAGTCCCACGATCGGAATACCGCGCGCGGCCAAAGGCGCCAGCGCGTCGAGCGTACGCTGCATCTCGCGCCGCGCCTCGTCGACCTTGCCGACCGAAAGGAAAGTGCGGCCGCAGCAGAGCGGACGCGTCGAGCCATCTTTCGGCAGCGGCGCGATCACGCGATACCCGCCGGCGACCAGAACGTCCTTGGCGGCGTCGAGATTTTCACGCTCGAAATAGCGGTTGAAGGTGTCGGCGAACAGAACGACCTCGCGCGGCGGCTTGTCCGGCTTTGCGGTGCCGTAATTCCAGTCGGAGCGGTCGCGGTAAATATCCTTGCGCCATTTCGGCAGGCTGCGTTTGGCGGAAAAGCCGGCGATCCGCTCCGATGCATCGCGCAGGACCGAAAGGCGGTCGCGCATGTTGAACAGCGCGGCAAAGCGCACGGCATAAGGCGCGTAGCGCGGCAGGTAGCCGACCAGTGTGTCATGCAGCGTCAGGCCATGCTTTGTGGCGCGCGCGGCCTGCACTTCGATTTTCATGCGCGCCATGTCGACGCCGGTCGGGCATTCGCGTCGGCAAGCCTTACATGAGACGCAAAGTGAAAGCGTCTCAGCCATCTCATCGGAGGTGAGCGCATCCGGCCCGAGTTGGCCGGTAACGGCAAGCCGCAGCGAATTGGCGCGGCCGCGCGTCACGTCGCGCTCGTCGCGGGTGACACGGTAAGATGGGCACATGGCGCCGCCGGCCATTTTACGGCAGGCGCCGTTGTTATTGCACATCTCGATAGCGCCCTGAAAACCGCCGCCGGCGCCGGGATAAGCCGACCAGTCGAGTTCTGTCTTCATCTCGACGCCGTGGTAGCCGGGCTTGAAGCGCAACAGCGAGCGGTCGTCAAACTTGGGCGCGCGCACGATCTTGCCGGGATTGTAGAGACCCTTCGGATCGAAGCGGTCCTTCACTTCTTCGAAGGCGCGCGCCAGCCGCGAGCCGAACATCGGCTCGTTGAATTCCGAACGCACGATACCGTCGCCATGCTCGCCGGAATGCGAGCCTTTATATTCTCGCACCATGGCGAAGGCCTCTTCGGCGATCGCGCGCATGGCATGCACGTCTTTTTCCAGCCGCAGGTTCAGCACCGGCCGCACATGCAAACAGCCGGACCCGGCATGCGCATACCAGGTGCCGCGCGTGCCGTTCCTCTCGAATATTTCGGTCAACCGCGTGGTGTAGTCGGCGAGATGCTCGAGCGGCACCGCGCAATCCTCGACGAAGGAAACTGGCTTTCCCTCGTCCTTCATCGACATCATAATATTGAGGCCGGAGGTGCGAACCTCGGTGATCGCCGCTTGCAAATCGGGATTGAGCACCTCGACCACGCCGCCCCATTTGGCGCCGCTATTGTTCCAATTAAATCCAAGATCGCCGATCAATTCTTTAAGCCGCCGCAACCGGCGCAGATTCTCCTCGTGGTCGGCTTCGCCGAATTCGACCAGCAGGATCGCTTCCGGCACATCGCGCACGAATTTGTCGAGGGTCGGCTTGAAAATCGGGATCGCGCCGGCGAGTTCGACCATGGTGCGGTCGATTAGCTCGACCGCGATGGGCTGCAAGCGCACGATATGCTGCGCGCTATTCATTGCCTCGTAGAAGGAGCCGAAATGCACCGCGCCGACCGCGCGTCGGCCCAGCAATGGCGACAGCTTCAATTCAATGCGGGTCGAGAAACCGAGCGTGCCTTCGCCGCCGACCAGAATGTGCGAGAGATTGATGTCATTCTTACCCGGCACCAGCGCGTCGAGATTATAGCCGCCGACGCGGCGCTGCACCTTCGGGAAACGCGCGGCGATTTCGCTGGCCTCGCGCGCGCCGATGTTCAACAGGTCCTGCGCCAGCGGCCGCATCAATGGCGGCACGTCATCGATGTTGCCGCCAATGCGGCCGAAATGCCCCAGGGTGCCGTCGGCGAGCAGCGCGTCGATCGACAAAACATTATCGCGCATGGTGCCGTAACGCAGCGAACGGCCGCCGCAGGAATTGTTGCCGGCCATGCCGCCAATGGTTGCGCGCGAGGCGGTCGAAATATCGACCGGAAAGCAGAGGCCGTGCTGTTTGAGCTGCCGGTTGAGATCGTCGAGCACAATGCCGGGCTCGACCGTGCAGCGCGCATGCTTGACGTCGAGATCGATCACCCGGGTCAGATATTTCGAGCAGTCGACCACCAGCGAATCATTGACGGTCTGGCCCGACTGCGAGGTGCCGCCGCCGCGCGCCAGCACGGTCACCCCCTCCGAATGGGCAATTCCTATCGCCCGTTCGGCTTCTTCTATCGTGCGCGGGGCAACCACGCCGACGGGGGTTATTTGATAATGCGAGGCGTCGGTTGAATAACGGCCGCGCGTAAATACGTCGAATTGAACGTCCCCGGTCAATTCGGCCTTTAGCCGCCGTTCCAGACCGGGCATCACAATCGCCACGCCGTTAATCCTTGCCGTGCGCCCCTAAGGGTCTATGCGTATGGGCTGGTTTGATGTGCGGAAAACCGCTTGACCGCAATGTTGCATTCATAGTTCAACGCCACAAGCGCCGCCCCTTTCAAGCCGGGACGGACCGGGCGGCAAGCCCGTGAAATACCCTCAAAAACTGCCGTCGCAGGAGCGGACTATAAAATGGCTCAGAATTCCACGCGTTTGGCCGGTCGCCACTTTTTGCACATTCCGGGCCCGACTCCGGTGCCCGACCGTATCTTGCGGGCGATGGACACCCCCATCATCGACCACCGTGGACCGGAATTTTCCAAGCTGGCGAAAAAATGCCTCGAAGGCATCAAGACCATTTTCAAGACCACCAACCCGGTGATCATCTATACTGCGACCGGCACCGGCGCCTGGGAAGGCGCGCTGGTCAACACGCTGTCGCCCGGCGACAAGGTGCTGATGGTCGAGACCGGCCAGTTCGCCACGCTGTGGAAGAAAATGGCGGAGAAGCTCGGCCTGAAAACCGAGTTCATCACCACCGACTGGCGCACCGGCGCCGACCCCAAGGCGGTCGAAGCGCGCCTGCGCGAAGACAAGGCGCACGAGATCAAGGCGATTTGCGTACTTCATAACGAAACCTCGACCGCCTGCCTGTCGCCGATCTCCGAAATCCGCAAGGCCATCGACGCCGCCGGCCATCCGGCCTTGTTGTTCGTGGACACGATCTCGTCGCTCGCCTCGACCGACTACCGGCACGACGAATGGGGCGTCGACGTCACCGTCGGCGGCGCACAAAAGGGCTTGATGCTGCCGCCCGGCATGTCGTTCAACGCCATCAGCGACAAGGCCATCGCAGCGAGCAAGAAGTCGAAGATGCCAAAGTCGTTCTGGGATTGGGACGACATGTTGAACATGAACAAAGTCGGCTTCTTCCCCTACACGCCGGCCACACAAATGGTGCAGGGCTTGAGCGTCGCCATCGACATGCTGCACGAGGAAGGCCTCGACAACGTGTTCGCGCGCCATGACCGGCTGGCGGAAGCGACCCGCACCGCGGTCAAGCACTGGGGCCTCGACATGGTCTGCCGCGATCCGAAATATTATTCGCCGACGCTGACCACGGTGATCCTGCCGGACGGCTTCAGCGCCGACGCGTTCCGCGCCATGGCGCTGGAGACTTTCAATATCTCCTACGGTTCCAGCTTCGGCCCATTTGCCGGCAAGTATTTCCGCATCGGCCACCTCGGCGACATCAACGACGCCATGATGATGGGCTGTCTCGGCGTGACCGAGATGGCGCTTGAATTGTTCGGCGTGCCGATCAAGAAGGGCGGCGTGCGGGCGGCGATGGATTCGCTGGTCGCCGCGCATGGCGGCAGTAAGAAGCAGGCGGCGGAGTAATATTCTTCGCTTCCGACTGAATTGAAATGGCCGGGCCGAAAGCCCGGCCATTTTTTATGCACGAAGGACGCGCGCGACGAAATCCGAAGCCGCTTCGATCGTGGCCTCCGGCGCTTCGCGCTGTAGGGAATGCTTGGCGCCCGGCAACAGGGCCACCTCGACCGGGCAATAGCATTCCCGTTCCGCGATCTCGATCTGCTTGACCGTGCCATACTGATCGTCCGCGCCCTGCACGATCAGGACCGGCACGCGGATGTAGGCGAGTTGCTCGGTGATATCCCATTGCCGGAATTGCGGATCGAGCCAAGCGTCGTTCCAGCCACGGAAGGTGTTGTCGGGATCCTTGTGCCAGCGCGCGAGTTTCGGCTTCAGGTCGGTGGTCTCGTAGGCTTTCTTCGCCTCAGCGATGGCCGCGAGGCCCATATCCTCGGTGAAGAAATGCGGCGCCATCAATATAAGCCCGCCGACGCGGTGATCCTGATGCGTACCGGCATAAATCGCCGCGATCGATGCGCCGTCGCTGTGGCCGAACAGAAGGCCGCGCTGCAAACCAATGTCATCGAGCAGCTTCGGCAGCACGTCGCGCGCCTCGTCATGCATGTAGGTAAGCGGGCGCGGCAGTTTAACCGGCGATGACTGGCCGTAACCGGCGCGCGAATAGACGAACACGCCGCAGCCGGTGGCCTTTTGCAACTTGTCCGGAAAGTCTCCCCACAGTCCGACGCAGCCGAGCCCTTCGTGCAGCATGACGATGGTCGGCGCGTCGGCCGGGCGCGGACCGATCATGCGGTATTCGAGATGGTGCGGACCGATGGTGAGAAAGCCGGAGTCGTTTAATTGCATGCCACAACCGCTAATCCCAATCGGCCTCATGGTGAGGAGCGCTGCAAAGCAGCGCGTCTCGAACCATGCGGCCGCCCAACCTTCGAGACGGCGCTTCGCGCCTCCTCAGGATGAGGCGGAGCCTTCAGCCCGCAACTTGAAGCGCTGAATCTTGCCCGTCGCCGTTTTCGGCAATTCGGCGCGAAATTCGATCCAGCGCGGATATTTGAACGGCGCGAGTTTCGCCTTGACGTGCGCCTGCAAGGCTTCCGCCAGCGCGGGGCTTGCCTTGTCCGGCGATTTCAAAACGACAAAAGCGCGCGGCTTGATCAGCTTCTGCTCGTCGTTCCAGCCGACCACCGCCGCCTCCAGCACGTCCGGATGCGAGGACAGCGCGGCTTCGACCTCGAACGGCGACACATACATGCCGGAGACTTTGAGCATGTCGTCGGCGCGGCCGCAGCAGACGAAATAGCCGTCCTCGTCCTCGATGTATTTGTCGCCGCATTTGGTCCATTCGCCGCGAAATGTGTCGCGCGATTTTTCGCGATTATTCCAATACATGATGGCGCTGGTCGGCCCGCGTACATACAACTCGCCCATCTCGCCCGGCTTTGCCGTCGAGCCGTCTTCGGTTATCAACTTTATCTCGTAACCGGACACTCCTTTGCCGGTGGTGCCGTATTTATTTTCGCCCGGCCAGTTGGTGAGAAAGATGTGCAGCATCTCGGTGGTGCCAAGCCCGTCGGAGATTTCGACGCCGTAACGGCTGAAAAAATTCTTCGCCACCTCTTCCGGCAAAGCCTCGCCCGCCGATTGGCAACGCCGCAGTTTCAATTCGGACTTCTGCGGCGCGTTCGGACTATTGAGAAACGCGGCGAAAAAAGTCGGTACGCCGAAGAAGACGGTGATCGGGTGTTGGCGCAGCAGGGCGGCGACGCCGTCCGGCGTCGGCCGCTCGCCGTTCAACACCGTCGTTGCTCCCACGCTCAGCGGAAAGGTCATGGCGTTGCCGAGACCGTAGGCGAAAAATAATTTCGCCACCGAGTGGACGACGTCGCTTTCCGTCAGGCCCACCACCGGCGTGCCGTAGAGATCGGCGGTCAGTTTCAAACTAGCGTGAACGTGCACCGCGCCTTTCGGCTTGCCGGTCGAACCCGAAGTGTAAAGCCAGAACGCCATGTCATCGGCGACCGTCGGCGCGGTGACATCGTCCGGCTCATCGGCGCCGATGACATCTTCGAACAGTCGGTAGCCTTTTGCGTCAAGTTTTTGTGGGTTGTCGCCCGAGACGATGACGTGTTCGAGGTCCGGACTTTCGCCGATCAGCTTTTCGAACTTGGGAAACAGCACTTCCGACACCACCAGACACTTGGCGCGGCTGTCGGCCAGCATGAAGCGGTAGTCGTCCTCGGTCAGCAGCGTGTTGACCGGCACGGCGATGATGCCGGCCTTGAGGCAGCCGAGAAAGGCGGTCGGCCAGTCGACGGTGTCGGTCAGCGCCATCAGCACGCGCTCCTCACGGCGCACGCCGAGGCCGCGCAGCGCCGCGGCAAAACGCGAGACGCGGTCGGCCAGTTGGCCATAGGTTGTCACCCCGCGCGCATCGATATAAGCGGGCTTGTTGGCGCGGCCGGCGTCGAGATTGCGGCGCAGCACATCGGCGGCGAAATTATAATTGCGTGGCACCGCTTGTGGGGTTTGGCCCACTTCGGCGGACGCGCCGGTTTCCGCCGTTGGTGCGTCGGCGACTGTCATTTTGTTTTCCTCCCGGGACTTTTCCGTATTATGCCTAGGTGGAACGAGGCTGCCTAGCGCAGCATATTTCCGCGCAACGCGGCCGAAAGCCCGCGCCGCGACAAAAAGAGACGGGAGTTTTCGATGATTTTCAGCCGGGGCCGCATTCTGACTAGCCATGTCGGCTCGTTGCCGCGCAACGAGAAGCTGTCGGACCTGCTGGTTCGCCAGGAAGCCGGCGAAAAATTCGACCCGGCCGAAATGACGAGCGAAATGGACAAAGCCGTCGCGCATGTGGTCGAGAAGCAGGCCGCGGCCGGCATCGACATCGGCAATGACGGTGAGCAGCAGCGCGTCGGCTTCCAGACTTACGTGCCGCAACGCATGTCCGGCTTCGGCGGCGTCTCGAAGCGGCGGCGCGGCCGCGAATTCGAGGAATTCCCCGAACTGGTGGCGAGCCTGACGCGGCGCTTTCCGAGCGTCAGCCGGCAGCAGAACGCGCCGGAATGTCAGAGCGAACTGAAATATCTCGACATCAAGCCGCTGGAAAGCGAGATCGCGCGCTTCAAGAAAATCTCTGCCGGCAAGTTCTCCGAACAATTCATGACCGTGCCTTCGCCCGGCATCATTTCGAGCACCATGCTCGACGCTTTTTACGGCTCGCAGGACAAGTACCTCACCGCGCTGTCGCGCGAGATGAAGAACGAATGCCAGGCGATCCATAAAGCAGGGCTGCTGTTGCAGATCGACGCGCCCGACCTCGCCATGGACCGCACCATGATGTACCGCGATCTCGACGACGTCGGCTTCGTCAAGGCGGTGGAGCGGCACATCCAGGCGATCAATGAAATGATCGAAGGCATCCCGGTCGACCGCGTGCGCCTGCACGTTTGCTACGGCAACTGGGAAGGTCCGCATATTCATGACGTGCCGCTGGCGACGATTTTGCCGGCGCTTTATCAGGCCAAGGTCGGCGCGCTCTCGATCGAGTTCTCGAACCCGCGCCACGCGCATGAATACGCCGCTTTCAAGAAGCATCCGCTGCCGAAAGACATGATCTTGGTTCCGGGCGTGATCGAAACTACGAGCAATTTCGTCGAGCATCCCGAGGTCGTCGCGCGCCGCATCGAGGACGCGGTGGCGGCGGTGGGCGAGCGCGAGCGCGTCATCGCCTCGACCGATTGCGGCTTCGGCACCTTCACGAACCGCGAGTGGGTGATCGAGCCGGCGGTGTGGCTGAAGCTCAAGTCGCTGCGCCAAGGCGCGGATATCGCGTCGACGCGGCTGTGGGGCAAGAAGGTGGCGTAAGCCAGCTTGCGCGAGTTGCTCTTTATCGGGCGCGCGGCGAACACAAGGTTCGTTTCCGCGCAAGCGGGGGTGAGAGTGCTGGTTCATTTCAACACTCCTTGTTTGTTTGGCGCGCGATTCATCGCCCCTGTTTTTTGCACCCGCCTCCGCCTTTCGGCTTCGGCGTGGCTCGGCGTGGGGGCGCCGTCGTCCGGTCTTCGCGCTTCCTCAAACTGAGGGAAGCGGAGCGCCGAGATAACGCGGAGGCTTGCGAGGCCTCCTGAGCGGCTGGCGTGAGCCGCCCGAGACGCTTTGCGAGGCGTCTCCCCTCCGCTTGCGATCGCGGAGAGGCGCCTCTCGGCGCTCCACTGGCGGCTCGCGCCCCCGGCTTTCGCCGAAAGACACAGGCCCCGGGTCCGCGCTTCCTGGGACGAGGCCGTTCAAGGCCAGTCCCAGTCCAGCGAGCTCCTCGCGGAGGGGTCGTAATGCCCCGCGCAGACAAGTTTACGCAGTCTGCGCAAGCTTGACTGCTATGCGGCTCCCGGGCCTCCCGAGTGCGGGGGTACGAACCCCGCCCGCGGGCGCCGCACCCGATCCCATCTTCCAAGCGTCCCTAGAAGACGCCCTCAGCCGGACCAGGCGGTGTGTATATAAGACTAAGATAGGATAATTGTCAAGAGGCGTTTTCAGCGATAATGATACCGGCACTGCGCGATTTCGAGCCGCTTTGCGTCGCCTTTGCCGGAGACGCGATAGACCAGCCGATGCTCGACGGTGATGCGGCGCGACCACCAGCCCTTGAGGCCGAATTTCAGCGGCTCCGGCTTGCCGAGTCCCTTGAATGGCAACAGCCGGGTGTCGGCGATCAAATCATTGATGGCGCGGAAAACTTTTTCGTCGGCGTCGCGCCAGTATTGATAATCGGCCCAGGCCTGGCTGGTCCAGACCAGCTTCATTTCGCGCGGGCGGCCGGGTCCATGAGGTCATGTTCGACCAGAAGCCCTTTGTCCGCCTCCTCGATCGACGCCAGCAGGCGCGCGGCATTGGCCGGGCTGCGCAGCAGGTGCAGCGTCTCCATGATGCCGTCGTACTCATCCTCGGACATCATCACTACCGAGCGCGCGTTCTGCCGGGTGACATGCAACGCGGTGCGGCTGTCGCAAACTTCGTCCATGAATTTGGCGAGGTTGGCGCGGAGTTCGGTGTAGGAGACGTTGGCCATTGCTGTGCCTTTGGCGGGTTTGATATGTACATTAATATGTACATATGCAAACCCCTGTCAAGGGTGACTGCTCGTTGGCGTGAACGGTCAGAGCCGGTGAATTCATAAGATACGGAATTATCCCTTTGACATAGGTAGGGGCCGTATCTAAGATGAAAAATGACAGGGCAGCGAAGGCACCGCGTAGGGGCAAAAGGAGCCGCGCGGAGTCCGATTTGAGCTACACGTTTGCTTCCTTGCCGATAGGAAGCGGTGAGCATTTTGTTGTAATTTCCCCGACGAAACTTATCAGGGTCAAAAAGCCCCGCCGATGGCGAAAGAAATCCGATTTGCGGTAGGGAGCCGTGAGGATGTTCGTTCCTCAGTGTGGATGCTGTGGACTAACCGTGATGATTTGTACTTGGCAGCACGGTCTACGGCTGGACTTTCCAAGATAAGTTTTCACAAGTCTGGTGTTTGCCGGTATGCGGTCGTGAACAACATTCCAAGGCCCCCGCTGGTGAAATGGAGGCGCCCCCAAAAGGGCGATCCTGGTGTCAGCGATGACATCACCTCGATGTTTACAATCGAGGTGCCGGCGATGAATTTGAAGAATAGATTTCGTGATCGGCTACCGCCACCCAATAAGCCAATAGAGCTTATAGCGCCGCCTGACGATGGCACTAAGGTGATCATTAGAATTTTGCTTGCAAAAAACACGCTAACCGAGGAGGAGGTGCGTAAGCGCGGCAATAACAAACTGGTATTTTTCCACGGTAGCATTCCGATGCCACGCGAAACTGTGTGGCTGATCTCGTTTTATCAAGATTTGCTTTGGAGTGAGATGCAATATGTTGGGAACCTTATTAACACTACAAAAATCAATCTGATGCCGGACAGCTCCAAAGAGGACTTTGGGTCAGCCTATATGCATATAATTGATGGCGGTAATTCGCCGCGAATTATCGACATTCCGCTAGGCGCTGATAACTTAAATGTTGAAACAAAATGAGATTGGCATGAATAAAGAAAGCAAAAAGGCGGATCAACTAGACGATGAAGAGGCCGAACGGCGCGCTACGGACGCGCTGCGGCGGGCGCTTAATACACCCTACAAACCGCAGCGCGATATGGTTGGCAAAGGCGGTGTCCCAGCCAAATCAAACGCGGCAAAGTCGACTAAAAAGACTCCAGCCAAGCAATGAGTTTTCGTAGCTTCCTAATCGCCCTTGCGTGTTTATTGCGTTGAACGAGGCTGACGATAGGTGAGGCGTTTACCCTCCGCACCCTTAATCGCACGCAGGGCGCGTTCCGCATCACCTACTCCTAATGCCGCTCTATTGCTGTAACGGAAATCAAATTCGTCCAAATAGCGTTGCAAATGTTGCTCGCCGCAATGTTGATATGTCCCGCGCATGCCGCGCTTGAACACGCTGAAATAGCCTTCAACGGTGTTCGTGGTCACATCGCCACGGGCGTATTCGCCAGCACCGTGCTTGACCTTTTCGTGGCTGGCAAACTCGAAATTATGCGCGGTGCCTTCATCGGTCATTAGGCGGCTTTTGGTCGAAGCGTTCTCACGCAGGACGCGGTGAACGGTATCAGTGCGAAGGTCGTCCATCTTGAGCGAACGCGACCGACCACCGCGCTCTACCAGAGTCAAAATCTTGCTCTTGCCGCCGGGGCCGGGTTTGCCCTTGCGGCGGCGTTTCATCGCCGGATTGGTTTCGGTGTCCTTGGAACCCCAATAGGCTTCATCGCTTTCGATGATCTTGCCTTCACCGCCCATAGGAGTAGGCGCAGCGTCCCGCATTGACTCACGGATACGATGGCACATGAACCACGCCGTCTTGTAGGTCACAGAGATCGTCCGGTGCATTTGGTGGGCGCTAATGCCCTTTTTGCTGGATGCCATGAGGCGATAAGCCAGAACCCATTTATTCAGCGGAACGTGGCTGCTTTCCATAACTGAGCCAGTGGTCACGGTGAAAGAGCCATCGCAGTTGTTGCAGTGGATCAGGCCGGGGCGGTGGCTCTTGCCATTGAGGCGATAGACCTTATCGACCGAACCGCAGTGCGGGCAGGTCGGACCCTCCGGCCAGCGGATCGCCTCAAGGTGCTCCCGAGCCTTGTTTTCGTCAGTAAATACGGGGTCTGTGAGGTTGATAGCCATGGCCTTGGTCCTTCCGATGACTAAAACCTAGCATTTGTGGCTACCTATGTCAAAGGGATAATTCCGCATAAGATACGGCATATTATCTTTCCCGTACCCAAAAATAGAGGCATAAATGACCTATCAGAATAGGCCGCAGCTTGACGAGATACTTACAATCGTCTACCGATGGATGGAACAGCGCCCAATGGATTCGGTCGCCAGGTACATCGAGACGATCATGTCTGAGGACATTAAGTCACTTACCCCAGAAGAAGCCCGGTCACGGGAAATCGAGGTGCTTGAGCGCCTCGCGGCTCTCTATCGGGCCGCTCAAGGAAGTGCTGTGCCAGAGGCGAAAACCCCCGCATTACCTGATAACGCCGTCCTAGCTCGCCTCCCCACTCAGGACGCTATTATTGCTTTCCTCCGGGCCGCTGATGGACCGAAAAAGCCCAGCCAAGCCTGCCGAGCAATGGTTGCAGCGGGGCATGAATTTGCCGGTACCGATCCGATGATCGTCGTAAAATCTGCCTTTCAAAAGCTCGCCTCAAACAACAAAGACCTGCTTTACATTGGCAGCGGCAAATGGACTTTGGCTTCGAAATACACCCCAGCCAAGCTGAAAAAACTCAAAAATCAGTATGCCGGTCGCGGCGGTCGCAGCCATGAAGATCACGCCAAGGCCACAAGAGACGGAATGATCGCAAAAGGCCTGTCATTTGGCCGAAAACCCAAATTTGGGCCTGATGACATCGCCAAATTCCGGCATTTGGTGGACAACAAGATCAAACGGCCTATGGCTGCACTAAAAGAGGCAGGGATTTCAACGCCTTACTACTATCACTACAAAGATCAAATTTACGCTTGGAAGCCCGGCGATCCATGGCCTCCCGGTAAGTTTGACGATGTAGAGCCACGCGGCGTGAGCGGCGACGAACTCCGAGCGATGGGCATCATACCGATGCACGCCAGAGTAATCGGGGAAAAGGACTAGCGACTGAAACAGTTCGGACCCCGGATGGCGATCCGAGGCCCGTATGGCAGGGAGACAGACCTTGCTAACGCCCGCCGCCTTCGTATGGCGGAATGGAGCCACCACCCGTGATCAACTTGCAAGACGACGCGGGTGGTGGTGCTCCATAACAGAATCCGCCGAATCCGTCCACCTAAGTACTTGACATACCCAGTGCCATTGGGTACGTTATGTACACAGGAGAACGGCTATGAAATCGGTCATTTCAGACAAGCACTTTCACGATGAAGCGGCGGCCTACAAATGGGTCGAGGCGCGCGTTTGGCCGGAAGGTCCGATCTGCCCCCATTGCGGCGGCGTAGACCGTATTAGCCCGATGAAGGGCAAAAGCACCCGCGTCGGCGTCTACAAGTGCTACCAGTGCCGTAAGCCCTTCACCGTGAAGGTCGGGACCATTTTCGAATCCAGCCACGTCCCGCTGCGCCACTGGCTACAGGCGATCTTCCTGCTGTCGTCCAGCAAGAAGGGCATTAGCTCTAACCAACTTGCCCGCACCCTTGGCTGCACCCTTAAAACCGCTTGGTTCATTTCGCACCGCGTTCGCGAGGCGATGAAGGGGACCAATCTTTCGCCGCTTGGCGGCGAAGGCAAAATCATCGAAAGCGATGAAGCCTATTGGGGCGGCAAGGACGTTGATACCGATCCCAAGATGAAGGCGCGCCGCCGTGGCAAGCCGGGACCGGGTGGCAAAGCCCGCATCATGACCCTTGTGGAGCGCGGCGGTCATGCCCGTTCGATCAAGATGAACGACCTGACCAACGAAAGCATGCGGCGCGTTCTTTTGGAGAATGCAGACCGCAAGAGCCGCCTGATGACCGATGAAGGTACTTCGCCCAGCACCGGCCTCTTGTTCGCTTCGCATGAAACCGTCAAACACGGCGCAAAGGAATATGCGCGCGGCGACGTGACCACTAATACCGTCGAGGGTTTTTTCAGCGTATTCAAGCGCGGTATGCGCGGCACTTATCAGCACTGTGCAGAAAAGCACTTGCAACGCTATCTCTATGAGTTCGATTTCCGCTATAACAACCGCATCGCGTTAGGCGTCAACGATGTGACCCGCGCCGAGAATGCGCTTAAGGGTGTCGTCGGAAAGCGCCTAACCTATCGAACAGTTAACCAGCGGGACTAAACTTTATGGCCCAGCGCCCAAAGGAAAAACCAAAAAGAAAAAGCCAAAAAAACACTGACAAAGAGCAGTCCGAGCGGTTTAAAGATGCCGCTCGGACTGTTGAAGCCGATGAGACTGGTAGAAAATTCGATAAGGCTATGGAAGTTCTTATTCCAGCAAAGCGTCCTGCTCGCTGATATTTTCCGGGCCATGAATTTTGATGTCTTGGACCAACTGCTCCACGCTTTTCATTTCATAGAATTTAACGCTGTGATCCGCCATCATTTCTTTAACTGCATTTACGAATGATGGCTCTTGTTGCGCAACCTCTCCAACGACAACTAGTTGGGCAGGTTTTCCGCGCGAGACCGAAAACTCTTTTAACCATTGGCCTTGAACTGCCCTTTTACTAGCTTGGGCCAATGCATCGCTAGAGTTTCCGGCAAGACGAACGGGATCAATGAGGTTAAATGCTCCATTTTGATAGGCGTAAGGAACTTCAATCGTAACGCCCTGTGGCAATTCTATTGGCTTCGGCTTGCGCAAAAACTTAGATACGCCCGCCTGCTCGAACTTTCTGCGCAACTCTGCGGTTACCCTCGGGAGGCGATGCACAATCGCCTCATCGTGAACAAGAGAGTTAAACAAGTCGGCCAAATCCACCTCGGGATCAACAATCTTGATCGACTGCAATTTAGATAACCGAATCTCATTAGCTCGCGATTCAGCAAACACTTTTAGGCGTGATAAATCCCATTCCTCGCCAAGTTCGATTCGAATTCTATTTTCAATGCCCTTTTTCAGGGCATCTAAATACGCCCGCTGCTGATGACCAAACATTTGGTCCACGCGCTTGGGATTTTGGGCAAACCGCATGCCTAGAAAACGTCGTTCAATATCGAGTAGCAAAACTCCGATATTTACGAATTCAAAACGCTCTGGAACGGCGCTGAACTGCACCAATGCGTAAAGTCCGCTTCCCTTGCTCATGACACGCATCCCTACAACCCAAGCCCGGCGTCGGCCAGTATCTTGGGCACGATAAATTCCGAAACCATCTTAGCGCGTTCGCAGATCACTTCGGCCCACCTTTCGCGCGTAACTTTCGAGACCTTCCATTCTTCAGGAATCGACCCGACCACCTCTAGCGCGACCTTTCGATCCATCTGCCGGAGGCGGCCAACCGCGCCTCGCACCGCAGGCGCCTTGATATAATGCTTGAATTCTGGAAAGTATCCGTAAACACGATCATCTTGCAAGACAAAAGTATCCGACAGGCCATCACCAAGTGTTGATTCAGTAAAGCAATGGGTGTGGTCAAAAACAGTCAATTCAAACTTGGAACCCGTTGTTTTAAAGAAAATATTGTCTCTATTTGATACTGCGTCTTTCCACTGTTCGTCTGCTGGATAACGGTCCCCGTTCCTAATCCAAGTGTCGAATACAACAAGTTTACTTACATCGTCGGGATTTTGAAGATTGCTCAAGAAAGCGTCCCCTCCGTCTCCAGTAGCCCCTGAAACCTCTTGAGAAATGAATGCCGGACCTGGCAACACATTCCCGACCCCGTCCATGGGTATCTCAATGCCGCGAACATTAATGATTGAAAAAGCAGGGGTATGCAGACCAAACCAGCGCGCCAACTCAGTCCCGACCAATTCGCACGCTAGGCTATCAAGACCAGCCGGGTTCCCCATTCCTTTTAGGAACCCGATACCGTCGTCCGTGGCTACTTTGGCTACCCTGGTGCTAGTCCGAAGGGTCTCTATAACGCGCTTTACTTCATTCGGACGCCAAATTGTTCCGCACGCCAGCATTGCCTGACCCCCGCCTCGCCACCTTTCTGCCGACAGTGGCCGGATCGGCGCGGGGGGTCAACGGGTACGGGAAGTACAATATGCCGCATAAGATACTATCTTTACGATCCATTCGCTTCCGGCCATAATCCCTGCCGTCCAGGGAGGACGGGCCAATGGCGCGCGTCACGACGGCCCTCAAGGCCGCACGGCAGCCGGTGTCAATGAGCGGCGGGTCGACCGTCCGCATCATGTTCGCCGGGCGTTCGTCGTCGATGTCGGCGCAGGTGGTGGCGGCCGTGCGCGACGACCTGTTCGCCAAGAAGCTCAAGCCCGGCGATTTCCTCGGCACCGAGAAAGACCTGGCGGCGCGCTTCGGCGCCAGCCGCATCGTCGCGCGCGACGCGCTGCGCACGCTGGAAGCACTCGGCATCGTCGAGATCCGCATGGGCAAAGGCGGCGGCGCGCGCATCGCGCACGGCAACCCGCGCCTGTTCGCCGAAGCGCTCGCGGTGCAGCTCGACCTCACCGGCGTCACGGCCGGCGAGATCATGGACGCGCAGCGGGCCATCGAAACACTCGGCGCCGAACTCGCGGCCGAGAACGCGACCGCCGCCGACATCGCGCATCTGCGCGACCTGCTGCGGCAGGCACAAGCCGCGATGGGCGATCTCGACGCGTTCACGAGAGTTTCGCGCGACTTCCATCTGGCGGTGGCGGAAGCCTCGCATAACCGCGTCATCGTGGTGCAGTTGCTGTCGCTCGAACACGTGTCGTGGCCGCGCCGCAACGTCACGGCCACACGCAAGCTCGCCGAGCACATTCTGGAAATTCACACGCAGCTCACCGACCTGATCGAAATGCGCGATGCCGCCGCCGCGCGCGCTTTGATGAACGACCACGTCAAGATGATCCGCGCGCGGCGCGTTGCCGAGCATGGGCGTGGGCATGACGATGGAGATTCGTGTTGCTGAAATATTTTCTGTCATTCCGGGGCGCGCGTCAGCGCGAACCCAGAATCCAGAAGCCAATTCGGGACGTGGTGCTGGATTCCGGGTTCGCGAGCTTCGCTTGCGCCCCGGAATGACAGCGAAATGAAACGATAATCAAAGGGAGTAAACCAAATGCCCAAATTCATCATCGAACCGCATTTCCGCTTGCAGGAATGGGTGGCGGAGGAGAAAGACTACTTCCGCCAGGAAGGCCTCGATTACGAATTCCGCGAGCTGATGCGCGCCACCGACGGCAAGATCCATGACAAGGGTTCGAATGGCGCCTATCAGTCATTCGAGGAAGGCCGCAAGGCGAACGTCTCCTGCGCCTGCCACTGGACCGTCAACGTCGCCGCCTCCAACGGTCACGGCAAGATGTACACCGATGTCTATTCGGTGACCCCGGCGGGCATCTTCGTGCCGGCCGATTCAAAGGTGAAGACGCCGGAAGACCTCGCCGACGTGCCGGTGTCGGTCGGCTTTCAGTCCGGCAGCCATTACGCCACCGTGCAGGCGCTCGAAGTCTACCTCAAGCCGGACGATATCAAACTGAACTATGCCGACGGCATGTTGTTTAAGCGCATGGAGCTGTTGCTCGACGGCAAATCGCCGGCCTGCAGCCTGTTCGGCGGGCCGTATTACTTTGCCGAACAGCTCGGCTTCCGCAAGGTGATCGACACCACCTTCATGATCGGCACCATGATCCACGGCGATCCGGACCCGGAAGACCTGCGCAAGTTCTTCCGCGCGCTGCGCAAGGCGCAACGCGACATCGACCTGCGGCCCGAGCTTTACACGCACTACTACAAGAACGAATTCCCCGACCGCTTCCACGCCAAGATGGACACGCGGCGCTGGGGTCCGGGCGAGCGGCTGGTGTTCGAGCCCTACACCAAGGAGGTCTACGAGGAATCCTTCGAGTGGATCGCCGCCCACGGCATCTTCCCGGAAGGGGGAATGGGCAGCGGGCAATACGAACGGGCGACGGTCTCTTTGGGCTGACAATTCCCGAATTCGGGCCTTTAATTGGAGCCCCCACTATTTCGCACGCCAACGAAAATGCCGCGGTTGGGCCCCACCGCGGCACTTTTCTTTAGACGAAAGCTCAGGCATTCTATCCCGCAACGATACGCATAAGGGTATCGATGGGGAGGATCCGAACATGAAACGTCTTCTGACTGCCGGCGCGGCGCTCGTCGTGGCAGCCCTTCTGCCGGTCGCCGGCCACGCTCAAGGCACGCTCAAGGTCGGCGTCATTCTGCCCTACTCGGGCCAGTTCGCCGACGCCGCGCGCCAGGTCGATGCCGGCATCAAGCTCTATATGAAGCAGTACGGCGACAAGGCCAGCGGACTCAAGGTCGAGATCATCACCAAGGACGTCGGCGGCATCGCGCCCCCGGTCGCCAAGCGGCTGTCGGAAGAACTCGTCATCCGCGACAAGGTCGACGTGCTCGCCGGCTTCTTGCTGACGCCGAATGCGATCGCCGGCTGCGGCGTCTCGGCCGAGGCCAAGAAGCTGATGGTCATCATGAACGCGGCGACCTCGATCATCACCGACAAGTCGCCCTACTGCACGCGCACATCGTTTACGCTGCCGATGATCACGACAGCGCTCGGCAACTGGGCAGCCAAGAACGGCAGCAAGAAAGCCTACACCATGGTGTCGGACTACGCGCCCGGCCATGACTCGGAGAAGGGCTTCATCGACGGCTTCAAGGCCGGCGGCGGCGAGATCGTCGGCTCGGTTCGTATGGCGGTCGCCAACCCGGACTTTTCGGCTTACGTGCAGCGCGCCAAGGACCTGAACCCGGAATCGATCTTCGTGTTCATCCCGGGCGGCGCGCAGCCGGCGGCTTTCGGCAAGGCGCTGGCCGAGCGCGGCATCGACACCAAGAAGGTGAAGGTGATGGGAACGCAGGAATTGTCGGACGACACCGCGCTCGCCTCGATGGGCGATACGTCGCTCGGTATCATCACGGCCGGCAATTACGACCACAACCTGAAGAACAAGCTGAACCCCAAGTTCGTCGCGGACTACAAAAAGGACAACAAGGGTGAAGAGCCGAACTTCTTCGTGGTCGGCGGCTATGACGGCATGGCGCTGATTTATGCCACCGTCGCCAAGACCAAGGGCAAGCTCGACGGCGATTCGCTGATCGCGGCGGCCAAGGGCGCCAAGTGGGACAGCCCGCGCGGCCCGATGTCGATCGATCCCGCCACCCGCGACGTAGTCGAAACCATCTACATCAACCAGGTGGTGAAGACCGGCGGCAAGCTCGGCAACAAGGAAATCGGCAAGGTCGAAAACGTGCATGACCCAGTGCACGCGGCGATGATGAAGAAGTAAATCGCCACGCCGGCCATGACAAACGCCTGAGTTTGGATGGGGCGGCCGCAAGCGGTCGCCCCGTCTGTTAGCTAAAACCGTCATTCCGGGACGGCGCGACAGCGCCGGACCCGGAATCCACCCACAAGCGGATATCTTTACGAGCTTCTGGATTCCGGGTTCGCTCGCTATGCTTGCGCCCCGGAATGACTCACGGGGTTTTGCGCCCGGACTAGGAAGACCGCTACTACCATGATGCTCCCCCCCGTCCTCGGCGTTCTGTTCGACGGCATCGCCTACGGCATGCTTCTGTTTTTATTGTCGGTCGGGCTGTCGGTGACGCTCGGGCTGATGAATTTCGTCAATCTGGCGCATTGCGCCTTCGCCATGCTCGGCGGTTACGTCACCGTCATTTTGATGAAGGACCTGCACTGGAATTTCTTCGCCACCTTGCCGCTGGCGTTTTTCGCCGCCGCGCTGGTCAGCGTCGTGATCGAACGCATTTTGTATCGCCGGCTCTATCGCGCTAGCGATCTCGACCAGGTGCTGCTGACCATCGGCTTGGCCTTCATCTCGGTCGCGGTCGCCGCCTGGTTCTTCGGCACCACGCAGCAGCCGATCGACATGCCGTCTTACATGCGCGGCTCCTTCGTGGTGATGGGATTGAACATCGCGGTCTACCGCCTGTTTCTGGTGGCGGTCGGCATCGCGGTAACGATTTTGCTGATCATGACGGTCGAGCACACCCGCTTCGGCGCGCAAGTGCGCGCGGCGGTCGACAATCAGCGCATGGCGCGTGGGCTCGGCATCGACGTCGACCGCACTTTCGCCATCACCTTCGCGCTCGGCTCCGGCCTCGCGGGGCTGGGCGGCGCGCTGGCGATCGAGATCGTCGGACTCGATCCGCAATTCGCCTTCACGTATCTGGTCTATGTGCTGATCATCGTCTCGGTCGGCGGGCTTGGCTCGATCACCGGATCCTTCGCCGCCGCCTGCCTCATCGGCATCAGCGACATCGCCGGCAAATATTACGTGCCGCAACTCGGCGCCTTTCTCATCTATCTGGTCATGGTCGCGGTGCTGATGTGGCGGCCGGCCGGCCTGTTCGGGAGGCGGTAGCGCATGACCCCGAAAAGTGGCATCCGGTTTTCGGATAAGGTCATGCGCACTCAAAATGCCATGTCCGATATGCCCGTCTCCCCGCGGGCCTATCTGCAATCGCTGTCGCGCTGGCGGCCGATTGAAATTATTTTCTGGCTGGCAACGCTGCTGCCGTTCTGGCTGTTTCCGAATTATCTCTCGCTGGCCAGCCAAATCGCCGTCGCCGCGCTGTTTGCACTCTCGCTCGATCTCATTCTCGGTTACGCCGGTGTGGTGTCGCTCGGGCACGCGGCCTTTTTCGGCGTCGGCGCCTATACCGCCGGTCTGTTCACCAAATTCGTCTGGGGCGAAGTGTTCACCGGGCTGATCGCGGCGGCCATCATGGCGGCGCTGGTCGGATATGCCTCCAGCTTCATTATCGCGCGCTTCCGCCATCTCACGCTCATCATGATCACGCTGGGCTTAGGCCTGATCCTGCACGAGGTGGCCAATAGCGCGAGCTGGCTGACCGGCGGCTCCGACGGCCTGCAAGGCGTCAGCGTCTGGAAGGTGGCCGGGCTGTTCCGCTTCGATCTCTACGGCACCACCGCCTACGGCTACGCACTCGGCGTTTTGTTCGTGATGTTTCTGATGGCGCGCCGGCTGGTCAACTCGCCGTTCGGCCTGGCGTTGCGCGGCATCCGCGAGAACTTCGTGCGCATGCCGGCGATCGGCGCCGACAGCCGCGCACATATCCGCAAGATCTACACCATCTCGGCGGCGATGGCCGGCATCGCCGGCGCGGTGATCGCGCAGACCACGCAGACGGTGTCGCTCGAAACGCTCAGCTTCGAACGCTCTGCCGACGTTTTGGTGATGCTGGTGTTCGGCGGCGCCGGGCGGCTTTATGGCGGCATCGTCGGCGCGGCGATCTTCCTGGTGGCGCGCGACCAGTTCTCCGGCATCGCGCCGCAATACTGGTATTTCTGGATCGGCATTCTGCTCGTCGTGGTGGTGATGTTCCTGCCGAACGGCATTCTCGGCGGGCTGTCGAAAATCACGGCGCGCTGGAGCCGCAAATGAGCGACCTCTCGGCGCCGGTCAAAACAACCATCGCGCTACAGACGCGCGGGCTGTCGAAGGCCTTCGGCTCGCTGGTGGTGGCGCGCGACATCGCGCTCAATCTGCCGGTCGGCGCTCGCTATGCGCTGATCGGCCCGAACGGCGCCGGCAAGACCACGCTGATCAATCTGATGACCGGCATGCTGACGCCGAACCAGGGCCAGATATTCCTGGGCGGCGCGGACATCACCGCGTTGCCGCCGCAGGCGCGCGTCAAGCGCGGGCTGGCGCGCACCTTCCAGATCAACACATTGTTCGCCGGCTTGAACGCGCTCGAAGCGGTGACGCTTGCCGTCTGCGAGCGGCGCGGCATTGCCGATCATTTCTGGCAGAACATCGCCGTGCACAAAGAGGCGATCGAGGAAGCCTACGAAATACTGGTGAAACTGCGGCTGGGCGATGCCTGCTACCAGCCCACACGTGAACTCCCCTACGGCCGCCAGCGCCTTTTGGAAATCGCGCTCGCATTGGCGACCAAGCCGAAAGTGCTGCTGCTCGATGAACCGGCGGCCGGCGTGCCGCAGGAAGAATCCGGCGACATTTTCGAAGTGGTGGCGAGCCTGTCGAACGACCTCACGCTGCTCTTTATCGAGCATGACATGCATGTCGTGTTTCGCTTCGCCACGCACATCATCGTTCTCGTGAGCGGCTCGGTCTTCGCGGAAGGTTCGCCGGCCGAGATCGCCGCCGATACCGGCGTGCAGGAAGTCTATCTGGGAGCGCGCAAGCATGGGTGATCGTCTTGGCTGACGCGCTGCTCAAGCTGCGACAGGTCACCGCCGGCTATGGCGACGCCGTGGTGCTGCACGACGTTTCGTTCGAACTGCCGGAACACGGCTCGCTCGCCGTACTCGGTCGCAATGGCGTCGGCAAATCGACATTGCTGCTGACCATCATGGGCTTCACGCAGATGCGCGCCGGCCATGTCTATTGGCGCGGGCAGGATATTTCGCGGCAGCCGCCACATTGGCGCGCCAATAACGGCATCGGCTGGGTGGCGCAAGAGCGCGAGATTTTTCCCTCGCTGACGGTGGAAGAAAACCTCACGGTGGCGGCGCGGCCGGGCGAATGGACGCTCGACACGGTGTTCAAACTGTTTCCGCGTCTGGCCGAACGCCGCGCCAACATGGGCAATCAATTGTCCGGCGGCGAACAGCAGATGCTGGCCATCGCGCGCGCGCTGATGACCAACCCTTCGCTCTTGTTGCTCGACGAGCCGTTCGAGGGCCTCGCCCCGGTGATCGTCGATGAGATGACGGCCGCCGTGAAGCAGATGCTGTCGGGCCGCCGCATCGCCATCGTGCTGGTTGAGCAGCACACGGAAATTGCGCTGGAGCTGACGACCGATGCAATCGTGCTCGAACGCGGCGCGGTCGCCCACCGTGCCGGGTCCTCGGCGCTCGCGGGCGACAAGGCGACGCTGGAGCGGCTGGTCGGCTTGCGGGTCGCGGCGACGCCGTAGGCGTTCCCCGGATGCGGCGCAGCGTGTAGCGAAGCAAAACGGTGCGACGCTGATCCGGGGTCCAACTTTTTCACAGCTAGAAAGCTGGGTCCCGGTTCTGCGGTGCGGCACTTCGTACCGCACCGCGCCCGGGAAACGAGACCGATAACATTGCGCGAAAGCGCGTCAGCGTGAGATGCTAGCCGTCTGAAATGACGGAGACCCTCAATGTCGCAACCCATGATCCCGCGCGAGCGCGCCGAATTTTCCGCCATCGTCGATCGGCCGCCGCTCAAGCTGCCGGGCAAGGCGCGCATCGTGTTCTGGACCATCGTCAATTACGAGGTCTGGGACATCGGCAAGCCGATGGCGCGCCAGCTTTTGCCGGCGCCGACCGGCGTGCCGCTGATGCCGGACGTGGTGCATTGGGGCTTTCACGAATACGGCATGCGCGTCGGCTGCTGGCGCTTCCACGAGTTGTACCGAAAGCTCGGCATTCGCCCGACGCTGTCGGCCAATGCGCGCATCTGCGAAGATTATCCGCGCGTGGCGGCGCAGGCGCGCGACGATGGCTGGGAGTTCATGGGCCATGCCTATGAGCAGGGCCCGATACACAAGGAGCCGGACCAGGCGGCGATGATCAATCGCTCGATGGACATCATGGAGAAATTCACAGGCAAGCGCCCCGTTGGCTGGCTCGGGCCCGGGCTGACCCAAACGTTGGAGACGCCGGACCTGCTTACGGCCGCGGGCGTGAAATATATCGGCGATTGGGTCTATGACGACGAGCCGACCACGATCAAGACGACCAATGGCCCGCTTGTGACGCTGCCCTACACGATTGAGCTGAACGACATTCCGGTGATGCTGGTTCAGCATCACGACAGCGACTATCTCTTGAAGATGGCGCAGAACCAGTTCGACCGGCTCTATAAAGAGAGCGAACAACGCGCCAAGATCGTCGCGCTTGCCATTCATCCTTACATCAGCGGCCAGCCGCACCGCATCAAATATCTCGAAGCGATCTATGATTACGTCAACGGCCACGAGGGCGTGCTGCACTGGAACGGCGAGCAGATTTTGGAGTGGTATCAAAAAGCAAAGGTCTGACTTCTTCCCTCCCCCCGCTTCGCGGGGAGAGGGACAAGAAACAAAACTGATGAGGAAACACCGCATGAACTTCCCCAAGCCCCCCGTCGGCATGTTGCCGGGTGACCGCATCACCTATTCGCCGATCATCAACCGCAAGCCGCTCAAGCTGCCGAACAAGGCGCGCATGGTGGTGTGGACCGTGACCAACGTGGAAGCATGGGACCCGACCCAGACCATGCCGCGCACGGTGTTGACGCCGCCGGCGGGCGGCTCGCCGATGCCCGACATTCCGAACTGGTGCTGGCACGAATACGGCAACCGCGTCGGCTTCTGGCGGTTGTTGCAAGTGTACGATGAGTTCAAGATTCCGGGCGTGATGAACATCAACGGCGTCGCCGTCAACGCATTCCCGGAAATGATCAAGGCTTGCGTCGAGCGCAAGTGGGAATTCGTCGGCCACGGCTATACGCAGCGTAACATGCAGAAGGTCGAGAACGAACGCGCCGACATCAAGAAGAGCGCCGAGGTGCTCAAGAAGGCGACCGGCGTGCTGCCGCGCGGCTGGCTCGGGCCCGGGCTGACCGAAACCTGGGAGACGCCTGATCTCCTGAGCGAGGAAGGCTACGACTATGTCGCCGACTGGGTGATGGACGACCAACCGGTCTGGATGAAGACGCGTAACAAGCCGATCCTCAACATTCCCTATACGCAGGAATGCAACGACGTCGCCATGATGCTGATCCAGCACCACAAGGCGAACGAATTCTACGAACGCGCCATGGACCAGTTCGAGCAGATATATAAAGACTCGAAGGACGGCGCGCGCGTAATGGCGATTTCGGTGCATCCCTACATCATGGGCGCGCCGCACCGGGCGAAATATTTCCGGCAGATTTTCCAGAAAATTCGCAAGAAGAAGGACGTGCTGTTCTGGACCGGCGGCCAGATCGCGGATTGGTACAAGAAGGTCGGGCCCAAGCCTGAATAAAGCCGGAGGCGTGACGACATGGCGAAACGCCGCAAGACTCTGAAAGCGAAACCACGCGTTATCAAAAAGAAACCGCGCGGCACGGCGCGCAAAACACCGTTCCAACTTGAAGAAGCGACCATCGACGATCTTCACCGCGCGATTCAATCGGGTCAGACGACGCTGGTTAAGGTCGTGCGGCGCTATATCGATCGCGTGCGCCACTATAACGGCGTCGCCAGCGTGCTGGTGACGGAAGACGGCAAGGCCATTGCGCCAATAAAAGGCACGGTGCGCGGCGGCGCGCCGCTGCGATTTTCGGCCGAAACGGTCAAGGCATCCGACGTCCTACCAGATCTCGACAAATACCAAGGGCCGCCGCTTGAATTCGGCCGCATGGAGGCGACCGCCTCCGATCCGGACGTGCAGCAGCAATTCGGCATGATCGCCGGCATTCCGAACGGCACGCAGTTGAACGCGCTGGCGACGCTGAATATCCGCGGCGAACGCTCGGTCGTCTGCCGCGGCGACTATGACCGCCACCCGTCGGAGGGGCCGCTGCCGGAAGGCGCGCCGGCGGTGTGCGAGATCCTGCGGCGCATGCCGGACGCGCTCGAGCGCGCGACCGAACTCGACCGGAAATACGGGCGCAAGCCGGACCTGAAGAAGATGCCGATGTACGGAGTCGTGTTCTCGTTCAAGGACCCGTTCGACACCAGGGACATGCGCTCGACCGGCGGCGGCGACGCGCGCTACGACGCCGACTTCCCGGCGCGCGACCATGTGCTGGTCGAGCAGTTGCGCGACAAGGGCGCCATCATTTTCGCCAAGGCGGTGAACACGGAATATAACGGCCGCCCGGAAGCGCCGGCGGTCGCAGGCGGCTCGAAGCCGGACAAGGTGCTGCCCTCGGTCCTGGGCTATCAGCGCAGTACCTGGGCCGGTAATCCGGCCAATCCTTACGACACCACGCGCGCGGCCTCGCTCGGATCGAGCTCGGGTTCCGGCGTGTCGGTGAGCGCCAATCTGGTGATGTGCAGCCTGGGCGAGGAAACGCGCGCGTCGTGCCGCGGGCCGTCCAACCATAACAGCGTGGCGCTGATCCTCCCGCACAAGGCGATGCTCGGCTTCAACGGCGGCGCCATCGGCGCCGATATTTATGTCGATCGCACCGGTATTCTCGCCCGCCGCGTCGGCGACGCCGCCAAGGTGCTCGATGCGTTGAAGGACGTGGACAAGGGCTATTACGACGAGCGCGATCCCTACACCACGGTGCCGCGCTCCTCCGTACTGGGAACCGCCTACGCCAGCCACACGCAGAAAGGCGCAAGCCTGCATTCGCTGAAAGGTTTGCGCATCGGCGTCATCCGCGAATCGATGACGGTGCCGAAGGGTTCAATGACGGAAGTGCCGATCGTCACGGCGGCGGCAAAGGAAATCAAGACCGTCCTCGGCGGCCAACTGGGCGCGACTTTGGTCGAGTCGTCGCATCCCTTGTGGAAGCGCGATACGAGCGTCGAATTGATGAAAGTCGATTTCACGCGCGCGCTGTCCCGGCTGGCGCCGGTGCTGATGCCCGATCTGTTTTTCCGGCTAAACGTGGATGGCACGCCGCTGTTTCCCGATTTCGCGGCGGCGATCGAACCGACCGAATTCACGCCCGGCAAGGTCTTCGGGAGCGGCAGGATGAAGCCGATCGATTATTTCGTCGAACTGGTGGATGGGCGCATCGCGCCGCCGTCGAATTTCGATCTCGGCGCCGTGCAGCAACAGGCGATGGCGCCGGCCTACAAATTTCACATCAACCAGTATCTGTCGCGCCGCGCCGCCGGCTGGAAGGCCAAAGGCATCGCCGAGACGCTCACGAACTTCACCGAGCTCAACAAGCGCTCCAAATTCTGGGGCGACGACCAGCGCGCCGAATTCGAGAACTGGGACCGCATGACCGACATGCGCAATACGCTCGGCGAACGGCAGGGCGTCAACGAGCGGATCATGCTGCGCGAATTGCTGCGCCGGGTCGACATGATGGTGATCCTCGAAAACAGGCTCGACGCGCTGGTGCGCCTGCACACGCCGTTCCCGCCCGGCATTATCGGCGGCGCCGGGCAATATCATTTGCGCAACAATCTGACCATGGAATCGCTAAGCGGCCCGAACGCCGGCCTCACCGAGGTGCTGATCCCGGCCGGCTACGTGGACACTGCCTACGATCCGATTCTAACACTCAACGCCGGCGGAACGGCTTACGTGTCGAAGGGCTCGGACCGGCCGACGAAACTCAAAGCCCCCGGGCTGCCGTTTTCGCTCGTCTTCCGCGCCGAGCCGGGCAAGGAGGACGTGATCCTTGAGATCGCGGCGGCTTATGAGGCGGCCTCGAAACGGCGCGTTCCGCCGCCGGATTTCGGGCCTCTCAAGGGCTAGGGAAAACGGCGTCACAGGCCTTGGTTTCGCAGGGGCGGTGGATTATTCGTAAGGCCATGGAAACCCACTTCCTCGACAAACGCACCATCGCCGAGCTAACCGCGCGCATGTATCTCGACTGCGGCGCGGTGCGCTTCATGACCGACAAGCCGTATATTTTCACCAGCGGCTGGGCGAGCCCGGTTTATAACGACTCGCGCTGGCTGATCTCGTTTCCCGACGTGCGCGCGGCCATCATGGGCTACATGGTGCACGCCATCGATCGCGACATCGGGCGCACCAATATCGACGCGGTGGCGGGCGGCGAAACCGCCGGCATTGCCTTTGCCGCCTGGGTCGCCGACCGGCTGCATCTGCCGATGCAATATGTGCGCAAGAAGCCGAAGGGTTTCGGGCGCGGCGCGCAGATCGAGGGGCAACTCATTCCCGGCCAGCGCGTGCTGCTGGTGGAGGACCTCGCCACCGACGGGCGCAGCAAGGTTAATTTCGTCAAGGCGATCCGCGACGCCGACGGCCAATGCGAGCACTGCTTCGTGATTTTTTTCTACGACATTTATAAAGAGGGCCAAAAGATATTGGCCGATCTCGGCGTCACCTTGCATTCGCTGACGACCTGGCGCGACCTGCTGCGTGTGGCCAAGACCATGGACAAATTCGAGCCGAAGATGCTGGCTGAGGTGGAGAAGTTCATCGACGACCCGGCCGGCTGGTCGAAGGCGCATGGCGGAGTGGCGACCACGGCGGAGTAATTTCTTCCTTCACCTCTCCCATAGGGAGAAGTCACCCGCCGAAGCATTAGCGAAGGCGGGCGGGTGAGGGGTTAAGGTCACGATAGATTTAGATCCCCTCACCCAACCCTCTCCCCATCCAAAGTCGGATATATCCGACTTTGGCATTTTGAATGCCCAACTCGGGTAAACCCGAGTTGGGTTGGGAGAGGGAGCGCACCGAATTTCGCGCTACGACTTACGTTTGACCGGTTAGTTTCTGCTTTATCCTTACCACCGCCAAATCCAGCGCCGACAAGAATCGCGACACGTCCTGCCGCGACAAAGGCGGCGGGCCGCGCGTGACGGCGCCGGCGCTGCGCAAATCCGTCATCAGGTCGCGGGTCGCTAGCGCCATGCCGATCGAATTATTGTCGAACACTTTGCCGGTCGGCGACAGCACGCTCGCGCCGTTCTTCACGCAACGGCCGGCGAGCGGAATGTCGTTGGTGATAACGATGTCGGTTGCGGTAGCGCGGTCGGCGATCCAGCCATCAGCGACGTCAGGGCCTTCCGGCACGATCACGCGCTCGATCAGCTCGCTGCGCGGAACGTTCATGTAGGAATTGGCCACCACGAAGACCTTGAGGCTGTAGCGCTCGGCCACCCGGTACACCTCGTTCTTGACCGGGCAAGCGTCGGCATCGACGAAGATGCGGATCGCGGGTGGCCGGGGGTCTTCCAAGGCTTCGGTCATCGTGGTCCAATTGGACTAATTCAGGGGGGCATCAATGGCCAAAAAGACCAACAAGACAAGGAAGAAGACGGTCAAGAAAACACAGCCGCGCAAGGCGGCCAACCGCAAAGCCAATGCGCGGCGCGCAGTGAGCGCCAAAACGCGCGTCAAGAAGCCGAAGCAAAAATTTCACGTCAGCCACCATAACGAGGCCGACTTTGACCAGGGCCTGCGCACATATGCCAAGTATCGCGACCTCGGGCTGGCGCCCGCGACCGGCGGCATGGTGCAGGCCCACGTCATCCGTTTCATTCCGCCCTACCGGCCGGAAGAAGTTTCGACGCCGCATTTCCACGACGTCGACCTGCAAATGATCTACGTGCTCAAAGGCTGGTACAAGACCGAATTCGAGGGCGAAGGCGTGCATACCTTTCACACCGGCGCGTGCTGGCTGCAACCGCCTAAGATCAAGCACACCGTGCTCGGCTATTCCGACGATTGCGAATTGCTCGAAATCGTCCTGCCGGCGGAATTCAAGACGGTGACTTTGAAATAACGCTAAATAAATTTCTGCGCCAGCAAAAATCCCGTCACCAGCGCGAACATCACCGCCGTGGACGCCACCACGGTCGCGACATGCCGCCAGCCGAGCGAGACGATAGCCGATACCGACGTATCGAGCCCGAGCGCGCCGATGGCGATTAAAAGTCCCCAGGTGGAGGCCTCGACCAGCCCGTGCTTGACGGGCACGAATGCAAAAGAGGCCTGCGGCGCCAGCAGCATCGCGCTATTGATGAAGCACAACGCGAGAAAGACCAGCGCGAAGCCCGGCACCGGCACGCGCGCCGCGCCATGTTCGACGCCCCGTTTGGTGAAATACCAGCCGATGCCGAGCACCACCGGCAGCAGCAGGAACACGCGAAACAGTTTGACGATCACCGCCGTGTTGCCAGCAGTATCGGAGACGGCGTAGCCGGCGCCGACGACCTGCGCGACGTCGTGAATGGTGCCGCCGAGCATGACGCCGGTCGCCTGCGCGTCGAAGCCGAGCAGGATGCAGAGCGGCGGATAAACGATCATGGCGAGCGTGGCGAGCGCGTTGACCGCCACGACGACAAAGGCGATGTCCGCCGCCTTGCCGGGATATTCCGGCACCACGGTCGAGGTGGCGAGCGTGGCGGAAGCGCCGCATACCGCGGTCGCCGCGCCGACCAACGCGCCGAAGCCGGCCGAGCGGCCGCTTAGCCGCGCGAACAGAAAGCCGGACAATAGCGTCACCATCATCGCAATCACGATCATGACGCCGGTCGAAAGACCGAGCGCCTCGATGTCGGACAAGGCCACGCGCAGGCCGAGCAGCGCGACCGCCCAACGCAACACCGTGCGCACGCAGAAGGCCATGCCGGGCCGCACCAGAGCGCCGCCGGCGATCGGGTTGAGCGCGATGCCGATCACCAGCGCCAGCACCATCGCCGGGATCGGCACGTAGCGGCCGACATAGGGCGCGGCGAGATAAGCCACGACTGCCACCGACGCCGACAGGATTACGCCGGGCGCGAGGTCGGTCAGTTGGGCGGGAAACGGCCGGGTCGCTGGCTGGGGTTGTGTGGCCACGGCATGTCCATAAACGCGGCGGGTGGGCGGCGCAACCGCGCGGGCGTCGCAACGCCGCAAGGACAACGGAGAGCGAGTGTTAGTGAAAGTGGGCCGACGGAGTGGGCAGGCCCGCATCGCGGCTCACCGGCAAATGGTTTGCCTGCCGGATTTATTCGGCGCTAGCCTTGCGGCCGACCGCCAGGAAAGCAAACGATTGGCGACGTCCAACAAACTCAATCGGGGGAAACACCATGCCCAAAGACAAAAGACCGGGATCGATCGACCGCCGCGCCTTGCTGGCCGGCACCGGTGCGCTCGGCGCCGCCAGCATGATCGGTAGCGAAGCTTTCGCGCAGACAGGCGCCTCGTCCGGCGCGCTGCCGGCGCGCGGTGAATTCGTGGTGCGCGGCGCGCATGTGCTGTCGATGGACGATAAGATCGGCGATCTGCCGTCCGGCGACGTGCACGTGCGCAACGGCGCCATCGTCGCGGTGGCGGCCAACATCAAGGCGCCGGGCGCGCAAGTTATCGACGGCAAGGGCATGATCTGCATGCCCGGCTTTGTCGACACGCATTGGCATCACTGGACGACTTTCCTGCGGCCGGCGATGCGCACCGACGATCCGAAGAAAACCTATTTTCCGGTCACCATCGCGCTCGGCGTTCACTACACGCCGGAAGACAGCTATCGCAGCGTGCGGCTCGGCATCGCCGAGGCGCTCAGCGCCGGCATCACCACCACGCATAACTGGGCGCATAACGTGCGGAGCCCGGCGCACGCCGACGCCGAGGTGAAGGCGATGCGCGACTGCGGCATTCGCGGTCGCTTCGCCTATGGCCCTGCCCAAGGCATGCCCGCCGACAAGCCCATGGATATCGCCGACTGGGCGCGGCTAAAGAAAGACATGGCCAAGGATGAGATGATCTCGCTCGGCATCTGCTCGCGCAACGTCGACAACAGCAATGCGTCGCGCGGCGGTATCAACGGCGACATGGCTAAAAAAGAATGGGGCGCCGCGCGCGACCTTGGCTTGCCGATCACGCTGCACACAAACGGCAGCGCCAATGTGCGGTTTCTCGCCGAGAACGACCTGCTCGGGCCCGACGTGCAACTGGTGCATCCGTTGAACCTCGCCGCCGACGATTTCGCCATGCTGGCCAAGCATGGCGTGCATTACAGCATCGCGCCTTTGGGCGAAGCCGGGCGCACCGGCGAGACGCAGTTGTCCGAACTGCTGCAAGCCGACGTCAAGGTCAGCATTTCAATTGACAATGTAACGGCGGAGCGCTGCGACTGCTTCGACTGCATGCACATGCTGCAAACGCTCAACCGGCACCGCAACGCCGGCAAATTCAAACTGACCACCAAGCGGCTGGTGCAGATGGCGACGATCGACGGCGCCATCGATCTCGGCATCGAGGCCAAGACCGGCTCGCTGACGCCGGGCAAGCGCGCCGACCTCATCCTGGTCAGGACCGATACGCCGAACATGACCGGCAGCGGCGACGCTTACGACGCGCTGGTGCAACTGGCGCAGCCGAGCAATGTCGACACCGTGGTGGCCGACGGCCGCATCTTGCGGCGCAACGGCAAGTTCACCGCGCTCGATTACGGCAAGGTGCTGCGCGAGGCGAACGCCGCGCTCGAGGCGCTCAAGGCGCGCGCCAAGTGGGCGTGATCGGCTGCACGAAGTTGTGAGGATTAGGGTGAGGGGTTTTGAACGTCGATAGTTTGTGACCCCTCACCCGCCTCGCTTCGTTCGGCGGCCTCTCCCTTCAGGGGGATGTGAAGAAAGTGCCTTACTTCTTCGCACCCATCCCCTGCATGAAGCGCGCGCGGATCTGCACCGGGTCGCGGTCGGTCTTGCCGACGCCGGGCTCGCCGTCGATGCGCGCGGCGATCAGCGTCGGCCCGCCACTTTTGAGCGCTTGCGCGAACATGCGGTCGAACTCGTCTTCATCGGCGGCCCAGTTGCTGTTGGCAAGGCCGGAGGCGCGCGCGATCGCCACCAGATCGGCGGTTGCCGCGCTCGCCGTCGGTTGCGAGCCAGTGATCTGATAGATGCCGTTGTCCCATAACACGATGGTAAGATTTTTCGGCGCCTGCACTGCGACGGTGGCGAGACAGCCAAGTTGCATCAACAGCGAGCCGTCGCCTTCGAGCGCGACCACGTGACGCTTGGGCTGCGCGATGGCGACGCCGAGCGCGATCGGGATCGCCAGGCCCATGCTGCCGAGCATGTAGAAATTCTGCGCGCGCTGGCCGGTCTCCCACAGATCGAAATTGGTGTTGCCGATGCCACCGATAACGGCTTCGTCCGCCTTGAGATGACCGACCAGCCGTTTGGTCAGCTCCAGCCGATTCATCGTCTTGACGTTGTGCAGCCCGGCCGGTTTCGAATTGGTGTTGTTCATTTCGAAAACACCTTTCCGCCGGTCAGCAGCGGCGACAGGATGAAGGTCACCGGCGCCTGCGTCGCGAAAGCCTGCTTGATCGAGCGTTCGAGAACGAATTCGAGTTCGTCGTGGCGGGTGATGGTGTGATTTTCAATTCCGAGGGAATCCAGCACCGGCCGCATGGTCTTGCACACCATCGCCTGACCGAGATTGAACTCGCCGAGCGTGCCGCGTTCGGACACGAACATCAGCGCCGGAATCTGCGACGGCACCACCAGAGAAGCGAGTGCGTTCGGCAAAGTTGCAAAGCCCGAGGTCTGCATCAGCACCGCCGACTTCATGCCGCCCATCCAGGCGCCGGAAACAATGCCGATGGCTTCTTCCTCGCGCGTAGCCGCGAACACGGTAAAGAACGAGTCGGCGTGCAGCGCCTTGATCAAAGGCGTCAACACGCGGTCGGGTACATAAACTATGAGCTTGATGTCATTGGCCTTGAGTGTGGCCAGCACGATCTCGTGCCAGGATTTCGGCATGTCGGTCATCGGTTTGCGGCCACCCAAAGGAACAAGGAGATGTCGGTCGATTGTGGGGTCGAGTTTGAATTAGGTGAAAATTATCCGCCCAGGCTGGAGATACTGCCGCGTCAGCGCCATTGCTCCAGCAAACGCAAAAGCTTACCCTTATATTCCGTCCGGCACGAAACACAAAATAAGCCGGTTCCCTTGGAGGAAAGCACCATGAGCACATCGGATAACAAGCCGGCGCTGTCGCGTCGCCGCATCATCAAAGCCGCCGGCGTGTTCGCCGCCGGCGTCGCCGCGCCTGGCATCTTTGGATTGAGATCGGCTTATGCCGCGTTCCCCGAACGCACGGTCAAGATCGTGGTCGCCAACACGCCCGGCGGCCCGTCCGATCTGGTCGCCCGCATGGTGGCTGCGGCTATCCAGGAAAACTCCGGCAAGACCGTGATCATCGAGAACCGGGGCGGTGCCGGCAGCAACATCGGCATGGGCTATGTCGCGCGCTCCGACGCCGACGGGTACACCTTCCTGCTCGCCACCAACGCCTTTTCGATCAACCCGACGCTCTACAAATCCATCCCGTACAATCCGACCAAGGACTATGTCGGCGTCAGCGAGCTTGCCAGTTCGCCGAACACCTTCGTGGTGCGCGCGGAACTGCCGGCGAAAACTATCAAGGAATTTGTCGAACTTGCCCGCAACTCGCCGGACAAGTTCAACGTCTCGACGCCGCCGATCGGCACATCGCCGCAGTTGCAGGCTTCCGTGCTGAAGTCGATTGAGAAATTGCCGAAGCTTGAAGAGGTCGTGTTCAAGGGCGGCGGCGACGCGCTGCAGGCACTTTTGTCGAAGACCGTTCAAATGAGCTCGGGCTCGCTGGCGCCAGCAGCGCCGCACATCAAGTCGGGCACCTTGCGCTGCCTCGCGGTTTCCGCCGAAACGCGCTGGCCGGATCTGCCGGATGTGCCCACGATGGAGGAAGCCGGTTACAAAGGCTTTTTGTTCCCGACCGACTGCTGCCTGCTGGCGCCGGCCAAGACGCCGCCTGAAGCCGTCAAGTGGATGGAAGCGGAATGCCTCAAGGCGCTGTCCACGCCACAGATGAAAGAGAAGCTGTATAAAGCTGGCTTCCAGGTGAAGGCGAAAGGCGCCGACGTGGCCTGGGCACGGGTCAATCATGAAATCACGATGTTCCGTGACATCATCAACCAGGCGGGCATCAAACAGCTCTAGCCTCTCATCGATTTCCCCGCCGTCATGGATCATGACGGCGGGTTTATTTGTGTCCCGATAAGCGAATCCCGCCCATGAACATCAAATCGATCGAACCGATCGCCATCAGCCTGCCGATGATCAAGCCCGTGATCATGGCGGGCGAGGAAGTCCACCGCGCCGACAATGTGCTGGTGCGGATCGAAACCGATAGCGGCATTGTCGGCTGGGGCGAAGCGGCCTCGGCGCCGACCATGACCGGCGATACGCTCGAAAGCATCGTCTTTGGCGTGCATTATCTCGAACCGGCCCTGCGCGGCCGTCCAGCCGCCGATATCGCCGGCGCGCTCGCCGCGATGGATGCGCGCATGTACGGCAATCAGGGCGCCAAGGCGGCGATCGAAATCGCGCTGCATGACCTCACCGGCAAAGCCACCTCGATGCCGATGCATGCTTTGCTCGGCAACGCCAGGCGCCGGCACGTTCCCTTGCTGACCGTGATCGGCGGCGGCGACGCCGAGGGCGACATTCGCGACGCCGAAAAGAAAAAAGCCGCCGGCTTCACCGCCTACAAGATCAAGGTCGGCGTCGATAGCGCGGCCAACGACGCGGCACGCACAGTCGCCATCTGCAAGGCGCTCGGTCCCGGCCTGCTGATTTCGGCCGACGCCAACCAGGGCTTTTCCGTCGACGAAGCCGTCGCCTATGTACGCGCGGTGAAAGGCCGCGGCCTCGACTTCCTCGAGCAGCCGGTCGATGCGCACGATCTCGCCGGCATGGCGCACGTCGCCAAGGAAGCAGGCGAGATCGCCATCGGCGCCGATGAAGGCATTCATGCGCTCGCCGATATTCAGCGCCATCACGATACTAAAGCCGCGCGCGGCGTCAGCCTGAAAGCCATCAAGCTCGGCGGCGCGCGCGCCGTGGTAGCGGCGGCGCAATTGTGCGACCGTCTCGGCATGAGCTTGAACGTATCGTGCAAGACCGGCGAGTCGAGCGTGGCGAGCGCGGCCGCGCTGCACATCGCCTCGGTGATTCCGAATATTCACTGGGCGCTGACCATGACGCACACCGCGCTGGCGGCCGATGTGACCGCGACGCCGGTGCCGACCGCGCGCGGCCACGCCGACAGTCTCGACCGGCCCGGGCTTGGCGTGGAAGTCGATATGGATTGCGTGAACCGCCATCGTGTTCACATCGCCGTCCGCGACGTAGCGTGACTGCAAAACCTGGCATTGCCTGCCAGATATTTACGGCTGCGGAATTTTCAGCAGCGCGGGTCTCGCGCCCAATCTTCGGCCTCCTCGCGCAACCGGCAATTCGCACTGCAACATACTATTGCCTTTGTCCGGCGCTTACCAATGGCCCGTTGCCGATAAAGGTGAATTACGGTCAACTCCCGCCCTGTCGTCAGCGGAATGATGGAGAAATTCATGTCGCGGAAGCCGGGTTCGTCACGGCCGAAATTGCGGTCGCAATTGTGGTTCGACAATCCGCACAATCCCGGCATGACCGCGATCTACCTCGAGCGTTATCTCAATTACGGCCTTACCAAGAACGAACTGACCTGCGGCAGGCCGATCATCGGCATCGCGCAGACCGGCTCGGACCTCTCGCCCTGTAACCGGCATCACCTTGAACTCGCCGTGCGCGTGCGCGACGGCATCCGTGACGCCGGCGGTATCCCATTTGAATTTCCGGTGCACCCGATCCAGGAGACCGGCAAGCGGCCGACCGCCGCGCTCGACCGCAACCTCGCTTATCTCGGCATCGTCGAAGTGTTGTTCGGCTATCCGATGGACGGCGTCGTGCTGACCACCGGCTGCGACAAGACCACGCCGGCCTGCATCATGGCGGCAGCGACGGTGAACATTCCGGCCATCGTGTTGTCGGGCGGGCCGATGCTGAACGGCTGGTGGAAAGGCGAACGCGCCGGCTCCGGCACCGTTGTCTGGCAGGCGCGCGCCGATCACGCCGCCGGCAAAATAAAATACGACGAGTTCCTGGATATCGTGACCTCGTCGGCGCCTTCGGCCGGCCATTGCAACACCATGGGCACGGCCTCGACCATGAACGCGCTCGCCGAAGCGCTCGGCATGTCGCTGCCCGGTTGCGCGGCGATCCCCGCGCCCTATCGTGAGCGCGCGCAGATTGCTTACGAGACGGGCCTGCGCGCGGTCGAGATTGTGCACGAGAATTTGCGACCGTCCGACATTCTCACGCGCAAGGCTTTCGAGAATACCATCGTCGCCAATTCGGCGATCGGCGGCTCGACCAACGCGCCGATCCACATCAATGCGATCGCGCGCCATATTGGCGTGAAGCTTTCGACCGAGGAGTGGGAAAAGATCGGCTACGACGTGCCGCTTTTGGTCAACATGCAGCCGGCCGGAAAATATCTCGGCGAGGATTATTACCGCGCCGGTGGTCTGCCGGCGGTGATGAACCAATTGCTCAAGGCCAAGCGCCTTCATGGCGACGCGATGACGATCAACGGCAAGACGGTCGAGCAGAACGTCAAGCGCGCCAAGATCACGAATGACGACGTCATCCGCGTCTACAGCAAGCCGATGGTCAAACAGGCCGGCTTCAAGGTGCTCAAGGGAAATCTGTTCGATTCGGCGATCATGAAGGCGAGCGTGATCTCGGATGAGTTCCGCGCGCGCTATCTGTCGAACCCGAAAGACCCCGAAGCCTTCGAGGGCAAGGCGGTCGTGTTCGAGGGGCCGGAGGACTATCACAAGCGCATCGAAGATCCATCGCTCCAGATCGACGAGCATACCATGCTGGTCATCCGCGGGGTCGGGCCGATCGGTTATCCGGGCTCGGCCGAAGTGGTGAACATGCAGCCGCCTGCCGCGTTGTTGAAGAAGGGCATCAACTCGCTGCCCTGTATCGGCGACGGCCGGCAGTCAGGAACTTCCGGTTCGCCGTCGATATTGAACGCCTCGCCGGAAGCCGCCGCCAATGGCGGGCTGGCGGTTCTCAAGACGGGCGACCGCATCAGGATCGACATGCGCAAAGGCACCGCCAATATTCTGATCTCGAAAGCGGAATTTCTTCGCCGTCGCGCCACGCTCATCAAGGATGGCGGCTTTCCTTATGCGCCGAGCCAAACGCCGTGGCAGGAAATCCAGCGCGGCATGGTCGATCAACTCGCCGACGGCATGGTGCTCAAGCCGGCGGTCAAATATCAGCGCGTCGCGCAGAAATTCGTGCCGCGCGACAATCATTAGGTTCTCGTCATTCCGGGGCGCGCGCAGCGCGAACTCGGAATCCAGAACCGTGTGAGTTTGTTTCTGGATTCCGGATCGGCGTTGCACGCCGTCCGGAATGACAAGGAGGGTCATTATGAGTGGACGACTTCAGGGAAAAATCGCTTTCATCACCGCCGCCGGTCAAGGCATTGGCGGCGCCATTGCCGAGACCTTCATCGCCGAAGGCGCGACCGTCATCGCGACCGACCTCGATGCCGGCAAGCTCAAGCACCTCAAGACCGACAAGCAATTCGCGCTCGACGCACGCTCGACGCCGCAGGTGGAAGCACTCGCCAAAAAGATCATCGACGAAATCGGCGCGCCCACTATTCTGATGAATTGCGCCGGCTACGTGCATCAGGGCTCGGTGCTGGACTGCTCGGAAGCCGACTGGGACCTCTCGTTTGATCTCAACGTCAAGTCGATGCATCGCACGCTGCGCGCCTTTCTGCCCGCCATGCTGAAAAACGGCGGCGGCTCGATCGTGAACATCTCCTCGGCGGTGTCGTCGATCCGCGGCGTGCCGGCGCGCTACGCCTATGGCGCCACCAAGGCGGCGGTGATCGGGCTCACCAAAGCGGTGGCGGCGGATTTCATTCGCCAGGGTATCCGCTGCAACGCCATTTGCCCCGGCACCATCATTTCGCCCTCCTTCGAGCAGCGCGTGGTCACAACCGCCGACAAGAGTGGGCAGCCGCTCGACAAGACGCGCCAGGATTTCACCGACCGCCAGCCGATCGGCCGGCTCGGCACCGCGCAAGAAGTCGCCAATCTGGCGCTGTTTCTGGCCTCTGACGAGTCGAGCTACATCACCGGCCAACCGCATCTGGTCGACGGCGGGATGGCGCTATAGCCCGGCGGAAAAGACTAAGGATGGTTTCACGAGCCGAAAGTCCCTTGCCGGACACTTAGTCGTATGATGATATGACTAACCGAAAAAGACGGGAGAAACATCCCGCGCGGCCGGCGACGACCAACAAGGGCGCGCCATCGGGAGGGCGTTTGGAATGGCTTCGGTCGCGATCCGCGATGTTCGTAAGGCGTTCGGCCTCACCGCCGTCATTCATGGCGTCGACGTTACAATCGATGATGGCGAATTCGTCGTGCTGGTCGGCCCCTCCGGCTGCGGCAAGTCGACTTTGCTGCGCATGATCGCAGGGCTTGAAAACATTACCGGCGGCGAAATCTCGATCGGCGAGCGCGTGGTCAACCAGCTGCCACCGAAAGAGCGCGACGTCGCCATGGTGTTCCAAAACTACGCGCTCTACCCGCACATGACCGTCGCCGCCAACATGGCTTTCTCGATGAAGCTGCGCGGCGCGCCGAAGAAAGAGATCGACACGCGCGTCAGGCGCGCTGCCGAAATTCTCGGCCTCGAACAATTGCTCGAACGTTTCCCGCGGCAATTGTCAGGCGGCCAGCGCCAGCGCGTCGCCATGGGCCGCGCCATCGTGCGCGACCCGCAGGTGTTCCTGTTCGACGAGCCGCTGTCGAACCTGGATGCCAAATTACGCGTGCAGATGCGCACCGAAATCAAGGAACTGCATCAGCGCCTGAAGACTACCACCGTCTATGTCACGCACGACCAGATCGAAGCCATGACCATGGCAGACAAGATTGTGGTCATGCATGACGGCATCGTCGAGCAGATCGGCGCGCCGCTCGAATTATACGACAGACCGGACAACCTGTTCGTCGCCGGTTTCATCGGCTCGCCGGCGATGAATTGCCTTTCCGGCACGCTGCGCGTCAACGGCACGGCCGAGTTCGTAAGCAACGGCGGCGTACGCCTGCCGGTGGCGAATGCGCCATCCGGCAGCGACGGCCGGCGCGCGGTCTACGGCGTCAGGCCGGAGCATTTCGCCCTTGGCGGCGACGGCGCCGAAGCCGAGGTGCAGGTGGTCGAGCCGACCGGCTCGGAAATCCAGATCGTTGCCAAACTCGGCGGCGCCGAAGTCACCGCCGTTTTCCGTGAGCGCCACCAATTCAGGCCGGGCGACAAGATCCGGCTCAAACCAGATCCGCGTCTCGTGCATCTGTTCGACGAGACGACGGGCAAGCGAATAAGCCAAACCTAAACAACAACCATTCGAGGGAGGAAGTAACGATGACCGATTTTACCCGCCGCACCTTGGTTCAAGGCGGCACCGCAGTGGCCGCCGCCGGCGCTTTGACCGGCCCGGCGCTGCTCGACTTTGCCAAAGCCTGGGCACAGAACGCGCCGTGGAAGCCGGAAAAAAACGCCAAGCTGGCGATGCTGCGTTGGAAGTACTTCGTTCAGGCGGAGGACGACGCCTTCGTCAAACTGATCGCCGCTTTCACGCAAGCGACCGGCGTCAAGGTCGACATCTCGCGTGAATCCTACGAGGACGTGCAGCCGAAGGCTTCGGTCGCCGCCAACACCGGCACCGGCCCGGACCTATTCTGGGGCCTCTACTCGCTGCCCCATCTTTTCCCGCAGAAGTGCATGGACGTGACCGACGTCGCCGACTACCTCGGCAAGAAATACGGCGGCTGGGTCGATAGCGCGGTCAAGTACGGCCACAGCGGCAACAAGTGGATCTGCATCCCGATCTGCTACTCGGGCGCGCTGATGAACTATCGCATCGAGGCGTCCAAGAAGGCCGGCTTCTCCAAATTCCCGGACAAGCTCGACGCCTTCCAGGAATACGCCAAGGCGATGAAGGCGCAGGGCACGCCCGGCGGCTTCGCCCTCGGCCACGCTTCGGGTGACGGCAATAGTTGGGTGCACTGGTGCCTGTGGTCGAACGGCGGTGAGTCGGTCGACAAGAACGACAAGGTCACCATCAACTCGCCGGAAACCGCCAAGGCGCTGGAATACGCCAAGGTGCTGTACGGGAACATGATCTCCGGCGTCGCTGCGTGGAACGACTCGTCCAACAACAAGGCCTTCCTGTCGGGCGACATCAGTTGGACCAACAACGGCATTTCGATCTACGTCGCGGCGCAGAACAGCGCCAAGCAGATCGCAGAGGACATGGACCACGCTTACTTCCCGGTCGGCGTCAGCGGCAAGCCGACCGAGTTGCACCTGATGTATCCGGTCCTGGCGATGACCTACACCAAATATCCGCAGGCCTGTAAGGCGCTGATGGCCTTCATGCTGGAAGCGGCCAACTTCAACCCGTGGATCCAGTCGGCCAAGGGCTACCTCACCCACTGCCTCAATGCCTATGACAACAACCCGGTGTGGACGGCCGATCCCAAGACGACTCCGTTCCGCGACGTCGCCAAGCGCACGCGCACGGCGGGCGGTCTCGGCTCGGTCGGCGAAAAGGCGGCGACCGCCATCGCCGACTTCATCATCGTCGATATGTTCGCCAATTACTGCACGGGTCGCGAGAACGTGAAAGGCTCGATCGCGATCGCCGAACGGCAGTTAAAGCGCATCTATCGCTGAACTTACTTATCCCTCCCCCGCTAGGGGGAGGGTGGTTCGGCCGCAGGCCGAACCGGGTGGGGACGGTGTGCGCAACACCCCACCCGGCTTTTCGCTTCGCTCAAAGCCACCCTCCCCGCTTCGCGGGGAGGGATAAAAAGGAACCGAATGGCGAACATCGCTCTGGCCAGCAGCCCAGCCAAATCCGCTTACGCCGAAGTCACGGCGTGGCAGCGACTCAATACCAACAAAAATTGGCTGGCCATCTGGTTCATGCTGCCGGCGGCGGCGTTCCTGATCCTGTTTCTGGCCTATCCGCTCGGGCTCGGCGTCTGGCTATCCTTCACCGACGCGCGCATCGGCCGTTCCGGTATCTTCGTAGGCCTCGAAAACTACGAATGGCTCTGGGATGACTCGACGTTCTGGCTCTCGGTGTTCAACACGCTGCTCTATACCGGCGTCGCCAGCATCATCAAATTCGCGGTCGGGCTCTACCTCGCGCTGCTGCTCAACGAGCGGCTGCCGTTCAAGGCGATCATCCGCGCGCTGGTGCTCGTGCCCTTCATCGTGCCGACGGTGCTGTCGGCCATCGCCTTCTGGTGGATTTTCGATCCGCAGTTCTCGATCATTTCCTGGTCGCTAAAGAAGACGGGCCTCATCACGGAGAACATCAATTTCCTCGGCGATATCTGGAACGCGCGCGCCTCGGTCATTTTCGCCAATATCTGGCGCGGCGTGCCATTTGTGGCCATCACGCTGCTCGCCGGCTTGCAAACGGTGTCGCCATCGCTCTACGAGGCTGCGACTATCGACGGCGCCACCAACTGGCAGCGCTTCCGCTACATCACCTATCCGCTGCTGACGCCGATCATCGCAGTGGTGATGACCTTCTCGGTGCTGTTCACCTTCACCGACTTCCAGCTCATCTGGGTGATGACGCGCGGCGGTCCGGTCAACGCCACCCATCTGATGGCGACGCTGTCCTACCAGCGCGCCATTCTCGGCGGCCAGTTGGGCGAAGGCGCCGCCATCTCGACGGCGATGATCCCGTTCCTGCTCGCCGCCATCTTGGTGTCCTGGTTCGGCTTGCAGCGGCGCAAATGGCAGCAAGGCGAGAACAATGACTGACGCGCTCGCCTCCAAACTCGCCGCCAAGGCCGCCGATCTGCAAGCCGTGTTGACGCGTTCGGCGCCGGTGACGGATTCGTCCGAAGGCATGAGCTATCTTCACAACGTGCCGCGCCGGCTGGTGACGCTCTATCTGCCGCTGTCGATCATCATGCTGGTCCTGCTATTTCCGTTCTACTGGATGGCGTTGACCTCGATCAAACCGGACGCACAACTGCTCGATCTGGACACCTTTAATCCGTTCTGGACCTGGAATCCGACCTTCAAGCATATCTACAAGCTGTTATTCGAAACCGAGTATCCGATCTGGCTATGGAACACGATGCTGGTCGCGGCCTGCGCGACGATCATTTCGATCATTGCCAGCGTGCTCGCCGCCTATGCGATCGTGCGGTTGCGCTACAAAGGCGCACAGTGGGTCGGTGGCGCGATCTTTCTCGCCTATCTCATTCCGCCTTCGATCCTGTTCATTCCGCTGTCGACGGTCGTATACCAATACGGACTGTTCGACACGCCGCTGGCGCTGATCCTGACCTATCCGACGATCCTCATTCCGTTCTCGACCTGGCTGCTGATGGGCTACTTCAAAACCATCCCGTTCGAATTGGAAGAATGTGCGCTCATCGATGGCGCCAGCCGCTGGCAGATATTGACCAAAATCGTGCTGCCGCTGGCGGTGCCGGGCCTGATCTCGGCTTTCATCTTCTGCTTCACGCTGTGCTGGAACGAATTTATCTACGCGCTCACCTTCATCAATTCGGCGCAGTACAAAACCGTGCCGGTCGCGATCGTGACCGCGCTGGTGGATGGCGATGTCTATCGCTGGGGATCGCTGATGGCCGGCGCCATGATCGGTTCACTGCCGCTGGTCATCCTGTACGCCTTCTTCGTCGAGCATTACGTCTCGGCGATGACGGGGGCGGTGAAGGAGTAGCTAGAACCTCGCCCGATACCCGTTCTGCACCTTCTCGATCCGCCCGGCGAAAGGCGCGCCGACATGGCCGGGCATCACCAGCGCGCCGGATGAGGCGCAATAGTCGAGCACCTTGCGGCGGGAAACGCGCGCCTGCACGGGATCGGAATTCTTCGGGAAATTCCAGTCCGGCTCGTAGACCTGCAACAGATGATGCCAGACGTCGCCGATGAAGACACCGCGTTCGCCTTGGCTTTCCAGCTTGAAGAACACATGACCGGGCGAATGGCCGGGCGCCGAATCGATCTCGATAAAATCGTTCAGGCGATAAGGCCCGCCATCGACCAGGTCGGCCTTGCCGTATTCGAGAATGGGTACGACGCATTCGCGGAAGGTGCCGAGCTCGGCCGGGCCTTCTTTCGGGTCGGCGTCGATCTTCGAAAAATAATCCACGTCCGGCTTGGAAAACACATAGCGCGCATTCGGGAAGGTCGGCACCCATTTGCCGTCCTTCTGCATCGTGTTCCAACCGACATGATCGTGGTGCAGGTGCGTGCACATTACCATGTCGATCTCCTCCGGCCGCGCACCGGCGGCGGCGAGCCGTTCGAGATAAGGCTCGTTTAGCATGTTCCAGAACGGCCGGCCTGGCTTGACCTTATTGTTACCGCAGCAGCAATCGATCAGAATTTTTTTGCCGCCGATCTGCAACAGCCAGCTATGCACCGCCAAATGGATTCTTCCCGAAGCCGGGTCGTAATGATGCGGCGCCAGCCAGTGGCCGTGTTCGGCCATGTGCGCGTCGGTGAAGTCGGGAAAGATATCGCGCAGTGGATAACAAGGTACGTTGGTTTCCTCAACCCGCGTGATGGTGGCCGCTCCCACCTTGAGCCTTTGCCCATTCGACACCTGGCATCTCCCTTGCGCGGCCCTACTGGCATTACCGCTTTTTTATCGGACGGTTACGGTTAGGATAGTCGGGGTTGAGCAAACCGGCGTCAAGCCAGCCGTCGATTAAGCAAACAAGGAGCGCGCATGCTTCCACTCGCGGGCGTCCGCATCATCGCGGTCGAACAATACGGCGCGGCGCCGTTCGGCTCGATGCTGCTCGGCGATCTTGGCGCCGAGGTGATCAAGATCGAGAACCCGGCGGAAGGCGGCGATGTCTCGCGCGGCGTGGGTCCGCATTTTTTCGGGCCAGGCGATAGCCATTTCTTTCAGGCCTTCAACCGCAACAAACGCAGCCTGACGCTCAACCTCAAAGCGCCGGAAGCGCGCCGCGTGTTGCACGATCTGGTGCGCAGCGCCGACGCCACGCTCGACAATCTGCGCGGCGATCAGGCCGGCAAGCTCGGCGTCACCTATGACGCGCTTAAGGCCGTCAACTCGAAAATCGTCTGCGCACATATCTCGGCCTATGGCCGCGAAGGGTCGCGCGCTGCCTGGCCCGGCTACGATTATCTGATGCAGGCGGAGGCGGGCTACCTTGCACTCACTGGCGAGCCGGACGGACCGCCGAGCCGGTTCGGATTGTCGATCGTCGATCAAATGGCCGGGCTTTATGGCGGCTTTGCTCTGGTGTCGGGCGTGCTGGCGGCGCGAGCGAGCGGCACGGGCCGCGACATCGACGTGTCGCTGTTTGACGCCGCTTTACAGAACCTGACTTACGTCGTGCTCTGGTATCTCAACGCCGGCGTCAATCTCGGCCGCGCGCCGCGCTCGGGCCATCCCTCGCTGACGCCGAGCGAGATGTACCGGACCAAAGACGGCTTCATCTTTATCATGTGCAACAAGGAAAAATTCTGGCCGGTGCTGTGCGAAATCGTGGGGCGGCCGGATTGGGCGGCGAGCGCGGACTACAAAAACTTTCAGGCACGGCTGAAAAATCGCGCGAAACTCACGCTCGAACTCGACGCCGCGCTGTCGCTGCGAACGACAACTGAGTGGATCGCGCTATTCGCCGGTCGGGTTCCGGCCGCGCCGGTCAATGATGTGAAGGGGGCGCTCGACAGCGCCTTTGTACGCGAAGGCGGCCGTGTGCGCACCGTTTCGCATCGCGGCGGCGAAATCGAAATGCTGGCCTCGCCGATCCGCTGCCCAGGCGACGAAACGCCGTGCGAGGCGGCGCCCGCGCTCGGCTCCGGGACTGACGATATTCTGGCGGGTTTGGGCTACGGGCCCGAGGACATTGCCCGGCTAAGGACGGCAGGAGCTGTTTGAAAAGCCCGTCTTCGCCCTTCGGGCTACGACGGGCACCCGCCTGCTAACGGCCTTGCCCGACGGAGCGCGTAGCGCGAAGGCGGGTGGCGGAGAGAGTGGGATTCGAACCCACGTTACGGTTTCCCGTAAACACGCTTTCCAAGCGTGCGCCTTCAGCCACTCGGCCACCTCTCCTAACGCCCACAGGGCGCACGCCTTTTACATCAAGACGCGCGCGAGGCGCGCTTTTGTTACATCAAGACGCGCGCGAGGCGCGCTTTTGCGCCTTCAGCCACTCAGCCACCTCTCCTGACGCCCTCTCGCAAGCCTACTTCTAGCCTGCGCCGGCCGCCGCTAGCTCATGGCGACCGCGAGCCGATTTTGCAAGCCGAGATGCGTGGCTGGCGCAGGTTGGGCCCGGGAATGTCTGTGTAATTCGTACATTACCCTGCATATCTATGTTTATTTTCGTAACATTGACCGCCGACGAAACAAATGCACAAATGGCACAAATAGAAGAAGCCCCACTCGTTCTCGGTCAAAACGCTAATTTTCGCAGCATTTTCGGGAACGCCGGACAGGAACCCTGATGACAGGCGATGGATCCGCTTTACACATGGTGCTGACCGGCAACCCCGGCCTTTACGCGATCGTATGGCTCTCAATGGTCGTGAGCATGAGCGCGGTGCTGTTCGCGGCGCTAATCGGCGTGCCGTTCGGCGCCTTGATCGCGCTGACCCGCTTTCCCGGCCGCGAGGGCGCCATTGTTGTGCTCAACGCGCTGATGGGCCTGCCGCCGGTTGTGGTCGGGCTTGCGGTATATCTTGCGCTGTCGCGCTCCGGGCCGCTCGGCCCGCTCGGTATCCTGTTCACGCCGCAGGCCATGATCGTGGCCCAGACCGTACTGGTGGCGCCGATCGTCGCCGCGCTCACCTGGCAGACGGTCGAAGACCTTTGGGCGGAGTATCGTGATGAACTCGCCGCCATGGACGTCGGCCCGGCCGCGCGCATCGCCACGCTGGTCTGGGATGCGCGCTTCTCGCTGGTGACGGCATTGCTCGCCGGCTTCGGCCGAGCGGCGGCGGAAGTCGGCGCCATCATCATCGTCGGCGGCAATATCGATGGCTTTACCCGCACCATGACGACGGCGATTGCGCTGGAAACTTCCAAAGGCGATTTGCCGCTGGCGGTCGGCCTCGGCATGGTGCTCATCATGATCGTCATTCTGATCAACGCGCTGGCCTGGGGCGCGCGCCGGATCGGCGAACGCTACGCGGGATGAGCATGCGCGCACCCACCACCGACCTGCCGATTTTGCTCGACGAGGCTTCGCTCGTCGCAGGCAGCGTGACGATCCTCGACCGCGTGTCGCTGAGTTTTCAACCTGGCCCACCGACGCTGCTGATCGGGCCGAACGGCTCCGGCAAGACCACGCTGCTGCGCGCCGCCATGGGGCTGATCCCGCTCACGCGCGGACGCATCAGTTGGGGCGGGCGCGAGAGCGCTTCCTCCGCGCGGCGCGCCATCGTGTTCCAGCGGCCGACGATGTTGCGCCGTTCGGCCGACGGCAATATCCGCTATGCGCTCAACGCCGCCGATATCCCGCGCGCGCAGCACGAGGCCCGCATTGCCGAATTGCTCGCGCTGGTCGGGCTCGACGGCCTCGCCAAGCGCCCGGCGCGCAGGCTGTCGGGCGGCGAGCAGCAGCGGCTGGCGCTGGCGCGCGCGCTGGCGCGCGACCCGGCGGTGCTGTTTCTCGACGAACCGACCGCCTCGCTCGATCCCGCCGCCACCAAGGCAATCGAGGACATCGTGCGCGCGGTCGCGGCGCGCGGCGTCAAGGTGGTGATGTCGTCGCACGACCTCGGCCAGGCCCGCCGATTGGCCGGCGACGTAGTGCTGCTGCATCGCGGCCGCTTGATCGAACACAACGCCTCGCCGGATTTCTTCGCGCGGCCGAAAGCCGAGGAAACGAGAAAGTTTATCGCCGGCGAGTTGCTGGTGTGAGTTGAGATTTGCGTAAGACGAAAACAAAAGAAGGAGGAGTTTATGTTTAACCGTCGCACATTGATTGCCGCCGCCGCGCTCGGCGCCGTGGCGTTCACCGCCCAGCCAGGCCTAGCGCAGGACAAATCAATCGTGGTCGCCTCGACCACTTCGACACAGGATTCCGGCTTGTTCGAATATTTGCTGCCGCTGTTCAAGACCAAGACCGGCATCACCGTGAAGGTGGTGGCGCAGGGCACCGGCAAGGCGCTCGACACCGGCGCGCGCTGCGATGCCGATGTCGTGTTCGTGCATGCCAAGTCGCAGGAAGAAAAATTTCTCGCCGAAGGCCACGGCGTGAAGCGTTTTCCGGTGATGTACAATGACTTCGTCATCGTCGGCCCGAGCAGCGATCCGGCCGGCATCAAAGGCAAGAAAGACGTCGCCGACGCGCTCAAGACGCTCAAAGCCAAGGGCGCGACTTTCTTCTCGCGCGGCGACCGCTCCGGCACGCATAGCGCCGAACTGAAACTCTGGAAGGCCGTCGGCATCGACATCGAAAAGGACTTGGCATCGAAGAATTTGGGCCCCTGGTACAAATCGCTCGGTCAGGGCATGGGCGCCACGCTCAATACCGCGGCCGCCGACAATGGCTATACGCTGACCGACCGCGCCACCTGGATCCACTTCAAGAACAAGCAGAATCTCGTCATCGAAGTGGAAGGCGACAAGCGCCTGTTCAATCAATATGGCGTCATGCTCGTGAACCCGGCGAAATGCCCGAGCGTGAAGAAAGACCTCGGCCAGGCTTTCATCGACTATCTGGTGTCGCCGGCCGGCCAGAAGGACATCGCCGGCTACAAGGTGAACGGGCAGGAATTGTTCTTCCCGAACGCCAACGATCACAATGCGTAACTGCTTTCCTCTCCCCGCTTGCGGGGAGAGGGAGCACAGCGTGCTTGCGGTTGCACTGGCGTTTCTCTTGCGGATTGCTTCCGCCATGACTCATGCCGACACCGTCCATCTCTACGCCGCCGGCAGTTTGAAAGCCGCGCTCACCGACTTGGCGAAGGCTTACGAGGCGAAAAGCGGTCATAAGGTCGAAGGAAAATTCGGGCCGTCTGGACTATTGAAAAGCGAAATCGCCGCCGGCGCGCAGGCGGACGTGTTCGCCTCGGCTAACATGGAACACCCGTGTGCGCTGCACGGCGCCGGCAAGAGTTTGGCGGTGACGCATTTTGTGCGCAATAAATTATGCGCGCTGGTCAAGCCCGAAATGAAAGCGACGAGCGACAATCTGCTCGCCATAATGCTCGATCCGGACGTAAAACTCGCCACCTCGACGCCGAAGGCTGATCCGTCCGGCGATTATGCCTTTGAAATTTTTCATAAAGCGGAAGCGCTGAAGCCGGGCGCGCAGAAAACGCTCGGAGCCAAAGCGCTCAAACTCACCGGCGCGAAAGACAGCGCCGCGCCGCCCGAGGACAAACTTGCCTATGGCTGGCATGTGGCGGAAGGGCGCGCCGACATCTTCCTCACTTATTGCACCAATGCTTTGGCCGCGCAGAAGCAGAACCCGGGCCAGCAGATCATTGCTTTGCCCGATGCACTCGCCGTCAGCGCCGAGTATGGGCTGACGCTGATGAACGGCGCGGGCGATGCGGCGAAGGCTTTTACGGACTTCATCCTTTCGTCCGAGGGGCAGAAGATTTTGGTCGGGTATGGGTTCTCCCGAAGCGGTTGGCCGGGCCTTTGCGGCCCGCGATGTTGACCCCATATTAGGGCCAAGGGCGCGTGCGAGGGAACAGAACCCGCAACGTTTTGCATGACGAAACGCGCTTTGCCCACCTCATTGGGCAGCTTTTATGGGGACGCGAAATCTCTGCTATAATTGAGCCATGGACAAGAAAACCGACAGCTACGTCATCAAGCCCGATCCGCACGATCCGCGGCTGACCGAACGCGTTTCGGGCATCGACCAGACCGGCGCCAAGATCGAAACTTCGGTGACGGTCGAGCGCGCGCTGACGATCTTTCTCAACTCGCAGGAAATCGTCACGGCGATGACGATCAATGACTATCCGGAATATCTGGCGATCGGTTATCTCTTGAACCAGAACATGCTGCTGTCTGACGATGTGGTCACCGGTGTCGATTATGACGAGGAATTATCGGTCGTGGTGGTGCGCACCAAGCGCAAGACCAATTACGAGAAAAAGCTGAAGAAGAAAGTGCAGACCTCCGGTTGCGCGCAAGGCACCGTATTCGGCGATCTGATGGAGGCGCTGGAAGGCGTCTCTCTGCCGGCGACCACGCTGCGCACCTCGTGGCTCTACGCGCTGACGCACCAGATCAACACCACGCCGTCGCTTTATCTTGAGGCCGGCGCCATTCATGGCTGCGTGCTGGCGCATGAGGACAAGCCGCTCATCTATATGGAAGACGTCGGCCGCCATAACGCGGTCGACAAGATCGCTGGCTGGATGTTCAAGGAGAAAGTGCCGCCGAGCGACAAAATCTTCTACACGACGGGGCGCCTCACCTCCGAAATGGTGATCAAGACCGTGCGCATGGGCATTCCGATTTTGATCTCGCGTTCGGGCTTCACCGCCTGGGGCGTCGAACTGGCGCGCAAAACCAATCTGACATTGATAGGCCGCGCGCGGGGGCAACGTTTCGTGGCGCTGGCGGGCGAAGACCGTATCGTGTTCGATCAGGATCTTTCGACCGTGAAGGAAGAAAGCTCCAAGCACCGGCGCAAGGCGGCGGTGAGTGAAGACTGATTATGAGTGATTTTCCAATTCCTCCCACCTTCGGCCTCATCCTTGCCGGCGGGCTCGCCCGCCGCATGGGCGGCGGCGACAAGGCGCGCATCAAGATCGGCAAGTCGGCAATCATCGACCGAGTACTGGCAACGCTGTCGGGGCAGTGCGTCGACATCATCGTCAACGCCAATGGCGATCCGAAACGTTTCGAAGACACCGGCTGCGTGGTGGTGCCGGACTCAGTGCCGGATTTCGCCGGTCCGCTCGCCGGCATTCTGGCCGGGCTCGATTACCTCGCCGAACAGGACAACGGCGTCGAATGGCTGTTGAGCGTGCCGGGCGATTGTCCGTTTTTGCCCGACGATCTCACCGAACGATTGCACGAGGCGCGGCGCAAAATGGGCGCCGGCGTGCCGCTCGCCTGCGCGCGCTCGGGCGAATGGCGCCATCCGGTGGTCGGCCTGTGGCCGTTGGCGTTGCGCGAGGATCTACGCAAGGCGCTGATGGTGGAAGGCTTGCACAAGATCGAGGTCTGGACTGCGCGCCACGGCGTGGCGATTGCCGACTGGCCGGATCAGCCGGTCGATCCCTTCTTTAACGTCAATACGCCGGAAGACGCCAAGCGCGCCGAGGCTATTGCGTTGCAGCACAATTAAGCCGCCGGCGCGCGACAGCGCGGCAACTTGTAGAAGGTGCGATTGCCCGCCATATATAGTTTTTACGCTATAAGTTTGGGAGAGCAGCTACCACCAATGAAAACATTCATCATCGCCTGCGCGGCCGCGATCATTCTGGCCATCGTCGGCGGCTTCGTGCTCAATGGCGTGCAGGAACCGGTCGACAAGGCCTTCAGCAGCAATTCAGTGCGGCTGGGTGCGTAGTCCGCTTTCCCCGGGCGCTACCCCATCAGCGCCACATACGACAAAAAGCCGACGCGGTCGCCCGGCTTGATCGCGGTCACGTCCTCGGGAAGTTCCAGCAAGCCGTCGGTCTCTGTCAGCGACGTCAAAATGCCGGCGCCGTCCTGCGGATGCTTCACCGCTTCGATCTCGCCATCGGCGCCCTTGCACAACGCCACGCGCACATATTCGCGCCGGTCTTTCTTTTTCTTGTAGGCAAAAGCCGCGCGCACCGGCAGCGGCAGCAAGGTTTGCTGCCTTGCACCGGATAACCGCAACAACAGTGGCTTCACCACCCGCACGAAGGTTACGAATACCGCCACTGGATTACCCGGCAGGCCGCAGAAGGCGGCCCCCGAATTAGCGGCGTAATCCTTGCGCGGCGCGGCGCGGATGACGCCCATCGCCACCGGCCGGCCCGGCTTGATGGCGACGCGCCAGAATACCAGATTGCCGATTTTTTCGACCGCGCCGCGCACGTGATCGGCCTCGCCGGTCGAAACGCCGCCCGAGGTGAGCACCAGATCGTGCCAGGCCGCTGCTTTCGCGAGCGCGCGCGCCAGTTCGCCCGGCTCGTCGGCCAGAATACCGAGATCGGTCACCACCGCGCCGAGATGCTCCAGCAATGCGCTCAACAGATAACGGTTGGCGTCGTAGATCGCCGCTTGCCCGCGCGTAGCACCGGGCTCGACCACTTCGTCGCCGGTGGAAAAAATCGCCACCTTCAGCCGCCGCCGCGCTTCGATGCCGGTGAGGCCGAGCGCGGCCAGAAGCGCGATGTGCTGCGCCTCCATCACCGTGCCGGTCGGCAACACGACGCGGCCCTTCGGGACATCCTCGCCGGCGAGCCGGCGGTTTGAGCCCGGTTTCAGTCCCTTCGGCACGGTGACGCTGGAGCCCTCCGCCGTCACGTCTTCCTGCATGAAGACGGTGTCGGCACCGGCAGGCATGGCCGCGCCGGTGAAAATGCGAATGGCTTGTTTCGGCCCAAGCGCAAGATCGGCGCGCGCGCCGGCGGTGAGGCGGCCGGTGATTTTCAGTGTGGTGTCGCCGTCGGAATTCAAATCGGCGTGACGCACGGCATAGCCATCGACGGCGGAATTATCGAAGGGCGGCAGATCGACCGGCGCGACCACGTCGGCGGCGGTCACGCGCCCGCGCGCGCCGCGCAACGGCACCAGTTCGGTTTCGCCGACCGGCGTAATGCGTTCGCCGATCAGCCGTTCCATCTCGGCGAGCGGCATCAGCGGGCCGGAAAAGGCAAAGCAATCGTCGGTCAGTTGCGCCATCGATCACTCTATCTGGGTTTCGTTGCCGCCGCTTCCGATACCGCCACCGCATGTTTCAACAACAAATCGGCAATGGCATCGATATTATTCAGATCGACCACCGGTACTTTAGCGTCTGGTAGCGCGCTGTCGGAAGCGACCGCGACGATATGCGGGTCGTCCGGGTGCAGCAGCGGCTTGCCGTTTTCGACCCGGTGGATTTCGAGTTTGGGGAAAGCGTCGCGCTTGAAGCCCTCGACCAGCACGAGGTCGACCGGCGACATCTTGCCGACCAGATCGGCCATGTCCCATTCCGGCTCGTCGCGCAGCTCATGCAGCATCGCCCAGCGCTTACCGGAGGAGATGATCACCTCGGTGGCGCCGGCAGCGCGGTGCATGAAACTATCCTTGCCCGGGGTGTCGAGGTCGAAGCCGTGGTGCGCGTGCTTGAGGGTCGACACGCTCGTGCCGCGCGCCTTCAGGCACGGGATCAGCTTGGTGACGAGGGTGGTTTTGCCGGAGCCGCTCCAGCCGGCTAGGCCGATAATGCGCATGCTACCCATATAGTCGTGATGCCCTTCAATAGCCCGCGACATATAGCACGAACGAGCTTGAATTCGGCTGTCATCGTCCGCGAAGGTGGACGATCCAGTTATCACTGCATTTTTTGTGTGCACTGGTCCCGATTGCGCGGGGACACAGCGGAATTCGACGCCCCTTAAATCAAAAGCGCCCGGCCCGGGGCCGGGCGCTTTGCATTTAGCAGGTGGCAGATTTTTTGCCGGTTGGCGCATCGCTATCGCCTTCGGCGGGATCGCTTGGGCCCATCCACGGCGCGCCCGCCATGGCCGTTCTCCTTGAAGATTTGAACCGCCTCAGGCGGGCAGGCTGAAAGCTTCCGCTTCTATTTCGATAAAAGTGCGGCCGAGCGCGCCGACCCGCTTGTAGAAGTTCGCGCCGCTGGTATTTTCCAGATCGGTAAAAAAACGTCCGATCCAGGGCGCCATGTGTTTCTCGAATATCAGCTTATCCGAGTCCGGCGGCGATGACAGCCGCTTGCTCGCGAGACCCGCCAGCCATAGAGATCGGGCCGCAGAACGCTGCGCGGGCGAACCGACAGTCTGTTCCGGCATCTTGGTCCTGGGGGTATATTTCATCGGTCCGACCTCGAACATTTTCGACACCGTCTCCGGCGTCCACACGTGCATCGGGCTCGCGATCAGCAAAGCAGAAGAACCCCGCCCAATGGTTTGATCGTACAAGTCATCGCAAATCCCATGCAATGCAGATCATTCTCATCGACGGAATCAGGCCCCGGCGGGGCGCATGCCGATGGCGCGGATTTTTTCGCGCGTCTTGTCGTCGTGCAAAGCGGCCAGAAATGCCTGCACCGCGGGCCTTTCTCGCCTGCGCTTGACGACGAGGAAATCGTAATGTTCCGGCGCCAGCGGCAAAAAGCCGAGGCCATATAATTTTGCCACCGGCTCGATGGCCACGCCCCAGTCGGCGCGCCCTTGCGCGATTGAGGCCGCTACCGCGTTATGCGATTTCGGCTGGTTGGCGTAACCGGGCGGGCGCGCGCCGCCCAGTAACTGATCGATCAGCACGCGCGTGCCGGCGCCGGCATTGCGCGAGACCATCAGCGCCGCCGGATCGGAGAGAATGTCTTTCACGGCCGCGCGCGCGTCCTTGCCCTCGAAGCGTTTGTCGCCGAGCCGAAACAGCACGCCCTGCATGCGCTGCCAGCCCGGCACCAGCGCAAGCTTCGCCGTCGCCAGATGCGTGTTGTATTCGCCGCTCGCCGGATCGATCAGATGCACCGGCGCGATGTCGCATTCGCCGCGCGTCGCCGCCGCCACGCCGCCCAGACTGCCGACGGCCAGCGTACGCGCCGAAAAGCCGCGTTCGGCGAGCGCGCCAACCACCACGTCGAGCGCGATATCATGGCTGCCCATGATCACGAGATCGGGCGCCTGCGCTGCCGAACCGATCAACGTCACCTGCGCGAAGGTGTCGGCATCGAGCGCATTGGCGAGCGCGTCGATTTCGATAAAGCCGTCGGCCTGCGAAAAGCTGGTGACGGAGCCGGAGCCCTTGCCGGTCGGAAAGGCAATCGTGCCATCGCCGCTGTCGATCAATGACACCAGCACGAATTCCTTGCGACCGAGTTCGGACGCGATACGCATTGGCACACGCGCTTCAATTGTCTCCGTCGCTTCTGGCAAAAGTCCTGCGAGCGCGCGAATGACCGGCGCGACAAAAGCATGAAAGATGAAAATCGCCGAAGTCGGAAAGCCGGGCAGCACGATGAGCGGCGTCTTGCCGATGACGCCGAGGCACAAAGGCTTGCCGGGTTTGAGCGCCACGCCATGCACCAGAATGCCGGGCGCACCCAGCTTCGACACGATTTGATACGAAAGATCGCCGGCGCCTTTCGAGGTGCCGGCCGACAGCACCACCATGTCGCTTTGTTGCAGCGCGTCGCGCACCGTCTTGTCGAGCGCGGCGGCATCGTCCGGTATCGCTCCGAACGCAATCGGGTCGCCGCCGGCTTCGGTGATGGCGGCGGCGATGATGGCGCCGTTGCTGTCGTAAATCCCGGCCGGCTTGAGCGGCTCACCCGGCGCGACCAGTTCGTCGCCGGTCGAGACCACCGCTACTTTCGGTTTACGCACTACTTCGACCTGCGCCAGACCGCAGGCCGCCAGCATGCCGATCTCGCGCGAACCGATTCGCGTGCCCTTGCGCAATAAAGTCTCGCCGCGCGCGATGTCGGAGCCGGCATAGGAAATGAACTGCCCGGGCGCGACCGCGCGCTGAATTTCGATGCGCGGCTCGCCCGCCTCGATCAACTCGGTCTGTTCCACCATGACGACGGCGTCGGCCCCGCGCGGAATGACGCCACCGGTGGCAATCGTCGTCGCGGTGCCGGGCAAAACCTCCAGCGCCGGCACATCGCCGCAGGCGATCACTTCCGCGTTCAGGCGCAGTATTTTCGGCGCGGCCTGCCCGGCGCCGAGCGTATCGGCGGCGCGCAGCGCGAACCCGTCAACATTGGAGCGGTCGAAAGGCGGCGCATCGACCGGCGCAATAGTGCCATTCGCCAGCACGCGCGTGAGCGCGGCGGCAAGCGGTACCGTCTCGCCGCTCAGCGGCGTCAGATCGAGATGCTCCTCGAAGCGCGCGCGCGCTTCGTCCGCCGACACCACGTCGAGAAACTGCTCCTGCCGTGCGGCGACCCGCACGCGCGCGATCAGCGCGGTGCCGGCGTCCTTGCTGCTGCGGGTTTCGCTCATCGGCTTTTGCTCACGGCCACGGCCTTAGCGCAACCACGGTGCCGGCGGAATAGCCTTCGCTTTCGGCCGGCACCAATATCCAGCCATGCGAGCGCGCCATCGCCGACAGCGGCAGATATTTCGCCGCCAGCGGTTCGGCCTTACCATCGACACGGCGCACCGGGATCACTTCGACAAGTCCCACGGTGGACGCGACCTTGCGCGCCAGCGGCAGCGTTTCCAGCGTGTCACGCTGATTGGCGGCGGCAAGCCGCTCCAGCACGCGTCGCCCGACCGTCATCCAGACGGCAAGCGCGGCGTCGAGCCGGCCCGGCAGTAAGAGTACCGGCCGCGGCCCGGCAAAGCCGAGCGCCGCCGTTTCGCCGGGCGTCAGCGCAATGCCGTGCAACGCCAGTTCGCAATCGCGCGCCATCACCTGCACGCCCGTATCGTTGCGGCCGGAACCGGTGCCGCCGACGACGATAATGGCGTCGGTATTTTCCGCCGCCAGCACCGTGCCAAGATCGCGCCCGGCGTCGTCGAGCTTGGCAAGTCCGCCGCGCCGTTCGATGTCGCCCGCCACCGCGCGCGCGGCGGCGATCACGATGCTGGTGCCGCGCAAAGGCAGCACGCGCACGCGCGGTTCGCGCACCGTGACGCGGGCGCGGCCGGCGGCGGCGAAAGCCGCGACGTCGGTCAGCCGCAGTTGCTCGCCGGCCCGCCGCAGCGGGATCGCCGGATCGCTGTCGCCACCCGCCGGCAAGACGCCGTCACCGGGATTGACCGTGACCAGCGCCTCGGCATTGCCGTCCGCCATCTTGACCGCGTCGTAAGGTGCGACGCTGTCGCAATCAGCCGGCAGCGCCTGCCCGGCTTCGATGCGCTGCGGCGGATGCAAAAGGCGAACCGGCGAATAGCCGCCGGCCCCGAGCGTCGCGTCGGCGGCGAGCGCCCAGCCATCGACCAGCGCCAGCGCCGCGCTCGGCCGCGCCGCCGCATTGGCGTCGGAGGCGAGCGTGCGGCCTTGCGCCGCGGCGACGTCGAGCGTGCGGGGCGTCACCGGCTTGACCCGCAGGTCGACCATCGCCAACACGTCGGCAAGCGGCGTCAACCGTGAAATCTTCTGTATTGTTTCGGCCGCCGCCATGTTCCGCACGCTTGACCTTGTGAGTCCGACAACCTTCAGTCTACATCAACTAGTGGTCCGATTCTAACATTCGCATCCCGTCTGGGCCGGCACTCTGCGAATGTTAGAATCAATGGACCACTAGCAAGTTATTATTGCTAGTGGAGCTTTGGATTTGCGTTCGCTTAAGTATTCGCGGCAAGGGGTAGCGAATGTCAAATCCGCTCCACTAGGCGCCGACTGGAGCAAAGCTTTTGGCCGAAAAACTCATGAACCTGCGCGGTCTGAAGTGCCCACTGCCGGCGCTGCGGGTCAAGAAAATGCTATCGACGCTGACATCCGGCGACCTGATCGTGGCCGAATGCACCGACCCGCTGGCCGCGCTCGACATCCCCAATTTGCTGCGCCAGACCGGCGACGCGCTTGAGGGCAAGGAGCAGGCGGAGGGGCTGCTGACGTTTCGGATCCGGAAATCGTAGCCGAAAGATATTATGCCACTTTCCGCTTCCTGACAGTACGTTTCGACTCGGATGACCGAGCAGACAAAATGAGTCCCAAAGCCTTAAGAATCCGCCCTCATCGCGGTCGGCCACCCGCGCGTTGCGAATGATCAGATCCACTGAAAATTCCCCACCGCTTCAATATAGATGACGCGGCAGCCACAGTGCCAATTCGGGAAAGGCGAGCAGCAGAACAATGAGGACCGCGCTCGCCGCCAGGAACATCGCACTGCCGATATACATATGGCTGAGCTTGGCGTCGGGCAGTTGCGCCTGCAAGACGAACAGATTGATGCCCATCGGCGGATGGATGAGCCCGGCCTCGATCAGCACCACCAGCAACACGCCGAACCAGATCGGATCGTAGCCGAGACCTTGCACCAGCGGCACGAATACCGGCACGGTGATGATGATCATGGTGAGCGATTCCAGGAAACTGCCGAGCGCGATGTAGAACAGCACGACCACGATCATCACCGTGAGCGGCGGCAGGTTGAGCGACACCACCCATGCGGCGAGTCCGGTGGCGATCTGCGTCTGCACCACGAAATAGCTGAACATGATGGCGCCGAGTAGAATGAAGAACAGCATCGCCGTGGTGCGGCTCGCTTCCACCAGCGACTCGATTAGTTTGCGCACGGTCAACTGTCCGCCGGCGGCGGCGAGCAAAATGGTAACGAAGGTGCCGACGGCGGCGGCCTCGGTCGGCGAAAACCAGCCGGCGTAAATGCCGCCGATCGACAGCGCGAAGATGAACAGCAATTTCCACATACCGAGCGAAGCGGCCAGCCGCTCGCTCCATGGAAGCCGCGGCGACACCGGCGCCCAATGCGGCTTCAGCCAGGTTGCGATCTTGATGACGCCGATCTGCAAGGCGGCGAGCAACAATCCCGGGATCATGCCGGCGGCGAACAATTGCGGGATCGATTGCACCGCCGTCAGCCCATAGAAGATCAGCATCACCGAGGGCGGAATGAGAATGCCGAGCGTACCGCCCGCCACCACCGAGCCGAGCGCCAGCCGTTCGTCATAACCGGCGCGGCGCATTTCGGGAATGGCGACATGGCTCATGGTAGCGACCATCGCCACCGACGAACCGGAGATAGCGCCGAGCGCGGCGCAGGCGCCGATGGTCGCAGTCGCCAGCGTACCGCGCCGTCCACTAAACATGATGTTGATCGAGCGGAACAGGTCCCGCGCCATGCCGGAATGCGCGGCAATCACGCCCATCAGCACGAACAGAGGTACCACCGATAAATCATAAGCCGAGGCAAACGTCAGCGGCACGCGCCCGAGCACCTGCACCGTTTGTTCCCAACCGTTGAGCGCGGCGTATCCGAGCGCGCCAACCGAACCGAGCGCGATGGCGACCGGCACGCGCAGAAAGATCATGGAGATCATCGCCGCGAAACCGAAAATGCCGACGATGTGCGGGTTCATGATGAGGCCCGCGCGCGCACGAGGCTCGCCAGACTGGCGACGAGGATGACGCCGGCCGGCAATAGCGAAAGCGCAATCCCCAAGATCATCAGCGCCCAATGCACCGTCATCGGGATGGCGAGATCGGACGAGACTTCATGAAAGCGGTGCGCGTCGAGCGCCGGCGGCACCATGTGCCAGAGCAGCACCGCCAGGAACACGAAGGCGATGAAATTGGCGATGGCCTTCAAGAGTTCGACCGCGCGCGGGCCGACCAGATGATCGATGAAGTCGATGACGATATTTTCGGCGCGCAGGAAAACGTCCGGCAGGCTCATGAACACCGAGCCGACCAGGAACAACTGCACGAGATCGTAAGCGCCGGTGATCGGCAGATTGCCGACCGCGCGCAGGCATACGTCGGCAACGGTGACCATCATCATCGCCGCCAGGAAAAACGCCGCGCCATAGCCGGCGCAGCGCGTCATGGACGCCAACAGGCGGCCTGGGCCCCCCGCCCCGTTCATGCCTTCCAGAACGAGAACGAGGTCTTGGCGGCTTTATCGGCGGCGGCTTTCATCGCCGCGTGCACCTTGGTCGCCGGATGTTTGTTCTTGTCGAGGTCGGCCAGTACGCGCGCGGTGTCCTCGGCGCCGACCTTCTTGAAGTGAGCATCTTCTTCTTTGGTCAACTCGATCGCGGTGCAGCCTTCCGAAGTGAGATATTTTTTGCCGGGCGCGTCGGCCGAGTCCCACAGCTTGCCGATTTCCTGCAAGCGCGGCTTGGTCGTGTCGACGATCAGCTTTTGCAGTTCGGCCGGCAGCTTCGCATAGGAGTTCTGATTCATCGCGACGCCAAAGCTCGAGACATAGGCGTAGAGTTCGGTTGTGTATTTCACCAGCCCGCCGAGCCGGAACGCGGTATGCGCCCCGCCGTAGTCGGTGAACACGCCGTCGACGGTACCCTTCTGCAACGCGTCGGCGATACCCGACGGCGGAATACCGACCGGGGTGGCGCCGAGCGAGGCGATGTAACTCTTGATCGTGACCGAGGCGAAGCGCACGCGCATGCCTTTCATGTCATCGACCTTTTTGACCGGCGTCTTGGCGGTGAGCAGAACGCCCGGTTGCGTGGTCAGCAGGTAGAGAATCTTTACACCCGGATATTCCGGCTCCAGCAGTTTCATCACCTCCGAATCGTTCAGCGTCTTGGTACCGATCTCGGAACTGCCGACCATATAGGGAAGCTGGATGATTTCGGTCATCGGAAAGCGGCCAGGCGTGGCCCCGTGCAGGAACCAGGTGATGTCGGCGACGCCGGTGCGGGCGTAGTCGGCATAGTTCGGCGTCGGCCCCATCGTATTGGCCGGGAAAATGGTGATGTTGAGCTTGCCGCCCGAGGTCTTCTTCAGTTCATCGACCCAGCGCTGAAGATATTCGGAAAAGATGTGCTTGGGCGAAATGAAGTGGCCGAGCTTGAGATCGAACGTGGTCTGCGCGGTCGCCACGCTCGGCGCCGCCAGCACGGTCGCGCCGGCCAGCAATGACGTCGAGAATTCGCGCCGGTTCATGGACTTCTTCATGGACATTCCCCCTGGACTGCCGGCCCTATGGTGAGCCGTTGCGTTGGCAACAGTCTGCGCCGGTTTTCACCGGCTGACAACGCTCAGCGCTTCCCCAAAACTAATGGGGCTTGTGCCCACCATGCGCGTCGACCCCGGCCGGAGCCACGTATTTGAGCCGCTTGAGACTGGCCGGATCGGCTTTCGGCACGCCCGTCACCGGCCCGCCCTTGATAGTGACGCGCTCCATGTAGCGCTTCTGCGGGTAGTAATCGTGCACCGCGTAATGCTGCGCCGAGCGGTTGTCCCACACGGCGATGGTATGCGGCTCCCAGTGATGACGGAATTGGTATTCCGGCACGAAAGCCTGACGGAACAGGAGATCGAGCAGGGTGCGGCTTTCGTGCTCGTCCATGCCGTTGATGCCGACGGTGAACTGTGGATTGACGAACAGCGATTTTCTGCCCGAAACCGGATGGATGCGCACCACCGGGTGCAGCACCGGCGGATATTTAATTTCGAAAGCTTGCAGCTTCTTGCGGTCTTCTTCCGATTTGCCGAACAACGGCCGGAACGGCTTCATGTCGTGAATGCCTTCCAGTCCGGAAATGAATTGCTGCATGCGGTCGGAGAGGCCCTCATAAGCCGCTGTCATGCTCACGAACATGGTGTCGCCGCCGACCTGCGGCACTTCCTTGGCAACGAGAATGGTCGCCATTGGCGGCTCGGTGCGGAAGGTTTCGTCCGAATGCCAGACGTCGGTTCCGAAGGGCGGCGTGGTCTCGTCGTTGCGAAACTTGATCAGCTCCGGCGCGTTCTTGCCCTCGTTCGGCGCGAAGGGATGCACGGTGAGCTCGTTGAAGCGGCGGCCGAAGTCCATCAGGTTTTGCGACGAGATGTCTTGCTTGCGAAAGACGAGCAGCTCGTGCTCGACCAGCGCTGCTTCCACCGCCTTAAACTGCTCGTCCGGCAAAGCTTTGCGCAGATCGGTGCCGCTGACTTCGGCGCCGAGATGCACGCCGGTCTTTGTCACGGTAACGCCGGCGATCTCGTTGGTCAGCGGCTTACCCTGATTGAAGGCGAAAGGCTGGTTCATGGCGCTCTCCCGGATGCATTTTGGTTGGCGAATATGATGCCTAACTTTCGAGGCCGCCGTCTAGGCCACTAATCCAGGCAAAAGCCCTTGCCGCGCACGAAGGCGCCGAAATCAGCGCGCGCCGGATTGGCATATTGCCGCGCCTTGTCTTCCGACCAGCCGTAGAATGGCGCGCGCCCGAAGCGTTCCGGCTCGCGCTGGTTGCGGTAGGGCCGCGTCGTGTCGCGCCGCTTGTCGTAGCCGTCGATCGCCGCTGCAAGATCGCCCTCGTCGTAGCGCTCTTCATGCACGGTAAGAGTAAGCGGCAGCCGCGGCGTGATGGCGCCCGCTTCCGCCGGCCAGCCCACACACATTCCGGCAATCGGAAACACCTTGTCGGGCAGGCCGAGCAGTTCGCTCACCGTAACCGAATGATCGCGGATGACGCTGATCGGACAGCAGCCCAGACCCACCGCCTCGGCCGCGTGCAGGAAAGTCGCCAGCACCAGAGCCGCATCGATGCTGGCGTTGAAAAACAGATCGAGATGATCGTTCGGAAACGGCTTGCCGCGCTTCTCAGATATAAAAGGCAGCCGCCGCGCATTGCCTAGGAATACCAGAAATACCGGCGCGGTGATGATCCAGGGCATCTCCGGCAACAGCGCGGCGATTTTTTCGCGCCGCGCCTTGTCGCGCAAAATAAGGATGTCGGCCTGCTGCAAATCGCTTTTCGACGGCGCCGACAGCGCGCAGGCGCATAACAGCCGCGACAAATCCGGCATGACATCGCGCTCGCTGAAGCGCCGGTGCACGCGATGGCCGGCGATGCGGGCAAGCTCCTCAAGGCCGGCGAGACCGGGATCGGCCGGAATGCTTTCGCCGAAGCGTTCCGACAACGACGATTGAATATCGCTTATGGACATAGCGCGCTCCGTTCAAGGCGTATCGACCACCGGCGTGAGCGGGCGGCCGCCGCAGCCGCAAGTCGGATTCAGACACATGATTTTCTGCACGGTGCCGCCGAGCACAGCAGCCTGATGCTTTTCCTCAACCGCCGCCTTCACCGAGGCAATCGGATCGGGATCGCCCATTTCGAAGGGATAGTCGGACCCGATCATCAGCCGTTCCGCTCCGACCAGATCGATGAGATAACGCAAGGTCGGCGTCGAGAAGGTGATGGTGTCGTAATAAAGTTTTTTCAGCACGTCGCGCGGATGGCTATTGAAGCCTTTCGCGCCTGGCTCGGGCCGGAAGTCGAGCGCGTGCTGAAAGCGCTCGATCTGATAGGGCAGGAAGCCGCCGGCATGCGGCACCTTGATGAGCAGATCGGGAAAGCGGTCGAACACGCCGGAATACATCATGCGCACAATCGCGATCGTGGTGGCGAGCGGATAGCCGATGCAATTGTGCAGGAAAAAGTCGTGCAGACCGGCCGGGCGCAACTCGTCGTAAGGGTGGAAGATCAGGAAGGTCCCCATTTCCTGCATCGCCGCCCAGAACGGGTCGAGCGACGGGTCGTCGAGGAAACGTTTCGGGCCCAGATAAGTCGCGATCTGGGCGGCGCGGAAGCCGTATTTCTCGTTCGCGCGCTGCATGACGGAGATTGCGCTTTTTGCGTCCTGCAACGGCACGTTGGCCGCTCCGGCGAAGCGGTTCGGATGCGCGGCGACGACGCCGGCAATCGCCTCGTTCTGTAATTCGGAAAAACGCACGCCGAGATCGAGCGGCATCGTATAGGCCGAAAAATCGACCCAGCCGGTCAGGATCTGCATGTCGATGCCCTGCCGGTCCATCGTGGCGAGGCGCTCATCGACATTCGTCAGAAACAACGGCAACGGCCGCACGTAATCGGAACCGGCAAGCTGCACCAGCGGGCGCTTTTCGTCGCCGCTCCATCTCACGCCGTAATGCGCCGCCTGCTTGCGCAGCGTCTTGCACATGTCGGGCGGAACAATGTGGGCGTGGGTGTCGATCACCGGCGTCGGCATAATTGTCTTCCTGTTCGTCAAGCGCACTTTCGCGCAGGCTATCACGCGCACGCACCGGCCGCCGTTTCAATAAATTTCCATATGACGAAATGCGGACGCGCCATGCCGCCCGAGTGCATTGTCATCGCCCGTCCGGTCTGCGACCATCGGCGCAAGGGCGATCTTATACCGCACTGCGGAATGGAATTAGCACTCGCATGCCGGGATTTGCATGAAGGTCGAAGGTGAAATCAGCGTCGATGCCCCTCGCGCGTCGGTGTTCGAGCGGCTGCGCGACGCGCCGTTCTTTGCTTCCTGCGTCGATGGCGTCAGCGATCTCACCGCCATAGACGAGACGCATTACAATGCGTCGTTCGCGACCAAGGTCGCCTTCATGAGCTTCAAGTTCAAGGTCAGCGTCGAGATGACGCGCATTGTTCCGCCCGACGAGATCGAGGCCAAAGTCGAGGGCACGCCGGTCGGCATCGTCGGCAGGCTGACCGCGACCGCCTCCACCAAATTGACCGAACGCGATGGCAAGACTGTCATCGCCTATGTGATCGACGCCAATCTGACCGGCAAGCTTGGCAGCATCGGGCAACCGGTGTTGAAGTCGAAGGCAAAGGAAATGGAAAAACAATTCGCCACGCGCATGGCCGCGGCATTCGCGAATGCGGGAGCAGCGTCATGACGCCCTTCGAACTTTTAGAACCCGCCTCGCTCAAGGACGCCATCGCGCTGATCGATCCCGACGATCCGACGGTGCGGCCGATGGCCGGCGGGACCGCGCTGATGCTGATGATGAAGGCCGGCGTCTTTGCGCCGACGCGGCTCATCAGCCTCGGCAAGATCGGCGACGCTCTCACCCGCATCGAAACCAAGGACGGCGCGCTCGCAATCGGCGCTATGACGACTTTGTCCAAGGTCGAGCATTCGGCCGACGTGGCCAAGTACGCGCCCGTCATCGTGCACACCATGAAGCGGTTGTCGAATGTGCGCGTGCGCAATGTCGCGACCATCGGCGGAAATCTGGCGCACGGCGATCCGCATATGGACCTGCCGCCGGTGCTGATCGCGCTCGGCGCGAGCGTGCGCACCGCCGCGACCAAAGGCGGGCGCGAATTAATGGTTGAGGACCTGCTCACCGACTATTACGAAACCGCGCTCGAACGCGACGAACTGATCGCCTCACTGCGTATCCCGGCACAAGGCAAGGCACGCGCGGCTTATCTGAAAGTCACTACCGGCTCGGCCGACGATTGGCCGGCGCTTGGTGTCGCCGTCTCGCTCGACATGGATGGCGACAAAATCAAAACGGCGCGCGTGGTGGCGAGCGCGGCGACGCCGATGGCGATCCGCCTCAAGGGCGCCGAAAACGTGCTCACCGGCAAAGCAGTCGACGACAAGACGTTGAAAGCCGCGGGGGACGCCGCCTGCGATGAAGCCGAGATGGTCGCCGACGTGCGCGGCTCGGCTGCCTACAAGCGCGAACTGCTGCGCATTTATATCGGTCGCGCCGTGCGCGCCGCCCAGCAAGCGGATGCAAAGCCATGAGCGGCACGGTTCTCACAGGCGGACAGGTCGGACGCTCGCTGCCGCGCCTTGAAGCGCGCGCCAAAGTCACCGGCGCGGCCGAATATACCCACACCATGCGCGTGCCCGGCATGCTGTACGCCAAGATGGCGCGCAGTACCGTGCCGCATGGCCGCATCAAATCAATCGACGTGAGCGCGGCCAAGGCCGTGCCCGGCGTCTATGGCGTCTATACCGGCGAGGACATCAAGACCGTCATTCCCGATCCCTATTACGGCCCAGCCTTTCACGATCAACCGATTTTGGCGCTCGGCAAGGTGCATTACATCGGCGAGCCGGTCGCCGCCGTGCTGGCCGCCGATCCACATGTCGCCGAACACGCGGCGGCGCAGATCGTGGCCGAATACGAAGAGTTGCCGGCGGTGTTCGACGAGGTCGAGGCGGCCGAGGATAAAGTGCTCGTTCATGACGAGCTCAAGCCCGCCACCACTTTCGCCGATTTGAAGCATCTGAAAGGCCGCAAGGATACCAACTGTGCACTCGACTTCCGGCTGCGGCGCGGCGATGTCGAGAAAGGCTTTGCGCAAGCCGCGCATATTTTCGAACACACCTTCAAGACGCAGAAGGTCCTGCATCTCGCCTTCGAGCCGCACGCCTCCATCGCCGACTACAAAGACGACGGCGTGACCATCTATTCGTCGGCGCAAGGCCCGTCTTTCGTTCGTACCGAAATCGCCCGCCTGCTCGGCTGGCCGGAAAACCGCGTGCGCATCAAGGTGCCGTTCCTTGGCTCCGGCTATGGCGGCAAGCTTTACATCAAGATGGAGGCTCTGGCGCTCGCGCTATCGATGCTGTCGCGCCGGCCGGTCAAAGTCGCGCTCACGATGGAAGAAGTCTTCTTCACCATCACCAAGCATCCGAGCACGTTCAAGATCAAAAGCGGTATCGACAAGGACGGCCGCGTGATCGCGCGAAAATGCGAAATCTGGTGGAACGGCGGCGCTTTCGCCGATATCGGCCCGCGCGTAACGCAGAAATCCGGCTTCACGGCTTCGGGTCCCTACGACATCGAGAATGTCTCGATCGATTCCTACGCGCTCTATACCAACCTGCCACCGGCCGGCGCCCTGCGCGGCTTTGGCATTCCGCAACTGGTGTGGGCTTACGAAAGCCACACCGACATGATCGCGCGCGCCTTGAAGCGCGATCCGCTCGATTTCCGCAAACAGAATTTGCTGCGCGAAGGCCGTCCGCACGCCACCGGCACGATCCTGAAGGACGCGGCCATCGAGAAAGTGCTCGATACGATTGCCGCCCGTCTCGACTGGAAGAAGCCGTTCGAGCGCGGAACCGGCACCGTCAAGCGCGGGCGCGGGCTGGCGGTCGCGCTGAAAGCCGTGATCTCGCCCACCACCTCGGTCGCCATCGTCAATGTCGGCGGCGACGGCAGTTGCACGCTTTATTGCGGCACTATCGACATGGGCCAAGGCTCCGACACCGCTATGGCGCAGATGGTCGGCGAAGTTCTCAACATGCCGGCAGAGACGATCCGCGTGGTGCCGCGCGATACCGACGTGGTGCCCTATGACATGGGCACGCTCGGCTCGCGCTCGCTGTTTCATATGGGGCACGCGGTGCGGCTTGCCGCCGAAGAGGCCAAGGCCAAGATCGCCGAACTGCGCCGCGAGGTCGGCGAGCCGGATGGCTCGAACGCGCCGCTCGCCGACCTGTTTCAGAAAAAATACGGCATGCAGGCCGGCAACATCGTCGGCACCGGCACCTACAAGCCCGACTACATCCCGCCCGAAGCCGGCACCGGCCAGACCACTAACGCGACGCCGTTCTGGATGACCGCCGGCGCCGGCGTCGAGATCGAAGTCGATACCGAAACCGGGCATGTGCGCATCCTGCGCCTGATCAACGTCGCCGACGTCGGCAATCCGATCAATCCGCGCATCGTCGAGACGCAATTGTCGGGCGCCTCGCTGATGCAGCTCGGCTTTACGATGTTCGAGAAGATGCACATCGACAACGGGCAGGTCACCAATGCCTCGTTCGCCGATTACAAGATCCCTGGCATTCATGATGTTCCAGCGATTATGGAAAACGAGGCAGTCGAGGCTTATCAGTCGAACGGCCCGTTCGGCGGCAAGGGCGTCGGCGAGCTCGCCACCTTCGGGGTGTCGCCGGCTATCGCCAACGCCATCGAGGATGCGGTTGGCGTGCGTCTCATGGAATTGCCGCTGACGCCGGAAGTTGTCTTCCGCGCCATCCGCGCCCACAACAACATGCCGTTGGGGGACGAGTGATATGGTTACGCGCACGATTTCATTCACCCTCAACGGCCGCGCGGTCAACGCCGAGGTGCAATCGCATCACAATCTGGTCGAGATGCTGCAATCGCAATTCGCGCTCACCGGCGCGCGCGAAAGCTGCGGCCAGGGCCTGTGCGGTTGCTGCACCGTCATGGTCGACGGGCTCGCGGTGTCCGGCTGTCTCTTTCTCGCGATGCGTGCCGACGGCACGGAGGTGACCACGGTCGAAAACCTCGCCACACCGAAAACGCTCGATCCGGTGCAGCAAGCCTTCATCGACTGCGGCGCCTTCCAGTGCGGCTATTGCACCTCGGGCTTCATCCTGATGGCGAAGTCGCTGCTCGCCGAAAATCCCGATCCGAATGACGACGAGATCAAGGACTACCTCGCCGGCAATCTGTGCCGTTGCGCGGCCTATCCGGAAATCATCGACGCGGTCAAAACGGCCGCGCGCAACACAAAGCCGGCTTAACCGGCCATTTCAACCGGGGCGACCTAGAGGGAGGGACTACCATGACCGACACTGTGAGGGCTTCGGAGCCTTGGTATCGCAGCCTGAATGCGAACCAATGGAAGACCATGATCGCGTCGAACCTCGGCTGGATGTTCGACGGCTATGAAACCTTCGCGCTGATTCTGGTCGTCGGCGCGGCGCTGCATCAACTGCTCGAGCCGTCGCAATTCGCGCAGATTCCGGCCTATGCCGGCACGGTGATCGGCATCACGCTGCTCGGCTGGGGCTGCGGTGGTGTGATCGGCGGCATTCTCGCCGATTACATCGGCCGCCGGCGCACCATGATGATTTCGATTCTGGCTTACTCGCTGACGACGGGGTTGTCGGCCTTCGCCTGGAACTGGGAATCCTTCGCCATCCTGCGCTTCATCGTCGGCATCGCCATCGGCTCCGAATGGGCGACCGGCGCCTCGATGACGGCGGAAGTCTGGCCCAAGCATGCGCGCGGCCGCGGTGCCGGCCTCATGCAATGCGGGCTCGGCATTGGCTTCTTCCTTGCTTCCTTCGTCTGGCTGTTCGTTGCCCCGCACGGCCCGGACGCCTGGCGCATCATGTTCTTCCTCGGCATCATTCCGGCGCTGTTCGCCTTCTGGCTGCGCACCGGCGTCGAAGAATCCAAGCCTTGGGAAGAAACGAACGCGCGCCGAAAGGCGGCGCACGCCAAGAAGAAAAGCGGCGGCGCAATGAATGCGGACGAGCACGCGCTAACGCGCTTCACGCTCGCCGATCTGTTCGCCGATCCGGTGATCCGCAAGCGCGCGATCGTCTGCTTCCTGATGTCGCTGACAACGACGCTGGCCTGGTGGGGCATCGCGACCTGGGTGCCGCCCTTCGTCGCCGGCATCGCCGCCAAGCAAGGCCTGCCGCCACAGACCTGGGCGAGTTATGCCGGCATGAGCTACAATATCGGCGCTATTATCGGTTACATCGGGCTTGGCTTCCTGGCGGATCGCTTCGGCCGCAAGCCGATCGTGATGATCTTCTTCGCCGCCTCGTTCGTCCTCACTTTCGCGCTCTATAAATGGACGACCGACCTCAACATGCTGTTGCTGGTGGCGGCGGTGAACGGCTTCTTCACGCTCGGCCAATATTCGTGGATGTCGGTGTGGATGCCGGAGCTGTTCCCGACTCGCATGCGGGCAACCGGAATGGCCTTTGCGTTCAATGGGCCGCGTTTCATCGCTTTCCTCGGGCCGTTGTTCGCCGGCGTGCTGATCGCCAAGCTCGGCGGCTTCAGCGGTGTCGCGGTGACGATCTCGTTCATCTACATTCTCGGTTTCGTGCTGGTGCCGTTGCTGCCCGAGACCAAGGGGATCGAGTTGCCGAAGTAGCCTTCTTTCCACTTCCCCCTGAAAGGGGGAGATCGGATTGCGTCAGCAATCCGGGTGGGGGTCATTTCTGAAGTGCCCCCTCCCTGACCCTCCCCCTTTCAGGGGGAGGGAAAAGAAGAGCGACATTGCCTTAGCAACGCCCACCCATAATCGTTGCCGTTCGGCGTGCGCACCAGCGCATGCGCATGCCGCCGGTTATAGCCGGTGTTGGGTAGCGCCACGCCCGGCTGATGATAGAACTCGATGAAAATAACCGGGCTATGCACGCGATAATAAAACGGCACTTGGTCGCCGAACTCGCCGATCCATGAGAAATAAGTTTCATCGAAATGCGCTTCGACTTCCGCAAGGCGCACTTCCGCCTGCCCGGGCGCCAGCCGTTGCGTGTAAAGCTTGATGAGATCGAGCAATTGCCCGCGCTGCGCGTGCGTCATCGAGGTCGAGACCACGCCGGCGTAAGGGACGACCACATTGTCCTGGAATCCGGAGGCATAGCCATCGAATGGCAAGTCCATGCCGATGGTCGCAAGCTTGCGCTGCAAGGCCGTCAGCGCGCCCATGAAGGCAAGGCCGCGCGCCTCTTCCTCGCGCAAAACCGTGAGGCCTTTGTATTTTCCGGCTTCCGCCAGAACAGGCTCGGAGCCGAGCAGCACCGGCGACAGCACCATCTGACCGCCAAGCGCGAAGCAGTTGATGTTGCAGTGATGGCCGTCGAGCTGCCAGCCCCAGGGTTTATCCGGCGACGGCTCGCCGAACAGGCTGATCCAATAAAAATATTCGCCAAATTCGAGCGGCAGCCCGGTCATTTCGGCGAGCGTCTGGTTGAGCCTCATCGAGGCGCGCGCGGTCTCGTAGGCCGCGACGCCCAGGCTCACGCGCAATATCTCGTAGACTAGTTCGCGCTGTTGTTCGCTCAGCTCGACCAGACACAAACCATGCCGCATCAGGTTGCGGTGGATGTTGCTCCAGGTGCGCCACACTTCGCCATCGACGTCGAAGAACACGGCTTTGCGTTGCGCGTCATCGAGCGAGGCGATGAAGGCTTCGACGGCATCGCGCATCGGCTTGAGCGAGACGCCCGTCTCGCGCAGGGGAAACAAATCCGGATCGACCGCGCCGGTCGCGGTCAAGCCCGTGAACGGCTGCGCCAGATTTTTGTGCCAGCCGGCGAACAGGTTCTGCAAAGGCTGAGACACGGTCGAAGTATCGACGCGCGGCGGGGCACGCAGCGGGCTTGGGACGGCGGTCGGTTCCGACATGGCGGTCAAGTCTATCACCTCCGCCCTTGCGGTTGAAGCGAGGCCGCGCGCCCGCCCCTACAACCGGCGCAGAGCCGATACGCGCGCTGGGCGTCTGGCCGCTTCGCCTGATGTGTGCTGTATTTGAAAAAAATAATCGTATGGGAGGCTTGGCCGTGAAGCTCGTTCTGTTCCAGACATCGCCATCGTCCGAAATCGTGCCCGGAGTCATGACCGAGCGCGGTGTTATTGACGTCTCGACGGCCGTCAAAACTTCTCACACCCCGCAACTGACTATGCAAGGCATCATCGACGACTTCGACCGCTTGCGTCCGACCCTCGAAAAGATTGCACGGGATGAAAAGGCGACGCCGGTGACCGACGTGCGCCTGCGTCCGCCGCTGCCGCGCCCCGGCAAGATGCTCGCCTGCATCGCCAATTATTGGGAGCACGCCCAGCGCGAAGCGCGCCCGCTTAACATGTTCATGAAAAATCCGGACGCGGTGATCGGGCCCGGCGATACCATCGTGCTGCCGGAATACACCGTACCGTGGATCTTTATGCACGAGGCCGAGCTGGCGCTGGTGCTGCGCGGCCCTTCCAAGATGGTGAAGGCGAAGGACTGGCAAGGCGCTGTGTTCGGTTACACTTCCATGATCGACGTCTCGGCGCGCGAGCAGGGCCGCAAGACCTGGCCATCTTCGCCTTACACAAGCTGGCTCGGAAAATCCTTCGACACCTTCGGGCCGATCGGGCCCTGCATCACCACCGCCGACGAGATCAAGGACCCGAACGACCTCATTGTGAAATTCTGGAACGATGGGCAGCTTCGCCACAACTATAACACCGACGACATGGAGCACCGCGTGCCCGAACTGGTCGAGTTCGCCACCACCGTCATGACCATGAACTCCGGCGACCTGATTGCCTGCGGCACCAACCACGAGGGCCTCGGCGCGCTTCAGGACGGCGAAACAGTCGATATCGAAATCCAGCACATCGGCAAGATGACGCTGAAAGTGAAGGACCCGCTAAAACGCAAGTGGGAGCGTGGCGTCTACATGGGCGAGGATTCGACCAACCCGGACGCGGTCAAGCGTCACCGGCCGAAATGATGGGACGCGAGCGCCGCGTGGCGTAACGCCGTAGTTGTATAAGTGTGCGTGTTGGCGCGGCCGCAGCCATAACGCCTTGCGATGCCGATGCGCCGAACATTCGCGGCGATAGACAAGCGCGCGGCCAGCGGACATAATTTATGAAAATGCGGAATACGGCTCGGTTATGAGCGCGGACAGCGCTCGGCTGTAACACCGCTGCCGCTTCGACAAATTCGATCGCTAAAATGCAATCGACCAAAGGGGGAGACGCCATGCCTGCCGCCGTCAGTGCTGTCCGCACCCAGCCGACCATGGACCCGGAAGAATGGAAGCGGCGCGTCGATCTCGCCGCCGCCTTTCGCCTTTCGGCGATGCAAGAATGGGATGAAGGCCTGGTCGCGCATTTGTCGGCGCGCGTGCCCGGCGAGGCCAATCACTATCTGCTGCATCCGGCGCATCTGCTGTTCGAGGAGATCACCGCCTCGGGCCTGCACAAGCTCGACGAGAAGTGCAATCACGTCGAACCGAGCGACGAGATGCCGCACAAATTCGCCTTCCCGTTTCACAAAGGCATCTACGACGCCTATCCGCAGGCGCAATGCATCATGCATTTGCACACCAAATACGCGACCGCTGTTGCGATGCAGGAACAGGGCCTCGTCCCCGGCAATCAATACGCCATGTGGCTCGGCAAGATCGGTTATCACGATTATGAAGGTCTGATCTCGACCGACGAAGAAGGCCAACGGCTGGCGAAGAATTTCGGCGACAGCCAGGTCGTCTTGCAACGCGGCCACGGCTTCGTGCTGTGGGGCCACAGCGTCCCCGAGGCTTACATGCTTGCGTTTCTCGTCATCCGCGCCTGCGAAACGCAGGTGCGCTCGCTCGCCGGTGGCGTCAAACCCTATATCCCACCGCAGCACGTGCTCGACATCACGCCCGGCCAGGCGCGCATCATCACCGACGGCAACGCGCCGTTCAACCAGATGAGTTGGCGCGCGCTGCTGCGCAAGCTCGACCGCGAGCAGCCGGACTACAAAACCTGAGCGCGCTATTCCTACGGAGCTTTGTGAATGACCGTCCTGCAACGCGCGACGACCGAAAGTTCGCTGCCAAATTATCATCGCTCGATCGACTGGGAGGCGCTTTACAAGCGCTATCCGGTCCCGGATGTGTTCGAGCGCACGCGCTGGCGCTGGTCGGCCGACGAAATCCACGCCTTTCAGAACGAGCAGTTACTCGATCTGATGCTGACCGGCTGGCAGAACGAATTCTACAAGCGACGCTGGAAGGCCGTGGGGCTTGAACCGGGCGACATCAAATCGATCGATGACATCGGCAAGCTGCCGACTTTCGATTCGGGCGATATCAAAAAAGACCAGGAGGAGAACCCGCCCTTCGGCCTGATCAACGGCGACGTTTTCGCCAAAATGCAGACGACGCCGATGAAGCTGCAAACCTCGGGCGGCACCACCGGCAAGCCGCGCCCGACTTTATACGCGCCGCAGGAGTGGGAGATGAATGGTCTCACCCATGCGCGCAATCTCTATATCGTCGGCGTGCGCCCCGGCGACCGCGTGCAGATCCCGCACACTGCCTCGTTGGGCAATGCCGGCTGGTGCTGCTACAAGGCCTGCCACGATTACCTCGGCGCCCTGCCGATCACCACCGGCACCGGCGCCGTTACCTCCTCGCGCCGCCAGATCGAGATCGCGCAGGATTGGGGCACCAACGTCTGGTACGTGCGTCCCGAATACGCCACACAACTGGCCAAAGTCGCGCGCGACGAACTGAATTTCGACGTGCGCGACTTGAAGACCAAGTTTCTCGGCTGCGGGCTCGGACCCGACACCGAGAACACCTTCCGCAATCAACTCGAGGAACTCTGGGGCTGCGACGTTTTCGACATGTATGGCACGCACGAAATGGGCATGGGCGCCTTCGAGTGCAAACATAAGAACGGCCTGCATTTCCACGAAGACTCGACTTATTTCGAAATCGTCGGCGTTGAAGACGAAAAACCAACGCCGAACGGCGAGATCGGCAACATGGTCTGCACCATTCTGCATCGCCGCCAGCAGCCGATGATCCGCTTCAATCTGCGCGACCTCACTCGCGTGATCTCGACTGAACGCTGCGAATGCGGCAGTTGCTTCCGCCGCATGCAGAAGATGCTCGGCCGCTCGGACACCATGGTGCGCATCCGCGGCGTCTCGATCTGGCCGCAGGCCTGTCTGCCTGCGATCAAGAGCGACAACCGCACCACCGGCGAATGGCTCTGCGTCGCCGAGCGCAATGTGCGCGACGGTGTGGTGCGCGATGAGATGACGGTGAAGGTCGAAGTGCGCGACGACGCCCGCGGCTGGGACGGCCTGCAAGAGCATATCGAAAAGCGGCTGCACTCCGATCTCGGCCTCAAGCTCGCGGTCGAACTGGTGAAGGAAGACGACCTGATGGAATGGTCGAACCGCGGCCGCGAAGGCAAGCCGAAGCGCATCCTCGACAACCGTTTTGAGAAGAAATAACAGCCATGCGCTATTTCGATTGCCATTCGCATTTTTCGACGCAGGCCGGCCTGCACCATGCTAGCCAAGAAGATTACGAGCAGGCGCAGCGCGTGTTCAAACGCAAGCGCACCTTCGAGACCGAACAGGAAATGGCCGACGGTTTCCGCAAGCGCAATGTGCGCACCATTCTCGACATCTATCGTACCTGGCGCATGACCGACGAGGACGCCATCCGCCAGTCGCACGATTATGTCATCGACTTCGCGCGCAACAACCCGGACGTCGTTTACGGCAACTGGGTCGCGATCAATCCGTCGATGAAGGATTTCTGGCTGAAGGAATTCCGCCGCCTCATCGATTCTAACACCGGCTTTTACGGCTTCTGCCAGAGCCAGAACTCGCTCGGATATCCAGCCAGCGATCCAGTCTGGGACCCATTCTACAAACTATCCATCGACATCGGCGCGCCGGTGCTAATCATGACCGGGCTCACCGGCATCGGTCAGGGCATGCCCGGCGGCAAGGGCATTATCCTCGAAGACGGCCACCCGCGTCACGTCGACCGCGTCGCCGCGCGCTACCCGGAATTGAAAATTCTTGCCGGCCGCCCGGCCTGGCCGTGGCAGGACGACATGCTGGCGATCCTGCTGCACAAGGCGAACGTTTATTACGAAGTGCACGGCTGGTCGCCGAAATATTTCACGCCCGCGCTCAAGAAAGAAATCGGCTGGCGCATGCAGGACCGCGTGATGTTCGGCTGGGACTGGCCGACGCTCACACTCGAACGGCTGGTCGAGGACTGGCGCTCGCTTGGCTACACGGAGGAAGTCTACGAAAAAGTCTTTTACCGCAACGCCGAGGCCTTCTTCCCGAACGCGACGCAGAAATAGCATGATCGACGCAACTTCGCTGATCGAGAAACTCCGGCAAATTGCCGCCGCCGACCGCATCGGCGCGGCTGAACTCGCCGTGCTCTGCTCGGATGTTTTCCAGCTTTGCGGCATGGCGCGCGCCGACGCCGACATCGCGGCGGAAGTCGCGGCCTGGGCGCAATTGCACGGTTCGGATTCGCACGGCGCGGTACACCTGCCTCTCTACACGCGCGGACTGCTCGATGGCACGATCAAATGCCAACCGAACTTCGCGACGAAGCGCGCAATGCCGGCCTGCGCGGTGATCGACGCCGATCACGGCCTCGGCCTGGTCGTCAGCCGCCACGCCATCGACTTGGCGATGGATATGGCCAAGACTTATGGGCTCGGCGCGGTGGCCGTGCGCAAGTCGAGCCATTTCGGCGCCGCCGGTTATTATGCCGAACGCGCGGCCGATGCCGGCCTGATCGGTCTTGCCTTCACCAACGCCATGCCGGCCATCGCGCCGACCGGAGCGACGGTCGGCCTACTCGGCACCAACCCGATCGGCGCCGCCTTCCCCATCCCCGACGCCGATCCCATCGTCGCCGATTTCGCCACCGCCATGGTGGCGCGTTCGCGCATCCGCCACGCGCTCGCCGCCGGGCAGCCTTCGATCCCGGAAGGCTGGGCGCTCGACCCCGACGGCAAGCCGACCACCGACCCCGCTGTCGCGGTAAAGGGCTCGCTGCTGCCGATCGGCGGCCCGAAGGGCTACGCACTGTCGCTGATGGTCGAAATTCTCTGCACAGCTCTCTCGGATAATGAGCCCGGCTTTCAGGTCACTTACGAGAACATGGTCAAGCGGCCGAGCAACATCGGCCACTTTTTCCTCGCACTAAACCCAGACGGCTTTAGTGGCTCCGAAAATTATGGCGCACGCATAAGCCACATCGCCGATGTGATCGGCCAGGCCAAGCCGATGGCGGGCGCCGAGCCGCCGCGCCTGCCGGGCGGGCGCGGCCACGCGGTCGCGCGCAAAGTTGCGGCAGACGGCATTGCCATGTTCGATAATCTACGCGCCGCACTCAAGTCGGTCGCGGCCATGATCGAACAGCGTCCGGCAGCCGGCTAGATCAGCAGATTCATTATCGCCAACGAGATCGCCGGAATATAGGTCACCAGCAACAACGCGATCACCGCCAGGGCTACGAGCGGAACCAAGCCTGCGTACAAGGTCGCCGATGGCGTCTTGAAAAGCGCCTGGGTGACGAAAATATTCAGCCCGAACGGAGGGTGGAAGGTGCCGATCGTCAGGTTCATCACGACGATGACGCCGAAATGAATAGGGTCGATTCCAAGCGTGACCGCCACCGGCGCCAGCAATGGCGTCAGCATGATCAAGGCGGAGGCCGGATCGAGGAAGCAGCCGACGAACAGCAGAAAGCAATTGATGATCAGCAGCACGACCCAGCGCTCGGAATGCAAATGGGTGATCAGGTTGACCGTATCCTGTGCAATTCCGCTGATGGTGAGCAGCCAGGCATAAAGCCCTGCGACTGAGACGATGATGAAGATCAGACCGGTAAGATACATCGCCCGCGCGCCGGTTTCGAAAATCTCCCGCACTGTCGTCTCGCGGTAGACGAAATAGCTGACGAAGATCGCATAGACGCTGGCGACGCCGGCAGCCTCGGTCGGCGAGAATGCGCCCGAGTAGATGCCGCCGAAAATAATGACGATCGCGCCTAACGCCCAGACGCCGTCGCGCGAAGCCCGCAGGAATTCCGCTAACGAAAAGCGTCCGGTCTCGGTGATGCCGTGGCGAATAGAATACCAATAAATGTAGATGCCGAAGAGACCGGCCAGCAACAAGCCGGGACCGATTCCGGCGGCAAATAACTGGATGACCGAGGTGTCGGAAGCGATGCCGTAGATGATCATGGCGATCGACGGCGGGATCAGGTTGTCGAGTGCACCTTCGGCGGTGATCAGGGCTGAGGCGAATTTCTCGCTGTATCCGGCCTCACGCATACGCGGATAAGTCAGCGTACCGACAGCCGCGGTGCCGGCCGTGGTCACGCCGGAGATGGCGCCGAACAGCGCGGCAAAGCCAAGCGAGGTCAGCGGAATATGCGCGCGAAACCCGCCGACCAGCGAAGCGACCCAGCGCAGCAACCGCACCGTGATGCCGCCGCGCGACATCAAATCGCCGGCGAAGACAAAAAACGGCACCGCCAGCAGCGGATACTTGTCCAGGCTGTTGAAGATGTTCTGCGGGATGACCGTGAGCGGAACGTTGAAGAAAAATACCAGGATCACCAGCGAGGTTGCCAACAGCAGCAGAAATATCGGAAACCCGATGAGCAGAAGAAAAAACGGCAGAATTCCCATTACCCAGTACATGGCCTTGGCCCCCGCTCAGTCGAATTTGCCGGTGATATATGACCGGACACGCACGATCGCCGCCGCTGCCATAAAGATGAACCCGAACAGCACCGCCGTATGCGGAATAATAAGCGGAATGTCGGTCCCGGCCGTGACGCCGTGATTATGATAATAGAGATCGACAATCTTCCACGACTGCCACGCCACGAATATCGTGCAGCCGATGAGCGCGATGGTGATGGCGACGTCGACGGCGAGTTTCCAAACGCCTCGCAGGCCGGAATAAATCAGGTCCATGTTGAGATGAGCGCCGCGATAGGTGACCGAACCGGCAACCAGGAACACCGCCCAGATCACGATGAAGACCAGGATTTCTTCCGCCCAGAACAACGGCTTTGCGAATACGTAGCGGCCGATCACATTGACGATGTTGATGCCGACCGCCACCAGGAACAGCGCTCCCGACACGTAATGCGGCATCGTGACGAAGATCAGTTCTTCGATTTGCCTTCGCCTAGAAGGCGTCTGGTCATCCGGCATGGTCGCTAAGCCCTCATTGTCGGCGTACAAAAACAACGATGCCGGACGCGGCGAAGCGCCGGCATCGGGCGCAGAGCACTAGGAGATACTAAACGGAACCGGCGCACTTTGTCTTGTTGGCAAAGCGCGCCAGCCCCAATTTAGTCTCGGCCGAATTAGTACTTCGCCGCGGTCTGCTGGATCTTGTCGTAGAAGGCCTTGAGCGCCGGGCTGTCCTTCGTGACTTCGACCCCGATCGGCTTCAGGCGCTTCTCCAGTTCGGCCTGGTCGGCCGCGGGCAGCTTGACGATTTCGCCGCCGCGATCGAGCCACTTCTTGCGCAACTCGACGTTTTCATCGTTCGAGGTTTTTTCGGCCCAAGGCTGCAACTTGCGCGCCTCGTCGACCACGATCTTGGCGAGGTCCGGCGGCAGTTTGTCGAGCCAGGCCTTGCTGAGGCAGATGTAGGCGACCAGCAGCGTGTCGTGCGTTTCGGTCAGTGTTTTGCCTACATTTTGCAAGTTGAAGTTGGTGTAGATGGAAATGCCGCTCATGGTGCCGTCGATCACGCCGTTTTGCAGCGAGGTGATCATTTCCTGCAAGCCCATCGGCACCGCGGTGGCACCGAGCGCGCCCATGCGCGCGCGTTCGGCCGGCGTGGCGTTGACGCGCAGCTTGCGTCCTTTGAAATCCGCCAGCGTGCGAATCGGCTTCCTGCCGCCGAAGTAAAGCGATTCGGCCGCTACCCGGATGGCGACACCGACCAGACCCTTCGACTCGGCCATGTTCAGGATGTACTTATTGAGCTCCGGATCGGCGAGCGTCTTGTTGGCGTGATCGGTGTCGCGGAACAGGAAGGGAATGCTGAACTCGCCGAAGCGCGCGTCAGCGCCGACATAGAAGTCGGCCGGGATCGCGTAACCTTCGATGGTGCCGAGTTGGACACCTTCCAGGATCGCCGCCGGGCTGCCGAGTTGACCGCCGGGAAAGGTCTTGACCTCGACGCGGCCGTTGGTCGCCTTTTGCAGCACCTCATTCAGCTTGGTGCCGAATTTGTCCTGCATGTCGCCGCGCGTCACCAGACCCCATTTGATGGTGTATTCGGCCGCGCGCGCAGTGGTGGCAACGGCGACAAAGGCCGCCGCCAGAATCAATCCTGATATCGCGAAGCGAGTTTGCAATTTCATTGTGTCCTCCCCAGGACGGCGCACGCCATTCGTTTGTTTTTCGCGGGCCGCGCATTTTGCGATTTCGCAGAAGATAGAGTAGCCGACGGGTTAACGCTGTCAATTATATTACCATAAATGCTTATAATGGGGAGATCGCGTGATAAGACGAGACGGTAGCCGGTTCGCTGTGCGGCCGCGCATCACAACCTTGGGAGGCACGGCATGAAAATCGGACTGGTGGGCTTGGGCCGCATGGGCGCGGCCATCGCGCAGCGTTTACGTGAAAACGGCTTCGAGGTAGCCGCATGGGATCAAAATGCCGCCATCTGTAAGTCGCTCGCGCAAGATGGGCTGAAGATCGTATCCGGCCCACGCGCTGTCGCCGCCGCAAGCGACATTATTCTCTCGATTATCACCGCCGATGACGGCGTCCGCCATATTTTCACAGGGTCAGAAGGGTTTCTGACTGCCGACGTTTCAGGAAAATTATTTATCGAAATGAGCACGCTTCAGCCGATGACCGGGCGTGAGCTCGCGCCGCTGGTTGCGGCCAAAGGCGCGCGCCTGATCGAGTCTCCGGTACTCGGCACCATTCCATCGGTGCGCGATGGCAAACTGTTCGCGCTGGTTGGCGGCGAAGCGGCCGATCTCGAACGCGCGCGCCCGGTGCTGGAGAAGCTGACGCGCCGCATCATGCATATGGGACCGAACGGCGCCGGCTACGCCATGAAGCTCTCGGTCAATCTCGGGCTCGGCGCCTACATCCAGGCGATTTCGGAATCGCTCGCGCTCGGCATGGGCCAGGGCCTCACGCTCGATCAGATGCTGGAAGTGCTGCAAGAGGCGCCCTATGCCAGCGGCTGGATGAAAGGCAAGATTTCAGTTCTCAAGGGCGAAGTGCCGCAGATGACGCTCGACATCAAGACGCTGCGCAAGGACATCATGTCGGCGGTGGCGACCGGCGCGCTCTCCGGCGTGCCGATGCCACTGTCGTCCGGCACGCTCGCATCGCTGTCGGCCGCCGTCGCCAATGGCAAGGGCGCGGGCGATCTCGGCGAATTGCCGAAATTCCTGCGCGAACAGATGGTGCAGAATTTAAAGTAGCGCCAAGGGCTACAGCCAAAGTTTAACGGCGCCTGCCTTTGACGGCGGCCGTTTCCGCCTGTACGCACTGCCGCCATGGCCCCTCCCCCACTTTTACAACTGACCGGCATCGCGCTCACTTTTGGCGGCACGCCGCTTCTGTCCGGCGCCGATTTGTCCGTTTCCACGGGCGAGCGCGTGTCGCTGGTCGGGCGCAATGGCTCCGGCAAATCGACGCTGTTGAAAATCGCCGCGGGCCTCACCGAGCCGGATAGCGGCACCGTCTTTGTGCAGCCCGGCGCACTGGTGCGTTATCTGCCGCAGGAGCCCGACTTCACCGGCTACGCCAGTACGCTTGCTTATGTCGAAGCCGGGCTGAAACCCACCGACGATCCTTACATCGCGCGCCATCTCGTCGAGGAACTCGGCCTGACCGGCAACGAAGACCCGGCGCATCTGTCCGGCGGCGAAGCGCGTCGCGCATCGCTGGCGCGGGTGCTGGCGCCCTCGCCCGATATTCTATTGCTCGATGAACCAACCAACCATCTCGACCTCACGACCATCGAATGGCTGGAGCGCGATCTCGACGCGCGCCGCACCGCGCTCGTCCTTATCAGCCATGACCGGCGCTTTCTTTCCAATTTGTCGCGTTCGACCGTCTGGCTCGACCGCGGGACGACCAGGCGCCTCGACCGCGGCTTCGCTCATTTCGAGGAATGGCGAGACGCCGTACTGGCGGAAGAAGAAATCGCGCAGCACAAGCTTGACCGCAGAATCGTCGCCGAAGAACACTGGATGCGTTACGGCGTCACCGGGCGGCGCAAGCGCAACATGCGCCGCGTCGGGCAATTGCAGGCGCTGCGCGAGGCGCGCCGCACCTATCGCGGCGCGGCCGGTTCGGCCGCCATCACGGCGAGCGCGGCCGGCCAGTCGGGCGCGCTGGTGATCGAGGCTAAAAGCATTTCCAAAAGTTTCGGTGGCCGCCCCATCGTGACCGATTTCTCGTTGCGCGTCGCGCGCGGCGACCGCATCGGCATTGTCGGCCCGAACGGTTCGGGCAAGACCACACTCATCAATATATTGACCGGCGCGCTCGCGCCCGATAGCGGCAGCGTGAAGCTCGGCGCGACGCTGGAGATCGCTACCCTCAACCAGCACCGCGACAGCCTCGATCCAAACGTCACGGTCGCCAATGCGCTCACCGGCGGTGCGGGCGAGACCGTCATGGTCAATGGCGCGCCCAAACATGTCGTCGGCTATATGCGCGATTTTCTGTTTGCGCCCGAGCAGGCGCGCACACCGCTCGGCAAACTCTCCGGCGGCGAGCGCGGCCGCTTGATGCTGGCGCAAGCGCTGGCGAAGCCGTCGAACCTCTTGGTGCTCGATGAGCCGACCAACGACCTCGACATGGAAACGCTCGATGTGCTGGAAGACGTGCTCGGCGAATATCCCGGCACCGTGCTCTTAATTTCACATGATCGCGATTTTCTCGATCGCCTCGTGTCCGGCGTGATCGTGCCGGAAGGCAACGGCCAATGGGCCGAATATGCCGGCGGCTATTCCGACATGCTGGCGCAGCGCGGCGCCGACTTGACGCGCGAAGCGCCGAAAGAAACGAAAGCCGAGACGCCGAAAGCGGCCAAAGCCACGCCGGAAAAATTCGCGCCGGCCAAACAGCGTATGAGCTTCAAACACAAGCACGCGCTCGAAACACTGCCGAAAACCATCGCCACGTTGCAAGCCAAGGCCAATAACTTGCAGGCAAAGCTCGCCGATCCGAATTTCTACAGCCGCGACCGCGAAGGCTTCGAAAAAGTGTCCAAGGATCTCGGCGAAACCCAGCGCAAGCTGGCGGCGGCGGAAGAGGAATGGCTCGAATTGGAAATGATGCGCGAGGAATTGGCGGGGGGATGATCTTATCCCTCCCCTGAAAGGCAGGGATAAGAAGCATTAAAAATCGTAAAGCCTTGCCGGATTCTCGACCAAAATCTTTTCCAGTTCGCTCCGATTCTCGCACCAGCCGTTCAACCGGTTGAGTGACGCGCCGTCATCGATCGGCAGAAACGGTTCGCGCGTAGTAAGATCGCGCGTCGCGCGGCCTTTGCCGCCGCCCGGGTGCGGCCAGTCGCTCCCCCACACGATGCGGTCGGGATTGGCGGCGATCATCGCGCGCGCAATTGGCGCGGCATCGACAAAATCGGGCACTTGCGAAATGCGGTAGGCGCCGGAAATTTTCACATAGACCTTGCCGCTTTTCAGCAGCGCATAAATTTTGTCGAGCCCCGGCTGATCGGGCCCAAGCGCCGCGTCCGGCCGGCCAAAATGATCGATCACCAGCGTCACCGGCAGCGCGGCGATGGTCTCATGCAGTGCCGCGATCACCGGCAGACGCGCAAAGGTCTGCACATGCCAGCCGAGCGGCTTGACGCGCGCCGCCGCCCATTCGAGACGTTGCTTCGCCACCGCCGGATCGGTCTCGCCGGCCGATTCGAGATTGACACGCACGCCGCGCACGCCGGCCGCGTGCATTTCCCGCAAAGCCGCGTCACTCGTCGCCTCGTCAATCACCGCCACGCCGCGCGCTTGCCCGCCGATGACGCGCAGCGCATCGACCGTTACCGCATTATCAGCGCCATAAGGCGACGGGTGCACGATCACCACGCGCTCGATACCCAGCGCACGGTGCAGCGCGGTCAATTCTTCAATCGACGCTTGCCCCGGCGTGTAGGCGCGGCCAGGCCAGAACGGATAGCGCACGTCCGGCCCAAACACATGGACATGGCAATCGCAAGCCTGGCGCAGCACGTCGAAATTTACGCGCGCATGCGTCACGCCGAGAACTTTCGTCATATTTTGATCTCGCGAACTTGTTTCGCCTTGTCCGCCGCCGCCGACAATAGAAGCTGGATGTCCGTTCCGGTCGAGACCATGCGCGCGCCTAGCCGCACGAATTCCGCCGCAAGCTGAGGCCGGCTCGACAGTCCGCCGACGCCGACATGTTTGCCGTGCGCGCGGCAGGCCTCGATTGTCTGCTCATAAGCCTCGCGCACCTTCGGGTGCTCGTATTGCCCGGCTAGGCCCAGCGAGGCCAGCATATCGTTGACGCCGATCAGTACCATGTCGACCCCCGCGACCGCGGCGATCTCGCCGGCGCGATCGACAGTTTGCGCCGACTCGAACTGCACGATCACCATAGTGGCGTCGTTGATCGCCGCCGTCGCCTCTTCGGCCGGGAAGTTGCGATATTGCAAATGCGGATAGGGCCCGCCGGCGCCGCGCGTTCCGAGCGGCGGGAACTTCGCCGCCTCGACAATCGCACGCGCTTCCTCTGCCGAGCCCACGCCCGGTGCAATCACCCCGAGCGCGCCGTCGTCGAGCACGCGCGCGACCGTCTCCGGCCGGTGGTCGGGAATGCGCACGAAGGGCGCGATCCCGACACCCAGACAGGCCAAGCAAATCTGCCCGGTGGTGTCGAAGGAAAACGGCGAATGTTCCAGGTCGACATACAGCATGTCGAAACCCGCGGTTTTGGCGATCTGCGCGATCTCGACCCCGCGTGTCAGCCGCACAGTCATCGAGGCCACAACCTCGCCACGGGCGAGCTTGTCCTTAGCCGGATTTCGCAGGATTTCGGCGGCGCGCACGTTTAACTCTCGGTCGGCATGAGGGTCGGACAGGGACAAAAACCACCGTTTCTACCGGTTCCGGCCCGCTTCCAAGACCAAATGGCTTGCCAGCCGAAGCTCCACCGATATCGGGTTTACCCGATATCGGCAGCTATAACGCTCAAGTCGGCTGGCGCTCGACTTGAGTGGAGCGAAGCAGTGGCTGTCCGTCGGACAGAAATAGTTGAACCAGAACCATTTTCTGGAACGTGCGGTCGTCCTCAAGGCCGCTTGGGGTTCGGGGAGAGGGAGCGCGGCACCAGCCATGTCGGCAAACTTGGTTCTGGCCAAGAACCACTGACTGAAACTCACATCATTGAGAATCGCGTTCGCCAGCGGCCGGGCGTAGAGGAACTCGTTCGGTGAATATTTCGCCATTCCGGCACGGTGGGTTGCGGACGCATGTCAGCCTACGCAAAGGCGGTGTCCATTGCGAGAAAAAGTTCGATCCAAGATTCTTTTGCTTGGGCGGCAAGGGAGGAGGGGACAGGAATTCGACGGTTCTCTCATAAGCTTGCGCGGTCTCGCCCGCCATCGCGGTCACCGCTCCCTGAACTCTTGTTCGCGACCCGAGGCTGGCACTTTGTCCCATCAGGTGGTACATTGACTCAGAATGAGTGGACGCTTGCATGATCGTCTCATTCCGGGATGCTTGGCTGCGCGGCTTCTTTGTCGAGGATGTCCGAGCCAGAAAGATTCCGGTGGATTTGGAGGCCCGGCTGTTCAGAAAGCTACAAATGTTGGATGACGCCACCACCGATGCCGATCTTCGCGTGCCGCCCAGCAATCATTTCGAGAAACTGAAGGGCGCTCTCGCCAACTGGCATTCGATCCGAATGAGCCAGCAATGGCGGCTGGTGTTCCGGTGGCATGGCGGCAGAGGCGAGGCGTCCGACGTGTATCTCGACAATCACAGCTACCGGTGAGGTGAACCATGCTCATGACAAAACGCAAGCCCGCGAGCGTTGGCGAAATCCTGGTCGTTGAATTCATGAAGCCACTCGGCCTGACGCAGGGCGACCTGGCGGAGGCGATGGGCGTGCCGCGCAAGCACGTCAACGAATTGTGCAACGATCGGCGCGCGATAACCGCCGATACTGCCCTGATGTTGGCGCGCGTGTTCGGCAACAGCGCTGATTTCTGGCTGAACTTGCAACGCCGCAATGACTTGTGGGAGGCCCTGCATTCTCCGGAGCGCCGCCAGCGCATCGAGCGCGCCCGGCCGGTGCGCCCGGCCGCGGCATGAGGATAAACCAAGATTCAGTGGCGCAAATTGGCAACGCCGAGTTCTTCCCACATCCAGGTCAAATCGCAGTCGGCCATAGGCGACCCGCCTCCATGAGCCGCGCCGTTCTCTAGGAATTTGAGCCATGTAACGAGCTTTTCGCGGCCTTTTGCCGACTTGGCGGCGCGGCGCGGCGCGGCGTCATGTTGCCGAGCATCGGCACCGGCTCATCGAGCAAGTTCATGTAGTGCCGATCCAAGCTTTCTTGAATGACAGCCCGCTCTTCGTCCGGCGAAAGCCCGGAGGGCGGCGCCTTCGATTTTCCGCTGGGCTGCGACGCGATCAACTCAGCAACCGTTCGGGACTCAATGACCGGTTCGCCAACGAGGCCCCCAAGAGCCGGCGCAATTAGGGCTCGCCCTCGTTCCGCGCGCTGCTGCGAGTTCGTCTCAAGGATCAGCATCTTATCCTTCAGTTCCATCGTCCCGACCACGAGCGACCCATCGTCGAGCGTCGTGATGAACGTCTGGCTACCGGCAGGCGCCTTCTTGCCGGCTCGCTCGTTCAGGCCGATCCAGTTCCAGAAGGTCTCGCTTTCCGCACGAAGCGCGGGAATTGCCGCGAGCGCAAGCCGAATCACGTCGGCGCTCGTTTCAGGCTTGAGCGGGTAACTGATCGTCGTGAATGCAAGCTCGTCGCCATCTGTGTTGGACATCTGCGGCAATGTCGGATTCAGCGTCCGCTGCAACAGATCTTCGAGCCAGACATTCGTAAACAGGAATGCCGAAGCACGCAGAACCTCGGTATCGGACAGGGCCTTGGCGATCTGCGCGCCACCGACCCCGTGCCCGAGTTTGCGGACGAGCTTGTCGGCTTCCGAGCGGGCTTTCTTGCCCGAGCGACGAAGCGCCGCCAGAACAGCCTCGCTCGCCTCATAGTTGAACGGCAAGGCGCCACCTGCCATTTCGGCCCTCGACCTCACTCGTACAATGCGTGCCGCCATCCGATCCCACGGCTTGAGGTATCGCGTCCCCGATCGTTCGCTCACTCGCACCGGCTCTCCACCGCGCACCATATCCCTGGCAAGGAAGGACTCTTCCGGCACGATGTCGCTGATTTCATAGAGGCTCATCTCTGATGAGCGCAGCGCAGTCATGTAAGCTTTGTTCGAGGCACTCTCCTTCCAGCCCCTCCGCTTCAGATAGTCGTCGACAATATTTCGACCATCGTCCAGGTCGCGTGTGAGCAAGTCCTCGAAGACGCAGCCCCATAAAACCCCGGAATGATGGTCTCCGACAATGCCCGGCAGTTCATCGAACGAAACATCGGCTTTCGCACAAGCGGGCCTGAGATGCCGATCCAGCAATTCGTTGAGGGCGTCCCGCCACTCATCGCGACGCAAACATTTCATCAAGCCTGCGAGGGATTTGGCGTTTGCCATGGGTTTTGCTCGTCGCGAATCTGTGAAACGGACCGCCAAAATAGCAAAACAAATCGCGGCGTAGTCTGGGCGCTATCCACGGTCGGACCGTATTGCGAATCCTGCGGATTGGAGAAGACCGCTGGCAGCCACAGGTTTGCGGAAGGTGTTCCTGAAAAAGTGTCGGTAACGGAGGTCGTGGGTAGCGGCGGTCCAGAGGTTTGCTACGCGAGACGCACAGAATCGATCCGGTGATTGGACCGGAGAAAGTTGTATCCCAGTATCTCTCGCTTGGGGCTGGCGGAGAGGGAGGGATTCGAACCCCCGATACGGTTGCCCGTATGCCGCATTTCGAGTGCGGTGCATTCAACCACTCTGCCACCTCTCCAAGTATCTGATTTTATAGAGCTTTTTAGTCTAAGAAGTGGCCTTACCTAGACTTTTACCCGTACTTCCCCAATTCCAGATACTACCGGACACGCCCGGCTTGAAAAGACAGTTGACAGAAAACGCCGCCGGTTTCAAGGTGGCCGCTGAAGTCAGGGCAGCGGCCGACCGTATGCCCGGCGGGAACGAAGGTGATCCGACCGCCCTTCACGGGGCCGGATCATCCCAAAGGGTTTAAATGGACCCTCGCCGCTATTGCTAGAAGCCAAGGCCCCGGAAACTCCCGCGCGAGCGGCAAGCCCGGATAAGCCGCACAGGCTGAAGGGCGATCCTACACGACGCAATGCGTCGAAAGGATCGTCATGCCCAAGAAGTCACGCCCGGCCGCCGCGCCGCAACCCCTCCCCGCGCTCGCCCTGCTATCGCCGACTTCTGCCGGTAGCGCCATCGGCTTCGGCCGAACCAAGATACTCGATTTGGTCCGCGTGGGCCGCCTTCGATGCGTCATGGTCGATGGCCGAATTCGGATTCCGGTCGAAGCTTTGCAGGAATTCCGCGACGCCTTGCCGAAGGGCTACGTGGCCGGGCCAACCGTCAAGGCCAAGGCCGACGCCGCGAAGGCCAAGCGTGACGCCGAAGCCGCCGATAAATCCGGCGCGGCGGCGTAGCCGTGAAAAAGAAATGTCTCACATGCGGCGATTCGCTCGCCGGTCACTGGCGCGCGGCCAAATATTGTTCGGATGCCTGTCAACAAAAGCATCAATCCGACAAAGGCAAGGCCGCACGGCTAGTCGAACGAACATGCGTGTACTGTGAAAAGAACTTTCGCGGGAACGCGCGACAAAACTATTGCGGCCCAACGTGCCAAAGCGCCGCCCAGAAAGAGGGGCAAAAGGCCAACTACCGTCGCCGTCGCGAAGAAGCGCGGGGCGTGCGGGCTTGCGTCGGTTGCGGGAATCCGCTGCCCGAAAAAGCCAATGGAAATCAAGTCTTTTGCACGCCGGAATGCCGACTCGCAAAGTTACGCGAAGGCCCTTTGGAGCGGCCAACTTCGTGCCTGAACTGCAATGGCCCGTTGCCGCTTGATGCCCATTTCAACGTGCGATTTTGCTGTACCGAATGCAAGATCGAAGGGCGCAAGACCGGCGCGCGTCAAAAATACATTCCCAAAACGACGCCCGGAAACGCCGCGCAACTAGCATCTAAGTCCACGACCGGCGCGCCCGGTTGTGGATGCGGCGATTGCCAAGAATGCAAAATGTTTTTGGCACTTCAGCATGACGCGCGCGATTGGCGACGCCGCGAGCGGGTCGCCGGTGACGATCCATGACCGAAAGCGAAATGTTCGCGGTCCTGCAACCGTGCCTTCGCGGTTCGATCACCGCCACGGCAAACGATTTGATCTTTTCCGACCGGCTGAAGGAATTCCCTAATGCGCTCGCGCTCGCGCGGCGAGTTGTTCAAGCCCATAGCCATCGGCGGACAGGCCGCCCTTCGAAGCTGGATCGTCAAGCCGAATTGCTGAATCGTTTTCGTGCGGCCAAAGGGCGCGGCATCAAACCCGACTTCGCGATGAAGCAACTACGGCCCGCGTTCAGCGATCTAAGCGATGGCGAATTCGAAGCCGCGACGTGCGCGAAGCCGTCCGGTCGAATCGTCATACGCGCCAATGAAATCAAGGGTGGCAAAAGTTCTGCCACCGTTTCGAGACTCGAATCCGAAGCCGATCTAATTTCCACGTAACGACCAACGCTCAACCCGGAGACACGCCATGCCCGTTGTAAATGTTCAAGGCCAGAATTCCATCATCGAACAATCGCCGCCCGCAATCATTACGGACGGCGAGATTTCAACGACCAACCGCGACCGCTTGCTTGCAACGGCCGCGTTCACGCCCGCGCTGAAGCACATCAAAAAAATGTCGGGTCACTATGACGCGATGCGGCAAACGAAGCGCGACCGCATCGACGCCGCACAGAAGCGCAAAGGCGATGCGCTGTTTCACCGCAACCTAGACGCGGCTGAATATGCGAAAACCGGCAAGAAGCTCACGGCCAACGTGACGGCCGAAGACGATGCGACCATTCATGAGGCCGACCAAGAGATAACCGAAGAATCGAAGCGCAAAATCCCGGTCGTTGACATAGACACCGTAATGCAGCAAGCGCCGCGCTATCGTAATTGGTTGCCGCACGACAAAAAGTATTTCGAAGGCGACACGCGCCACGCCGATGATATCCGCCGCGATGTAAAAAAGAATCGTATCGCGGCGGAAGGCAAGCTCGACATTGCGACGCAATCGCCGCGCAAAGTGGAAGACGCGCTTCGAAGCGGCATGGCGAGTCTTCGCTCGCACGCCGAAAAGGGCAAGCCGATCACGTCCGGCCTTCTGCAAGGATACACGGTTGACAATCGGGGAGAATTTCAACGGAATTTGCACCCCTCGATCACGTTTCCGGAAGATTGGTCGAAGCCGACCCAATTTTCGGACGATCTTGCGTTGGTCGATAACGCCTTGGACGTGAGCATTTGGGCTAACTTCGATTCATACGTCGCCGCGATGACCAAGCAAGTCATGGAAGAAGCGACGGACGATGCCAATGCGATCAGCGACGCCGAACGGCCCCAAATGATCGCCGCCGCCAAGGCGGAATTACTTGCCGCCCAACATGCCGAAGAATCGGCCAACGTAATGTGCGAGCTTGCGGGCATTCCAGTGTTCCGACCTTACGATTGGCCCGTGATTGTGTTGCTTCAAGTTGAAGCGCCGCCGAAGGCCAAAAATGTTTCGCGTGCGCCGGTCGTCCCCGCGCCCGTGAAGGACGCCGACTTGGAATTCGAAGACGCCGACGCTGGCGATGATGAATAAAGTTTCGCGACTCGCGGACCTTGCAAGCGGGGCGAGCGTGGCGCGGAAACGGTCGGCGGCGTTGAAGTTTGGAAACGCCGATGCCGCCGACCACGACTTGCGAATGCCGGGATGCCCTTACCGCCCGACATACGCGAAGGCCGCGCGATTCCGGTTTCCATGACGGAATCGTGCGGCCAACGAATTCGAAACTTTGTTTTGGAACTGCAACCTTAAAGGAACCGACGCCATGACAAACCGAACCGACGATGATTTGGAGACTCGCATGTTCACCGTGCTTGGGAAGCACGAAAGCAAGCACGGCAAGGCCGCGAACGAAGCGTTGTTAAAAAAGTTCGGAGTCGTGCGCGCAATCGACATACCGCCCAAGGCGTATGAACGGGTCATTGCGGCTTGCTTGGCGGCCGATGCGCCACGTCGCCGAACCACACGCCACGCCGCGCGCAAGGAAGATCGCAAGCTTTCGGCTTTCGAAACCGTGATTAACAGCCAAGACGATATCAAAGCTGGATTGAATCTCGCGGCCAAGGCGATTCACTCGAAGCGTTCGAAGTGAGGGCGTCAACAATGCTCGAATGGTTCAAAAGCAAAATCAAAGCCGCCTTCGCTGCACGACCGGCGAAGGCGGCAGAACAAGCGGCCCGGCCGACATACGCGGAAATAATCGCTTTGAAGCGACGCCGCGCGAAGGCGCGACGCAAACAACGCAAGGCGGCGTGAACATGCCATCAACAGCCCTAGAAAAATTAGAGGTCAAACGCGCCGCACTTCGAAAAAAGATTTTTGGCGCGCCCGTCGATTGGGCCAAGGTGTTCGCGCGCACCGCGCCGAAGCCCAACGTCCAAAGCGCGCTCGCCGAAGAAACATTCTTGCGCGAAGCTCTTGCTTCCGGCCCGCGTGCCGTGTTGGACGTGCGGGCGATGGCGGCTGAAAAAGGACTCCTATGGAGTCGGGTACGGCGTGCGGTGGATCGCCTTGAAGCCATCGCACGGCCAACGACGCCGGGCCGTTGGGAGTGGTCCCTGCCCGGCGCGCCAACGTCTAAGCCTATTGCCAGCAAGTCGGGCCGGACGAAGATCGTCAACGCACGAAAACAGTTCGACAGAAAATTCAATGGTGCGCTTCGGTCCCTTGGGCTTCAAGCGAAGACGATGCGCGCTTCCGTTTGGATCGAAGGTGACGAAGCTCACTTCTTCGACCTTGCATTGGAAAAAGGCTTGGCCCGGTTCGTCCGCTTCAAGCGTGACGTGCTGGCCCGCGCTGAACGGCGCAACCGCAAATAGGAATCGGCCGGACGATTGGAGCGCCCGGCCGATATAGCTGCAAGCTTTTGGAGTGGAATTGAACAGTCACCCGCCCAACGATTCGGGTCAAGTGTCGTCCATTGTGACGGCGGCCGATGAATTGCGCGCGAAAACCGGCCGTGCCCCAACCGGCGCTATCCCCGTGCCGCCATCCGTGCCCAAGGAAACGCCGCAAGCGAAAAAGGAACGGCTTCGGCTGAAGAATCTTGCCGACCAATACGCGCGGCCCGATGATTTTGGAAACTCTACATTTGCGCTGGATTTCCCGGCGACATTCCGGCGTCTCACGCGCTTTAGTCAAAGCGGCAAGGTGCGGTGGCCGATCAAAGGCGATCCGCTGAACGGCGACCTGTCCCGCGTCATCAAGGCTTACGTCGAAGCTGAAGATTTCGGACCGCTCGCCTATTTTCTTCATTACATGAACGATGCGCTCGCGGCCGACTTCAGCCCAACGTGGTCGGCCGAAGAATTCAATGCAACGCATGACCGGTTGTTGGACGAAGTTATTGACCGTGAGCATGAGGCGCGCCCCTCCAACTTGGGCGGCAAGAAGCCGACCGACAAGACCTTCCGCGTCGAAATGATCCGTGAGGCCATCGGCTGTATGAAAGACCGCGCGTATCAAATCGACGCCGAAGGCACCGCGATCTTGGCGCAACGAATCGCGCTGGCGAAGGCGTTCGCAAACGACCCGGCGCGTTGTCGGCCGCGCGATTGGGAGCCGCAATTCAAGGCACGCGGTTGGGGCCGACAAGCCGAACGCAACTTCCGCCGCTACGTCATCGACCGCGTGGACCTGTACGAAGACGACATAGGCCCGGCGCTGGCGATGCTGTTGCCGGTGTACGAAGACGGCGGGTTGCCCGATGACTTCAAGGGCGCGCGCCCGTTGGTCGCGGCCTTGGACGAACGCGGCATTGCCATCGACGCCCGGACGGCGTTGGCGATCTTCGACGCATTCGAGGAATGGAAGCGCCCGCGCCGGTCACGGGGCTAGGTCACGCGCTCGCCGGTTCGTGTCGTCTTCAACCGTGGTTTGTGGCGTCTTCAACATTGAAGAAGACACGAACCGAACGAACCATGCCCCGACGAAATCCAGCCTATCCAAAAGGTTTGTCTTGTCTTCAACCTTGAAGACGCCACAAACCGGAAGTGCCCAATCCAAGGGCCTTCCTGTGGCCTCTACCATGATGAAGATGATTGAGGCGTCTTTAGAGAAGCCAACACCATCATCAATTGATTGAGAGCCCTTGGGACAGGTAGTCGGCTTGGTCTTGGATAGTTTGTGGAACCATTTAATCAGTTGGACACGGCACGGCGTCGCCTTGGTCGGCGTCGGACGCCGTGCCCCACCCTAGGGCCGTTCAGGTTCTTTCCCCGCCCGGAGTAACGTGGGCAAGATCGGAGCGCGGGGTAAGAGACTGAATTAACAGACGTGGTAAATTCGAATTATTC
>DASRLA010000008.1:0-38444 GCA_035648715.1 Pseudolabrys sp.
GGATCAGCGTGAACGACAGGTCGCCGCCGAGAATGACGCGGCCTTCGCGCGCCAGACCGTCGGCGAGACTGGCGGCCAGCGAACCGACGCCGGCGATCGCCATGGAACCTAGCGCGATGCAGGCGATGAACACGTAGAAGCCGCGCAAGCCGCCGCGCAATTCGCGCAAGGCATAGTGCAGCGGCAGCCAGCGGGTGCTTTGGCGCGGGGTCGTAATCGAGGCAACGCTCATGACGCGCCCGCACCGTCGATGTGTCCGGAGCGCAGCCGCACCACGCGCCCGCAGCGCGCGGCCAGCGCCGTATCGTGCGTCACCAGAACCAGCGTGGTGCCGCGGTTGGCATGGCCGGCAAACAATAGATCGATGATCTGCTGCCCGGTGTCCTCGTCGAGATTTCCGGTCGGCTCGTCGGCGACCAGGATTGCCGGATTGGGCGCGAGTGCGCGGGCCACCGCGACGCGCTGTTGCTCGCCGCCGGAAAGCTGCGCCGGGTAGTGATGCAGCCGCTCGCCTAAGCCGACGCCGGCGAGCTCATGGCGCGCGCGCTCCTGCGCATCGGCGACCCCGGCCAATTCCAGCGGCACCGCGACGTTTTCCAGCGCGGTCATGGTCGGGATCAGGTGGAAGGATTGAAAGACGATGCCGACATTGCGGCCGCGAAAGCGCGCGAGCTCATCCTCGCTGAGGTCGCCTAAGTTTTCGCCGGCGACCGTCACGCTGCCGGTGTCGGCACGTTCCAGGCCCGCCATCACCATCAGGAGCGTCGATTTGCCGGAGCCGGACGGCCCGATCAGGCCAATCGCCTCGCCCTTACCTATATTGAGACCTATATCCTTGAGGATATGGACTCGGGCAGCTTCATGACCGAGGGACAGGTTTACGCCAGTAAGGGCTATCGCCGGTTCTGGCTTGGAAGGTTCTTTCATGCGGCTCCACCGGTCACGATTACGGTCATATGGGGAAGTTCTGGGCGGGGTAAAGCTGTTGGCGGCAATTCTGCTCACGCTAGCAAGCCTGCTGGCTCCCGGCTTTGCCGCCGCCGCCGACAAACCGGTGAAAATCGTGGTGCTGGGCGATTCGCTCAGCGCTGGTTTTGGTCTGCCGGTCGAAAACGCCTTCCCGACAAAGTTGGGCGCCGCGCTCAAGGCCAAAGGCATCGCCGCCGAAGTCATCAATGCCGGGGTGTCGGGCGACACCGCGAGCGGCGGGCTTGGCCGTGTCGACTGGTCGGTACCGGACGGCACGGACGCCGTGCTGCTCGAACTGGGAGCAAACGACGCCCTGCGCGGCGTCAGTCCGGACGTGACCAAGAAGGCGCTCGTCGGAATTTTGCGGAAACTCAAAAGCCGCGACATACCGGTGCTGCTCGCCGGCATGCTGGCGCCGCCCAACATGGGTGCGGAATACGCGCGCAATTTCGATGCGATTTATCCGGCGCTGGCAAAAGAACACGGCGCGGTGTTTTATCCGTTTTTCCTCGACGGCGTCGCCACCGACGCCAAACTCAACCAGGGCGATGGCCTGCATCCGAACGTCGCCGGTGTCGAAATTATTGTTGAGCGCATTTTGCCGAGGGTGGAAGAATTGATCGGACGGGTGAAGACCGCGCGCGGTTCTTAATCAGGATTTTTTATGCCGCGTCTTTTCACCGGGATCGAAATTCCCTCCGGGATTGCGCTGGCGCTCGACATGCTGCGCGGCGGCTTGCCGGGCGCGCGCTGGATCGACCGCGAGAACTATCACATCACCCTGCGCTTCATCGGCGATGTCAACGATACGGCGGCGCATGAGGCCGCACAGGTGCTCGGTCGCATCGAGCGGTCCGCCTTCGACCTGCATTTCGACGGGCTCACCTCGTTCGACGGCCGCAAGCCGCGCGCGGTGGTGGCGTCGGTGGTGCCGGAGCAAGCGCTTCTCGATCTGCAAGTCGAGCAGGAACGGCTGATGCGGCGCATAGGTTTGGAGCCGGAGGCACGCAAATACACGCCGCATGTTACGCTGGCACGGCTGCGTTCGTCATCCAGCCTCGATGTCGCGGATTATCTTGCCGCGCGCGGCTACTTCCGCACCGCGCCGTTCCAGGTCAGCGAATTCGTGCTGTTTTCCGCGCGCGCCTCGACCGGTGGAGGGCCTTATGTCGTCGAGGCGAGTTATCCGCTGACGGCTTAAACCGTCCCAAACAGCCGCAATTGCGCGTCGAACATCGCCGTCGCGACGCCATTGGCGTCGACTATCGCTTCGCGCATGAGCGACAAGGCCGTATAGCGCGGCGGATCGACCGCGCCGACCACGCTGCCGAAGTCGAAGGTGAATTCGGCTTCGAACTTGCGCGCCAATTGCTGCATGCGCCGGTTATGCGCAAGGCAATCCATCCGCAGCAATTTGATGCCACGGTTGCGGGCGGAAAGCAGGGTGCGTTCGAGCAGGACGGAACCGACTCCGTGGCTTTGCCAGTCCTGTTCGATGCTGAAGGCGGCTTCCGCCTCGTGCTTGAACAGCGGCACGAGCGGACGCAGTTCAGCCGCGCCGCGCAGGGCGCCATCGACAAAGAAGCCATGCACCACCACGCCGAAATCGCCGGCTGTGGCGGCGTGCTTCGCGATGGATTCATCCGAAACCGCGCCGGAAAAGCGGGTGTACCGGCTGTCGCGGTCGAGCCGCAGCAAGTGGTCGCGGTAGGCGTCGGTCTCGCCGATCCACAATTTGCGGACGGTGCCGTCACCGGGCAGGGGTTCGCTCATCTCAATCCTCATATGGCTTTTGCCTTCTGGCCTTTGCCCTGCCTGTCCGCGTTTCCCTCCCGCTGTTATATGGTGCATTGCAGCAGAAAGACGACCCGAAGGGTCATTTGGCGCGGGACCCAGCTGCAAAAACTGCATGGCTAACAAAGGATTAGTCGAAAATGCTGCAAAAATGCTGCGTCGATGCCCCAACATGGAGTGCAGCAATCCTGTAAGGGCGGTATCGCCTACAAGGCGCGGCCGGCGCGGTAAAGATTTACACCCCGCCGCTTTACCCTTAGCTGTCGCGTTCGCCCGCCCGGCCCGCAATCCGCTTCGTTCACCCTCATGTCCGAGATTTTCAGCACCCGCTACGCGGCGCTCATTGCCGCCGGAAAGATCGAAGCCGATCCGGCGCAGGCCATGCTGGCGCGGCATTTCACGGCGTTGGAAGCGCGGCTGGAGGAGCGGCGTCGGGCTAACAAGTCGTCCTCGCTCGGCTGGCTGTTCGCCAAGAAATCCGAATCGACGCCGCTTAAAGGCCTCTACATCCACGGCGAGGTCGGCCGCGGCAAGACCATGCTGATGGATTTGTTTTTCGAAGCGAGCGCCGAGGAACGCAAACGCCGCGCGCACTTTCACGAATTCATGGCGGACGTACACGAGCGCATTCACGGCTATCGGCAGGAGATCAAGAACGGCATCCTGCCCGATCAGGATCCGATCCAGCGCGCGGCTTTGGCGATCGTGGACGAGACCCGGCTTTTATGCTTCGACGAATTCCACGTCACCGACATTGCCGATGCGATGATTCTCGGCCGGCTGTTCACCAAGCTGTTCGAGCGCGGCGTGGTGATGGTGGCGACCTCGAACGTCGCGCCGGACGATCTCTATAAAGACGGCCTCAACCGCAAGCTCTTTTTGCCGTTCATCGCGCTGCTGCAAAGGCAATGCGACGTGCTGCTGCTGGATGCGCGTACCGACTTCCGGCTCGAGAAATTGACCGGCGTGAAGGCCTGGTATGTGCCGCCCGATGCGAAAGCCGAAGCGGCGCTCGACAAGGCCTGGCGCGATTTGGCCGGGGACACGAATGGAGAAGGGCATGATCTGATCGTTAAAGGACACCTTGTTCATGTCCCGAAGGCGGCAATGGGCGTGGCGCGCTTCGATTTCAAAGACCTCTGTGCTCGTCCTTTGGCGGCATCGGACTTTTTGAAAATCGCGCAGGATTTTCACACGCTCATCATCGATCGCATTCCGGTGATGGATGTCCCGCGGCGTAATGAAGCCAAGCGCTTCATTATTCTGATTGACACGCTCTACGACCACGCGGTGAAGCTTCTGGCTTCGGCCGAAGCCGAGCCGGACGAGCTTTATGTCGGCACGACAGGTTACGAAGCCAGTGAGTTCAAACGCACGGCGTCGCGCCTAATTGAGATGCGCTCGCAGGCCTATCTCGGCCTGCCGCATGGCGCGCGTCCAAGCCAGGGCGCCGACTGGTCGGGCATCGTCGACGCTTGAGATCGAGTGGCGAGGTTTTTTTATCTTCCCCCGCGCGTGGGGCAGGAACCTCCGGCCCTTTGTAAAGCCGGCGCGCATCTTGCCGACCAAATTCCTCTGGACAATAGCCGGAACGTCTGCTGGTATAATGTATACACGATGCGTTTTAGAGGCCGGGATATTGCTGCACTACAGCAAAATCGCTAAGCCACATGCGGCCGTGGTCCGCGGCAGCAGCAAAGAGTGTTCATCATCATGGCGCGCAATAAAATTGCGTTAATCGGCGCCGGCCAGATCGGCGGCACGCTCGCCCATCTCATCGGCCTCAAGCAGCTTGGCGACGTCGTCATGTTCGACGTCATGGAAGGCATCCCGCAAGGTAAGGCGCTCGACATCGCCGAGTCTTCGCCGGTCAACGATTTCGACGCCAAATTCACCGGCGCCAACAGCTACGAGGCGATCGAAGGCGCCGATGTCTGCATCGTCACCGCCGGCGTGCCGCGCAAGCCCGGCATGAGCCGCGACGATCTGCTCGACATCAACTTGAAGGTCATGGGCCAGGTCGGCGCCGGCATCGCGAAATACGCGCCGAACGCTTTTGTTATCTGCATTACCAATCCGCTCGACGCGATGGTCTGGGCGCTGCAAAAATCTTCCGGCATGCCGCAGGCAAAAGTCGTTGGCATGGCCGGCGTGCTCGACTCGGCTCGTTTCCGTTATTTCCTCGCCGACGAATTCAACGTCTCGGTGGAAGACGTGACGGCCTTCGTGCTCGGCGGCCACGGCGACACCATGGTGCCGCTGACGCGCTATTCGACGGTCGCTGGCATTCCGGTGCCCGATCTGGTCAAGATGGGCTGGACCACGCAGGCGCGCATCGACGAAATCGTCAAGCGCACCGCCAATGGCGGCGCCGAGATCGTCAATCTGCTGAAAACCGGCTCAGCCTTCTACGCGCCGGCGGCTTCCGCGATTGCGATGGCCGAAAGCTATCTGCTCGACAAAAAGCGCGTGTTGCCTTGCGCGGCCTGGCTTAACGGCGAGTACGGCGTGAAGGATTTGTATGTCGGCGTGCCGGTGGTAATCGGCGCCAAGGGCGTCGAGCGCATCGTTGAAGTCGAATTCAGCGGCGCCGAACGTGGCGCGTTCGAAAAGTCAGTCTCCTCGGTGCAGGGGCTGGTCGACGCCTGCAAGAAGATCGCGCCGAATTTGGCATAGTTGATGCCTGTCCCGGACGCGGTGCAGCGCTTTAGCGCTGCGCCGCCGATCCGAGACCGAAAAGCCTAGGGGAAGCGCCGCATGAACATTCATGAATATCAGGCGAAAGCCGTCCTGAAGGAATTCGGCGTCCCGGTGCCGCGCGGCGTGCCCGCCTTCACTGTCGATGAGGCGATCAAGGGCGCCAATGAGCTCGGCGGCCCCGTCTGGGTCGTGAAGGCGCAAATCCATGCCGGCGGCCGCGGCAAGGCCGGCGGCGTCAAGGTCGTCAAATCCATCGACGACGTGAAGAAGGAAGCGACCCGCATCCTCGGCTCGACGCTGGTGACGCACCAGACCGGCCCGCACGGCAAGAAGGTCAATCGGCTCTACATCGAAGAAGGCTCGGCGATCGACAAGGAGTTCTATCTTTCCGCGTTGATCGACCGCGAAACCTCGCGCGTCGCTTTCGTCGTCTCGACCGAAGGCGGCATGGACATCGAGCAGGTCGCGCACGACACGCCCGAAAAGATCGTCACCTTCTCGGTCGATCCGGCTACCGGCTTCATGCCGCATCATGCGCGCCAGGTCGCGCATGCGCTCAAGCTGACCGGCGATCTCGCCAAGCAGATCGGCGACATTCTGCCGAAGCTCTACGCGGCCTTTATCGCCAAGGACATGTCGATGCTGGAGATCAATCCGCTGGTCGTGACCAGGGATTCCAAGATCATCTGCCTCGACGCCAAAGTCGATTTCGACGGCAACGCGCTTTACCGCCATGCGGATGTAATGGCGCTGCGCGATCTGACCGAAGAAGACGACAAGGAAGTCGAGGCCTCGAAATACGATCTCAACTATATCGCGCTCGACGGCTCGATCGGCTGCATGGTGAACGGCGCCGGCCTGGCGATGGCCAGCATGGACATCATCAAGCTCTACGGCTCGGAGCCGGCGAACTTCCTCGACGTCGGCGGCTCGGCGACGAAGGAAAAGGTCGCCGCCGCGTTCAAGATCATCACTTCCGATCCGAACGTGAAGGGTATTCTGGTCAACATCTTCGGCGGCATCATGAAGTGCGACGTGATCGCGGAAGGCGTGGTCGCGGCGGTCAAGGAAGTCGGCCTCAAGGTGCCGCTGGTTGTGCGTCTGGAAGGCACGAACGTCGAACTCGGCAAGAAGATCATCAAGGAGTCCGGCCTCAACGTGACCTCGGGCGACGACCTCGACGACGCCGCGCAGAAGATCGTCAAAGCCGTGAAAGAGGCCGCCTGATGTCCATCCTCATCGACAAGAACACCAAGGTCATCTGCCAGGGTTTCACCGGCAAGAACGGCACATTCCATTCCGAGCAGGCGATCGCCTACGGAACGAAAATGGTCGGCGGCACCTCGCCGGGCAAAGGCGGGCAGACACATCTTAATCTGCCAGTGTTCGACACCGTCGCCGAAGCGAAGGAGAAAACCGGCTGCGACGCCAGCGTGATTTACGTGCCGCCGCCGGGCGCGGGCGACGCGATCTGCGAAGCGATCGAGGCGGAGATCCCGCTCATCGTCTGCATCACCGAAGGCATTCCGGTGATGGACATGGTCAAGGTCAAGCGCTCGCTGTCCGGTTCGAAGTCACGGCTGATCGGGCCGAATTGCCCCGGCGTCATGACGGCCGGCGAATGCAAGATCGGCATCATGCCGGGCAACATCTTCAAGCCCGGCAAAGTCGGCATTGTCTCGCGCTCCGGTACGCTGACCTATGAAGCCGTGTTCCAGACCACGCGCGAAGGCCTGGGCCAGACCACGGCGGTCGGCATCGGCGGCGATCCGGTCAAGGGCACCGAATTCATCGCCATGCTGGAGATGTTCCTGGGCGATCCGAAGACCGAGTCCATCGTCATGATCGGCGAGATCGGCGGCTCGGCCGAAGAAGACGCCGCGCAATTCCTGATCGATGAGGCCAAGAAGGGCCGCAAGAAGCCGATGGTCGGTTTCATCGCCGGCGTGACAGCCCCTCCCGGCCGCCGCATGGGCCATGCCGGCGCTATTATTTCGGGCGGCAAAGGCGATGCCGGCTCCAAGACGGCGGCGATGGAAGCCGCGGGTATCAAGGTGTCGCTCTCGCCGGCGCGCATCGGCAAGACTTTGGTGGAAGTCTTGAAGGGCTAAGGGCTGCGGGCAGCCAAGCCCGGCTCGATTTCCAAGCTTTTTCAATGAGATTCAAGCGGGCGTGGCAGCGGGCAAAACCGCCGCCGCGCCCGGCTGTTTTTTTGCGCGCCGGGCGGCAAATTCGGACAGTGCATTTTTTTAAAACTGGAGTATCACCCGGCTTACCGAGTCTAGATTTGGGACCAAAGAGTGAGCAAGGATTCAAACCTTCACTCTTTCGTAGACTTAACTACGTCATAAATAGGGTTGAGAGAGAAACCCGGCCTTCGGTCATGAACGGGCCGCCGCCGTCAAAATGGATATCCAAAAGCCGGTCCCGGCTGCTGGGGACGGAACCGGCTCTCGCCCTGAACGCACACAGCGCGCGGCGCCCGCCGCGCCAGGATCAAAAACCGCCATGTCCCGCCAAGACGCCAACGCCGCTTTCGCCCGCACCTCTTTCCTCTACGGCGGCAACGCCGGCTATATCGAAGACCTGCAAGCCAAATATGAGCGCGACCCGAATTCGGTCGATGCCGAATGGCAGGCTTTCTTCGGCGGCCTGAAGGATGACAAAGCCGCGGTCGTCAAATCCGCGCAGGGCGCGTCCTGGAAACAGCCGAACTGGCCGCCGCGGCCGAATGGCGATCTGGTGGCGGCGCTCGACGGCCAATGGGCCGAGACCGAGAAAAAAATCGGCGAGAAGATTGCCGGCAAGGCACAAGCCAAGGGCGTTGAGCTGTCGCCGACCGACGTGCAGCAGGCGACGCGCGATTCGATCCACGCGCTGATGCTGATCCGCGCCTACCGCATGCGCGGCCACTTCCACGCCAAGCTCGATCCGCTCGGCATTCAGGAAGAGCCGAACGAGGAAGAACTCGATCCGCGCTCTTACGGTTTCACCGAAGGCGACCTGGATCGCAAGATTTTCCTCGACAGGGTGCTGGGGATCGAGTTTGCCTCGATCCGCGAAATCGTCGCGATCCTGCGCCGCACTTACTGCCAAACGCTCGGCGTCGAGTTCATGCACATCTCGAACGCCGCGCAGAAAAGCTGGATTCAGTCGCGCATCGAAGGGCGCGACAAGGAGATCAGTTTCACCAAGGAAGGCAAGCGCGCCATCCTCAACAAGCTGGTGGAGGCCGAAGGCTTCGAGAAATTCCTCGACGTCAAATATACCGGCACCAAGCGCTTCGGCCTCGACGGGGCTGAGTCACTCATTCCCGCGCTTGAGCAGATCATCAAGCGTGGCGGCAATCTCGGCGTGCAGGAGATCGTCATCGGCATGCCGCATCGCGGCCGCCTCAATGTCTTGACGCAGGTGATGGCCAAGCCGCACCGCGCCCTGTTCCACGAATTCAAGGGCGGCTCGGCGACGCCGGACGACATCGAAGGTTCCGGCGACGTGAAGTACCATCTCGGCGCCTCGTCGGACCGCGAGTTCGATGGCAACAAGGTGCATCTGTCGCTCACCCCCAACCCGTCGCATCTGGAAATCGTCGACCCGGTGACGCTTGGCAAGGCGCGCGCCAAGCAGGATCAGCTCAACGCCACGCCGGAAGACCGCACCATGGTGCTGCCGCTGCTGATGCACGGCGACGCGGCCTTTGCCGGTCAGGGCGTGGTGGCGGAATGTTTCGGCCTGTCGGACCTGAAGGGCTACCGCACCGGCGGCAGCATTCACTTCATCGTCAATAACCAGATCGGCTTCACGACCTATCCGCGCTACTCGCGCTCGTCGCCTTATCCGTCCGACGTCGCCAAGATGATCGAGGCGTTGATCTTCCACGTCAATGGCGACGATCCGGAAGCGGTGGTCTACGCCGCCAAGATCGCGACCGAATACCGGATGCAATTCCAGCGGCCGGTCGTCATCGACATGTTCTGCTATCGCCGCTTCGGCCACAACGAAGGCGACGAGCCGGCTTTCACCCAGCCGCTGATGTACAAGAAAATCCGCGCGCATCCTTCGACGCTGGAAATCTATTCCAAGCGGCTGGTCGAGGAAGGTGTCGTCTCCGACGATGACGTGACGCAGATGAAGGCGGCCTGGCGCGCCAAGCTCGATGCCGAGTTCGAAACCGCCGGCGGCTACAAGCCGAACAAGGCCGATTGGCTCGACGGCCGCTGGTCCGGGTTGAAGGCGGCGGGCGCGGTCGAAGACCCGCGCCGCGGCAATACGGGCGTTGCGCTCGATACGCTGCGTGAGATCGGCAGCAAGATTACGAAAGTGCCGGAAGGTTTTGTCGTTCACAAGACGATTCAACGGTTTCTCGACAATCGTGCCAAAGCCATCGAAACCGGCGAAGGCATCGACTGGGCGACCTCCGAGGCGCTGGCGTTTTCGACGCTGGTCAAGGAAGGCCACCCGGTCCGTCTGTCCGGCCAGGACTCCGAACGCGGCACATTCTCGCAACGTCATTCGGTGCTGTTCGACCAGAATACGGAAGCGCGCTACACGCCGTTCAACAATCTCGGCGGCGAGCAGGCGCGCTACGAAGTGCTCAACTCGATGCTGTCGGAAGAGGCCGTGCTCGGCTTCGAATACGGCTATTCGGTCACCGAGCCGAACGCGCTGACGCTGTGGGAAGCGCAGTTCGGCGACTTCGCCAATGGCGCGCAGGTGGTGTTCGACCAGTTCATCTCGTCGGGCGAACGCAAATGGCTGCGCATGTCGGGCCTCGTCTGCCTGCTGCCGCATGGCTATGAGGGCCAGGGCCCGGAGCATTCCTCGGCGCGGCTCGAGCGCTTCCTGCAAATGTGCGCGGAAGACAACATGCAGGTCGCAAATTTGACCACGCCGGCGAACTACTTCCACGCTTTGCGCCGGCAGCTCAAGCGAGAAATCCGCAAACCCCTCATTCTCATGACGCCGAAATCGCTGCTGCGCCACAAGCGCGCGGTGTCGCGGCTTGATGAGATGGCGCCGGAGACGACGTTCCATCGTCTGCTGTGGGACGACGCGCAGTTGCTGCCGAACGAGCGGATCAAACTCGTGCCGGACAACAAAATTCGTCGTGTCATCCTATGCACCGGCAAGGTCTATTTCGATCTGTACGAGGAGCGCGAGAAGCGCGGCATTAACGACATCTATCTGCTGCGCATCGAGCAACTGTTTCCGTTTCCGTCGAAGGCGCTGGTGGCCGAGCTGTCGCGCTTCAAGCAGGCCGAGATGGTCTGGTGTCAGGAAGAACCGCGCAACCAGGGCGCCTGGTTCTTCGTCGACGTGTTTCTTAACTGGGTTCTCAACCAGATCGGCGCGACGCATCGCAACTGCCGCTATGCCGGACGTCCGGCCTCGGCCTCGACGGCGGTCGGGCAGATGTCGAAGCATCTGGCGCAGTTGAAGCAGTTCCTCGATGAGGCGCTGGGGTAAGTAGATCATACGCCGTCATGCCCGGCCTTGTGCCGGGCATCCACGCCTTGACGGATGTGCAGCAAGAAAGCCGTGGATGGCCGGGACAAGCCCGGCCATGACGAAAAGGACAGACGAAGATGACTGACATCCGCGTGCCCACCCTCGGCGAATCGGTGACCGAAGCGACCGTCGGCAAATGGTTCAAGCAGCCGGGCGATGCCGTCGCGGTTGACGAACCATTGGTCGAACTGGAAACCGACAAGGTCACGCTCGAAGTGCCGGCGCCCGCCGCCGGCGTGCTCGGCGAGATTGCCGCCAAAAACGGCGAGACGGTCGGCGTCGGCGCCGTGCTCGGCTCGATCAAGGATGGCGCGGCCGCGGCCAAGCCGCCCTCCGCCACCGCCACCAAACCGGCGGCCAGCGCCACCGGCGCGCCGGACGAGAAGACCAGCAAGACCAAGGCAATCGGCGCCGGTCCCGAAACGCCGCAGCTGCGCGAAATGCCGCCGGCTTCCGGCACGGCGGTCCCGCCGTCGGTGCGCAAGATGGCGGCCGAAAGCGGCATGGACCCAGCCAAGGTTTCCGGCACCGGCCTGCACGGTCAGGTGACTAAAGGGGACATGATGGCGGCGATCGAACGCGCGGCCTCGCAGCCGACGCCGGTGTCGGCGCAGGTGCAGATGCGCGCGCCGTCACCGGCCGACGACGCCTCGCGCGAAGAACGCGTGCACATGACGCGGCTGCGCCAGACCATCGCGCGCCGCCTGAAGGATGCGCAGAACACGGCCGCCATGCTCACGACCTTCAATGAGGTCGACATGAGCGCGGTGATGGCGCTGCGCAATCAGTACAAGGAATTGTTTGAGAAGAAGCACGGCGTTAAGTTGGGATTCATGGGCTTCTTCGTGCGCGCCTGCATCGCTGCGCTCAAGGACATTCCGGCCGTCAACGCCGAGATCGACGGCACCGATCTGGTCTATAAAAATTATTATCACATCGGCGTCGCCGTCGGCACCGAGAAGGGCCTCGTGGTGCCGGTGGTGCGCGATGCCGATCATCTTTCGCTCGCCGGCGTCGAGAAGGCGATCAACGATTTCGGCAAGCGCGCGCGCGACGGTCATCTCAAGATCGACGAAATGCAGGGCGGCACGTTCACCATCTCAAACGGCGGCGTCTACGGCTCGCTGATGTCGACGCCGATCCTGAACGTGCCGCAGTCCGGCATTCTCGGCATGCACAAGATTCAGGAACGGCCGGTGGTCATCGGTGGCAAGATCGAGGCGCGGCCGATGATGTATCTGGCGCTGTCCTACGACCATCGCATCGTCGACGGCCGCGAGGCGGTCACCTTCCTGGTGCGGGTGAAGGAAAATCTGGAAGACCCGGCAAGATTGGTTCTGGATCTTTGATCTCTTAATCCCTCCCCTGAAAGGGGAGGGTCGCCGAGCGACGCGAGGCGGGGTGGGGTCATCGTGCAACCGAGACTAAACCCCACCCGCTCGCCGCTTTCGCGGCTCGCCGCCCTCCCCTTGCAGGGGAGGGATAAAGTAAGCGGAGCACTTCTATGGCTACTTACGACCTCATCGTCATCGGCACCGGCCCCGGCGGCTATGTCTGCGCCATCCGCGCGGCGCAATTGGGTTTGAAGACCGCGGTGGTCGAAAAGGAAAAGACGTTCGGCGGCACCTGTCTGAATGTCGGCTGCATTCCGTCGAAGGCGCTGCTGCACGCATCCGAACTATTTGAAGAAGCCGGACATTCGTTTTCCAAGATGGGCATCGGGGTCGGTACGCCCAAGCTCGACCTCAAGGCGATGCTGGCCTTCAAGGATCAGGGCGTCGACGGCAACGTCAAGGGCGTCGAGTTCCTGCTCAAGAAGAACAAAGTCGATGCCTTCTTCGGCAATGCGCGCATCGCCGTCGCCGGCAAGGTCGAAGTCAAGGGCAATGACGGCAAAGAAAACAATAAGACGCAGACGCTGGAAACGAAATCCATCGTCATCGCCACCGGCTCCGATGTTGCGCGCCTGAAAGGCATCGAGATCGACGAAAAGCGTATCGTGTCATCGACTGGCGCGCTCACGCTCGAAAAAGTGCCGGAGCATTTGCTCGTCGTCGGCGCGGGCGTGATCGGACTTGAGCTCGGTTCGGTGTGGCGGCGCTTGGGCGCGAAAGTGACGGTGGTCGAATTCGTCGATGGCATCCTGCCCGGCATGGACGGTGAAATCCGCAAAGCTGCGCAGCGGTTGTTCGAAAAGCAGGGCATGGTGTTCAAACTGTCGTCGAAGGTCACGGCGGTCGATACCTCCGGCAAGACGCTAAAAGCGAAGGTCGAGCCTGCCAATCCTAATTCAAATTTGGGCGGCGCGGCGGAGACGATCGAGGCCGACGTGGTGCTCATATCGATCGGACGCGTGCCTTACACCGAGGGGCTCGGCCTCAAGGAATTAGGCGTCAAGCTCGACGAGCGCGGGCGCATCGTCACCGATCATTATTACGCGACCAGCGTGCCCGGCATCTGGGCGATCGGCGACGTCATTGCGGGCCCGATGCTGGCGCATAAAGCCGAAGACGAAGGCATCGCGGTCGCGGAAATCCTGGTCGGCCAGGCCGGTCACGTGAATTACGACGCCATTCCGAACGTGGTCTACACCTATCCGGAAATCGCCACGGTCGGCAAAAGCGAAGACGAATTGAAAGCGGCGGGCATCGCCTACAACGCCGGCAAGTTTCCGATGACCGCGAACGGCCGCGCCAAGGTCAACATGACCAGCGAAGGCTTCATCAAGATTCTCGCCGACGCCAAGACCGATCGCGTGCTCGGCGTGCAGATGATCTGCGCCGACGCCGGCAACATGATCGCGGAGGCGGCGCTGGCGATGGAATTCGGCGCGTCAGCCGAGGACATCGCGCGCACCTGTCACGCCCATCCGACACTACCGGAGGCGGTGAAGGAAGCGGCGATGGCGGTCGCCAAGCGCGCCATTCATATGTGACGCGGGTGACCGGCCGCACCGATGTTTAATGCGCGCCGGAATGCATCAAAAAATCCAACGCGTGCGGCGCCCAGAGGCCTAGGCCGGTGAATCCCAGTCCCAGCAATCCGAGCAGGCCCGACAGCCAGCCAAGGAAGACCATCCCGGTGATGACCTCCGCCGAGGCCAGCACGATACCGATCTGGAGCACGGCCGAGGCGAATTCATATTGATGGTAGCGCGCCAGCGCCAGATCGCGCTTGCGCTCGGCTTCCTTGGCGCGCTCGGCAAGCTGTTTGCGGCCTTCATTCGATTTGGCGTCGTCTTCGTAACGCGCAACGGTCTTGCGCCAGGTGTCGATGTTTTTGCTAAGCCGGTCCTTTAGCGCTGGCTCGGTGGCGCGGTCGGCCTCGATCTGCATCTGCTCCGCCGCTGTGTTGAGCACGGTGATGCGGATGGTCTTGGCCTGGAAGAAGGCCCACAGGTCGTTGGAGGCGACGTTCAGGGTGATGGCGTTGGTCTGCGCGCTTTTGCCGAGCGTTTCGGAGAAGGCGAGAAACAGCGCCAGCACCGAGATCAGCAGCGCGATTTTCTTGTTGCCGCCGTGCGAGGCGTGTTCGGCGTGTTCGAGATTTTCTTGCGGTCCGGCCATTCTGCGCCCCCAGGGTTTGGAGGCTATGATAGCAGGTTCCGGGCCCGCGCGCAGCGCGCGGGCGGGTTGTCACCGACGATATTACGATGACGCGCGTGGGTGCGCGGCCGCGTAAACTTCCAATAAACGCGCGCTATCGACGGCGGTGTAGATCTGCGTGGTCGAGAGCGAGGCGTGGCCGAGCAATTCCTGGATCGAGCGCAGATCGCCGCCGCGCGCCAGCAAATGGGTGGCGAAGGAATGCCGCAGCGCGTGCGGGGTGGCGCTGTCGGGCAGGCCGAGCGCGCCGCGCAAACGCGCCATCGCCAGTTGCACGATACGCGGCGATAGCGGTCCGCCGCGCACGCCGATGAACAACGGGCCGTCCGACGGGAGCTCTTGCGGACATAACGCGATATAATCGGCGATCAATTTGGCGACCTGCGGCAGTACCGGCACCATGCGCGCTTTGTTGCCTTTGCCGGTGACGGTTAGCGCGCCGAGTTTATCGGGCTCCGGCGCTTGGTCGCGCGTGAGTAAAAGCGCCTCGGCGATGCGCAGGCCGCAGCCATAGAGCAGGCCGAGCACGGCGGCGTCGCGCGCCAGAATCCAGGGCGCGCGTATATCGCCGTCGCGCGCTTCGGTATTGGCGACCCGGCGGGCGTCTTTGACCGCCAAAGGCTTTGGTAGACTGCGCGCCAGTTTTGGTGTGCGGATAGCGGCAAGCGCTGCCACTTTGCCTTTGCCGTCGCGTTCCAGAAAGCGGGCAAAGGAGCGCGCGCCGGCGAGGCCGCGCATCAAAGTCCGGTTGCCGGCCCCGCCCGAACGCCGCGACGCCATGAAGGCGCGCACGTCGGCAGGGGTCAGCTTGACGAGCGTCTTGAGCGAGGGTGGCCCGCCCAGGTGCTCGGCCAGGAAGGCGAGGAACTGGCCGACGTCGCGCTCATAGGCTTCCAATGTTTTTGGCGACATGCGGCGCTCGGCGCCGAGATGGCCGAGCCAGCGGTCGATTTCGGCGGCAACGTCGGGGGCGATTGTCGTTTGTCTAGTCATGGCGGCCTTCACGCCAGTTATTACATTGGATCGTCTACCCTTCCTTAACCGGACGGAATCGGCCACACAAACACCATGGCTCCACGTTTTGTCGATGTTCTGGTGCCGGTGGCGCTCGACCAGACCTATTCCTACCGGGTGCCGGACGGGCTCGAGCTTGCGCCCGGCGACGTCGTGTCCGTGCCGTTGGGCGCGCGCGGCGAGACCACCGGCGTGGTCTGGGCCGACAACGCCAATCCGAACCCGCGCCTGCACAACCGCATGAAGGACGTGGTTGGCAAGCACGACGTGCCGCCGCTCAAGAACGAATTGCGCTCTTTTGTCGATTGGGTTTCCGGCTACACGCTCGCCTCGCGCGGCATGGTGCTGCGCATGGCGCTGCGCATGGGTGAGCAGCTGGGCCCGGCGCGCGAACGTGTCGGCGTGCGCCTGGCCGGACCGCCGCCGCAACGCATGACGCCGGCGCGCGCGCGGGTGCTGAGCTTGATGGCCGACGGCTTTACACGCGCCAAGGGCGATACCGCGCGCGAGGCGGGCGTCAGCTTGGGCGTGATCAATGGGCTGATCGACGATGGCGCCTTAAAGACGATTGTGCTGCCGCCGGAAAAAGTAGCGCAGCCGCCGGATCCGGATTTCGCCAAGCCTGATTTCTTTCTCGGTCAACTGGCGGCGGCCGACGCGCTGCGCACCACGGTCGATCAAGGCGGCTATACCGTCACGCTGGTCGATGGCGTCACCGGCTCCGGCAAGACCGAAGTATATTTCGAGGGCGTCGCCGAGAATATCCGCAAAGGCCGCCAGACGCTGATCCTGATGCCGGAAATCGCGCTCACCGGGCAATCGCTCGATCGTTTCACCGCTCGCTTCGGCGTGCGGCCTGCGGAATGGCATTCGCAGCTCTCGCCGCGCACACGTGCGCGCAACTGGGCGGCGGTGGCGGCGAATGAAGTCTCGGTAGTGGTCGGCGCGCGTTCGGCGCTGTTTCTGCCTTATGCCGATCTCGGCTTGATCGTGGTCGATGAAGAACACGACCCGGCCTACAAGCAGGAAGATGGCGCCCATTATCATGCCCGCGACATGGCGGTGGTGCGCGGTTCGATTGCGAAAATTCCGGTGGTGTTGGCCTCGGCGACGCCCTCGGTCGAGTCGGAAGTCAACGCGCGGCGCGGGCGCTATCGCCGCATTCATCTGCCGGAGCGTTTCGGCGGCGCGCATTTGCCGAGCGTCGAGGCCATCGACATGACGCGCGATGGGCCGCCGCGCGGGCGTTTTATTTCGCCCAAGCTCGCCGAAGCAGTGAGCCATACGCTTGAACGCGGCGAGCAGGCCTTGCTGTTCTTGAACCGGCGCGGCTTTGCGCCGCTTACGCTTTGCCGCGCCTGCGGCTTTCGGCTGCAATGTCCGCATTGCGACGCTTGGCTGGTCGATCATCGCTTTCGCAAGCGGCTGGTCTGTCATCATTGCGGATACGACATGCCGCAGCCGGAAGACTGTCCGAACTGCCACGCCACCGAAAGCTTCCGCCCGGTCGGTCCCGGCGTCGAACGGCTGGAGCAGGAAGCCGCAGAGTTGTTTCCCGACAAGCGCATTCTCGTGCTGTCGAGTGATCTCGTCGAATCGATGGAGCGGCTGCGGCAGGAACTCGACGATGTGGCGGAAGGCCGCTTCGACATTGTTGTGGGGACGCAACTGGTGGCGAAGGGGCATCACTTTCCCAAGCTCAATCTGGTCGGCATCGTCGATGCGGACCTGGGCCTCGGCAATGGCGATCCGCGCGCGGCCGAACGCACGTTTCAGCTATTGCATCAGGTGGTCGGCCGTGCCGGGCGCGAGGAGGGCCGCGGCGTCGGGCTATTGCAGACGCATCAGCCCGAGCACCCCGTGATGAAGGCGCTCATCCTCGGCGATCGCGAGGCGTTCTATTCGAGCGAGATTGCCCTGCGCGAATCGAGCCTGTATCCGCCGTTCGGAAGGCTCGCCAGCATGGTGATCACCGCCAATGAACGGCACGCGGCGGAATCCTATGCGCGCGCGCTGGCGCAATCGGCGCCGCGCCCAAATGGACAAGACGATGTGCGGGTGCTCGGGCCCGCCGAAGCGCCAGTGGCGGTGGTGCGCGGGCGGCATCGCTTCCGCCTGCTGATGAAAGCACCGCGCGATTTCAATCTCTCTAGCTATTTGCGCGATTGGCTGAGCAGCGCGCCCAAACCCAAAGGCAACGTGCGCCTGGAAGTCGACGTCGATCCGCAGAGCTTCTTTTAAGATTTTTCGCGCGCGGCTGAGACGCTTGATGCATATCGCACCAAAGGCGGCTTCAGACCGGACAATTGTAGTTTGTGCCGCACTTTGGGCCGGGCGGCGGCAAAGCAGACTTCCGTGCCGGCGCGCTTGAGCTTGTTGACGAAGGCGGTCAGCGAATGCGCCGCGGTGGTGTCGATCAGCGGCACATCGGTAAAGTCCAAAACAAAAAGACGCGGCGGCGCGCCGACACGTTCCAGCGCCGTCAACACGCGCGCGGTAGCGCCAAAGAAGAATGCGCCGTTGATTCGATAGATCATGACGTCGCGGTCGGTCGCGGCCTTGGCGTCGTAGTGTTCGCCCGGGACGTCGGCCAGATCTTCAAGACCAGCACCGTCTTCGACTTCGACCGCTTCCGCCATGCGATGCAAAAAGAGAAGCGCGCCCATGACCACGCCGACGGTGATGCCGGTGATGAGGTTGACGAAGATAGTGAGCCCGAAAGTGGCGAGCAGCACGGCGGCGTCGCCGCGCGAAGTGCGGATCAGCGACCAGAACTCCTCCTTCTCGGCCATGTTCCAGGCCACCACCACCAGTACGGCGCCCAGCCCGGCGAGCGGGATATAGCCGACCAAGGGCGCTGCGATTGCTAGGAACAGCAGCAGATAGAAGCAATGGAAAATGCCGGAGATCGGTCCGCGCGCGCCCGAACGCACATTGGTGGCGGTGCGCGCCACCGTACCGGTGACGCAGATGCCGCCGAAGATCACCGAGACGATACCGGCGATGCCCTGCGCGCCGAGTTCGGCATTCGAGCGATGACGCCGGCCGGTCATGCCGTCGGCGACGACGGCGGATAAAAGTGACTCAATCGAGCCGAGCAGCGCGATGGCGAAGGCGTCGGGCAGCACCGCCTGCATTTTCTCGAAGCTGAAAGCGGGGAATGACGGCGCCGGCAGCGAGCGCGGCACCGCGCCGAAACGCGAGGTCACGGTGGCGACGTCAAGGTGGAAAAGGAAACAGACCAAAGCGGCCACCGCGATAGCGATCAGAAAGGCCGGCCAGCCTGGACGATAACGGCGCACCAGTAAAATGACCGCGAGCGACAACAGCGTGACGGCAATAGTCTGTAGATTGATCGTCGGCAACGCTGCGCCGATGGCGGCAAGCCGCGGCACCAGTGCCGAAGGCTCGTGCGCGATTTTTAAGCCGAGAACTTCGCTGATCTGGCTGGCGGTGATGATGACCGCGATGCCGGCGGTGAATCCGATCGTCACCGGCAGCGGAATGTATTTGATGTAGGTGCCGAGCCGCAGCAACGCGACCACGATGAGAATGAGACCTGCGATGGCTGTTGCGAGCGCCAGTCCGTCATAGCCGTGGCGCTCGACGATGCTGGCGACCAGGCCGATGAAAGCGCCGGCCGGTCCGCCAACCTGGAAGCGGCTGCCGCCGAGCAGCGAGACGATGAAACCACCGGCAATCGCCGTATAAAGCCCGCGTTCCGGCGACACGCCCGAGGCAATGGCAATCGCCATCGACAACGGCAGCGCCACCACCGCCACGGTGAGCCCGGAAATGGCGTCGGCGCGCAGATCGCGCCAGCCATAGCCTTCACGAAAAACCGTGATCAGCTTGGGCGTGAACAGCTCGACGAAAGTCGGTTCGAGGTGCGCGCTGCGCTTCGGGCGGCCGGGCATGGGCGGGATCCTCAAAGGAAGGCCACCATCTTTTACCTTCGCCAGACGGCGCGCAACTACGCAAAAGCCCGTAGTGGTCTCATTCTACCGAGCAGAACGGCTTATTCCGGCATTTCGGTGTGCTTCACATTCGGCTGCAACAGCACGCAGGCCGCCGCGCAGAAGATCAGCACAAAACCGACGATGTCGGGCAAGGTCGGGCGTTCGCCCAGGATGATGGTCGAGGCGGTGACGCCGATCACCGGCACCAAGAGCGCGCCGATCGAAGCGGTGACGGTGGGCAATTTGCCGACAATCGACCACCAGAGGAAATGCGCCAGACCGACGCCGAAGACGCCGACATAGACCACCGCGAGACCGGCCTCGGTGCTTATCGGCCAAAGATGCGGGTAGCCCTCGGCGAGAACCGTGCCGGCGGCGATGAACAGAAAACCGAACAGCAACTGCCAGGCGGCATTGGCGAGCGGTTCGACCGTGGTTTTCATCCACTTCATGTAGACAGTGGCAAAGGCCCAGCTGAAGGCGCAGCCGAGCGACAGAAACACGGTCGGCGGAAAGCCGTGCGCGAACAGCGGCCAGACCAGAACGCTCAAGCCCGTGACGCACAGGACGAAGGCTAGCAACCGGATGCCGCCGAGCTTCTCGCCCAGAATGATACGGCCGAGCACGGTCGCCCAGATCGGCATGGAATAGGTGATGATGATGGCGCGTGAGGTCTGCCCGGAGAGCTGTGCGAAGGCCGACAGGATCTGGAAGGCGGCGACATTGAAGAAGCCGGCGACCATGATGTGAATGTGTTCGCCGCGCGGAACGCGCAGGCTGTGGCCGGTGAGCAGCGCCGCGCTGAACAGGGTCGCCGCGCCAATGCCGGACCCGGCAAAGCGCAGGCTCCAGGGCGTGACCTCCGGCAGCGCCAGCGCCGCCGCGATCCAGTTGAAACCCCAGGCAAAGGCCAGGAGCACCACTAGGAGCTTGGCGGTGTTGGCGACGTTGCTGCTGCTTTGCTGATCCGGCATCTGCCGTCGGCCCCGGCCATCTGAATGAGGTGAATTGGTAACGGGGCGAGCCCGCCTGTTCCTCGGCGATGCGCAAGCTATAGGCAGGGCGACGCACTGGCGAGGTATCGCTGCGATGCAGATTTGCGCGGCGGGCGCGGAGCGAACCGGCGGTCAGGGCGCGCGGCAGTGCGCCTTGTTGCACCGCGATCAGCGCTGTGTTAGCTAGCGCCTCGATTTAACGGGCGTTCCGCGGCCACCCGCGCGTGCTCCCGAAATCGGAATTCCCTCTTGGATTCCAATACCTTACGCCGCCGCTCCGGCGACGGCATCCGGCTTGTGAAATAACCCACGAAACGAGCGTGCCAGTGGCGGGCGAAGACCAACTTATTTCCGGAATGGCCGGGCGTTATGCCGGCGCATTGTTCGAGCTGGCGCTCGAGGAAAAATCGACCGACGCGGTCAAGAAAGACCTCGATCATTTCGACGCCATGATCGCGGGCAGCGCCGACCTCAACCGTCTGGTGCGCAGCCCGGTGTTCGGCGTCGACGAGCAGTTGAAGGCGCTCGGCGCCATTCTCGACAAGGCCGGCATCAAGGGCATCGCCGCCAATTTCCTGCGCGTCGTCACCACCAATCGTCGGTTGTTTGCCGTGCGCAGCATTATCAAAGGCTATCGCGCGCTGGTCGCCAAGCATAAAGGCGAAGTCAGTGCGCAGGTGACCGTCGCGGAGAAACTCAGCGACGGCAATCTCGACGCGCTCAAGGGCGCGCTTAAATTCGTTACCGGCGGCAAAGACATCGACCTCGACGTCGAGATCGACCCCGCCATCATCGGCGGGCTGATCGTCAAGGTCGGCAGCCGCATGATCGACTCATCCCTTCGCACCAAGCTCAATGCGATCAAGTTCGCGATGAAAGAGGCACGCTGATGGATATCCGCGCCGCAGAAATTTCCAACATCCTCAAAGAGCAGATCAAAAACTTCGGCCAGGAAGCCGAAGTCTCCGAAGTCGGCCAGGTGCTGTCCGTCGGTGACGGCATTGCCCGCGTCTATGGTCTCGACAACGTCCAGGCGGGCGAAATGGTCGAGTTCGAAAACGGCGTGCGCGGCATGGCGCTCAACTTAGAGACCGACAATGTCGGCATCGTGATCTTCGGCAACGACCGCGAGATCATGGAAGGCCAGACGGTCAAGCGCACCGGCGCCATCGTCGATACGCCGGTCGGCAAGGGCCTCTTGGGCCGCGTCGTCGATGCGCTTGGGAATCCGATCGACGGCAAGGGCCCGATCAAGGCCGACAAGCGCATGCGCGTCGACGTCAAGGCGCCCGGCATCATCCCGCGCAAATCGGTGAACGAGCCGATGGCGACCGGCCTCAAGTCGATCGACGCCCTGATCCCGATCGGCCGCGGCCAGCGCGAACTGATCATCGGCGACCGCCAGACCGGCAAGACCGCGATCGCGCTCGACACCATCCTCAACCAGAAGCCGCTCAACGCGCAGTCCGACGAGAAGATCAAGCTCTATTGCGTCTATGTCGCCATCGGCCAGAAACGCTCAACCGTCGCGCAGTTCGTGAAGGTGCTGGAAGAGCAAGGCGCGCTGGAATATTCGATCATCATCGCCGCCACCGCCTCCGATCCGGCGCCGATGCAGTTCCTGGCGCCGTTCACCGGCTGCACCATGGGCGAATATTTCCGCGACAACGGCATGCACGCCGTGATCGTCTATGACGATTTGTCCAAGCAGGCGGTCGCCTATCGCCAGATGTCGCTGTTGCTGCGCCGGCCGCCGGGCCGCGAAGCCTATCCGGGCGATGTTTTCTACCTGCACTCGCGCTTGCTCGAGCGCGCCGCCAAGATGAACGACAGCAAGGGCGGCGGTTCGCTGACCGCGCTTCCGATCATCGAAACGCAGGCGAACGACGTGTCGGCCTATATCCCGACCAACGTGATTTCGATCACCGACGGCCAGATATTCCTGGAAACCGACCTGTTCTACCAGGGCATCCGCCCGGCGGTGAACGTCGGTCTGTCGGTGTCGCGCGTCGGCTCCGCCGCGCAGACAAAGGCGATGAAAAAGGTCGCCGGCAAGATCAAGGGTGAGTTGGCTCAATATCGTGAGATGGCCGCCTTCGCGCAGTTCGGTTCCGACCTCGACGTCACCACCCAGCGCATGCTGGCGCGTGGCGCGCGTCTGACCGAGCTCCTGAAACAGCCGCAGTTCTCGCCGCTCAAGATGGAAGAGCAAGTCGGTGTGATTTACGCCGGCGTCAACGGCTATCTCGACAAGTTCGACGTTTCGCGCGTGCGCGCCTTCGAAAATGGCCTGCTGACGCTGCTGCGCATCAAGCACGCCGGCCTGCTCGACTCGATCCGCAAGAGCGGCGATTTGTCGAAGGAAGACGAAGCCAAGCTCAAGGATGTCGTGGACGGTTACGCGAAGTCGTTTACCTAAGTCCGTCATGGTCGGCTTGTGCCGGCCATCCACGCCTTGCGGCGTGAAAAGATAAATAACACGTGGATGCCCGGCACAAGGCCGGGCATGACGAGAAGAGAAACAAGCGACTCGATTTAACGGCGACTGAGAAAATATGGCCTCCCTCAAGGACATGCGCGTTCGCCTCGCCTCGACCAAGGCGACGCAGAAGATCACCAAGGCCATGCAGATGGTCGCGGCGTCGAAGCTGCGCCGTGCGCAGGTGGCGGCGGAAGCCGCGCGCCCGTTCGCCGAACGCATGGACGTCGTGCTCGGCAATATCGCCTCGGCGGTGGCGGGCAGCGATTCCGCGCCGCGCCTATTGGCCGGCACCGGGGCCGATCAGGTGCATCTGCTGGTCGTCTGCACCGCCGAGCGCGGCCTGTGCGGCGCCTTTAACTCTTCAATCGTGCGGTTGGCGCGCGAGCGCATCAATGCGCTGACAGCGCAGGGCAAAGAGGTCAAGATTCTCTGCGTCGGCCGCAAAGGCGCCGACCAGCTTCGCCGGAATTTCGGCCGCCTGATTGTCGAGGTGGTCGAATTGCGCGGCGTCAAGCAGATCGGCTTTGCACAGGCGCAGATGGTAGCCGACAAGATCGTCACGCGCTTCGAGAACAATGAATTCGATGTCTGCGCGCTGTTTTTCTCGCGCTTTAAATCGGTGATCGCGCAGATCCCGACCGCGTTGCAGGTGATCCCGCCGGTGTTCGAAAAGACCGAGGCCGAAGCAGGGCCGGCGGCCGGCTACGAATACGAGCCGGAAGAGGGCGAGATTCTCGACGAACTTCTGCCGCGCAACCTGTCGATCCAGGTGTTCCGCGCGCTCCTGGAAAATGCCGCCTCCGAACAGGGCGCGCGCATGAGCGCCATGGATAATGCCACCCGCAACGCCGGCGAAATGATCCGCAAGCAGACACTCACCTATAACCGCACGCGTCAGGCGATGATCACCAAGGAACTGATCGAAATCATCTCCGGCGCCGAAGCGCTGTAAATTCAGGTAACGAGGACGATTATGGCCACTCCGCAGAACGCAACCGGCAAGATCACCCAGGTCATCGGCGCCGTCGTCGATGTGCAGTTCGAAGGCGACCTGCCGGCGATCTTGAACGCGCTCGAGACCAAGAACGGCGACAACCGGCTGGTGCTCGAAGTCGCCCAGCATCTCGGTGAATCGACCGTGCGCACCATCGCCATGGACATCACCGAAGGTTTGGTGCGCGGTCAGCAGGTTACCGACACCGGCCTTGCCATCGCGGTGCCGGTCGGGCCCGGTCTGCTCGGCCGCATCATCAATGTCATCGGCGAGCCGATCGACGAAGCAGGCCCGGTGAAGTCGGAAGAGCGTCGCCCGATCCACGCCGAGGCGCCGCTCTACACCGAGCAATCGACCGAAGCGCAGATTCTGGTAACCGGCATCAAGGTCGTCGATCTGCTGGCGCCTTACGCCAAGGGCGGCAAGATCGGCCTGTTCGGCGGCGCCGGCGTCGGCAAGACCGTGCTCATTCAGGAACTGATCAACAACGTGGCGAAGGCGCACGGCGGTTATTCGGTGTTCGCCGGCGTCGGCGAGCGTACCCGCGAAGGCAACGACCTTTATCACGAGTTCATCGAATCCGGCGTCAACAAGGACCCGCATTCCGGCTCGACCGAAGGCTCCAAGTGCGCGCTGGTGTTCGGCCAGATGAACGAGCCGCCGGGCGCCCGCGCCCGCGTCGGCCTCACCGGCCTGACGCTGTCGGAATATTTCCGCGACCAGGGCCAGGACGTGCTGTTCTTCGTCGACAACATCTTCCGCTTCACGCAAGCCGGCTCCGAAGTGTCGGCGCTGCTCGGCCGTATTCCTTCAGCCGTGGGCTATCAGCCGACGCTCGCCACCGACATGGGCGCGCTGCAGGAACGCATCACCACCACCACCAAGGGTTCGATCACTTCGGTGCAGGCGATTTACGTGCCGGCCGACGACTTGACCGACCCGGCCCCGGCGACCTCGTTCGCGCATCTGGATGCGACCACCGTGCTGTCGCGCGACATCGCCGCCAAGGGCATCTATCCGGCGGTCGATCCGCTCGACTCGACCTCGCGCATGCTGTCGCCGCTGATCGTCGGCGAGGAGCACTACCAGGTCGCGCGTCAGGTGCAGCAGGTGTTGCAGCGCTACAAGGCGTTGCAGGACATCATCGCCATTCTCGGCATGGATGAATTGTCGGAAGAAGATAAGTTGGCCGTGTCGCGCGCGCGTAAGATCGAGCGCTTCCTGTCGCAGCCGTTCTTCGTCGCCGAAGTGTTCACCGGCGCGCCCGGCAAGCTGGTTGACCTCGCCGACACCATCAAGGGCTTCAAGGGCTTGGTCGAAGGCAAATATGATCACCTGCCTGAAGCCGCCTTCTACATGGTCGGCAACATCGACGAAGCCATCGAGAAGGGCAAGAAGCTCGCGGCGGAAGCGGCGTAACGGCAAGCAACGAGCGGGCAGCAAGTTATGGCCACACTTCACTTCGAACTGGTCTCGCCGGAAAAGCTTCTGTTTTCGGGCGATGTCGAGCAGGTCGACGTTCCCGGCGCGGAAGGCGACTTCGGTGTGCTGGCCAGCCATGCGCCGATGGTCACGACCTTGCGGCCGGGCATGCTCACCGTGCACGCAGGCGGCAATAAAGAGACGATTGTTGTGCTCGGCGGTTTCGCTGAAGTCTCGGCCGCGGGCCTCACCGTGCTCGCCGACATGGCGGAAGCGGCCGAGGATATCGATCGCGCGGTCATCACCACCAAGATCGGCGAACTGGAAGAGCGCATCGAGAAAATGGAGCCGGGCAACGCGCTCGACAAGCTGATCACGCGCCTCGATCACTTCAAGCAGGTCGACCGGCATCTGACCGGCACGGCGATGCACTAGAGCCTTTCCGGCTTTGATGGAATCAAAGCCGAGGCTCTAGCTTTTACTTTATCGCGTTTTCTTCACGCGAACCGGTACCCACTTCGCTCGAAAACGCTCTAGCCGGCGTTAAGCCGCGAACTTCGCGAACGCCGCCACCACCTGCTCATAAGTCCGCCGCTTGAACGGCACCACCAAATCCGGCAGCGATTTCAGTTCGACCCAGCGCCAGTCGATGAATTCCGGCTTGTGGTGGCCGCCGCCCGGCTCGGCAATATTGATCTCGCTGTCTTCGCCGGTGAAGCGCAATGCGTACCATTTCTGCTTCTGCCCGCGATATTTGCCGCCCCAGGCTTCGCCCACGATCTCGCGCGGGATGTCGTAAGCAAGCCACTCCTCGACTTCGCCGAGTTTCTCGACCGACGTGATACTGGTCTCCTCGTATAGCTCGCGCAGCGCGGCTTTGTACGGATCCTCGTCTTCGTCGATGCCGCCTTGCGGCATCTGCCAGACATGGGTGGCGTCGATGTGTTCGGGGCCGCTGGAGCGGCGACCAACAAAAATCAGTCCGGCGCGGTTGAACACCATCATGCCGGCGCAGGGGCGGTAGGGGAGGCTTTCGTAGAGGGGCATTGTCAATCCATTGTGACCCGCAATAGGCGGATCATGACACCACGATCTTGTCGTTAGGATGACTTAGGAAGATTTGGTCTTCAGCGCCACCATCGTGATCGGCACCAGCACGAAACCGCGCGCCTCGACCTTTTTCGCCCAGGCGGCGATGCGCTCGACCGGAGCTGGCTGGGCGTTGGCGTAACCGACTGCGACGCCGTTCTCGCGCGCCGAAATTTCCAGCCGCGCCAGCGCGCGGTCGATCTCGATCGGCGTCGGCACCGCGTCGAGCACGATATCGGTCTTGGCAAAAGGCAGGTTGTGCCCGCCGGCGACCTGGGCGGCGACGCTGCGGGTGCTGCCGCCGCCATCGACGAAAATCAGCCCGCGCTTGGCGATTTCGCCCAGCACCGGCGTGAGCGCCTGTTCGCTGGCGGTGAAGCGCGCACCCATGAAACTTTCGATACCGACATAACCCTGGAAGCGGCTCATCAGCCAATGCAGGCGATCGACATTCTGTTCGCCGGTGAGCGAGGTGAGCAAAGTCTGCGGGCCGGGGTCGTTGTCGGGATAATCGAACGGCTCCATCGGCGCCTGCAACAGCACTTCGTGGTTTTCGGCGCGCGCGTGCTCGGCCAGTTTTTCGACGTCGGTCGAGTAGGGCGCGAGCGCGAAGGTGACCGGCGCCGGCAGCATGGAAAAGGCGTCAGCGGTGCCGGAGGCGCTGATGCCGAGCGCGCCGATGACGATGGCGATGCGCGGCAGTTCTTTCTGCGCCGCCGGGATGGCGCGCGCATGTGCGTAGATCGTGAGCGCGCGGGCGCCATTGGTGCCAACTTTCGGGATGGGGCCGTGGCGGCTGTTCTCCAGCAATTTGTGATCGAGCGCCGCAAGGGAAGCGAGTTTCGTGGCCGGATTGGCCGCCGGCATCGCGCTAAATTTGCCTTGCGCATTATCGCTCGATTTACCCGCCGGCGCTTCGTTTTCCAACGCGCCGGATTTGCCGGGAATGATGACGTCTTTGCTCTTGCCGCTCGAGCCGTCGATGATGGTGATGGTCTGCGAACCGGGCGGCGCCGCCGCGGCCTTTTCGGGCGGCGCTTTCATCGCGATGCCGTCGTGGCGCGAATGTTCGACGCCGTCGCCCTTCGGCATGTCTTTGGCGCCGGCCACGGGTGCGAACCCGGTTGCCACCACGGCCACGGGCTCGCCGCCGAGCGGATCGTTGACCAGCGCTGCCCAGCCGACGGCGACCAGCCCGCACAGGCCGAGCAGGCCGGCCACAACCTGCGGCGCGGCGAATGGCAGCTTGCGCGATTTCGTCTTTTTGGCCTGGCCGAGCGGGGCGCTCAGATCATCCGTTTCCACGGGTGCTTCCCTCGCGAATCATCGCCGGACTCTAGCACGCAGGGATTCCTGACTTCGTTAAGGGCCCGCAAACGAAAGGGGCGGCCATAAAGGCCGCCCCAAAAGCTATCTAAACCGGTTCCCGCTCAGTTCGGAACCGGCGCCTTGTCGCCGCCACTCGGCGGGAAGGCCGAGTTTTTAACGGTGCCACGCAGCAGGTCTTGCGCCATTTGCAGCGCCTTGTCGTTCTTCTCGTCCGGCGGAATGTAGGCCTGCGAGCCGGTCTGCTCCTTGCCCGGATCGCCGGTCAGATGACCGCGCAGCGAGGCCTCGCCCTTGGTCGAGGTGTCGGTCTTGGCCTTGATGTCGTCCGGCAGGTCCTGCAGCACCTCGATGTCCGGGGTGATGCCCTTGGCCTGGATCGAGCGGCCCGACGGCGTGTAGTAGCGCGCCGTGGTCAGCCGCAACGCGCCATTGCCGTTGCCGAGCGGGAAGATGGTCTGCACCGAGCCTTTGCCGAAGGAGCGCGTGCCGATGACGGTGACGCGTTTGTGGTCTTGCAGCGCGCCGGCGACGATTTCGGAGGCCGAAGCCGAGCCGCCGTTGATCAGCACGATCACCGGCTTGCCTTTGGTGAGATCGCCCGGACGCGCGTTATAGCGCTGGGTGTCCTCGGCGTTGCGGCTGCGGGTCGAGACGATCTCGCCTTTTTGCAGGAACGCGTCCGACACCGAGATCGCCTGATCGAGCAGACCGCCCGGGTTGTTGCGCAGGTCGAGGATGTAGCCCTTGAGCTTGTCGTTGGAGATCTTGGCGCCGATATCGGTGATCGCCTTCTTCAAGCCTTCGGTAGTCTGCTCGTTGAACTGCGTCATGCGGATATAGCCGACGTCGTCGCCATCGACCTTCGAGCGCACGGCGCGCACGTGGATGACGTCGCGGGTGAGCGTCAGTTCGAGCGGCTTGTCGGCGCCCTTGCGCTGGATGGTAAGCTTGATCTTGGTGTTGACCGGCCCGCGCATTTTCTCGACGGCCTGGTTGAGGGTGAGGCCCTGCACCTGGTCTTCGTCGAGCTTGGTGATGAGATCGTTGGCGAGCACGCCGGCCTTGGCGGCAGGGGTGTCGTCGATCGGCGTCACCACCTTGATGAGGCCGTCTTCCATGGTGACCTCGATGCCGAGGCCGCCGAATTCGCCGCGCGTTTGCACCTGCATGTCGCGGAAGCTTTTCGGGTCCATGTAGCTCGAATGCGGGTCGAGCCCGGTGAGCATGCCGTTGATGGCGGTTTCGATCAGTTTCTGGTCGTCCGGTTTTTCGACGTAGTCTGCGCGCACGCGCTCGAACACGTCGCCGAACAGATTGAGCTGCCGGTAGGTGTCGGCTGCGGCCGCTTTGGCGCTGGAGCCGAGGAAAATCGTGTGCGGCTGAACCGCGATCAGCGTCAAGGCGGCGCCTGCCGCGGCGCCGAGAAGAATCAGTGAGGTCTTGCGCATCATCCGCGAACCTTTTCGCCTTCGCCAGCCGCCCACCATGGGCCTGGATCTACGGGTGTCCCGTCTTTTCGAAACTCGATGTAAAGCACCGGCTGGCTCGATCCTGTCGCTAGAATTGCGGCAATTTGGGAGCCGTTCCCCATCAAAGCGACAGGTTCTCCGGCCAGCACGAACTGTCCGAGATCAACTGATATCCGATCCATCCCAGCGAGCAAGACATGATATCCGCCGCCGACATTAAGGATCAAGAGTTGTCCGTAGGACCGGAAGGGCCCGGCGTAAACCACCCAGCCGTCGGCCGGCGCGGTCACCTGGGCGCCGGCGCGGGTGGCGATGGAAAGGCCCTTTTCCGCTCCCCCGTTACCATCGGGCGCGCCGAAAGCCTTCAGTTTGACGCCATTAACGGGAATTGGAACTTGCGCGCGCAGCGACGCGAAGGCGACCGCCGGCGAAAGCCTGCCCGGGTCGCGGTAGGCCGACAGCGCCGGGCGCTGGTCTGAGCGGGCAGCCTCGCGGGTTTCGCGGGTTTTCGGGTCGAGATTTTGCTCCAGTCTGCCGATCAAATCTTTGAGATTGTCCACCTGTTGCGCCAGTTCGCCGGCTTTCGTGCGTTCGGCGGCGAGCGCCTTTTCGCGTTCGGTCTGCTGTTTCTGGCGCTCTTCGATCAGCGCGGCCATGCGCGTGCGCTCCTGTTCGAGCGCGCCGATTTCGGTGCGCAGGGTGTCGCGCTCCCCGGAAATAGTTTTGCGCACATTGGCGAGGTCGCCGAGGTCGCGCGCGAGCGCGTCGACCTTTTCGCGCATTTCCGGCAGCACGGCGCCGAGCACCATCGCGGTGCGCACGGCCTGCAATGCGTCTTCCGACGAGGCGATCAGCGCCGGCGGCGGGCGGCGGCCGATGCGTTGAAGCGCGGCCAGCACTTCACCGATGACGGCGCGGCGGCCGTCGAGCGATTTGCGAATATTGTCTTCATTCTGGTTGAGCGGCTTGAGGCGTTCTTGCGTCGCCGCGACCTTGCCCTCGACGGTGCGCAGCCGGGTGGCGGTGTCGACCAAATCCTGCGCCAGCTTGCGGCGGTCGGCGCCGATCTGTTCGATATCCCGTTTGAGCGCGGCCTCGGCCTCGGCTGATTTTTTCTGGCGTTCGCGCGCGCTTTTAAGTTCCTCGTCGCGCGGCTTGAGGGAATCGAGGATTTGAGTTTTGTCGGACGTGGCGGGCTTGTTTTGCGCGAGCGCGGGGGCAGTGAGCGGCCACGGCAAGACGAGCGCCGCGATCAAGGCGGCGTGCGAATTGAAAGCGCTGATTCGGCGGATCATCGCGGTCAGGTTACGCCGGCGGGGGAGGGCGGCAAGTTCATTCTGTGGGCATTTTGCGGGGTGATTGAGACCAAATGTGGGAGGGATAAGAAAGCCAATGCTCCGCTGATTGACCTTCACCCCCGGTGATACGGATGTCCGGTGAGGATGGTGGTGGCGCGGTAAAGCTGTTCGAGCAGCATCACGCGCACCAATTGATGCGGCCAGGTGACGGCGCCGAAGGAGAGCCGCAACGTCGCCTTGTCGCGCAGGCTGGCGGCCAGGCCATCGGCGCCGCCGATGATAAAGACGATTGCCGCGCGGTTGTTTTCGCGCCAGGCGGAGAGTTGCGTGGCCAGCGCGGCGCTGTCGAGCGCATCGCCTTTGACATCGAGCAGGATCACCGCCGCGCCTTGCGGGATGACATTGGCGAGCGCGATCGATTCTTCCAGCATGCGCTTCATCGCCTCGTCGGCGCGGCTTTCGCGGATCTCGATGATCTCTACGGCTTTTAGGCCGAGCGCGCGGCCGGTCTGGGTCGCGCGCTTGGCATAACGCTCGCAGAGTTCGGTCTCGGGGCCTTTTTTCAGGCGGCCGATGGCGGCGACGATGATGCGCATTATGGACAGATTAGCATATAGCTCGCCTCATGCTGAGGAGCGTTGCGTAGCAACGCGTCTCGAAGCCTTCACGCGCTCCACATTTTTTCGATGGCGTAGAAGGCGCGCACTTCCGGGCGGAAGATGTGCAGGATGACGCCGCCGGTGTCGATCAACACCCAATCGCCTTGGCGCAAACCCTCGACGCCGACGCCGGTAATGCCGATCATCTTGAGGTCGCGCACGACGCGGTCGGCGATGGAGGCGACGTGCACGTTCGAGCGCCCGGTGGTCACCACCATGGTTTCGCCGATGGAGGACTTGTCGGACAGATCGATGGTGACGACGTCCTCGGCCTTCATTTCGTTCAGGCTGGCGAGGATGCTGGTGAGCGCCTTGTTTTCGGCCGCCGGTTTAGCAGCGGCCGGCACATGAACCTGTTTGGTGCCTGGCGTTTTCGGCGCCGGTTTTTTGGCGCCGCTTTTCTTTTTGTTCGCCTTCTGCGCGCCTTTCTTTATGCCAGCGCCTTTGGTGCCGGGTTTGCTGCGCGTGGTTTTCTTTTTGGCCAGGTAACGATCCTTTCGATGCTTGATCCGATTGTCCAACGCGCGGTTGCGCGTCCGGTTTCTGAAACGATAGCTATTTCGTCCGTTTGCGGGAAGCTTTGCGGGACTTGGCGCGCTTTCGTGTCGATTTTTTTGCAGCTTTTTTGACGGTCTTTTTGACGGATTTCTTTTTCGCGATCTTATTTGCCGGCTTCGCCTCGGCCAGCACCGGCTTGCCGCGCAGCGCGCGTAACGCGGTCGAAGACAAAGACGACTTCAGCCCATGCAGAAAGGTCCAGGCCGGCGCGCGCCGCGCGGGTAGGGAGGCGGCCGCGCTTTCCGGAATACGGAAGCGCGCCAGCGCCTGGCCGGCGGTGCTATTGGAGGCATAGAGGCTCGGGCCCGGGCGGTCGACCACCACCATCGGGATTGTTTCGGCGATGCCGCGCCATTTCTGCCAGCGGTGGAAGTGGCGCAGATTGTCGGCGCCCATGATCCAGACGAAGTGCACGCGCGGGCAGCGCGCCAAAAGCCATTCGATGGTGTCGAAGGAATAGCGCGTGTTGATGACGGCCTCGAGGCCGGTGACGTCGATGCGCGGGTGATGCGTGAGCGCGCGCGCGGCGGCGATGCGTTCGCCAAGCGGGGCGAGGCCTTGGGTATTTTTCAGCGGGTTGCCGGGCGTGACCAGCCACCAGACGCGGTCGAGTTGCAGGCGTTTCATCGCCAGCAGGCAGGCGTCGAGATGGGCGCGGTGCGGCGGATCGAAGGTGCCGCCGAACAGGCCGATGCGCATGCCGGGCGCATGCGGGGGGATGATCCGCTCGTTTTGTGCCAGCTTGCCGCGGCCAAATTTTTGTGAATTCACGGCCGGGTCTGACCGCTTCCGCGAATGCGGTATTTGAACGTGGTGAGCTGGTCGACGCCGACCGGCCCGCGGGCATGCAGCCGCCCGGTGGCGATGCCGATCTCGGCACCGAAGCCGAACTCGCCGCCATCGGCGAATTGCGTCGAGGCGTTGTGCAGGACGATGGCTGAGTCCACTTGCGCCAGGAATTTTTCGGCGGTCGCCTGGTCGGCGGTGACGATGGCGTCGGTGTGGTGCGAGCCATAACGTTCGATGTGCGCGATCGCATCATCGACGCCGTCGACCACGCCGGCGGCGATGACGGCGTCGAGATATTCGGTTCGCCAGTCTTCTTCGCTGACCGCCTTGACGCGTTTATCGGCGGCCTGCACGGCCTTGTCGCCGCGGATTTCGCAACCGGCATCGATCAGCATTTCGATGAGCGGCTTGAGATGCGTGGACGCGACCGCGCGATCCACCAGCAAAGTCTCGGCCGCGCCGCAGACGCCGGTGCGCCGCATTTTTGCGTTGAGTACGATGTGTTCGGCCATGGCGAGATCGGCCGCCTTGTCGACATAGACGTGGCAGACGCCTTCCAGATGCGCGAACACCGGCACGCGCGCTTCCGCCTGCACGCGCGCGACCAGGCTCTTGCCGCCGCGTGGAACGATGACGTCGATATTGCTGTCGAGGCCGGTGAGCATGTGGCCTACGGCGGCGCGGTCGCGGGTCGGGATCAACTGGATGGCGGCTTCCGGCAGCCCGGCTTCGCGCAGGCCCTGCGCCAAGGCGGCGTGCACGGCGCGGCTCGAATGCGTCGAATCGGAGCCGCCGCGCAAAATGGCGGCATTGCCGGATTTGAGACAGAGCGCGCCGGCGTCGGCGGTGACGTTGGGGCGGCTTTCGTAAATGATGCCGATGACGCCAAGCGGCACGCGCACGCGTTCGATTTTCATGCCGTTGGGGCGGGTCCAGCTTTCGGTGACGCGGCCGACCGGGTCTTCCAATGCGCGCACGGTCTCGATGCCGGCGGCGATGGCCTCGATTTTGGTGTCATCGAGCCTGAGGCGGTCGAGAAAGGCGCCGGCCATGCCGGAGGCCTTGGCCTCGGCGAGATCCTCAGCATTGGCGGCCAGAATGCGGGCTTTAGCGGCGCGGATAGCCTTGGCCATGCCGTCGAGCGCCTGGTTTTTCTGCGCGGCGGGGGCGAGTGCCAGCACGCGCGCGGCCACGCGCGCCTGGCGGCCGATCGCCGCCATGCTGCCGGCCAGATCGCCGGTTCCCTCGATGCTCTTTAACGGCGCCGTCATTGTCGCAAAACCCGGCAAAACACCCCAAAGCTAGGGTGGCTTTCCTACCACGTCGAGCCGGGCCGGGCGAGGTGGCCTCGCCGTGACACATAGGAGGCCTGCGTTGGGGATAGCGTGGATAACCGGCGGCCATTTGCAACCGGTAACAGGGTCTACACATTGATACCGCAGGGTGAGGGGTCGAACGCGCATAATCAATTCCGGTGGAAACCGGAGTTGTGGCGCTTGGAGGTACCATGGCGTATAGCTCAAGCCGGTTGCCGGCCCGCTTCCCGGTCGGAACCAAATTCGTGATCGAAGGACGGCCCGGCGGCGAAGGAAAGCTGCGGGTTTTCAGCCGCTTCATCGAATTCCCCGACGGCACCAAGCTGCAACTGCCGAAGCGGCCCAGCCTGCCGAAGATGACGCAAAAGCTGCATCAATCGGCGCCGGCCGGCCGCCGCGCCCGCATCAAGCGCGCCCGCGCCCATTGACTGGCTAGGCCTCGCCGGCGGGCGCCATGCCTCCCGGCAAAAAAGTACCCGAAGGCCCAATCCTAAGGCCCAACCTAAGGCCCAAGCGCACGGCGATGCTGCGCCCAAAAGCGGAAACCCCAGCCCGGGGGAGGGCTGGGGTTAACGGGCGATCGGTCAATCGCCTTCAAGCTTTGCCTTTTGGGATACGCGTGTCGCGTCTGTCGCCGCGTCAGAAGAAGATAGTAACGTCTGTCGTCGTCCTCGTTCTCGGCAGGATAACGCGGCGGGGGCAATCCGGTTCCGCAGCGCTAATCGCTGCCCATCACCAGATCGTCGCGGTGGATCATCTCGGTGCGGCCGTCGAAGCCCAGGATCATCTTCACGTCGGATGACGACAGGCGCTTGATCTTGTCGGCGTCGTCGGCGTCATAGGCGATCAGCCCGCGCCCGATCTCGGCGCCGTCGGGATCGCGCACCACCACGGCGTCGCCGCGCCCGAACGTGCCTTCGACCTTGACCACGCCGGCCGGCAGCAGGCTCTTGCCCAGCCGCAGCGCCTGCACCGCGCCGGCGTCGATATGCAGCGCGCCGCGCGGCACCAGCGAGCCGGCGATCCATTTCTTGCGCGCGGTGACGGGATTGGCCGGCGTCAGGAACCAGGTGCAGCGCGCGCCGTCGATAATCGCGCGCAGCGGGTTCATCACGCGGCCTGAGGCGATCACCATATGCGTGCCGGCGGCGGTGGCGATCTTGCCGGCCTCGATCTTGGTCACCATGCCGCCGCGCGACAATTCGGAGCCGGACGCGCCCGCCATGTCCTCGATCTCGCGCGTGATGCGCGGCACCACGGCGATATGATTGGCCCCGTTGCCGGCGGCAGGCGGCTTGTCATAGAGCCCGTCAATGTCCGACAGCAGCACAAGCAAATCGGCGCTGGTCATGGTGGCGACGCGCGCGGCCAGCCGGTCGTTGTCACCATAGCGAATTTCGCTGGTGGCGACGGTGTCGTTCTCGTTGATGACCGGCACCGAGCGCCATTCGAGCAGCTTGTCGATGGTCTCGCGCGCATTGAGATAACGGCGGCGCTCTTCGGTATCGCCGAGCGTGAGCAGCACCTGGCCGGCGGCGATGTTGTGCGCGCTCAAGGATTCCGACCACGAGCGCGCCAGTTCGATCTGACCGACGGCGGCGGCGGCCTGCGCTTCTTCGAGCCGCAGCGGGCCTGCGGGCAGCTTGAGCGAGGCGCGCGCCAGCGCGATGGCGCCGGACGACACCACCAGCAGGTCGCGCTTCTCGCCATGCAGCGCCGCGATATCGGCGGCGAGCGAGGCGAGCCAGTCGCGCTTGAGCGCACCCGCGGCGGAATCCACCAGCAGGGACGAGCCGACCTTCACGACGATGCGGCGGAAATCTTTCAGAGCGGGTGTTTGGGGCATGGGTTCGGCAAAAGTGTTAATCGCGAGCGGGGTTTAGCACGACACCCACAAGGCGTCATGGGAAGTTTGCATCACGAATTAGGAGCAATTCGAATCTGTCCTTAGGGCTTCGGCGCTAGGATGCTTTTATCCAAGTGTCCACCTGCTACAAAATAGTGTTTAATCAGATAAGAACGAAAACTCTCATACATCCAGTGCTTCACAATCTTTTCGTCGATCCCAATCTCGTGGAGCAGCAATGCGTGATACAATGCAGAGAGAGCAGAGCTTTTGTTTTCCAGGTCTTGAATAAAATCGTTGTAGGGGAAACCATGACGCTCGCCGCCGAAATGTGAAATGTCATTTCGCCGCTGCGCACACGCTTCCGCAAACGCTCTTAGTCGCTCGGGCTCTATGCCCAGAGGCACAGCATTGAATGTTTCGAATATTCTTTGACCCAACGGCGTCTCGCCGACATTTCCTAGCTTCTTAGAGAGCCACTTCCTATCTTTCGGGGCCTGTATTTGGGCGATAATTCTTTCGATCTTCCTTGTTAATGCTTCCGAAGCTTGGGCAAGATGTTTCTTGCGATGGAATGCTTCAATTCCCCAAATCAAATTTACAAACCGATGCTCCGCATATAGCTTTATTCTCCGCCTCGTGCCGAGATATAAATAAAATCCAGGACCAAATGTCTCGCGCTTTTCTTTCCATCTAGACCATATAGACCCAAACTGATCGCGGAGTTGAATGAAGTTGGTACAACATTCGTGATATTTAGGCGCTATAGCTTCATTTCTGGTTCTGAGTTTCAAGAAATATAATCGATACCGAGCTTTTTTATTGCTTGAAACCCATGGCCAATCAAGCGGGTAATCCGAATCTGTGAGCAAGATGAATAAGTCTTCTAAAAGAAGGTACTGCGATTTAATGTAGTCCAGTGTTGAGGGAGCGTTAAACTGAAGCGCTATTGACGCCGTTTCTTTAATCGTGAACTCGTCACCAAATAGTCTGGCAGACGCTTTTCCGCTGATGTCAAAAGCAAGAGACATTTTCACATTATCGCATCGATATGTCGATTCCTTCGGCCATTTGTAATTGGCCGAAATCATCCGCTTTGATCGTACGACCTTGATGGCACCAAGCCGAAGCCATTCTTCAAAACCGTCCAGCGGAATTTCCAGTTTTCTAAATCGCGGCGGATTTTTGAAATCTGGAACTGTTCGATCGGCTATGAGGCAATCAACGGCGATGTACCTCTCGTAAGACATGCCGCTTGTCGTAAATTGCCCGCCACCTCCTATAAGGTTAGAGAGTAGCACATGCTTATTCGAGCCTTTAAGTATTCCAAGGATCGTTTTGTCATCTGGCAATTCCGCTTGCATCATCGCTGACATTGGGCCGTGCTTGTTTGGCAGGTACCCATCTAGCTCAAGCGATATTCTGCCGTCGTTTTCAATCTTTAAAAGTCCGACGACGCTCGAATCCGGGGCGAATTGCCGATCAGGTATCGGCTCGTCACCCCACCAAAAAAGTCCTCGTTCTTCTAGAATAGTCATGAATTGGCGTCGCAATCATTTCTCAAGAAGAGGCGGCCGGGACAAACCAGGCTATAACGATATCTCATCGACTGTGCTTTTTCTTCCTCGCCGCCTTCTCCGGCGCGATTTCCACCGCCCCATCCGGAAAGTGCGCGGCGATTTCGAGCGTGCCGCCGAGCGCTTCAACGTAGCGGCGCAAATTGCTGACATACATGTCGCCGCGCCGCTCCAGCTTGGCGACCGCCGGTTGGCCGACCGCGAGTTTGTCGGCCAATTCCTGCTGCGAGACGGTGCGCGCCTTACGCAATTCATGCAGCGTCAAGGCCGTGTCCAGCGCCGCCGTCTTGTCGGCGATACGCGCCTTGCGCGCAGCCGGCAGACGCTTGGTCAGTTCATTGAAAGACCGGTGTCCGCTCATGGTATCAAACCTTCGCGCCTGAGTTCGCCGAGATGGATGTCGTAGAGCTGATCAGCGCGCGCGATCATGCGCTCATAGAAACGCTTGTCGCCGGCTTTGTTGCCGCCCAGCAGCAGGATGGCGCTGCGGCGGGGATCAAAGGCGTAGATGATGCGCAAGGGATCGCCTCCGCTCTGCACGCGCAATTCGCGCATGTGGCCGTGCCGCGATCCGACAAGCGCCGATGAATAAGGGAACGGCAGTTGCGGTCCTCTTTGCTCAAGCACTCCGACAACAGCGGCGACGTCGTCCTGCGCATTCGCGCCGAGCGTTTTCCACCACACGCTGAATTCGTCGGTGTACTCGACCGGCCACGGCATAAGATATTCCATCGATGGAATAATAACAAGCGCTTGAAATGTCAGGTTTCTATAGTTTTGTTCCTGCTATGTTCAATATCCCGGGTGGCTGTTTGTGCAAACGAAAGGCGGCAGGCAGCGTCGATTTGGGTAATGAGGGTAACGCTGGGAGTGGCCTCATCGCATGCGGGCCGGCGCCGGAAAGGTATAGACCTTTCGATTTTTCAGCGTGGAATCCAGCTATTTAACACCGGCCTCCGTGGCCTTATATTCCCGGCTCGGTATCTGAAATGGTGTGAGCCCGGGCCACGGAATGTCCTTTGTCGTCTATCTCTTTGTCCTGCTGATCACCGCCGGCAGCGTTGCCTTCGGG
>DASRLA010000009.1:0-100473 GCA_035648715.1 Pseudolabrys sp.
CAGTTCGATCAAGGGCCGGCTCGGCACGATCGAGGCCACCACCGCGCGCGGCTTGCGGCCGCCGAAGCTCGACAGGCCCTGCAGCGCCACCTCGAACGGCTTGCGGTTGATGCGAAACAGCAGCGAGGCGATCTCGTTGGCCGCGACGCCGTCGATATCGCCGATGAAGCGCAAGGTGACGTGATAATTTTCGGGGTCGATCCAGCGCGCGCCGGGCAGGCCGCCGCGCATATTGGAGAGCGTCTGGCCGATCTCGGCCGGAATTTCCAGTCCAGTGAACAAACGCGGCATCGCAAGACTCCCGATGCTGAAACCCGGTAACGAATCACCGATACCGATTTTTACCGTAGTTATGTGACTCTGCGAAGCATCCGCGGCCAGCAGACGCAAAGCTTCCGGGATAACCCGGCGTCAGGGTTATCGTTGCCGGCTTTTCAACTGCGTTGCCCGGATATCGCGCCAAGAAATGCCTCCACGCTGGGCAGCATATTGTTGACGATCACATCGACGCCCTCGGCGGTCGGATGCATGCCGTCGGCCTGGTTGAGCTTGGCGTCGGTGGCCACGCCCTGCAGGAAAAACGGATAGAGCGGCACCGCAAAGGATTTTGCAAGATCCGGATAGATCGCGTTGAAGCGGGCCGAATAGTCGCTGCCGTAGTTCGGCGGCGCCAGCATTCCGCACAGCATGACCGCGATCTTGCGCGCCTTCAGCCGCGTCAGAATGTCCGAGAGCGCCGACCGGGTGACTGCGGGATCGATGCCGCGCAGGGCATCGTTGGCGCCAAGCTCGAGGATCACGGCGTCGGTGCCTGATGGCACCGACCAGTCGAGCCGGTCGCGGCCGCCGGAACTGGTATCGCCGGACACCCCGGCATTGCTCATCGCGACGGCTATCCCATTGTCCTGCAACGCTTTTTGCAAGCGGGCCGGGAACGCCGCGGAGGCCGGCAGGCCAAGGCCCGCGCTCAGCGAATCACCCAGCACCACCATCTTGATCGGTTTTGCGCCCGCCTGGGTCTGCCCGTAGGCCGGCGGGGCCGCGCCGAGTTCCGCTGCGGAAATCGCCAGAAACAACAGGCCCAACACGAGCATGTGCACGAACAGCGAAAGCTGCCCCTCGACCCCGGCGACGGAAGTGCCATATGACCGAGCCATGGACAGTCTCATCGAACCCTCGTCATTGGCCGGCGTCGAGCCGGACACCATTTTCATCTCGAACGTCAATCTCTCGCTCGGCACCGGTCCGGCGCGCGTCCATATCCTCAAGGATATCAGCCTGCGAGTGGCATCGGGCGAAGCGATCGGCCTGATCGGGCCATCGGGCTCGGGGAAATCCACCTTGCTGATGGTGATGGCGGGACTGGAACGTCCTGACAGCGGAGAAGTGGTGGTCAACGGCACCCCTTTCAATGCCCTTGACGAGGACGCGCTGGCTCGCTTTCGCGGCCGCCAGGTCGGCATCGTGTTCCAGTCGTTTCATCTGATTCCGACCATGACGGCTCTGGAAAACGTCGCGGTGCCGCTGGAACTGGCCGGCATCGCCGACGCGCAGGAACGCGCCAAGGCCGAACTCGAAGGCGTCGGCTTGGCCGACCGCCTGCACCATTATCCGGCGCAATTGTCGGGCGGCGAGCAGCAGCGCGTCGCGGTCGCACGCGCGTTGGCGCCCAACCCGGCGATTCTTGTCGCCGACGAGCCGACCGGCAATCTCGACGAAGATACCGGCAAGCAGATCGTCGACCTTTTGTTCGCCGGTCACGAAAAACACGGCGCGACTTTGGTGCTGGTCACCCATGATGCGTCGCTGGCGCAACGCTGCGGCCGCGTGCTGCGCCTGCGGTCGGGGCATGTGGTGGACGAGGCATGAACGCGACCGAACACGCCAGCAATTCAACCAGCCGCTGGCTTCCTCTCCGTTTTGCGTTGCGCGAGATGCGCGGCGGCTTGCGCGGATTTTATGTGTTCATCATGTGCATCGCGCTCGGGTCGATGGCGATTGCCGGCGTCGGTTCGCTTGCGGCCAGCCTCGCGGACGGCCTGGCGCGCGAAGGCCAGGTCATTCTCGGCGGCGATCTGTCCTTCACGCTGGTGCAGCGTGAAGCCAAGCCTGACGAACGCGCCTTCCTGCAAGCGCACGGCAAGATATCGAGCATGGCCACGATGCGCGCAATGGCGCGCACGGCGAACGGCGAGGCCACACTGGTCGAACTCAAAGCGGTCGACAACGCCTATCCACTTTTCGGTGAGGTGACGCTCGCGCCTGCACAATCGCTCGACGATGCGCTGGCGCTCCGAAGCGGCGTCTATGGCGCGGTCGCCGATGAAACGCTGTTGGCGCGGCTGGCGCTCAAGCCGGGCGCGCACGTCAGCGTCGGCAACGCCACACTGGAAATCCGCGCCGCGATCACCGGCGAGCCGGACAAGCTTTCGATCGGCATCGGCTTCGGCCCGCGCCTGATGATCAGCGAAGGTGCGTTGCGCGCCACCGGGTTGATCCAGCCCGGTAGTCTGGTGCGCTGGCGTTATCGTGTCCGTTTGCCGGCAAGCGCCGACGACGACGCGGCGGCCAAAGCCGTCACCGAGCAGGCGCAGGTGCAATTGCCGCAAGCCGGCTGGGACATCCGCAACCGCCGCAATGCCTCGCCGCAGCTTGAGCGCAATGTGGACCGCTTCACGCAATTCCTCACCATCGTCGGCCTCACCGCGCTCTTGGTCGGCGGCGTCGGCGTCGGCAATGCGGTGAAAAGCCATCTCGACCGCCGCCGCGAAACCATCGCCACCATGAAGGCGCTTGGCGCGTCGGGCGTTCGCGTCTTTGCAATTTACCTCACGCAGGTGATTGTGCTGGCGCTGATCGGCGGTGCGATTGGCGCCGTTCTCGGCGCCGCGCTGCCTTACGCCGTGTCATGGACCTTCGGCGCGATCATTCCGCTGCCGCTCATCCCCGCGCTGCATATTTCAGAAATGGCGCTGGCGATTCTCTATGGCCTGCTCACAGCCTTGGCCTTCGCACTCTGGCCGCTCGGGCGCGCGCACGACGTGCCGGTCGGCGCGCTGTTTTGCGACGTGGTGGCCGGACAGCCGAGCTGGCCGCGCCGGATTTACATCGCCTTGACGACCGTTGCTGTGCTCGCGCTCGGCACGCTCGCCGTGCTGCTCGCCTATGACCGGCGCGTCGCCGTCATCTATGTCGGCGTAGCCGCCGCCGTCTTCGTTTTGCTGCGGCTGGTCGGTTCGCTCTTGATGTGGATCGCGCGCCACGCGCCGCGCGCCCGCGCGACGGGCTTGCGCATGGCGGTTGCCAACATCCATCGGCCCGGCGCGCTAACGCCGACCATCGTCTTGTCGCTCGGTTTAGGAATCGCGCTGCTCGTTACCGTCATCGAAATCGACGGCAATCTGCGCCTACAATTCTTCAACGAACTGCCGGCGAAGGCGCCATCGTTTTATTTCCTCGACATCCCGGCCAGTGAGGCGAAGCCCTTCGACGATTTCGTGCGCGCACAGGCCCCGAGCGCCAAGCTCGAGGAAGTGCCGATGCTGCGCGGCCGTATCGTCTCGGCCAACGGCATTCGCGCTGAATATCTGAAGCCGAAAGAGGAAGCCGCCTGGGTGCTGCAAAGCGACCGCGGCATCACTTATAGCGGCACCGTGCCGGAAGGCTCGCGCGTAGTCGAAGGAAAATGGTGGGGCCCCGACTACCAGGGCCCGCCGCTCGTTTCGTTCGAAAAAAAAATCGCCGACGGACTCGGCCTGAAACTGGGCGACCCTGTCACGGTCAACGTACTCGGCCGCGACATCACCGTGAAGATCGCCAACCTGCGCGCGCTCGACTGGCAGAACTTAGGGATCAATTTCGTCATGGTTTTTTCGCCGCACGCTTTTGACGGCGCGCCGCACACCCATCTCGCCACGCTCACGTACCCCGACGGCGGCACGCCCGCGCAGGAGGCGGCGATCATCCGCGCGGTGGCGCGGCAATATCCAATGGTGACGACCGTGCGCGTGAAGGACGCGCTCGATGCCATCGGCGTCATCATCCAAAATCTGGTGCTGGCGATTCGTGGCGCCTCAGCGCTGACGCTGCTGGTGGCGGCGCTGGTTTTAGGTGGCGCGCTCGCCGCCGGGCATCGGCACCGTGTTTACGACGCGGTTATCCTAAAGACGCTGGGCGCCACCCGCGCCCGCCTGCTCGGCGCCTATTCGATCGAATATCTGCTGCTTGGCACCGCCACCGCCCTGTTCGGCGTCCTGAGCGGCTCGCTTGCCGGCTGGCTGATCGTGACGGAATTGATGCATTTGCGGTTTTCCTGGCAACCGCTGCCCGCCCTGGCGGCTTCGGCCGCCGCCGTTCTTGTCACAATCGCCTTGGGCCTGGCCGGTACCTTCAAGGCATTGGGGCAGAAGCCGGCCCCGGTCCTGCGCAACCTGTAGAATCCTGCTTTTTGCGCATTTTCTCGCCCGAAAACCGGTGCCCACTTTTCGGGACCATGCGCGCGGCATCTAGCCGCGTGTTGACTACCCCCTGCTAGCCGGCCCGGAATCGCGCTATAATGCCGGCACGCGGTGACGTTAACGATCCGCAATGGGGCCAAAAGCCATCGTCACGCCATATCTGGCGCACAGCCTCCGCAATCACTAGATTTGAAGCACGAGCGCGACGGCAAACGCCGCCCGCGCCTGACGTGAGCCCGGCGGACAAGCCGGACCATAGAGAGGGAAACTTCGATGTCGGACTATGATCGTAACGTAGCCGCCCGCGGCTTCGGCGCCGGGCAGGCCGCCGTGATCGATGCGGGCCTGCGGGCCTACATGATCCGGATCTACAATTACATGGCGGCCGGTGTCGCGCTGACCGGCGTCGTGTCGTATTTCACTTATGTGAATGCCGCCGTTACCGATGCGAGCGGCAAGCTAATCAGCCTGACGTCGTTCGGCCAGACGATCTACGGCGGCGCCGGAATGATCGTGCTGTTCCTCGGCACCCTCGGGATCGTGTTTTTCCTGAGCTTCCGCATCAACAAGCTGCAAGCCTCGACCGCGCTCGGGCTCTTCATGCTCTACGCCGCTTTGCTTGGCGTGATGCTGTCGTCCATCTTCCTGACCTACACGCACGGCTCGATCGCCCGCACCTTCTTCATCTCGGCGGCGTCGTTCGGTGCGTTGAGCCTCTACGGCTACACCACGCAGCGCGATCTTTCGCCGATCGGATCGTTCCTGATCATGGGCCTGTTCGGGCTCATCCTGGCGATGATCGTCAACATCTTCCTCAAGAGCAGCGGCCTCGATTTCGCCATCTCGGCGATCGGCGTCCTGATCTTCGCCGGGCTGACCGCCTGGGATACGCAGAAGATCAAGGAGATGTATTCGGCCAATGATGACGGCACCGTCTCCGGCCGCAAAGCCGTGATGGGCGCGCTGACGCTCTATCTCGACTTCATCAACCTGTTCCTGTTCATGCTGCGGTTTATGGGCGATCGCCGCTAAGCAGCAGCATACGGAAATGATTCAGCGCCCCGGCTTAATGCCGGGGCGTTTTGTTATTTGGACAGGCGCTACCTGCCCTTGCGCAACCCCACATTGTCCCGAATAATAAGAGCATTGGGGGACATACATTCATGTCAAATGCAGACGATGGCCTGCCGCCGCGCGCACCGCGCAGCGAACCGACTGTAATGCGCGCCGCGGCCGCCGATGCGGCCCTGCCGCCCCACCCGCTCGACAAGCGCTGGTTCGTCCATGTCGATGGCAAAAATTATGGACCGTACAGCGGTCATGAAATCAAGCGCATGATCGGAGAAGGGCAAGTCCAGGAATCGGATTTCTTCTGCGTCGAAGGCGCCCAGGCCTGGGTGCAGGCGAAAAATGAACCGCTGCTCGGCGTAATGTTTCGCACGCAGGCGAAGGCGCCACCGCCGCCCACCATCACGGCAACTGCCGAGGGCGGCACAATCGTGCAAGTGACAAATAACATTCCCAACCAAGCCGCAAATCTGGCTCAAGCTGCGCTGCTTCTCAGCGGCGAAGCGGCTTCGAAATCGCCAGGCGTTGCCCTCTTGCTATCCTTCTTTATCAGCGGCGCCGGGCAAATGTATAACGGCCAGGTTGGCAAGGGCATCCTGATGTTGCTCGGCACCATCATACTCTGGTTTGTTCTGCTTGGCTGGACCGTATGGATTTGGTCGATGATCGATGCTTACCAAACCGCAAAGCGTATGAACCTTGCATTTCAGCAGCGCATTCTCGCCGGAATGATGTAGGGCGCGACGATGGCGCTGACGCATTGCTCGACCTGCGGGACAGAACTAGGCGGGCGTTCAATCTGTCCACGCTGCGGAACACTCGTCGGCGCCGAAGCTGCGCTGGCGCGGATACAGATCAGGGCGAAAAATCTCATCGACAGCCGACTGGCGGCGCTCCCGGCATTCGGTCCCGCGCATTTTCTCTGGCTTTGCGCTTTCATACCGATCGTGATCGCACCACCGCTTGTAAGCTTAGGTATCGCAATCGCATCGCTGCGCCGGCGCGGCGGAACAGTCCCGGCGGTTGACTTCGAATGGATAGCGATCATTTCCGTAATAAACGTTATTGTCAGCGGGCTCATTCTATACAAATTTCATTTCTCACCGTCTGAACTATCTGGGTATTTCATAAACTTCGCGAAGGACTGGTTCGGAAATTTTTGGCATACCTTGCCTGGATCAAAACCTGCGTCGCCGCGCGTCATTCCGATCTGACGTGCCAGCCAGGTTCGTGCTTGGAGTGACCCATGAAAATCCGTCCCGCCACGCCCGCCGATATTCCGGCCATTACCCGCATCTGTGGCGCATCCGTCCTTAACGGCACGGCAGGTTTAATAATCGAACGCCCCAGCTTGATGCCGGGGCGTTTTTTGTCGCTGGACTTGTCGCCGCTAGTGGTCCGATTCTAACATTCGCATCCCGTCTGTGGAGGCGCTTTTGCGAATGTTAGAATCAAAGGACCACTAGCAAGTTATTGTTGCTAGTGGAGCTTTGGATTTGACGTTCGCTTACGATATTCGCGGCAAGCGGGTAGCGAACGTCAAATCCGCTCCACTAGTCTAGGCGGCCAGACGCGGGCGCAAAGCCACGCCGCAAATAATGCAAGCGACGTTTAAAATCGTCGGGATCAACGGGATCCAATTCAAGCCTGGCACCAGATCGAAGATTGCACCGAGAATTGGAAGTATGATCAGCCAGCCCTGATTAATCGACTTCCCGCGTGCGTAAGCAAGCCCGATCAGGATGGCCCAGACGATCAAGTGAACCCAGAAGAATGGATTCATTCCGCCGCCTTGCGCCGAAGTTATCGTGTTCACCGCTGCCGAGTTCGATCCGAGCCACGGCAAAATATATGTGAAGAGCATGACAACGATATAGGCGATAGCAAATAGAGCAGGATGCATTTGTGACCCCCAAGCTAGATTGGCCCCCTACAAAACGGTGCATGTTAGCCCATCGACATGCGACTAAAAAGAGCATCAGCATCGAAATGCCCGCATATTTGGAATTTCTACAGGCTTGGCCATGACAATAGCCCGCCCCGCGACGCCCGCCGACATTCCCGCCATCACCCGCATTTATGCCGAGTCAGTTCTGCACGGCACCGCCTCGTTCGAACTCACACCGCCGGACGAGGCCGAGATGGCGCGCCGCATGCGCGAATTGACCGAGACGGGATTTCCTTATCTCGCCGCCGAGGCCAATGGCGAACTCGCCGGCTACGCCTATGCCGCGCTCTACCGCACGCGGCCGGCCTATCGCTGGACGGTGGAGGATTCGGTTTACATCTCTCCCGCCCATCAACGCGGCGGCGTCGGTCGCGCGCTGCTGACGGCGCTGATCGAAGCCTGTACGCAACGCGGCTTCCGCCAGATGATCGCGGTGATCGGCGATTCGCCGAACCAGGCGGGCTCCGTCGGCCTGCACCGGGCACTCGGCTTTGCTCACGTCGGCATCGTGCACGATGTTGGCTTCAAACACGGCCACTGGCGCGACACGCTGCTGATGCAGCGCGTGCTTGGTGAGGGTGGGACGACAAAGCCGCGGTCCTCTTAATCCGCCACCAGCGCCAATTGCGACTTGTCGATCACGCGCAGCACGCGCTCGAGCTCATGGCCACGCCGCAGAATTAAACCTGTGGCCGAGATCACGCTGAAAGCGCCCTGCTTGTGTTCCAGCTTCGGATTTTTTTCGATGCGGTAGAGCGGCACTTCCGACGAGCGGCGGAACACCGAGAACACCGCGCGGTCCTTGAGAAAATCGATGGCGTAATCGCGCCATTCACCGGCGGCGACCATGCGGCCGTACAGATCGAGAATGCGATTGAGTTCGCGGCGGCTGAATGTGACCTGATTAAGACTTGAATTTTGATGTGCGCCTGAACTCATCAAGGGGGCGGCGGAACTACGCGCAGGGGAGCCGCCCCCCGGGGACTGGCTGGGATCGATATCGCCGGTACCGAACGTCATGCGGCGCCTCCTTTTTTCTCGTTAGTCTCGATGATCGCGCTGTAAACGTTTCACGGCAAGGGCGGTTTCAGGCAATTGGCGGGGCCAAAAACCAGCACATACGGCGCGGTTTCGATCACGAATTCGTTAAAACGTCCCACAATAACGCCCTATTTCGGTCAATTGCCGGTCACGAGCGCTTGGGATAACGGCAGCGTTGCCTCAAGGCCCGGTCCGGTCGATCTCCGGATTCCTCAGCCCCCCAGCCCCCCGGGGGTCAACCGACCGGGCCAGTTGAGTTAGCGTGAGAGTAGATTCAATCCCCTAGTTCTTCGGGTCGGCTAGTCAGCCGGCCCGATTTTTTTTATGCGTTTCAAAGCCGGCATTCCGGGGCGCCCGCGAAAGCGCGCGAACGCGGAATCCAGATACACGGGTTTATGTGGTGCTGGATTCCGGGTTCGCGGACTTCGTCCGCGTCCCGGAATGACAGAAATGGATTTTACTTCAGCGCCACGGTCGTCGCGCCGAGCATCAAGCCCGGCTTGGCGACGACGCCGCTTTGCACGATGACCGCCAGTTCGTCGATGTCGTTGAGTGTGTAACCGGCATCGGGCAACTGGCTCAGTGGCAATTCGAATGTTTCCGCCTTGCCGCTCCAGACGCCGAGCTTGATCCAGCGCCGCACGACGTTGTGATAACTAAGCGTGTGGCCACCGTTTTCGCCGCGCCCGATTGCAACCTTGGCATCCGACGTTACCGGGCAGAGCCAAACTTCGGCGCTGCCGTGCGCGCCTTCGGATGCCGGCACGTTCACAATAACCTTGCCGTCCTTAATCGCCATGCTCACCGGCAAGCTCAATGGCGCATCTTGTTTTTGCGTCTGCGCAATCGCGCGTTCGATTCCCGCCTTGTCGCTGCCGAGCACTTGCGCGACGCCATTGATAACGGCCTGCGGCGTATAGATTGGGCCGTCGCCACGCGCGGCCGAATAGGCGCGCTGCCGGTTGGAATGACCGTGTAAAGCGAGCGTGTCCTTCCAGCCGAGATAATCCCAGTAATCGACCGGCAGACTGAGCACAATCAGCGATGGGTCTTGCGCCAGTTCGCCCATCAGCCGGTCGGCCGGCGGGCAAGACGAGCAGCCTTGGCTGGTGAACAGTTCGATGACCGCGCGCGGCTCGCCGGCGGAAGCCGACGGCACAAAAGCGAGTGAAGCGCAGAGGGTCGCCGCGATGAAGGCGATCTGACGATAGATGATGCGGCAATCGGTCATGTCGCTCTCACGAATCCCCCCGGCTGGTGAGATTGCATTTAGGGCGCTTCGCCGATCACCTGCCACTCACTTCGCGGTGAGTGGTCCCACTTGTTGGGCAGCGGATTAGCCGTCAGCCCGCCAACGACCGCAACACGTATTGCAGGATGCCACCGTTCTTGAAGTAGTCGAGCTCGTCGAGCGTATCGATGCGGCAGATCAGCGGTACCCGCTTGAGCGTGCCGTTGCCGGAGACGATCTCGGCCATCAGCTTCTGGCGCGGCTTCAAATCGCCGTGCAGGCCGCGGATGGTGACCTGCTCGTCGCCCTTCAAGCCGAGCGTCTGCCAGGAAGTTCCTTCCTCGAATACCAGCGGCATCACGCCCATGCCGATCAGGTTGGAACGGTGGATGCGCTCGAACGATTGAGTGATGACGGCGCGGATGCCAAGCAACACCGAGCCCTTGGCGGCCCAGTCGCGCGACGAGCCGGTGCCGTATTCCTTGCCGGCGAAGACGACGAGCGGGACGTTGTCGGCCTTATACTTCATGGCCGCGTCGTAGATCGTCATCTGCTTCTTCGACGGATAGTGGATGGTGACGCCGCCTTCGACGCCCGGCACCATCTGGTTCTTGATGCGAATATTGCCGAAGGTGCCGCGCATCATCACCTGGTGATTGCCGCGGCGGGTGCCGTACTGGTTGAAGTCCTTCGGGCGCACCTGGTGATCGCGCAGGTATTCGCCGGCCGGGCTCGATTCCTTGATCGATCCCGCCGGCGAGATGTGGTCGGTGGTGATCGAGTCGAGGAACAGGCCGAGCACGCGCGCATCGACAATGTCCTCGATCGGACGCTGGCGCTTTTGCATGCCCTCGAAATAAGGCGGGTTCTGCACATAGGTCGAACGGTCATCCCACTCGAAGGTCATGCCGCCCTTGACCGCGATCTTGCGCCAGTTGGCATCGCCCTTGAACACGTCGGCATATTTCTTGGCGAAGATTTTCTTGGTCACGTTCTTCGCCACGAACTCGCCGATTTCCTTGTTCGACGGCCAGATGTCCTTCAAGAAAACGTTCTTGCCCTTCTGGTCGACGCCGAGCGGATCCTTGGCGAGATCGACATACATTGAACCGGCAATTGAATAGGCCACCACCAGAGGCGGCGAAGCCAGATAGTTGGCGCGCACGTCGGCGTTGACGCGGCCTTCGAAGTTGCGGTTACCCGAGAGCACCGCCGCCGCCACCAGATCGTTCTCGTTGACCGCTTCGGAGATTTCCTCCGGCAGCGGACCGGAATTGCCGATGCAGGTGGTGCAGCCGTAGCCGACGAGATTGAAGCCGACTTTATCGAGGTCTTTTTGCAGACCGGAGTTCTCGAGATATTCGCCGACCACCTGCGAGCCGGGCGCGAGCGAAGTCTTCACCCATGGCTTGGCGGTGAGGCCCTTGGCCGCCGCCTTGCGGGCGAGCAGGCCCGCCCCGATCATGACGCTCGGGTTCGACGTGTTGGTGCAGGAGGTGATAGCCGCGATCACGACGTCGCCATTGCCGACATCGTACTTGCGCTCGGCGACAGGCACGCGCTTCTTGAGCTCGTTGCCTTTGTTATATTCCTTGTCCATCGACGTGGTGAAGCCGGCTTTGACGTCCCTGAGCGCGATCCGGTCTTGCGGGCGCTTCGGTCCGGACAGCGACGGTTCGACGGTGGCGAGGTCGAGCTTGAGAATGTCGGTGAACATCGGGTCGGGCGTGGTCTTCACGCGGTACATGCCCTGCGCCTTGCAATAGGCCTCGACTAGCTTGACCACTTCGGGCGGACGGTTGGTGTCCTTGAGGAACTGGATGGTGTCGTCGTCGACCGGCGAGAAACCGCAGGTCGCGCCATATTCCGGCGCCATGTTGCCGAGCGTGGCGCGGTCGGCGATGGTGAGGTGCGTGAGGCCGGCGCCGAAGAACTCGACGAATTTGCCGACCACGCCGTGCGCGCGCAACGCCTGGGTGACGGTGAGCACGAGGTCGGTGGCGGTGACGCCTTCCTTCAGGCGGCCAGTGAGCTTGAAACCGATCACTTCCGGCAGCGTCATCGACAAAGGCTGGCCGAGCATGGCGGCTTCCGCCTCGATGCCGCCCACGCCCCAGCCGAGCACCGAGAGGCCGTTGACCATGGTGGTGTGCGAGTCGGTGCCGACCAGCGTGTCGGGATAGGCGACTTCCATGGTCGCGTTCTTGCCGTCGACCTTGACCTTGTCCTTCTTGCTCCAGACCACGCGTGACAGATATTCGAGATTGACCTGATGGCAGATGCCGGTACCGGGCGGCACCACGCGGAAATTATCGAACGAGCGCTGCGCCCATTTCAGGAATTTGTAGCGCTCCTGGTTCTGCCGGTATTCTTCTTCGACGTTTTTTTTGAAGGCCTGGTTGTTGCCGAAGAAGGTCACCGCCACCGAATGGTCGATCACCAGATCTACCGGGATGAGCGGGTTGATCTTCTTGGCGTCGCCGCCGAGCTCTTTCATGGCGTCGCGCATGGCGGCGAGATCGACCACGGCCGGAACGCCGGTGAAGTCCTGCATCAGCACGCGCGCCGGGCGGAATGCGAATTCATGGGTGGAGGTTTTGGCCTTGAGCCATTCCGCTACGGCCTTGATGTCTTCCTTCGTGACCGTGCGCCCGTCTTCGTTGCGCAGCAGGTTTTCCAGGAGCACCTTCATCGAGAACGGCAGGCGGGAAATACCCTTGAGACCGTTTTTCTCGGCGACCGGGAGGCTGTAATAGGCGTAGGTCTTGCCGCCAGCCTTGAGGGTCTTGCAGCATTTGAAACTATCGAGGGAGGTCATGTCGGTTGGTTCCATTCCCGGCAGGGAGGTCGGCGTCGAATTGGCATTCAAGCGGGCGGCAGTCGGCTAAATCTCTGGCAATAAAGAAGTTTTATTGCCGGCGCGACCATTGTCCAAATATCGTTACATAACGTCGTAAGGGCTGGCTTATAAAGTCTTTTCGCTGCCAAAGCCATAATGACCGGAACGATTCCAAAAGATGATGGGAAATTTGATCGATTTCGGGAGTTGCATGGCCGTCCAGCGCAGAGCGTCTGGCTGGCGGCCGGCATGATGCGGCTTCAGGCTGAGAATCTGGCCTGCGAACGCGGCGGGCGAAGCGTTTTCACCGGAGTGAATTTCAGCCTGTCCGGCGGCGAAGCGCTGGTGGTGACCGGCCGCAACGGCGCCGGCAAGTCGTCCTTGCTGCGCCAGATCGCCGGACTGCTGCGAGTGGCCGAGGGAAGCCTGACGCTTAGCGGCGGGGCAGCAGAGGCGACGCTTTCCGAGCAGGCGCACTATCTCGGCCATCTCGATGCGGTGAAACCTTCGCTTTCGGTGCGCGAAAACCTCACCTTCTGGGCGTCGTATTTGGGCGGGCGATCCACGCCCGTCGAGCCGGCATTGGCCGCGGTCGACTTGGCTGATTTGGCCGACCTGCCAGCCGCCTATCTCTCGGCCGGGCAACAGCGCCGGCTATCGATTGCCCGGCTGGCCGCCGTGCAGCGACCGCTTTGGTTGCTGGACGAGCCGACCTCCGCGCTCGATGCGCCTTCGCAGGAGCGGCTGGCCGCGCTGATGGCGGCCCATCGCTCCGGCGGCGGAATGATCGTGGCAGCGGCGCATGGGCCGATTGGGCTGGAGGATGCGCGGGAATTGGAATTGGGAGCGGCGGGATGACCGCCTTTTTCGCCCTGCTCAAGCGCGACATGCGCCTCGCCGTTCGAGTCGGCGGCGGCGCGCTGATGGGCGCGCTGTTTTATCTGATCGTGGTGGTGATGATGCCTTTCGCGATCGGCCCCGATCTAAGTCTGCTCGGACGCATTGGCCCGGCCATTTTGTGGCTGGGCGCGCTGCTGGCCAGCCTGCTGGCGCTCGACCGGCTGTTCGCCACCGACCATGACGATGGCTCGCTCGATCTCCTCATGATGGGCCCGTTGCCGCTTGAACTCGCCGTCGCCGCCAAGGCCATCGCGCATTGGCTCACCACCGCACTTCCCCTGATTATCATCACGCCGGTACTCGCGCTGATGCTCAACGTCGAATTGTCATCGATGGGCTGGGTGGCGCTGACGCTTCTGGCCGGGACGCCGGCGCTGACTTTCATCGGCTTAATCGGCGCGGCTTTGGCGGTGGCGCTGCGGCGCGGCGGACTTCTGCTGGCGGTGCTGGTGCTGCCCCTGACCATTCCGGTTCTCATTTTCGGCGTCGCCGCCGCCAACGCCGCCATTGTCGGGCCAGCGCCGTTCGGCCCACCTTTTACCATTCTTTGCGCGCTATCTTTGGCGAGTTTCATTCTCGGTCCCTTCGCCGCTGCCGCGGCCTTACGTCAGGGGCAGGAATGATCGCTGCCATTGCCCGCCCCGGCAGCGCTGACTAAAAGGCCGCTCATGGCAGTCATCGACCTCGCCAACCCGACGCGTTTTCTGAACCTGATCAACCGCACGCTGCCGTGGCTGACGGTGCTGACGGCGGCCGTATTCATCTACGGACTTTATCGCGTCGCCGGCGCTCCCGACGATTACCAGCAGGGCGCGACCGTCAAGATCATGTATCTGCATGTGCCGGCCGCCTGGCTCGGCATGATGGGCTGGGGCCTGATGACGGTCGCCGCCTTCGGCACGCTGGTGTGGCGTCATCCGCTCGCCGATGTCGCCGGCAAGGCGGCGGCGCCGATCGGGGCTGCCTTCACCTTCATCTGTCTCGTCACCGGCTCGCTCTGGGGGCGGCCGACCTGGGGGACTTATTGGGTGTGGGATGCGCGGCTCACTTCCGTGCTGGTGCTGTTTCTTTTGTATCTCGGCATGCTGGCGCTGTACTGGACGGCCGAAGACCCCAATCGCTCGTCGCGCGCGGCGGCGATTCTGGCGCTGGTCGGCGCGGTCAACATTCCGATCATCAAATTCTCGGTCGAATGGTGGAACACGTTGCACCAGCCGGCCTCGATCATGCGCCTGGGCGGATCCGCGATTGCGCCATCGATCCTGTGGCCGCTGCTGATCATGGCCATCGCGTTCACGCTGTTGTTTTTCACGCTGCATCTCGCCGCCATGCGCAACGAGATTTTGCGCCGACGCGTGCGCTCGATGCGGATGATGCAGGCAAGAGAACAGACAGCATGACTCTTGGCCCACATGCGTCATTTATTATTGCATCATATATCGTGACCGCTTTCGTGGTGATCGCCATGATCTTATGGATTATTGCGGACTACGCGACGCAGCGGCGCATTCTCCGCGAGCTTGAGGCGCGCGGCGTACGGCGGCGCTCGCAGAACGCCAGCGAGGATACCCAATGACCGCCGCGGACGGCAATTCCGCACGTAAGCGAACGCGCAATATTCTGGCGCTGCTGCCGCTCATTCTGTTCATCGGGCTGGCGGCGCTGTTTTATTTCGGGCTCGGCGCCGGCGATCCGTCCAAGCTGCCCTCCGCCCTTATCGGCAAGCAAGCGCCGGCGACCGACCTGCCGCCGATCGAAAATTTGACGCAAGACGGCAAGCCTGTGCCGGGCCTTTCCAACGCCACGCTCGAAGGCAAAATCTCGTTGGTGAATGTGTGGGCGTCGTGGTGCGTGCCCTGTCACGACGAGGTGCCGCTGCTGGAAAAACTGTCGCACGACAAGCGCATTCAACTGGTCGGCATCAATTACAAAGACGCGCCTGACAATGCGCGCCGCTTTCTCAATCGCTACGGCAATCCCTTCGCCGCCGCCGGCGCCGACGCCAAGGGCCGCACGTCCATCGACTGGGGAGTCTATGGCGTGCCGGAAACTTTTCTGGTCGGACGCGATGGCCGCATCGCCTACAAGCTGATTGGGCCGATCACGGCGGAGAACCTGGCGCGCGTGCTGGAGCCGGAGATCGAGAAGGCGGTTGCTAAACCCTGACCCGTCACCCTGAGATGTGAGCCGCGCAGCGGCGAGCCTCGAAGGATGACGGAGCTATTCCTTCTTCTCCTCCACCGCGTATTTCACCAGCAGCGGATATTGCAGCGCGCCGAACAGGAACGTCAGCGGCACCACGCCGAACAATTTGAAGCTGACCCAGAAATCCGTGGTCTGCGTTCGCCACACGACTTCATTGACGACGGCCAGAAACAAAAAGAAGAGCGCCCAGCGCCAGGTCAATTTGCGCCAGCCTTCTTCCGTCAAATTAAAAACCGAGTCGAACACCATGCCGAGCAGCGGCTTGTTGAAATAAAGTCCAAAAAACAGTGCGCCACCGAACAGGAGATAAATGATGGTGGGCTTGAGTTTGATGAACAGATCGTCGTGCAGCACCAGCGTCAACCCGCCGAACACCAGCACGATCACCGCCGTGACCACCGGCATGATCGCGATGTGGCGCGTCAGGAAATAGGAGACCGCCAGCGCGATCAGCACCGCCACCATGAAAGAACCGGTCGCCGCATAGATTCCAAATTTGGCATTGGCGGCGAAGAACAGAATGAGCGGCCCGATATCGAGCACCAGCTTCAGCGTCGGATTGAGCTTTTTCTTCTCAGTCATATTCAGATTCCGTCATGGCCGGGCTTGTCCCGGCCATCCACGCCTTTCTCTTTGCAAAACCTAAAGACGTGGATGCCCGGCACAAGGCCGGGCATGACGACTTTAGTCTTCGATTCCCACCACCGCCCTTGCAAAATCCCGCGCGGTGAATTCGCTCAAATCGTCGACACCCTCGCCGACGCCGATGAAGTGCACCGGCAGCTTGAACCGTTCGGCGATCGCCACCAGAATGCCGCCGCGCGCAGTGCCGTCGAGCTTGGTCATTACCAGCCCGGTGACGCCGGCGATCTTGCCGAAGGTCTCGACCTGGCTGAGCGCATTCTGACCGACGGTGGCATCCAGTACCAGCAGCACCGCGTGCGGCGCGGTCGGCTCGACCTTGCGCATCACACGCACGATCTTCTCCAGTTCGTTCATCAGTTCGGCGCGATTCTGCAAGCGCCCGGCGGTATCGACCAGCACCACTTCGCTGCCGTCGGCCTTCGCGGCCGTGATCGCCTCAAACGCGAGGCTTGCCGGATCGCTCCCTTGCGCGCTGGCTTTTACCGCCGCGCCGGTGCGCTCGCCCCAGATTTTCAACTGCTCAATAGCGGCGGCACGAAACGTATCACCAGCGACAAGCATCACCTTCTTGCCGTCGGCGCGGAAGCGCGCGGCCAATTTGCCGATCGTCGTGGTCTTGCCGGAACCATTGACGCCAGCCACGAGAATGACGAATGGGGTAGCGGTCACCTCCAGCGGTTTCGCCACCGGCGCCAGCACCTTCTCGATTTCGGCCGCGAGTAGCGCGCGCACGTCCTCGGGCGCGAGGCCCTTTTCAAAGCGCCCATCGCTCAGCGCCGAAGCCACGCGGCCAGCGAAGGCAACGCCGAGATCGGCACGGATCAATTCGTTTTCCAGTTCTTCCAGCGTCGCTGCATCGAGCTTGCGCTTGGTGACCAGATCGGCGATGGCGCCGCCGAGCGACGCCGACGTGCGCTTGAGCCCGCCGCTCAGGCGCTTCCACCAGCTTCCAGTTTGCGTCGTATCGTTCATGCCGCGTCCGTGATAGCCGTTTCGTCATGACACCGGAAGAGATGCTTTCCCGTCTGCTCTACCGCGACGGCATGATGCTGGTGATCGACAAGCCGGCCGGGCTGTCGGTGCATCGCGGGCCGAAGGGCGGCGCCAGCCTGGAAGATTATTTCGACGTGCTGCGCTTTGGCCTGCCGCGCATGCCGGCGCTGGCGCACCGGCTCGACAAGGATACGTCCGGCTGCCTGGTGCTTGGCCGCCACCGCAAGGCGCTCGCGCTTCTGGGCAAGCTGTTCAAGAACGGCCAGATCGGCAAGACCTACTGGGCGGTGGTGGAGGGCGGACCTGCCGAGGACGAAGGCCGCATCGACATGCCGCTCGGCAAGCTAGACGAAGATCGCGGTTGGTGGATGAAGCCCGACGCCGACGGCAAGCCGGCGCAGACATTGTGGAAGGTAATGGGACGGTTTTCTTATCCCTCCCCCGAAGGGGGAGGGTCGCCGCGCAGCGGCGAGGTGGGGGAATCGTCACAGCATGCCGCCGGCCTAACCCCACCCGGCTCGCTTTCGCTCGCCACCCTCCCCTTGCAGGGGAGGGATAAGAAGAGCCTCACCTGGCTCGCGCTCGAACCTCTCACCGGCCGCACGCATCAACTGCGCGTGCATTGCGCCGAAATGGGCTTTCCGATTCTCGGCGACAATATCTATGGCACCGCGCCGCGCAATTTAGTTTCTTTGGGCGGACCGCCGCTGCATCTGCATTCGCGCGAGATCGTGGTGCCGATTTCCAAGAACAAGCCAGCCGTGAAAGTCGGAGCGTCGGCACCGGCGCACATGCGCGAGATGCTGAAAGCATGCGGGTGGAAGGAAGAGGATCGGCCTCATGGTGAGGAGGCGCCATAAGCGCGGTTACGCGCGTCTTCGACGCACTATGGCGCCGTCTCGAACCATGGGGCCGCCTCAATAAAGCTGCGCCTTGATCCGCTCCGGCATCTCGCGGTCATAAGCTTCGCCCCCGAGCTTGCCGGCGCTCAACTCGGCGATGATCGTGCCGATTGAAGGCAGAACCTTGCGATCGATCTTGCTCTCTTCGTTCCAGAGCTTCGCGCGCACGACCGCCTTCGAGCAATGAAAATACGCGGTCTCGACGTGAACGATCAGCACCGAGCGCGGCAGTTTGCCGTTGACCGCGAAGCTCTGCATCAGATCGGGATCGATCGAGATCGAAGCCCGGCCATTGACGCGAAAGGTCTCGCCGACACCGGGGATGAGAAACAGCAGCCCGATACGCGGGTCGCGCAAGATGTTGCGGAAGCCGTCGAGCCGGTTGTTACCGGGCCGGTCCGGAATCGCCAATGTCTTCTCGTCCAGCACGCGCACGAATCCCGGCGCATCGCCCTTGGGCGAGCAATCGAATCCTTCCGGACCGCCGGTCGCAATCGCCACGAACGGCGCCGCCTCGATCAGCTTACGGTAGCTGGCGTTGATGTGGTCGATTTCCTTGACGATCGAATTGGGGTTCTTCTCGCCGTAGAGCGTCTCGAGTTGCTCGATCGTCGTGATCTGATGATCCACCTTCGACATCCCACTTCTCCCTAGCTGCTATCAATTGCCGACCATCGTGACCGGCAATCATCAAATCGACAAGCCTGCCGGGCGACAATGGCGCTGTGAGCCGCACGGCGGTGAATTGCTCGGTACGACCGATGCCGCCGCGTTCGGTCAAAACCTGCCGGCGCGCGCCGACTTGGCGCTCGAGATGCGCGCGCAAGGCCGCATCGCCTTTTTCGCGCAGCCGCTGCGCACGCTCCTTGATGACGGCGCGGTCAAGCTGCGGCATGCGCGCCGCCGGCGTGCCGGGGCGCGCCGAGAATGGGAAAACGTGAAGCTGCGTGAGGCCGCATTCATCGACCAGATCGAACGAGCGCTGGAACATGTCTTCGGTTTCGGTCGGGAAACCGGCAATGATGTCGGCGCCGAACACCCCATCGGGCCGTAGGCGGCGCACCTCATCGCAGAAGGCAATGGCGTCGGCGCGGGAATGCCGCCGCTTCATGCGCTTGAGGATCATGTCGTCGCCGGCCTGCAAGGACAGGTGCAGGTGCGGCATCAGGCGCGCTTCGTTCGCCAAGGCATCGAGCAGATCATCGTCGGCCTCGACCGAGTCGATGGACGACAGCCGCAGTCGCGCGATGTCGGGCACTTCCTTGAGCAAGCGCTTCACCAGCGCGCCCAGGCGCGGCGCGTCCTCGATGTCGGCGCCGTAGCTGGTGATATCGACGCCGGTCAGCACGATCTCGCGATAGCCGTTTCCGATCAGCCGCCGCGCCTGCGTCACAACGTCGTCCATCGGCAGCGAGCGCGAATTGCCGCGCCCGAACGGAATAATGCAGAACGTGCAGCGGTGGTCGCAGCCGTTCTGCACCTGCACGAAGGCGCGGGTGTGGCCGTCGAGTTGATCGACGGCGTGTGCCTTGAGGCTTTTGACCGCCATGATGTCGCCGACGACGACGCGCTCATGTGTTTGCCAAACGCGCGCGTCGAGCTTCTCTTCGTTGCCGAGCACGCGATCCACTTCCGGCATCGCGGCAAACATCGCAGGCTCGGCCTGCGCCGCGCAGCCGGTGACGATAATGCGCGCATCGGGCTTGTCGCGCCTGATGCGGCGAATGTTCTGGCGCGCCTGCCGCACCGCTTCCGAGGTCACAGCGCAGGTGTTGACCACCACCGCGTTATCGAACCCGGCGGCGGCGGCTTCGCGCCGGATGACTTCCGATTCCGCGATATTGAGCCGGCAACCGAAGGTGACGATGTCGAGACTCACGACGTCGCCGCCTTCGCAAACAACGCCGCGTCGAAGGTGCCGTTGAACTCGAATGCCACCGGGCCGGTCATCAGCACATGATCGTCGGCGCGCCATTCGATGGTGAGCTCGCCGCCCGGCAGCGTCACCTTCACCTTGCGCTCGGTGCGCTTGAGCCGCGCCGCCGCCACCGCCGCCGCGCAGGCGGCCGAGCCGCAGGCCTTGGTCAAACCGGCGCCGCGCTCCCAGGTCCGAATGACGATGTGCTCGCGCGATACGATATGCGCGAGCGTGATATTGGCGCGGTCGGGAAAAATCGGATGGTTCTCCAACAGCGGCCCAAAACGCGCGAGGTCATAGGCATTCACGTCATCGACCCAGAAGATGGCGTGCGGATTGCCCATGTTCACCACCGCCGGCGAATGCAGCACCGGCGCGTCGATCGGCCCGATCTGCAATTCGATGGCGCGGGTGTCGCGGAATTCCTCCGCCAGCGGAATCTCGTTCCAGGCAAAGCGCGGCCTGCCCATGTCGACGGTGAACTGGCCGTCGGCGCCCTTCCAGCAATTGAGAATGCCGGCACTGGTCTCAAACGTGAGCGCGCTCTTGCCGGTTTCGTCCGATACCAGCGAGGCAACGCAGCGCATGCCGTTGCCGCAGGCGCCGGCTTCGGAGCCGTCATTGTTGTAGATGCGGATGAAGGCGTCGGTGCCGGGTGTACGCGGTGCGTAAAGTGCCATCAGTTGGTCATAAGGCGCGCCTTTGGGCGAAGCGGCCGCGCGCGCGTCGTCGGGGCCGATTTTGGCGGGCTTGCCGTCTGCGCGCAGATCGACCACGACGATTTCGTTGCCGATACCGTTCATCTTGACGAAAGGGTGCTTGGCGAGCCCGCTCATGCATTCACATATGAAAGGCGAACATCGAGCCCAATACCAGAATCCTTGCCCGGGTTCCGCCCGGTCTATATGGCGAATAATCGCGCCCGGGACTAGTGGCCGTGATAAAACAACAGCAAATGCCGGCGAATCGCCGCCCCGCGGCGAGTAATGGAGACCATAATGCCCACGCCGTGCCTAATCCCGCGCTTTCGCGTCTTCCTGGCCGTGCCACTTTCCGCCTTCCTGCTGGTGGCCGTTGCCGCCGCGCCGGTTTTCGCGCAAGGCGCGTCGCCACCGGCGGCACCGGCCCCGGCGATGAAGGGGCCGGCCGTGCCCGCCCCGCTCCAGTCCGGCGATGCCTTTGGCGATGAGGTGACGCTGCCGCCGCGGCAAATCGTTTATCTCAAAGGCAAGGCCAACTGGGACGAAGCCTTCTCGACCCTGGTCGACGCCTTCAAGTCGCTCAATGAATATCTCGCCAAGACCGGGCTTAAGCCCAACGGTCCGTTCCTGACGATTTACACCGAGACCGACGACACCGGATTTTCGTTCGAAGCCGCGGCGCCGATCGAAAAGGCGCCGGACAATCCGCCCAAGGGCGACATTGCCATCGGCGAGGCGCCGGCCGGCCGCGCGCTCAAATTCGTCCATCGCGGCTCGTATGACGCCATGGACTCGACCTACGAGGCGATCACGAATTTCCTCGACGATAAAAAGCTGGACGCCAAGGACCTGTTTATCGAGGAATACGCCACCGATCCGGTCAAGACCGACCCGCAGCATCTCGTCATCAATATCTACGTGCCGGTGAAATAGGATGAAGACGATGCGCCTTGTCGCCCTCCTTGCCGTCGCCGCCGCGCTGCTCGCGCCGATAGACGCGCGCGCCGCCGATAAATTGCTGACGGTCACCGGCGATGCCAACGTCTCGGTCGCGCCCGATATGGCCGTGATACGCGTCGGCGTCACCACCAGCCAGGGCAAGACCGCACGCGAGGCGAGCGAGGCGAACGCCCGGCAGATGACGTCGGTGCTGTCCGCGATCAAGGGCGCCGGTATCGGCGACCGCGACGTGCGGACCTCGCGACTGTCGTTGCAGCCGCAATACGACCCGAACAAGAGCGGCACCGCCCGCCTTACCGGTTTTCAGGTGACCAACCAGGTCACCATCAAGATCCGCGAAACCGACAAACTGCCGGGCATTCTCGACCGCGCCATCGCCGCCGGCGCCAACGAGATGTCGGGCATCGAATTCATCGTATCGGAACAATCGAAGCTGCTCGACCAGGCACGCGACGACGCCATCGCCGACGCCCGCCGCAAGGCCGAGCTTTATGCCAAGGCGGCCGGCGTACGGCTCGGCAAGGTCGTTGCTATCAACGAGGAAGGCTCCAGCCCCCCGCCCCGCCCCGTGATGCAGGCCATGCGCGCCGGCGCCGTGCCGGTCGCGCCGGGAGAACAGAATTTGAGGGCCAGCGTGACTGTAAGTTATGAGATAGCTAATTGATAGATAATGTCTTTTCCTTTTCTTGACTTAACACAGCCGCACCCCTAGGTTTGCCTCACTTCGCGAGACTTTAAAGAAGACCAACTCGCCGCCCGGTCCATTGAGAGGCCGGAGGCCCCCGCCCGACAGCGCAATGCGCCCTCGGGCGTCAAGTCGTTTGGACGTTAGGAATTCGATGTTCGACTCACTGTCAGAAAAACTGGGCGGCATTCTCGACAAGCTCACCCGCCGCGGCGCGCTGCGCGAGGCAGACGTCGATGAGGCGATGCGAGAGGTGCGCCGCGCGCTTCTGGAAGCCGACGTCGCGCTCGATGTCGCACGCCAATTCGTGGACAACGTCAAGAAGCAGGCGGTCGGCGTCAAAGTCGTCAAGTCGGTCACGCCCGGCCAGATGGTGGTCAAGATTGTCCACGACCAGCTGGTCGCCACGCTCGGCGCCGACGCGCAAGGGATCGACCTGCACGCCGCGCCGCCGGTCGCGATCATGATGGTCGGCTTGCAGGGCTCCGGCAAAACCACCACCACCGCCAAGCTCGCCAAGCGCCTGACCGAGCGGCAAAAGAAAAAGGTATTGATGGCGTCGCTCGACGTGCGCCGTCCGGCCGCGATGGAGCAACTCGCGGTGCTAGGCCGCGACACCCAGATCGACGTACTGCCCGTGGTCGCCGGCCAGCAGCCGCCGCAGATCGCCACCCGCGCGCTGCAAGCGGCCCGCCTCGGCGGTTACGACGTGGTGCTGCTCGACACCGCCGGCCGCACCACGCTCGACGACGAAATGATGAATGAAGCGGCGCAGGTCAAAGCGGCCGCCACGCCGCACGAAGTGCTGCTGGTTGCCGACGCACTGACCGGCCAGGACGCGGTCAATCTGGCGCGCGCCTTTGATGAGCGCGTCGGCCTCACCGGCATCGTGCTTACGCGCGTGGACGGCGACGGCCGTGGCGGCGCGGCTTTGTCGATGCGTGCCGTTACCAACAAGCCGATCAAGCTGATCGGCACCGGCGAAAAAATGGATGCGCTGGAGGAGTTCGATCCCGCGCGCATCGCCGGCCGCATTCTCGGCATGGGCGACATCGTCGCGCTCGTTGAAAAAGTCGCCGCCAATATCGACGCCGAAAAAGCCGCCCGCGTCGCCGAGAAAATGCGAAAGGGCGCGTTCGATCTCGCCGACATGCGCGAACAGTTGATGCAGATGGCGTCGATGGGCGGCATCGGCGGGCTGATGGGCATGATGCCGGGCGTGGCGAAAATGAAAAATCAGATCGCCAATGCCGGCCTCGACGACAAAATTTTGAAGCGCCAAGTTGCGATTATCGACTCGATGACGCCGCAGGAACGGCGCAATCCGGACCTTCTCAAGAACAGCCGCAAGAAGCGCATCGCCGCCGGCTCCGGCACCTCGGCCGAGCAGATCAACAAGCTTTTGAAAATGCATCGCGGCATGGCCGACATGATGAAGGCCATGGGCAAAGGCAATCGCAATCCGCTCGCCGGCTTAGGCCAGATGATGGGCTTCGGTTCGGGCGGCAATCCTGGAGCCTTGCCGTCGCCGGAACAGATGTCCGAGATGGCCAAGAAAATGCCGGGCGGCATGCCCGGCGCCGGCGGCAATCCTTCTGGCTTGCCGCCGACGATGCCATCGCTGCCGCCGAACATGCCTGGCCTGGCGGGATTGGGCGGGTCCGGAAAATTCCCCGGCGTTCAAGGTCTCCCCGGCTTCGGGAAAAAGAAATAACCGCTTACGACTTCAATCAACTCAAACTCAAAATTCAACAAAGGAAAACTGCAATGTCTCTCGTGATCCGCATGGCCCGCGCCGGCACCAAGAAGCGTCCGTTCTATCACATCGTTCTCGCCGACTCGCGTTCGCCGCGCGACGGCCGCTTCATCGAGCGTCTCGGCTATTTCAATCCGCTGCTGCCGAAGGACAAGGAAGAGCGCCTCAAGCTCGACCTCGACAAGGTGAAGGAGTGGATGAAGAAGGGCGCGCAGCCATCCGACCGCGTGACGCGTTTCCTCGACGCCGCCGGCATCGTGAAGCGCGAGAAGCGCAACAATCCGGAGAAGGCAATCCCGCGCAAGGAACGCAAGGCCACCGCCGAAGAGGCCACAAAGGCGAAGGAAGCCGGCGACGCCGCCGCCAAGACCGCGGCAACCGCCGCTGCGAACGAAAAGACGGCAGCCGACAAGGCAGCCGCCGCGGAAGCGGCGAAGTAGCAGCAGCCGCCCGTGGCTCGCAACATCAGCAAGCCAGGGTTCCCGCCAGCGGGTAATAATGTTCGCGTCGCCCGCATCGGGGCGGCGCATGGCGTGCGCGGCGAAATGAAGCTGTGGTCGTTCACGCAGGATCCGGCCGCTGTCGCCGGTTATGGTCCGCTTGAGACCGAAGACGGCAAGGCGTTTGAAATAGAAAGCATGCGCGCGGCGAAGGATCATTTCGTCGTGCGCATCGCCGGCATCGATGACCGCGAAGTGGCCGCGAAACTTTGCAATCTCGATCTGTTCGTGCCGCGCGACCGGCTGCCGCCGATCGAGGAAGACGACACTTATTATCACGCCGATCTGGTCGGTCTTGCCGCGGTCACGCCGGAGGGCGTTGCGCTTGGCACTGTCGCCGCATTGCATAATTTCGGCGCCGGCGATTTAATCGAAATCGCCACCACGCAAGGCGGCGAACCGTTGCTGCTGCCGTTTAATGACGCGCTGGTGCCGGAAATCGACATGGCCGCGCGCAAGGTCGTGGTTAAATTGCCATCGGAAATCGAGTAGCAGCGATGTGGCGCGCATCGGTTCTCACCATCTTTTCCGAAATGTTTCCCGGCCCGCTCGGCGTCAGCCTGGCAGGCAAGGCGCTTAGCCTCGGCCTGTGGTCGCTTGAGACAAAAGATATCCGCGCGCACGCAACCGACAAGCATGGCACCGTCGACGACACCCCGGCCGGCGGCGGCCCCGGCATGGTGATGAAGGCCGACGTGCTCGCGCGCGCGCTCGACGCCATTCCCGCCGATCCGCGCCCGCGCCTCTTGATGAGCGCGCGCGGCGCTCCACTCACGCAGGCCCGGGTCTCAGCGCTGGCACGCGGCGAAGGCGCGGTCATTCTGTGCGGCCGCTTCGAAGGCGTCGATGAGCGGCTGATCGCGGCCCGCAATCTCGAAGAAATCTCGCTCGGCGATTTCGTGCTGTCGGGCGGGGAACCCGCCGCAATGGCGCTGATCGACGCCTGTGTCCGGCTCATCCCCGGTGTCATGGGCAAGGAAGCCTCCGGCTTCGAGGAAAGCTTCTCGGACGGCCTGCTCGAATACCCGCAGTACACGCGGCCCGCCGTTTTCGAAGGCCAGCCGATCCCGGAGGTGCTCACCTCCGGCGACCACGCCAAGGTTGCCCAATGGCGTCTTGCGGAAGCCGAAAGGCTGACCAAAGAGCGCCGTCCGGACCTCTGGGCAGCCTATTTGGCCCGTAAAAAGCTCTAAAACCCCCGCCAAAACCGGCGTGACAAGGCTTTCCCTTTAGTCTAGAAGCTCGCCAACCCATTCAGACCAAGCTAAGCCCGCGCGCCGCTTGCTGGCGCTGCCGACGGAGATTTGAGCCATGAACCTGATCCAGACGCTCGAAAAAGAGCAGGTCGAGAAGCTTTCGGCCGGAAAGACTATTCCCGACTTCGGACCGGGCGACACCGTGCTGGTGAACGTCAAGGTGATTGAAGGCGACAAGACCCGCGTGCAGGCCTACGAAGGCGTCTGCATCGCGCGCTCCGGCCACGGCCTGAACGAGAACTTCACCGTGCGCAAAATCTCGTACGGCGAGGGCGTCGAGCGCGTGTTCCCGCTGCATGCGCCGGCGATCGCCTCGATGAAGGTGGTGCGCCGCGGCAAGGTGCGCCGCGCCAAGCTTTATTATCTGCGCAACCTGCGCGGCAAGAAAGCCCGCATCGAGGCCGCCAACACCGGCGGGCCGGAAGGTGCCGAGCGCGAAGCGGCCGCCGCCAAGTAAGGCTGCGCGAACGCCATTGCGTCCAAAGGGGGCCGGAAACTGGCCCCTTTTGCTTTGGCGCTATGCCGCCACCTTCGTTGTCGAGGCCGGCATTAGTGGCTATATAGCCATCATGATTTCCAAGGCTCGACGCATCATTCTTGCCGACCATGCCCGCCTGCCCTGGCGGTTCTTCGGGCGGCTGACGGCCGTGCAAGCCGGACTTTGAGCGGCTCGCGCGCTTGACGCGCGCTTGAGCCCGTCCATTCGAGCCGATTCCAAATTCAAAGGGTACAGCCCATGAAACCGCGCACGTTGTACGACAAAATCTGGGACGATCATCTGGTCGATGAGCAGCCGGACGGCACCGCGCTCATCTATGTCGACCGGCATCTTGTTCATGAGGTGACTTCGCCGCAGGCTTTCGAAGGCCTGCGCACCGCCGGGCGCAAAGTGCACGCACCGGAAAAGACGCTCGCCGTTGTCGATCACAACGTGCCGACCTCGGACCGCTCAAAGCCCAATCCCGATCCGGAAAGCGCCGAGCAAATCCGCACGCTCGATCAGAACGCCAAGGATTTCGGCATCGAGTATTTCAACGAGTTCGACAAGCGTCAGGGCATCGTCCACATCATCGGCCCCGAGCAGGGCTTCACCCTGCCCGGCACTACCATCGTCTGCGGCGACAGCCACACCGCGACGCATGGCGCTTTCGGCGCGCTTGCCTACGGCATCGGCACCTCGGAAGTCGAGCACGTGCTGGCGACACAGACCCTGATCCAGACCAAGTCGAAGAACATGCGCGCGGTGGTCGACGGCAAATTGCCGGAAGGCGTCACCGCCAAGGACATCATCCTCGCCATTATCGGTGAAATCGGCACCGCCGGCGGCACCGGCTATGCGCTGGAATATGCCGGCGAGGCGATCCGCGACATCTCGATCGAAGGCCGCATGACCGTCTGCAACATGTCGGTCGAGGGCGGCGCCAAGGCCGGCTTCATCGCGCCGGATGAGAAGGTGTTCAGCTATCTTAAAGGCCGTCCGATGGCGCCGAAGGGCGACGCCTGGGATCAGGCCATGCGCTATTGGGAAACCTTGCAGTCCGACGAGGGCGCGCATTTCGACCGTGAGATCAGGCTCGACGCCGCCAAGCTCCCGCCGATCGTAACCTGGGGCACCAGCCCCGAGCAGATCGCCTCCATCGCAGGGCGCGTGCCGGTCGCCGCTGAAATCGCCGACGAGAAAAAGCGCATCGCGGCCGAGCGTTCGCTCGGCTACATGGGCTTGAACGGTGGCGAGAAGATCACTGATATCAAGCTCGACCGCGTGTTCATCGGCTCCTGCACCAACGGACGCATCGAGGATTTGCGCGCGGTAGCGAAAATCGCGGAGGGCAAAACGGTCAATGGCAATGTCTACGCCATGATCGTGCCGGGCTCAGGTCTGGTGAAGGAACAGGCGGAAGCCGAAGGCCTCGACAAGATTTTCAAGGCCGCCGGCTTCGACTGGCGCGAGCCGGGCTGCTCGATGTGCCTCGCCATGAACCCGGACAAGCTCAAGCCGGGCGAGCGTTGCGCCTCGACCTCTAACCGCAACTTCGAAGGCAGGCAGGGCTACAAAGGCCGCACACACTTGGTCTCGCCGGCCATGGCGGCGGCTGCGGCGATCGCGGGGCATTTCGTCGATGTGCGCGAGTGGAAATAGGCTGCCGCGACAGCGATAAATCTCGACGCCGGGCGGCATTTTGGTGATGGGTCAGTTTAGTAGCAGCGTCGCACGCTCCGCCAATGCCAGCGGCCGTGGCGCCAGTATCTCACCCGGTCATAACGGCAGGCCGGCCCATAATAAGCCGGCGGGTAATAAGCGTAAGGGGCGCCGAACCCGAGGTAGAAGCCGCCACCATGATGATGGTGATGACGCCAGTGCTGGGCTTGCGCCGAGCCGGCTGTGAATGTGAACGCACCGGCCGCGAGGGCCAATGCAGCGATTATCCGCATGAGCTTGGACATCAACGCCTCCAAAGCCGTTTAAACTTTACGGGTTGGACAACGCCCCAATCGGCCTCTGGTTTCACCGCCACCAGCAGGTGGTGTGCGGCACGATCACGGTTCCGCTGACGCGGTATTCCTGCACCAGATGCGTGCGGCAATAGCGCTTGGCGTTGGGGCCGAGCCGGCGCGGGCGGATGATGACGCGTGGTGGCGACGCCTGCGCGTTGGCCTCATGCGCTGCATTGGCGGTACGGTACACGTCGGCGGCAGCGCTGCCGGGTGCCACCAAGGTCAAAGCCCCGGCTACAACGCCAAATATGAGCCGCTTCAAGGCCACAGCCGGTCCCCAAACCCTTGCGCCGCAATCGTTAACGGTCGCCCATTTCGGCAGTTCCGTCAACCGCTTGGTTCCACTACAACCTTTCCATCGCGAGCCGACATGGCAAGGGAGGGTCACAAGTAACGTGGCAAGTGAATTTGACCAGCAGCAAGCCTGGCGTGGGATTTCGGCCCCCACCGTGGAGGAGATCGAAGCGCTGGCCACAGAGGCCTTTGCCCGGTTGCCGACGCGCTTCACGGCACTGTGCGAGGGGCTGGTGATCCGCGTGGAAGACTTCCCGACCGAGGAAGTGCTCGACACCATGCAGGCCGAAACCGAATTCGATCTGCTCGGGCTGTTTCAGGGCGTCGGCCTGCCGTTCCAACATGATGTTTCCGGCCAGATGCCCAACATGATCTGGCTCTATCGCCGGCCGATCCTGGACTACTGGGCCGAGCACGAGGAGACACTGGACGCCATCGTGACCCATGTTCTGGTGCATGAGATCGGCCACCATTTCGGCCTGTCCGATGACGACATGGCAGCTATCGAGGCGGTGGCAGACTAAAAGACTTCCGCCGTTAACCGCTTCGCGGTAAACCGTCCCTCTTTAAAACTGCCGGGAAAGCATTAGGGCTATGGAAAAATTCGATCACCTGGAAGGGGTCGCGGCGCCCTTGAGGATCATCAATGTCGATACCGACATGATCATCCCCAAGCAGTACCTCAAGACGATCAAGCGCACCGGACTCGGCAAGGGCCTGTTCTCCGAGCAGCGCTATAAGGACGACGGCTCCGAGAACCCGGACTTCGTGCTCAACAAGCCGGCCTACCGCAAATCCAAGATTCTGGTCGCCGGCGATAATTTCGGCTGTGGCTCGTCGCGCGAGCACGCCCCCTGGGCGCTGATGGATTTCGGCATCCGTTGCGTGATCTCGACCTCGTTCGGCGACATTTTTTATAACAACTGCTTCAAGAACGGCGTGCTGCCGATCCGCGTATCGCCGGAAGATCTTGAGAAGCTGTTCGACGACGCCGATCGCGGCTCCAATGCCACGCTCTCGATCGATCTCGAAAAGCAGGAGATCAAGGGTCCCGACGGCGGCACGGTCAAGTTCGAGGTTGACGCCCACCGCAAGCACTGCATGCTCAATGGCCTCGACGATATCGGCCTGACCAAGCAGAAGGCCGACAAGATTTCGAGCTACGAGAAAAAGGCGCACGAAGCGCGGCCATGGGCTTAGACTTCAATCCATGACGATAGAGACGGCGCGCACCGAAACCGATGTTCTAGTAATCGGTTCCGGCGCAGCCGGCCTGTATGCGGCCATCGAGGCGGCACGCGCCGGCACCAGTGTACTGCTTGTCGACCGCAGTCTGATCGGTCGCGGCGGCGCCACCGTGATGGCGCAAATGACGGTGGCCGTCGCACTCGGCGCCGAGACGCCCGACGATTGGCGATACCATTATAACGACACTCTAACCGCTGGACGGGGCCTCTGTAACGAAGCACTGGCGCGTCTATTGTGCGAGGAAGGCCCCGACTGCATTCGCGCTATGGACGAATGGGGCGTTGGCTGGGCACGGAAGGATGGACATATCACGCAGGCAATGGCGCCGGGTCATGACCGGCCCCGCTGCGTCTATGTCGATTTTCTCAACACTGGGCCGGCGGTGTCCAAGACCTTGCGAACAGCCGTCAACAAAACACCCGGCATCCGCAAAGCCGGCGACCTCTGCGTCATCGATCTGCTGAAGCGCGACGGCGCCGTAATCGGCGCCGCCGCGATGCACCTCGGCAGCGCCAGACCGGTTTTGATTTCGGCCAAGGCGACCATTATCGCCACCGGCGGCCTGACGCGCCTGTACCGGCGCAACAGCGCTTCCTCAAACATGGGCGGCGACGGCTATGCACTGGCGCTGCGGGCGGGCGCTTCGCTGGTTGACATGGAATTCGTACAGTTCTTCCCCATCGGCCACCTGGCCCCGCGCCTGATCGGGATGGACCCGATCATGTGGGATCCATTCCGCTACAAGCTCGGCGGCCGGTTGCTGAACAACCGCATGAAAGAGTTCACACAAAATTACGGCGTCGCCGAGAACGGCAAATATGTCATCACCCGCGATGCCGGCAGTTACGCGATCCTGAAAGAAGTCGAGGCCGGGCGTGGGACGCCGCACGGCGGCGCTTATCTCAGTTTCCAGCACGTGCCGGAAAAAGCCTTGCGCGAGGCCTTTGGGCCGGTGATCGACCGGCTGGCCGCCAACGGCATCGATCTGACTAAGATGCCGGTCGAGGTGGCGCCGATTGCGCATTACCACATGGGCGGCATCGCGGTCGACGCGCGGATGCAGACCGGTCTGCGCGGACTGTTTGCCGCCGGCGAAGCCGTTGGCGGCGCTAACGGCGCCAATCGCCTGTCAGGCAACGCCATTACCGAGGCGCTGGTGTTCGGCCGGCGCGCCGGGCAATGCGCCGCCGATCTGGCAAGGCGGACACAGGCAGCGAGCGAAGTGGCCGACAACGAACAGGCTCTGGTCGAACTGATTGCCGCGCCCGCGCCGCCGCGCGCGATCAACACCGCCGAGATGGTCGAAACCTTGCAGACCACGATGCAAGACGACGTCGGTGCTTTGCGCGATGCGGCGAAACTTACCCGAGCGATTGATAGACTCGACGGGCTGTGGTCTGAACTGGGCGATGCGCCCCAAGGTGACGGACGCAATTTCGACATGCGGCGGATGGATTGGTTCGATTTGCGCAACATGCTACTGGTAGCAAAAGCGGTCGCGGCGGCAGCGAAAGCCCGCACCGAAACACGCGGCGCCCAGCATCGCGAGGATTACCCCGAAACGTCGCCGGACTGGGCTGTCAATCAATTCGTTGATTTGCGCGGCGGTGAGATCGTGCTGACGCGCGCGGCCGTGTCCGCGCAGGTGGCGGCTTCATGAGCGAAACGGCGATTCTCAAAATCTGGCGTGGCGAGGAAAAAGGTGCAGGAACCTTCGAGAGCTATCAGGTGCCGTTCGAACCGGGCCAATCGGTGCTCGACGGGCTGCGTTGGATCAGGGCGCACCGCGACCCGAGCCTGGCTATTCGCTTTTCCTGCATTAATGCCAATGCCTGTAAGGAGTGCATGATCGAGCTGGACGGCAAGACTATCTATGCCTGCACCGCCCGGCTACAGCCTGTCGAGATGACGCTGACGCCGCTGTCGAATAAGACGCTGGTGCGTGATTTGGTGACCGAAATCGCGCCCCCGGCGGAGCGATTCAAATAATTCTGGGCCGGTCTTATTTCTCCTCCACCAGCACCACGTCATAAAGACACGGCTCGGCGTCCTTGATTAGTTCGCCAAAGCGCGGCCATTTTTCGCGGAACTCGGGCGCATGATGGGCGGCGACGAGCTGCTCGCGGTCCTTCCACTGGATGTAATTGACGATATGGCCGTTGTCGGCGGACTGGTGCAAACTGATCGAAACAAAACCGGGCTGCGTCGCCATGAAGCGGGCGCGCTCTTTCATCAGGTTCAGGGTTTCGGTCTGATTCTTCGGATCGACGGCGACGGTCGTAATCTGCGTGACGACGCCGTTGCTTTCGTGAATCTCGGGCATGGCAGGTTCCTTTGCGACCGGGGCACCTGCCGTTAACGCCACGCCGCCGGCGTGGTTGCGGCCGTGCCGAAGGCCTACAGTTCGATTTTGTTATAGATCGTGATGTTGAGGCCGATTTTTTCGCTCGAAACCGTCACGCCGGCCGTGAAGGTTTCGTGACCTTGCAGAGTTCCGTTGGCAATGGCCGCGCGAATGGCTTTCTCGACTTCACCTTGCGCGGTGAAGCTGATGTTTTTCAAAAACCGCTCGACCGAAGCCTTCATTGCCTTGTCGGCGGCGGATGCCATGGGTTTGCTCATTTTTGCTGCCGCCTATTTCTAAACCGCCGCGGGGCGGCCGATACAGACCAATTCAGGGTTAATTTGCCCGGCTAGTTAACGCTAGCGCCGGCCGCCGGCTCCCGGCGTTATCGATATATCTATTTTTAACTTCCCGCCCTACCGGGCAGGTCTATGATGTAACCGGATTAAGTTAAGGGTGGGTGGGATCCGAATGTGCCTTGGGCAATGCCCCGGCGGTTTGGCATCCCTGATAAAACGGGAGAGTGCGTTGAGTTATTTTTCACAAAACAAAGGTGAGCGCGACATGAAGAACGCGGAAGGCGGCGCGGCCGAGACCAAGCCGGACAATTCGGCGCAGGAGCGCAAACCGTCGCAAGATATCGTGTCCACGTTCGGACCGGGTCTACTGGTCACCGGCAACATCATTTGCACCGGTTCGGTGCAGATTTCCGGTCGCGTCGTCGGCGATATCCACGCCGCGCGCTTGCTGATCTCGAAGGGCGCCGAAGTCGAAGGCACCGTCATGGCGCAGGAAGCCGTGATCGACGGCGAGTTCAAGGGCGTCATCCATAGCAATAACGTCAAGTTGCAGGCGACCGCCGTGGTCGAAGGTGAAATCTTCAAGCAATCGCTGGTGATCGAGCAGAACGCGCAGTTCGAAGGCGTGGCGCGCCGTCTGGCGACCACCGTCGAGGCGCCGACCGCCGATCAGATCAAGGGCCAGAAGCCCGCGACGATAGCGCCCGCGGTGGCGAAGCCGCAGAGCTATGTCACGAACGGCGCCGCCAACGGCAACGCCGCATCGGACGCCGGGCACTAGAGCCTTTCCGGCTTTGATGGAATCAAAGCCGAGGCTCTAACTTTTACTTTATCACGCGGCTGACGAAGCTCATTAAAGGCGCGGGGCGCGAACCTCCGCGCTTTTTTATTTTGGATGTCAGGACTGCGCGGCGATTGCTTCCGCGATCATGACCGTGCGGCGCGCCATTTCGGCATGCAGGCGCTCGACCATGCGGCCGTCGATCGAGACCACGCCCTTCGACTTGTTTTCCGGCAGGTCGAAAGCCGCGATCATCTTGCGTGCCCAGGCGACTTCGTCCGACGACGGCGAGAACGCTTTGTTGCAAGGCTCGATCTGGTTGGGATGGATCAGCGTCTTGCCGTCGAAGCCGAGTTCAACGCCCTGCTGACATTCCCCGGCGAAGCCTTCGGCGTTGCCGAGATCGTTATAAACGCCGTCGAGCACGTCGATGCCGTAAATGCGCGCGGCGGCGAGCACCGTCGTCAGCCAGGGCAGCATCGGCGCACGACCGGGCACCAGACGCGCGCGGGTGTCCTTGGCGAGATCGTTAGTGCCGAGCACAAAGCCGCCGAGACGGCTTTCGGAATCCTTCGCCTCGGCGGCGATCGACAGAATGTTAAAAATGGCGAGCGGCGTCTCGATCATCGCCCAGACCCGGGTTTTGATATCGGTATGCATGTCGAGCAGACGGCGGCCGATCAATTCGAGCGCGTCGGGGCTCGACACTTTCGGCACCAGAATGGCGTCGGGCGCGGCCTGCGCGGCGGCGGCCAGATCCTCGGCGTGCCAGGGTGTGTCGACGGCATTGACGCGAATGAACACCTCGCGCGCGCCGAAGCCGCCGCCCTTGACCACATCGCAGACCTGGCTGCGCGCGGCCTCCTTGGCATCGGGCGCGACCGAATCCTCAAGATCGAGAATGACGCCATCGACGGCTAAGGTTTTTGCCTTCTCCAGCGCGCGGGCGTTGGAGCCTGGCATATACAAGACGCTGCGGCGCGGGCGGATAATCATGCCGTCAACTCTAGCTGTACCGGGGCAACTGGCAAGCGGCGAGCCTGCGCGCGCCGCATGCAAAATGCGCGGGCGGCGGCTAGCGTGTGAGGGCTGAGAAACGGCCAGGATAGAGACCGGGGCCGCCAGCGGATTCGCCGTCTTTCAGGATTTTGTAGAGCTGGAAGCGGTCGCCGTCGGCGACCAGCTTTAGACGCGACGGATAGGGGTTGATGGCGTCATCTTCGGTGAACAGCACGTAGAGATAATCGAATTTGGTCCAGTTCAACCAGAACGCCGGCATCCGCGGCAACGGATGTTCGGCCGCGACGATGAGCTGCGCGATCGACGGCGGGGTGCCGTCATGGGTGTCGGCGAAATCCTCGTATTTCGGTTTGACGTGCAGCACCTGCTTGCCCAGCACGGTGAACACCGTCGTGACCAGCGCGGAGCGCTCAATGGTGGCGATGCAGGCCGCGTGCACCAGACCGAGGTCGCGAACGTCTTCGCCGAGCGAACGATCGGCGTAAGCCACGAACACCTTCGAGCCGGGCACGATGCGCTTAACCGAGGAACGAAACTGGCTGGTGGAATCGGACAACTGCGTCCAGTTGTAATCGATCTCAATCAGGCGGCCGGCGATCAAGACAATCAGCACGATCATGAAGCCGCGCCGCACCAGGCGGCGGCGCAATTCGAGATCGCCGCAGGCAAACAGCATGAAAGCAACACCGATCGGGACGCGCTGATCGGTCATGTAAGTATCGAACATCACGCGCGGCAAGGCGAGATAAACGACGGCGCCGACCGACAGCAGCACCAGCACCAGCGGATGAAATTGCAGGACGCGGTGGCGCACCGCCCAGACCAATGCTGCCGCCATGACGCCGACGATGCCGAAGGCAGCGATGTCGGAGTAGTCGCTGATGACATACATCAGGCCGTCGATCTTGCCGCGCTGGTCCCAATAGACGCCGGAGAGCAAGTTCATGGTCGGGCTGGCATAGAGCAGCGGCGCGGCGGCCAGGAACGGCAGACCGCTACAGACAAAATCCACGATCCGGCCCGGCCACGGCTCGTTACGCCGCTCCCACAACCGCAGCAACTCGAACGACAAAATGCCGATGCCGTAAATGCCGAGCGCGGAAAGATGACAGAAGAACAACACCACGACGCTGGCCGACGATAGCACCAGCCGCAGCGGCCAGATGCGCTCGCGCACCGCCACCCAACTGGCCAGCGCCCACAGCGCCACGCCGATGCCACAGAGATAATTCATCAGGCCGACCAGGAAGACGAAATTGTAAAGCAGCGGAATGCCGAACAGCGGCAGCGTCGACCAGCGGCCGATCAGCACGCGGTTGAGCGCCAACATGCCGGAAACGATGAGCGCGAACATTGCGACCATGTAGATCTGGCCGGCGAGATAAATGTTCACGAAGCGCGCCAGCACCGGCACGACCAGGTCCATGGTCAGGTTGGGAATGACCTGCCAATTGACCTGATAGAATTCCGCCAGCTTTGGGTTTTTCGCCAGGGTCGCTATCACCTGCATGCGCGAGAGGTGGTTGACGTAATCCGACAGTGGCGGCAGTGGATGGGTCCAGATTGGGATCGAAATCAAAAGCGTGAAGGCGGCCGCCAGCACGGCGATCTGGGCGCCGCTAAAGCCGTGCGTGCGGAAGCGCGGCATGGTCGCCTCCGCGATGACTGGCTTGTTCGGTGAAAGCATTGGAGACCCGGTTTGCAGCCTATCAGTCGGCGATTGGACCTGAACAAACGATGAATAATTGAGGCTACCGTGAATGGGTTAGCGGGAACCGAACGCGTAAAAACGCGCCATTTGAGGCCGCGGCGAGGCGTCTACGCTCGGCTTGCTTCGTAGCGCCCGGTATGGAATGGAAAGTGCACAGACAGGCTTCATTCGTATGACCTTTCCGCAACGGCTGATCGATGGCTACACGGCGTTTGCCGCCGGACGCCTCCACGCTGAGCAGGACCGCTATCGGGAACTTGCCGAGGCCGGCCAAAGTCCCGAAATCATGGTGATCGGCTGCTGCGACTCGCGCTGCGCGCCCGAGGTCATTTTCAACGCGCGGCCGGGCGAACTGTTCGTGGCGCGCAACATCAGCGGCCTGGTGCCGCCCTATACGCCGGACGGCGCGACGCGCGCGGTATCCGCGTCGCTCGAATTCGCCGTGCAGGCGCTGAAAGTGAAGCACATCGTCGTGCTCGGCCACGCGCAATGCGGCGGTATCCGCGCCTATGTGGAGGATGCCGAGCCGCTATCGCCCGGCGACTTCATCGGCCACTGGATGAAGCTGATCGAGCCGGCGGCAAAGGCGGTCGGCCCGCGCGGCAGCATGACGATGGACCAATACGTGACCAGGCTCGAGCAGATGGCGGTGGTCACCACGCTCGACAACCTGATGACGTTCCCGTGCGTGAATATCCTGGTCGAACGCGGCAAGCTCGTGCTGCACGGCGCCTATTTCGGCGTGGCGGCGGGACGCTTGTCGGTTCGCAACCCGGCGAGCGGTATCTTCGAGCAGATCGCCGCCGAGGAGCACAGCAAGATTTTCGCCGCGCCGAGATTCTGACCAATCCGTTATTCCGGACGCCGAGCGAAGCGAGGCGAGGCGATCCGGAATCCGGTTCTGGATTCCAGATTCGGAGCTATGCTCGCGACCCCGGAATGACCGTCACGCCGCCTTCTGCTTTGCCTTGATCAGCTTACGGTTGATCAGCGCCTCGGCGATCTGGATCGCATTGAGCGCTGCGCCCTTGCGCAGATTGTCCGACACCACCCACATTTCAATGCCGTTATCAACGGTCGGGTCGGTGCGAATGCGGCTGATATAGGTCGCATCTTCGCCGACGCACTCATAGGGCGTCGCGTAGCCGCCCGGCTCGCGCTTGTCGATCACCAGACAGCCGGGCGCGCTGCGCAAAATCTCGCGCGCTTCGTCTTCCGAGATCGGATTTTCGAATTCGATATTGACCGCCTCGGAATGGCCGACGAAGACGGGCACGCGCACGCAAGTGGCGGTCAGCTTGATTTTGGGATCAAGAATCTTCTTGGTCTCCATCATCATCTTCCACTCTTCCTTGGTGTAGCCGTCCTCCATGAACACATCGATCTGCGGAATGACATTGAAGGCGATGCGCTTGGGAAACTTCGTGTTCGTGATTTCGCCAAGCGTGAACACGGCCTTGGTCTGCGTGAACAATTCGTCCATCGCTTCCTTGCCGGCGCCCGACACCGATTGATAGGTTGCTACGACAACGCGCTTGATCTTGGCGTGGTCATGCAGCGGCTTGAGCGCGACCACGAGCTGCGCGGTCGAACAATTCGGATTGGCGATAATGTTTTTCTTGCTGAAGCCCTCGAGCGCGTGCGCGTTCACTTCCGGCACGATCAGCGGCACGTCCGGGTCCATGCGCCAGGCGCTCGAATTGTCGATCACCACCGCGCCCTGCGCGCCGATCTTCGGCGACCATTCCTTCGACACGGCGCCGCCCGCCGACATCAGACAAATGTCGACATCGGAGAAATCGTAATGGTCGAGCGCCTTCACCTTCAGCGTCTTGTCGCCGAACGAGCACTCCTGCCCCATGCTTTTGCGCGAGGCCAATGCCACCACTTCGTCGGCGGGAAATTTGCGCTCATCCAGAATCTCGAGCATTTGACGCCCGACATTGCCGGTGGCGCCCACCACGGCGACCTTGTAACCCATTGTTAACTCTCCGAAAAAATTCTCCGGGCGATGGTACCGTCAATTGACCCGGATGCCAGCGCTTCTAGGCGAGAACTGTCTTTATGACAACGGCAGCCTGAGGCCATGGCCATCCACCCCGCCCTCATTTCCTGGCGCGAGGAATTACGCACTTATCTAGTGCGCGGGATGGCCTATGTAAGCGCGCTGGTGGTGGTTTCCGTCGTGGCGGCCCAACTGGGTCAATCGCCGGCGGTGAAGTCTGTCATCAAACCCGTTCATAGACCGGAATGGGTCACTGTCGAGCGGCCGTTTCCGGCTTTCGCGCTGGCCATTCCAGAAGCCGCCAGCCAACCGGCGAACTATGCCATCCGCCGGCATGCCAGCGGCGGCGGCCGCAAGGACATCCTAACGCTCGGTGCGCCGGACGGCGTCACGCCTTTTTTGCAGGTCGAAATCTACCGACCGGGCGGTGAACTCAAGGCCTTCGGCCCGTCTGCCGCGACAATTGGAAAAGACGCCGAGGGGCTCGGGCCCGCCGATGTGCGCGCCATCGACGGGCCGCTGGCGAGCAAATTCGGTCCGCTTTCGCTGGTCACTTTTCAGACCACCACGGGCGCGGCCCGTTATTGCCTCGGCTTTACGCGCGTCTGGAACGATCCAATGCTGCGGCTGTCCGGCTGGTTCTGCCAGCGCGAGAATTTTGTGCGCGAGTCGACGCTCGCCTGCGCGCTCGACCGGCTCACACTGCTGTCCGCCGGCAGCGAACCCAAGGTCGGCGCGCTGTTTGCGCAGGCCGAATTGAACCGCAGCTACTGCGGCCAGCGCGACCCTTTGCTGGCCGCGACGCCCAAATATCATCTGCTCTGGAAGGCGCTTACCAGCCGGGCGGAGCCGAGGCGGATCGGCCGCTAATATTTGCCCCGCTCCGCTGTCGCCAACCAGGCGGGGCCGTTTCTTAATGATTCCGGCTACACTTGACTGTGATTTGGCCCTATCAAGCCGAACCGAAGCCCGCTACACTGCGTTGCACCCATGATTAATGGTCGAGGACCCATGAAATGCGCCTGAAACTCGTCGCCGCGACCTTTGCCACCTTTACAGCTCTGGCATGCATGGCCGCCCCGGCCGACGCCCAGACGAGGGAGAGGCGCATCACCTATGATGCGCGCGGCCACACAGTCTTGACCACCCGCGACGAGGACGGACGCACGCGCACCCGCGTCATCATCCAGAAGCGCTCTTATCTCGATCCGGGCACCGAAACGTCGCCGGGCGAGAGCGAGCACAATTATGCTTTCTCAGCGACCGACCGCCCGACCAGCGTGCTCGATAACACGCCATTCGGCGGCAATCAGTCGGCGCTGCCGGGCCCGTTCGATCTGCCGAGCCGCAACGCGCCGTTCTTGCGGTTCTAGCGCTTAGCGATATTGAAATTTAAAAAAAAACGCGGCCTTGCGGGCCGCGTTTTTTTATTTGCATGGCGCGACGATCAGGCCAGCTTTTCCATTTCCGCCAAGATCGCGTCGCCCATTTCCAAGGTGCCGACCGACTTCTGCCCGGGCGCGGCGATGTCGCCGGTTCGGATACCTTTGTCGAGCGTCGCGGCAATCGCCTTGTCGATCATATCGGCCTGTTTGCCGAGATCGAACGAATAACGCAGCGCCATGCCGAACGAGGCGATCATGGCGATCGGATTGGCAAGACCCTTGCCTGCGATATCGGGCGCCGAACCGTGCACCGGCTCGTATAGCGCCTTCCGCTTTTTCGTTTTCGGATCGACCTCGCCGAGCGAAGCCGAGGCCAGCATGCCGAGCGAGCCGGTCAGCATCGCCGCGATGTCGGACAGCATGTCGCCGAACAGGTTATCGCAAACGATGACGTCGAACTGCTTCGGATTGCGCACCAGTTGCATGCCGCCCGAGTCGGCGAGTTGGTGCTCAAGCGTCACGTCCTTGAACTCGCGCGCGTGCAGCGCCGTCATGACTTCATTCCACAATAGGCCCGACTTCATCACGTTGCGCTTTTCCATCGACGTGACCTTGTTGCGGCGCTTGCGCGCCAGCTCAAACGCCACGCGGCCGATGCGCTCGATCTCGTAGGTGTCATAGACCTGTGTATCGATGGCGCGTTTCTGGCCATTACCGAGATCGGTGATGGTCTTGGGCTCGCCGAAGTACACACCGCCGGTCAGTTCGCGCAAAATCATGATGTCGAGACCCTCGACCAGTTCGCGCTTGAGCGAAGAGGCGTCGGCCAGCGCCGGATAGGTCACCGCCGGGCGCAAGTTGGCGTAGAGGTCGAGATCCTTGCGCAGGCGCAGAAGGCCTGCTTCCGGGCGCTGGTCGTAGCCGACTTTGTCCCATTTCGGCCCGCCGACCGAGCCAAAGATGACGGCATCGGCAGCCTTAGCCTTCTCCATGGTCTCGTCGGTGATCGCGACCTGATGCGCGTCATAAGCCGCGCCGCCGACCAGCCCTTCGTCGAAGGAAAAGCGGTCCGGACCTTTTTTGTTGAAGAATTCGATGACACGTTTCACCTGCGCCATCACCTCGGGGCCGATGCCGTCGCCGGGGAGCAGAAGAAGTTTGTGGATTGCCATTGCCGTTACGCCTCAGAAGTAAGTGGTGCGCGGATTGCTAAAGCCTTGCCGCGCCCTTGGCAACCGCTCGCGGATAGGCACAAATTGGCTATCGCGAACCGCGGCGAGGAGCCGAAATGGCTGAAGAGCGTCCAAAAATTGTCGTTGTCGGCGCCGGTTTCGGCGGCCTGGAAACAGTGCGGGCATTGCGCAAGGCGGCCGCCGACATCACCATCATCGACCGCCAGAACCATCATTGCTTCCAGCCGCTGCTTTATCAGGTGGCTACCGCGGCGCTGTCGCCCGCCGACGTCGCCTGGCCGGTCCGCCATATCCTGCGCTCGCAGAAGAATACGACCGTATTGATGGAAGACGTCTCCGGCGTCGATACGGCGCGCAAGATGCTGCGCACCAATTTCGGCGAGGTGCCTTATGATTACCTCGTGCTCGCCACCGGCGCGATGCATTCCTATTTCGGTCATGACGACTGGGCGCCATACGCGCCCGGTCTCAAACGCATCGAAGACGCTACCCGCATTCGCCGCGGCATCCTGATTGCCTTCGAGCACGCCGAAATCGCTTCCGACACCGCCGAGCAAAGCAAACTGCTTACCTTCGCCATTGTCGGCGGCGGCGCGACCGGCGTCGAAATGGCCGGCGCGATCGCCGAAATCGCACGCCAGACGCTGGCGATGGACTTCCGCCGCATCGACCCGCGCAACGCCCGCATCGTGCTGATCGAGGCGGGGCCGCGTTTGCTGCCGGCCTTTGCACCGGCGCAATCGGATTATGTTCGCGCCACCTTGATAAAGGCCGGTGTCACGATCATGACCGACACAATGGTGACGAAATGCGACGCCGACGGCGTCGATCTCAATAGCGGCAGACTGGATGCCGCGACGATCATCTGGGCAGCCGGCGTGACAGCGTCACCGGCCGCGGCCTGGCTCGACGCAGAGGCCGACCGCGCCGGACGCGTGAAGGTCAACCCCGATCTGTCGGTGCCCGTGCATCCAGATATTTTCGTCATTGGCGATTCCGCCGCGGTCACGGACAAAAACGGTAAGCCGGTGCCGGGCGTCGCCCCGGCGGCCAAGCAGATGGGGCAATATGTCGGCAGAATGATCGCGGCGCGCATCGCCGGACGCGAGCACAACAAGCCGTTTCGCTATTTGGATCTCGGCGATCTCGCCACCATCGGCCGCCATGCCGCGGTCGTGAGCTTCGGCCCGCTGCGGCTGCGCGGCTTTATCGGCTGGCTGTTCTGGAGCGTGGTGCATATTTATTTCCTGATCGGCCTGCGCAACCGCTTCACCGTCGCCTTCAGTTGGCTGTGGAGCTACCTGACGTTCCAGCGCGGCGCGCGGTTGATCACGGCGCAGCCGCGCGGTGACGAGACGCTAAAGCCCTGAGAACCAGTTATAGCCCTGGTTCTCCCAATAGCCGCCTTTGTCGATATTGGTGACTTCCATCGCCACCACGTATTTCGGCTGCTTGAAGCCGAGCTTGGTCGGCATGCGAATTTTCATCGGAAAACCGTAGGCGACCGGCAAAAGCTTGTTGTCGAACTTGAAGGTCATCTGCGTTTGCGGATGCAGCGCGGTCGGCATGTCGATGGTGTTGGTGTAGCCCTCGGCGCACTTGAACCAGACATATTTCGCCCGCGTGTCGGCGCCAATGCGCTTGAGGAAGTCCGACAGCCTCGCGCCCTGCCAGGAGCCGATGGCGCTCCAGCCTTCGACACAGACCAGTCGGGTGATCTGCGACACTTCCGGCAGCGCGTGCAGCTCATCGAGGGCCCACGGCTTCTTGTTGTCGACCAGCCCGGATATTTCCAGCTTCCAGGTCTTGGGATCGACGACCGGCGCGTCCTCAACGTCGTAATAGCCGTTGAACGGAAATGGCCGCGTGATGTCGCTTTCTTTATAGGTCGGCGCCAATTTGTTCGGCTGAAAGATCGCCGCCTGAACCTTGTCGTTGAATTTCGAAATCATGCGCAACACGCCATCCGCGGTGTCGCTGTCGACGATGTCGCAGCCGGTCAGCATGGTGAGCGCGCCGAGGCTGGCTGCGCCGCTTAAAAAACGGCGGCGCATCGGGTCCGGCATCAATTTGCAGGCATCTTTGATGAGCAGTTTGGCGTCGATGCCGGGAATGATCGTCCGTTTTTTCATGTTACTTCCCGACAACCATCGCACGGATGCTTTTCGGCACGATCAACGCCAGCGCGACATGCACCACCAGAAAGGCGACAATCGCCGCCATGGCAAAGAAATGCACATAGCGCGCCGTATCGTAGCCGCCGAACAGCGCGGTCAATTCCTGAAACTGCACCGGCTTCCAGATCGAAATGCCCGACAGCACGATCACCACGCCGGTCAAGATCACACCGGCATAAAGCAGCTTCTGGATTGCGTTGTAGTGCGAGAGGTCGGCATGCGAGAGTCTGAACGTCAACGCCGCCCTGGCGTCGGCGACGACCTCGCCCGGATAGATCGGCAGCAGCTTGCGGCGAAAGCGCCCCGTGACGAAGCCGAGCGCCACATAAACAATGCCGTTGACGATGAGCAGCCACATCGCGGCGAAGTGCCACAGCAGCGCGCCGGCCAGCCAGTTGCCGAGCGCTACTCCGCGCGGGAAAGTAAAGTCGAACAGCGGCGAGGCGTCGAATATCTGCCAGCCGGAGCCGATCATCATCAGGATTGCGAACGCGTTGATCCAGTGGCAGACACGCACCCATCCGGGATGGATGCTCACAGGCGATGGCGTGGCAATGGTTTCGGCGGTCATCGGGACTTTCGATCTCAACGGTCTCTGTTTCTAAACAATCTACGCCGGATCAAAGTCCGTGGATGCTTTAGATTAGATTTTCGTGCGGAAAATCTGGCGTTCGCCTCACAGTTTTGTGAGAATGCCCATGCCGGGCGGGAATTCAGTGGATAAGGAACCTCTTAGGTGAGCATTTCATCCTCCTCCAAAACCAGTCCAGGCAATTTCTTCGAGGATTTCAGCCTCGGCCAGCAAATCCGCCACGCCACCCCGCGCACCGTCACGCTGGGTGACGTGGCGCTTTATAACGGACTGTTCGGCGCGCGCTTCGCAGTGCAGTCGGCCGACAGTTTTGCTGAAAAGGTCGGCTATGCACGCTCGCCGCTCGATGACCTCTTGGTCTTTCACATGGTCTTCGGCAAGACCGTGCCCGATATTTCGCTCAATGCGGTTGTCAATCTGGGTTATGCCGACTGTCATTTTTTGAAGCCGGTCTATCCCGGCGCCACGCTCAGCGCGGTGTCGGAAGTGATTGGGCTGAAGGAAAACTCCAGCCGCAAGACCGGCATTGTCTATGTACGCTCGCGCGGGCTTGATCAGGACGGCGCGACCGTGCTCGATTATGTGCGTTGGGTGATGGTGAAGAAGCGCGACGAGAATTCGCCTGCGCCGCAGGAAGTGGTGCCGGAATTGCCGAAAAGCGCCGAAGTCGGATCGCTCGGCAATGGCTGTCCGATCATCAACAACGCGGCGTATGACACCGAACTCGCCGGCAGTCCGAGCCGTCACGGCGACTATAAAGTCGGCGAGAAGATCGACCATCTCACCGGCGTCACGGTCGAGGACGCCGAGCACATGATCGCGACGCGACTTTATCAGAACACCGCCCGCATCCACTTCGATCATTTTACCGAAAGCAAAGGCCGCTTCGGCCACCGCCTGATCTATGGCGGTCATGCGATCTCGTTGGCCCGCGCGCTGTCATTCAACGGGCTGGCCAATGCGTTTCACGTTGCCGCCATCAATGGCGGGCGGCATGTGTCGCCGCTCTTTGCGGGGCTGACGGTGTTCGCCTGGTCGGAAGTGCTGGAGACGGCCGAACTGCACGGTCGCGAAGATGTCGGCGCGCTGCGCATCCGCACGGTCGCGACCAAGGACAAGCCGTGCTTCGATTTTCCGTACAAGGTGGGCAACGAATACGACCCGGCGGTGATCCTCGATCTGGATTATTGGGTATTGATGCCGCGGTAGTAGTTATTGTCATTCCGGGGCGCGCGGAAGGCGCGAGCCCGGAATCCAAAGCCACAGATCGTGTCGCCCTGGATTCCGGGTTCGCTCGCTTCGCGAGCGCCCCGGAATGACGTCTAAGTACTCGCCCTTAAATGATCCACCAACTGCTGCGCATAAGGCGGCAGCGCCTTGTAATCGCGCAGGCAGATCGACAGATTGCGCAACGCCCAGGCGTCGGTCAGATCGATGGCATTAACGGCCATGGTCTTGGTCGCCCAGCGCGCCGTCGTCATCGGCACGATGCCGACGCCGACATGATTTTCAACCATACGGCAAACGGCGTCGAACGAGCGCAATTGCACGCGCAGGCGCAACGGCCGGCCGATGCGGTTAGCCTTGTCGGCCAGGAATCGCTGAATCGCGCTGGCGCGATCGATCCCGACAAAATTATAGTCTAGCGTTTCGGCAAAACTGACGCTTTTTCGTTTCGCCAACGGATGATCGCGCGCCACCACCAGTACAAAACGGTCGCTGCGGAACGGAAACGTCGTCAGCGAACCGGCATCAACCGTACCGGCGACGATGCCGATGTCGCCGACGCCTTCCGCGATCAGCCCGACGATCTCGTCGGACAGCCGCTCCTCGATATCGACGCTGACATTCGGGTGCGCCGCGAGGAAACTGCCGAGCGCTTCGGGCAGAAACTCGGTCAGCGAATTGGTGTTCGACAGCACGCGCACCTGCCCGGCATGGCCTCCGGCATAGACGCCGAGGTCTTCCTGCAAACGCTCGGACTGCTCGAGGATAGCGCGGGCGTGCTGAAGCAGCGTCCGCCCGGCTTGCGTCGGTGCCACCCCCTGACGCCCGCGCACCAGAAGCTCGGCGCCGAAGGCATCCTCCAGTTTTCGGATGCGGGTCGATGCGGCGGCCAGCGCCAGATTCATGCGCTCGGCGCCGTGAGTGATGGAGCCAGCCTCCACGATGTGGCGGAAAAGACTGAGATCCGTGAGGTCGAAGCGCATGGTGGTACTCATTAGCCTTCTTATTTGGCGAAGGCACCCTACGTAAAACACATCTTGCTGAGGCATTTTACAGGGTTTAGTTTCGTTTTTGAACAAGTAAGATTTGGCCGGCCAGAGAGACCGGCGGGTCGCGCAAACCTTTGGTGCGTTGCGGCGCGCCGATGGTTTGGTTACCAACCCATGCGCGACCGCCGACAGGGTTACGGCGGTGCCAAGGAGACTGACGATGGCCGAGCTTGAGGCGGGCACCACGACCGGACCGCAGCGTTCGCGACCGCTTTCCCCCCATCTGCAAATCTATCGCCCGATGCTGACGATGATGATGTCGATCGTGCATCGCATCACCGGCGCGGCGCTGTACTTCGGCATGCTCCTGCTCGCCTGGTGGCTGATCGCGGCGGCGGCGGGCCCGAACGCTTACGCCAATTTCGAATGGTTCATCGGCTCGCTGATCGGGCGGGTGGTGCTGTTCGGCTTCACCTGGGCGCTGCTGCATCATACGCTTGGCGGCATTCGCCATCTGATCTGGGACACGCTGCACGGGTTCGAGCCGGCGGATCGCGAAATGCTGACGCTGGCGACGCTGGTCGGTTCGATCTCGCTCACCTTGGTCGTCTGGATCGTCGGCTATCTCGCCATGGGAGGCCCGCGATGATCGGTCAGCATCCAAACGAGATGCGCACCGCCGCCCGCCGCGTACGCGGCCTCGGTGCGGCGCGTGCCGGCACCCGCGATTTTTGGCATCAGCGCGTCACCTCGGTCGCCGGCATTCCACTCACCCTCGCGCTGATCGTGATTGCCATCTCGCTGCTCGGGCGCAGCCACGCCGCCGTCGTGCAGATTCTTGGCTCGCCGCTGGTCGCCATCATCATGCTGCTGTTCATTCTGAACACCGCCTATCACATGTGGATCGGCATGCAGGAAATCATCCTCGATTATGTGCACGCCGATAAATACAAGTTCCTCAGCCTGATGATGAATACGTTCTTCTGCATCGCCGTCGGCCTCGCTTCCGCCTTCGCCATCCTCAAGCTCTCATTCGGGGTCTAGGCATGGCCAGCAACGGCAAAACAAACGGCAACGCGCCCGGCATCAATGGCCGCGCTTATCCGATCGTGGACCATCACTACGACGTCGTCGTGGTCGGTGCCGGCGGCTCCGGCCTGCGCGCCGTGGTCGGATGTTCGGAGGCGGGCCTGCGCACCGCTTGCATAACCAAGGTGTTTCCGACGCGTTCGCATACGGTGGCGGCGCAAGGCGGCATCGCCGCCTCGCTCGGCAATATGGGCGAGGACGACTGGCGCTGGCATATGTACGACACCGTCAAGGGCGCCGACTGGCTCGGCGACCAGGACTGCATCGAATATCTCTGCAAGCACGCGCCGGCCGCGGTCTACGAACTCGAGCATTGGGGGCTGCCATTCTCGCGTCGCGAGGAAGACGGCAAGATCTATCAGCGTCCGTTCGGCGGCATGACCACGCATTTCGGCAAAGGTACCGCGCAGCGCACCTGCGCCGCCGCCGACCGCACCGGCCACGCCATGCTGCACACGATGTACGGCCAGGCGCTCAAGCACGCCGCCGAATTCTATGTCGAGTATTTCTGCCTCGACATGATCATGGACGACGACGGCCGCTGCCGCGGCGTGATCGCGCTCAACATGGACGACGGCAGCATCCACCGCTTCACCGCCAACATGACCATCATGGCGACCGGCGGCTACGGACGCACCTATTTCTCCTGCACCTCGGCGCATATTTGTACGGGCGACGGCAATGCCATGGTGTTGCGCGCCGGGCTGCCGTTGCAGGACATGGAATTTGTCCAGTTTCACCCGACCGGCATCTATCCGGCCGGCTGCCTGATCACCGAAGGTTCACGCGGCGAAGGTGGCTACCTGGTGAATTCGGAAGGCGAACGCTTCATGGAGCGTTACGCCCCCTCGGCCAAGGACCTGGCCTCGCGTGACGTCGTTTCGCGCGCCATGACCATCGAAATCCGTGAAGGCCGCGGCGTCGGCAAGGAAAAGGACCACCTTTTCCTGCATCTTGATCATCTCGACCCGGCGGTGTTGCATGAACGCCTCCCCGGCATCAGCGACACCGCGCGCATTTTCGCCAATGTCGACATCACGCGCGAACCGATCCCGGTGCTGCCGACCGTGCATTACAACATGGGCGGCATCCCGACCAATTATCATGGCGAGGCGCTGACCAAGAAGAGCGGCGATGCCGACACCATCATCCCAGGCCTGATGGCGCTGGGTGAGGCGGCCTGCGTCTCGGTGCATGGCGCCAACCGGCTCGGCTCCAATTCATTGATTGATCTGGTCGTATTCGGCCGTGCGGCGGCGTTGCGCTGCGCCGAACTGCTGACGCCGGGCGAAAAACAGGCCGATCTGCCGAAAGATTCGGCCGACAAGGCTCTCGCCCGCCTCGATCGTTTCCGTTTTGCCTCCGGCGGCACGCCGACCGCGGAGCTTCGCCTCAAGATGCAGAAGACCATGCAGACCAACTGCGCCGTGTTCCGTACCGGCGAAATTCTCGAGGAAGGCCACAAACTGATCCACGACGTGTTCGACGGCATGAGCGACGTCGGCGTGTCGGATCGCTCGCTGATCTGGAATTCCGACCTCATCGAAACGCTCGAGCTCGACAACCTGATGGCGCAAGCGGTCGTCACAATGGACTCGGCGGAGAACCGCACCGAAAGTCGCGGCGCGCATGCGCGCGAGGATTATCCCGACCGTGACGACAAGGAATGGATGAAGCACACGCTGGCGTGGATGGATGAGAAGGGCAAGGTCACGATCGACTATCGCCCGGTGCACACTTACACGCTGTCGAACGACATCGCCTATATCGAGCCGAAGGCGCGGGTATACTAACATGGTCGAATTCACGCTGCCGAAGAACTCCAAGATCACGCAGGGCAAGACTTGGCCGCGCACCTCGCACGCGACGCACCTTACCGAATTCAACATCTACCGCTGGAATCCGGATGACGGGCAAAACCCGCATGTCGACACTTACTATGTCGACCGCGACGACTGCGGGCCGATGGTTCTCGACGCGCTGATCTGGATCAAAAACAATGTCGATCCGACGCTGACCTTCCGCCGCTCCTGCCGCGAAGGCGTGTGCGGCTCGTGCGCCATGAATATCGACGGAACCAATACACTCGCCTGCACCAAGGCAATGGACGACGCCAAAGCGCCGCTTAAGATTTATCCGTTGCCGCATCAGCCGGTGGTGAAGGATCTGGTGCCCGACTTAAAAAATTTCTACGCGCAATATGCTTCGATCGAACCCTGGCTCAAGACCGTGTCGCCGACGCCCGAAAAGGAATGGACTCAGAGTCACGAGGACCGCAACAAACTGGACGGCATGTACGAATGCATTCTGTGCGCCTGCTGCTCGACCGCATGCCCGAGCTACTGGTGGAATTCGGATCGCTATCTCGGACCGGCGGCGCTATTGCAGGCCAATCGTTGGGTTCAGGACTCGCGCGACGAGGCGACCGGTGAGCGCCTCGACAATCTCGAGGATCCGTTCCGACTCTATCGCTGCCACACCATCATGAACTGCTCGAAAGCCTGCCCGAAGGGCCTCAATCCCGCCAAGGAAATCGCCACGCTGAAAAAAGCGATGGTGGAACGGCAGGTGTAGCGTCATTCCGGAACGGCGCGTTAGCGCCGGTTCTGGAATCCAGATACAGATTCAGGCATGGCTTCTGAATTCCGGGTGCCGCCGAGGGGCCATCACGTGTGGTGGATGGGCATGCCGATTTTCACTTTCGAGGGATCGAAAGCGCGCGATCTCTTTGTTTTGGATGGCATTTACGGCCTGATCGGCCGCCTCAAGGTGACGCCCTGGACGCCGCCGGCGCGCCGTCCCTGCAACTTGCGCTTGCTAAGATTGTATCGCTGACGCATCCTGCCCGAATTGGGTGGGGGCTGGCGTTGCGTATTTTCCGCTCGGCTTTGTCGGTGGCGTTCGTCCTGCTGGCCGCGGCCTGCGCGGGGCCAGTATCCAGCCTGCCGCCACTATCGAAAGATGACATCGCGGCCGAACTGCGCCGGCAACAGGTCGCGCAGATCCGGAAATATTACAGCGAACTACACCGGGTCGACACCGTCGCCTTCCGCATCCGCGCGGCCAACCGCGCCGATTGCAAGGACTGGGTATCTGCGCAGATCGGACTATACGCTGCGACCCCGAACAGCCTGCCGCGCAAGTATCAGTCTTTTTCCGCCGAGGCGCTCGATCTGCGCTGGTCGCGCGCCACCGTCATCTCGGTCGTCGAAGGATCGCCGGCCGACGAAGCGGGCATCAAAAACGGCGATGAATTGATTTCGTTCAACGACGACCCGGTTCCAACCTCCGGCACGATGGGATGGATGGGCGGCTTCCTTAAGTTCAACGAAGAGCGGCCGGTGCGCATTTCGTTCCTGCGCGACGACAAGGACATCATCGACGCTAAGGTGACGCCGGTCATAGCCTGCGCGATTCCGATTAATTACGTGGTCGATGGCACGGTCAATGCCTCCACCAGCGACAAAAAAATCATCATCAGCTCTTCCATCGTCGATTTGGCGCACACCGATTCGCAGCTCGCGGTGCTGATCGGCCACGAACTAGCGCATTCGAACCTCGGGCATCTCGGCAAAAGGCGCTGGAACACGGTGGTCGGCTGGGTCGGCGGGCTGGCGGCGGATGTCGGCTTTCTCGCAGGCGGGGTCGGAACGCGCGGCGCTTTCTCGAAGGAATTCGCTAAGGCCGGCGCCTTGGCCTACAGCGTCGGATTCGAGCGCGAGGCCGACTATGTCGGCGCATATTATGCCGCTCGCGCCGGCTACGACCTCACCGGCGTTGAGGAATTCTGGCGCGCGTTGGGACAGGCCAACCCTGACAGCATTCGCCTGGCGAGGACACATCCCACGACGCCGGAGCGCTTCCTCCAGATGCAGAAAGTCGCCGCCGAAATCGCCGAGAAGAAACGCAAACACCTGCCGCTGATGCCCGAATTAAAACTCGTCGAGGTGCGGCACGACCAGACCACGAGCGAAAATTATTGACACGATGAAAGCGCCCGCTATCGCTTACCGACGCATCCCTCGCCGGCGCAATATGTTGCGAGCTCGGCAAATGGCTTATAGGCAGCGTTACCGCATTGCTCCGTCGTCGCCAGGATCAACTGGTTGAGATGGCCGGCGAAGAAATAGGCGATGCGGTCCTTGGGTCCGGCATATTGACCCCGTTCATTGCGCGAATTGGCGCGAACGCAGACCGCGTAACGCTGATCCTTATTTACGGGAACCAATACCGGATCGCTGATCAATGCGTCGCGCACATTGTTCGGATATTCCAGCAGGGGCACGATTGTACCGAGGACCTCCTTTTTATAATCGGCCGGAAAAATATTGGGCTCCGGTTCTTTCGGCTTGCCGAGATAGTCGTCGGCTGCGCAGCCCGCCAGCGCCATCGCAAGCAAAGGGATGAATAAATAGGGTGCGCGCCACCGCGCCGCGTTTTGGATCATTGCTTTTCTCTCCCGTCATCGGCCTTCTTGGCTCTTGTCGGCGTTGCCGCCTATTATTCAATCATCACGGCTCCGGGTCCAGGCGCGGTTTGCCAGGTTGCATGCGCCCGCCCGCCCGCCGGAATACCAATCGGTTCGAGCGTGCTCGCCGTCAATCGCGCTTAAGTGTGCGCTTGCGCTGGCCCAAGGTGCGCAGACGCAAAGCGTTGAGCTTGATGAAGCCGGCCGCGTCCTTCTGGTCGTAAGCGCCCTTGTCGTCCTCGAAGGTTACCAGCGTCGAGTAGTAGAGCGACGCCTTGCTTTCGCGTCCGGTGACGATGACGTTGCCTTTGTAAAGCTTGAGTCGCACCTCGCCCTCGACCAGCTCCTGCGACTTGTCGATCAGCGCCTGCAACATCTCACGCTCGGGCGAGAACCAGAAACCGTTGTAGATCAGTTCAGCGTAACGCGGCATCAACTCGTCCTTGAGATGACCTGCGCCACGGTCGAGCGTGATCGACTCGATGGCGCGATGCGCCGCCAGCAAAATCGTGCCGCCGGGCGTTTCGTAGACGCCGCGCGATTTCATGCCGACAAACCGGTTTTCGACCAGATCGAGACGGCCGATGCCATTGTCGTGACCGAGCTGATTGAGCCGCGCCAGGATCGATGCCGGCGACAAGGTAATGCCATCGATGGAAACCGCGTCACCTTTGGCAAAGCCGATCGTCACCGACGTTGCCTGATCGGGTGCTTCCATCGGCGAGATAGTGCGCTGATAGACGATGGGTGGGGCTTCCTTGGCGGGATCCTCCAATACTTTGCCCTCGGACGAGGAGTGCAACAAATTGGCGTCGACCGAGAAAGGCGCTTCGCCTTCCTTGTCCTTGGCGATGACGATCTGGTGGTCGCGCGCGAACTTCAACAGTTCCTCGCGGCCCTTGAATTCCCATTCACGCCAGGGCGCGATGATCTTGATGTTGGGATCGAGCGCGTAATAGCCGAGCTCGAAGCGGACCTGATCGTTGCCCTTGCCGGTGGCGCCGTGACAGACGGCGTCGGCGCCGACCTTGTGCGCGATCTCGATCTGCTTCTTGGCGATCAGCGGGCGCGCGATCGAGGTGCCGAGCAGATATTGTCCCTCGTAGACGGTATTGGCGCGAAACATCGGATTGACGAAGTCGCGCACGAATTCCTCGCGCAGGTCTTCGATGAAGACATTTTCCGGCTTGATGCCGGCGCGCAGCGCCTTCTCGCGCGCGGGCGCCAGCTCCTCACCCTGGCCGAGATCGGCGGTGAAGGTGACGACCTCGCAGCCATAGGTCGTCTGCAGCCATTTCAGGATGATCGATGTATCGAGACCGCCCGAATAGGCCAGAACTACCTTTTTCACATCGCCTTTAGCCATTGAACGCCCTTGAGAAAAAACCTGAAGACCATCGAAAAGCCGCTCGGACTATAGGCGGGGATGGTGGCGGTGCAAGCAGGGCGCGCGGGGCAGCGGCCTTGCCGGTATTTCGACCTGGCGGCATGGCAAGCACGCTTGCGAAGAATAGCTGGTTTAAATAATATATATTACAACTATTGCACGTATTGCCTATTGACGCCGCCGGCGGCGCGGGCATTCGACCATGCCCGGGTTTTTCGACTACTGCGGTTTGATGCCGGCGCGTTCGACCAGTGCCTTGACCGCCGGAATTTCTTTTCTCATGTGCGCGGTCAGTTCTTCCGGCGTGCCGGCCACGACCACGAAGCCGGAGGCGTGCGCCATGTCGAGCGCACGCTTGTTGTCGAAGGCTTCGCGGCAATGCTTCGCCAGAAGATCGACGATCTCCTTCGACGTGCCGGCCGGCGCAAACAGCGCCGAGAAAGTCTCCGACACAAAGCCGGGATAACCCGACTCGATCATGGTCGGCACTTCCGGCATGGAAAACCAGCGCTTCGGGCCGGTGATGGCGAGCGCTTTAAGCTGTCCCGACTTCACCATCGCCTCGGCCGCCGGCAGCGCCACCGAGCCGACCTGCACCGTACCTTCCAGCACCGCCGCCGCGGCCGGTCCCGCGCCCCGATAGGGGATATGCGCCATGTCGATGCCGGCGCGCTGTTTGAGTTCCTCGCCGGTCAAATTCGATTTGGTGCCGATGCCAGGCGATGAATAGTTGAACTTGGCGCCCGGCGCTTTGGCGGCCGCGACCAGATCGGCGATGCTGTTCATCCCGGATTTGGCGTTGACCACGATGACATTTGGCGAATCGACCAGTTCCGAGATCGGCGCGAAATCCTTGAACGAATCGTAAGGCAGTTTTTTGTACAGCGCCGGATTGACCGCGATCGCGGTCGAGGTCAGCAACAGCGTGTAGCCGTCGGGCTGCGCGCGCGCCGCCACGCCCATGCCGATATTGCCGGCGGCGCCGGGCCGGTTTTCGACGATGAAAGTTTGTTTGAGCGAGCGGCCGAGCGATTCGGCCAGGATGCGCGCGATGATGTCGGTCGGCCCGCCCGGCGCGAAGGGCACCAGCAACGTCACCGTGCGCTCCGGATAGGCCGCTTGCGCGCCGGGCGCCTGTGCGGTTGCGAAAATGCCGCCGAGAATGGCGGCCAGAATAATCGATCGAATGAAGTTTCGCTGCGATGATGGCACGCGCGTTCCTCCCCAGGGATGAACCGGCGGTTCAATCGCCGCCGGCGTTTTGTTTTTTGGAACGATAGCGCGCGCCGGCAAGCCGCTCAATATCCCGCTCGACTTTCTCATCGGTCGTGCGCGTACGCGGCCAGCGATAAATCAGGCCGTGCATAATCCAGATAATCAAAAACGTGAAAAGACCGGCGAAGATCACATCGCTCACAAAATGCGCGCCCGCCATCACCCGCACGACCGCCATGCCGGCGCCCAGCGTCAGCGCCGCGCCGACGGCAACCGCACGCCAGGCCGGCGGCGCCAACACCGCCGGCGCAATCGTCCACACCGCACCCGCTACGTCGCCCGACACGAAGGCGCAATTGTTCGGGCAATCGCCACGCGGGTCCCACCAGGGAACGAAATGTTCATCGCCGCCGAATTGCTGAACGTCGATCGGGCGCGACCGGTGCCAATGATCCTTCAATATCACGTTGACAAGAAGGCCGGGACCGAGCGCCAGCGTCGCGGTGAGAAATAAGATGGCGCGGCCGGATACCATGAGCTTGCGGCGCGGCAAGATCAGTTTAATGACAAATGCGACGAGGAAGGGCGCGATCAGGACCGTGCCGACCCAGAGTCCCAAATTTCGCGCCAGCATCAGCGGTGGATAGATGCGCCATCCGAACGCGTTGCTGCCGACGACATGCTCATAAAATACGCGCGAAATTTGGAGGTCGAGATCGGGATAGAGTCCAAACACCAGCCCGGTCACGGCGGCGATAGCAGTTGCGACTAAAAGTCCGGTGCTGTTCATGCCGCGCTCCTCTAGCCGAGGCGGCCTAAAATGTAAAAGGCGTGATCTCAATCGTTCCGCTATAATGCCGGCATGCCGCAGCCGACGCTCGATTTCTGGTTCGAATTCGCCTCGACTTATTCTTATCCGGCCGCCATGCGGATCGGCGATGAGGCGCGGTTGCGCGGCATGAGTGTGCGCTGGCGGCCGTTTCTGCTCAGCCCGGTGTTCAAGGCGAATGGCTGGAGCACCTCGCCGTTCAATATCTATCCGGCCAAGGGCCGCTACATGAGGCGCGACCTGCAACGGGTTTGCGGCGCGCTCGATTTGCCTTTCGCCGAGCCGCCCGGCTTTCCGCAAAATACCCTGTTGCCCGCGCGCGTTGCGCTGGTCGCACTGGCGCAAGGCTGGGGCGAGGATTTCTGCCGCGCGGTTTATCGCGCCGAATTCGGCGATGGCCGCGATATCGGCGAACGAGACACGATTGCCGATGTTCTTCGCACACTCGGCCGAGACACTGAGGCCGTGCTTACGCTGGCGCAATCGGACGACAACAAAGCGCGCCTGCGTGCGCAAACCGAGGAAGCCACCGCGCTCGGCATTTTCGGCGCGCCGAGTTTCGTTACACCAAGCGGCGAATTGTTCTGGGGCAATGACCGGCTGGAAGCGGCATTGGATTGGGCTAAGCGCTAGTCCGCCAGCGCCCCGCCTTGCGGCCGGCGATCGCCCAATAGACCAGCCCGAATACGGCACCGGCGGCGGCGGCAATCTCGGCCTCGCGCGAAATCGCCGGTGGCGGACGATCGATGGATTCCTCATAGCCCGGGCGCGCCAGCCCGCTGCCGTAATAGCCGAGCAACAACAGCGCGACACCGCCCAGCGCGTTGGCAAGCAGGCCGCGGATTTTGAAACTCTCGGCCAGCGCGATTAGAATAACCAACGGCAACAGACCGGCCGCGCCGGTCGCCGCCGCGCCGAAAAAAGCGGCGCCCCAGAACACGACGCGCTCGCCCGGATCGCCGGTGAGGATATGCCATTCCGGCCCCAAGAACCCCATGGCAATCGCCATTCCGGCGGCGAGACTCGCCACCATGACGGCGAAGACGATGACAAAGATGCGGCCAAGCAGCGCCATTAAATTATTTTGCACATGATCTTATCCGAAAACCGGTGCTCACTTTTCGGGATCATGCGCTAGTCCGTCATCGCCATGGCGCGCAACGCCATGCGTTCGCGCGCGGACAACTTTTCGGTCGTGCTTTTGAGCTGGCCGCAGGCGGCAAAAATATCGCGGCCGCGCGGCGTGCGCACCGGCGAGGCATAGCCGGCGTCGAAGACCACCTGCGAGAACTTTTCGATCTGTTCCCAATCCGAACATTCGTACTTGGTGCCGGGCCAGGGATTGAAGGGAATGAGATTGATCTTGGCCGGGATGCCCTTGAGCAGGCGCACCAGCGCCTTGGCGTCTTCGATCGAATCGTTGACGTCTTTGAGCATCACATATTCGAACGTGATGCGGCGCGCATTGGAAGCGCCGGGATAATTGCGGCAGGCTTCCAGCAATTGCGCGATCGGATATTTGCGATTGAGCGGCACCAGTTCGTTGCGCAATTCGTCGCGCACCGCGTGCAGCGATATCGCCAGCATGCAGCCAATCTCGTTGCCGGCACGTTCGATGTTCGGCACCACGCCGGAGGTCGAGAGCGTGATACGACGTTTGGAAATGCCAAGGCCTTCATTGTCCGAGACAATGAGCAGCGCGTCGCGCACGGCGTCAAGATTGTAGAGCGGCTCGCCCATGCCCATCATGACGATGTTAGTAACGCAGCGCTCGCCCGAGGGAATGACCCCGTCGGTGGGGCGGACGCCACTGAACTCGGGCTTGCCCGAGTTCAGATTTGATTTGCGCAAGTCGGCCTGGGCCGACTTGCGATGCCAGTCGCCCAAGCGGTCGCGCGCCGCCATCACCTGCCCGGCGATTTCACCGGCGGTGAGATTGCGCACCAGACGCTGCGTACCGGTGTGGCAGAAGGTGCAGGTAAGCGTGCAGCCGACCTGGCTGGAAACGCAGAGCGTGCCGCGTTCGGTGTCGGGAATGTAAACGCATTCGACGTCGTGCGGCAGCTTGCTGTCTTCATCGCCCGGCAACCGCATCAGCCATTTGCGCGTGCCGTCGACAGAAACCTGCTCGGCGATGACTTCCGGCCGCGCCACCGTAAAGCGCTCCGCGAGCGCCACGCGTAACTCCTTCGACATGCTGGTCATGCCATCGAAATCGGTGAAGCCGCGGAAATAGATCCAATGCCAGAGCTGCTGCACGCGCATCTTACGCTGCGCCGGCGGCACGCCGACTTCGCCAAGCGCATCGGCAAGCTGCGCGCGCGACAGCCCGAGCAGCGACGGCTTTGTCGGCGCGACATAGCGCTCAAGCGGCGCTTTTTCGACGAAGGGGGCCGGGACTAATGCTGTGTCTACACTACTGGTCATCGGCTCAACTGGTTGCGGCCGCGCGACGCGTGGCTCTCCCCGGCAATATAGGGCGTCTACGTCCTACTTACACTCCGCCGCGACCTTATCGAGCGCGTCGGAAATGCCCTTGAGGGAATAGGTATCGGTGGTTTTGGTGCCGCGCGAAGATTCGCTTTTGACGACCAGATCGGTGCCCTTGCGCATGGTCTCGACCATCTGCGCCTCTTCGGCGGCGTTTTTGACCCAGGCACCGTCATTCTGCGTGTACATCACGTAGTTGGCGGAGCCGATACTGGCGGAGGCGTCATGACTGGGCTTTTGCGGATAGCCGACGATCACCGAGACTTCGTTCTTGACCTTCTCAGCCGGGCGCGTGGAGACGAAGGCATAAGACGGATTGCGATTGCGGCCGGACGGATCGGTCACCGCCGTGGCCGGCTTGGCGAGCGCGAAGCAGACCTTCTTGCCGCCGGGCGAGGCGGTGTAAGCGCCCCAGTCGCCGAATTGACCGAGCAGCACGGCCTGGTCGGTCGGACCCTTGCTCTTCTGCGCGTGAGCGATTTGCGGAAAAATGGCGGCGCACATCGCCGCGCCGGCGGTAAGCAATGCAATCGCGGGGCGCTGTATGGGGCTTGGCATAAGTTTCATCGTCATCGGCCCCTACGGGTTGAATTGAACGACGCTATGACGCCGCATAAGGTATCGTGGGATACTAGCCCATTACCGGCCAAACCCGCCAATGTGAAGGCGACAATCGGCCGCCCCCCGGCCCTTTTAGCCCGAAAAAGTTAATGGCGGTTGCGCCAAGAGGCCGACAAGCCGTCTACATGCTGGACTCAATGCCCCGCCCTTTTATCATCCGGACGCCATGAAAGCACTACTCTGCACCCATTACGGCACGCCTGACGACCTCGAAGTCGCCGATATTGCCGATCCCACGCCTGCGCCCGGCGAAGCGGTGGTGCGGATCGAAGCCGCCGCTCTGAACTTTTTCGATACCTTGATCATCGCCGGAAAATATCAGACCAAGCCGGCCTTCCCATTTTCGCCCTCGGCGGAATTCGCCGGGATTATCGAAAGCGTCGCGCCCGACGTAACTGCGTTAAAGCCCGGCGATCGCGTGCTCGGCTATGCCGGCTACGGCGCCGCGCGCGAGAAAATCGCGGTCGCGGCGCAGAAGCTCACCAAAATGCCGGATGGTCTCGACTTCGAGCGCGCCGCGGGTCTCTGCGTGACTTATGGAACGACGCTTTATGCGCTGAAGGATCGCGCGCGGATAAAGGCGGGCGAGACGCTGGCCGTGCTCGGCGCGTCCGGCGGCACCGGGCTCGCGGCGATCGAGCTCGGCAAGATCATGGGCGCGCGCGTGATTGCCTGCGCCTCATCGCCGGAGAAGCTCGCTTTCGCGAGGCAACACGGCGCCGACGAGACGATTGATTACGCGGCGGAGGATTTGAAAGAGGCGCTGCGGCGCGTCACCGGCGGCAAAGGCGCCAACGTCATTTACGATCCGGTCGGCGGGCCTTATGCGGAAGCGGCGCTGCGTTCGATTGCTTGGGAAGGCCGCTATCTGGTGGTCGGCTTCGCCGCTGGCGACATTCCGAAGCTGCCGCTCAATCTCGTGCTGCTGAAAAGCTGCGACGTCCTCGGCGTGTTCTGGGGCGGCTGGACGGAACGCGATCCGGACGGCCACCGCGCCAATAACGCGCAGCTATTGGCCTGGGCGAAGGACGGCAAATTGTCGTCGCACGTGCACGCGGTCTACCCGCTGAAGGAAGCCGCCACGGCGCTGAAGGCAATCGCCGCGCGCCAGGTGATGGGCAAGGTAATTCTGAAACCGTAACTACCGGCCTGCGGAAATCTCGTCCAGCTTCATGCGCGCCGCCTCGCGATGCAGCGGCGTGATTGCGCCGGCAACCAGCTTGATCGCGGTCGCCAGCACCGCCGCATCGTCGGTAAAGCCGAGCACCGGCATCACGTCCGGGATCGCATCGATGGGCAGGATGAAATAGGCGATTGCCCCGATCAGCGTGGCTTTCACCTGCAATGGCGTCGAACGATCGAAGGCGCAGTAATAGGCCGCCAATAATTCTTCCACGAACGGAATGCGCGCGGCCACAGCGCGCGTCTTGCGCCAGAAGCTCCGACGTAGCGCGCTATCGTCTTTGCGGCCGCGCCGCCAGAAGCCTGCCCGGGCGAATTCCATTGCGATTATTTGGTGTCCGGCATTGTCCGGCGCAAGGCGCTCAGGTAGCGGCAATCTTGTCCATCGCTTCGGCGAGCTTGACGTCCAGTTCCGTCACGCCACCGGCATCATGGGTCGAGAGCGTCACCTCGACGGTCTTGTAGACATTGAACCACTCCGGATGGTGATCCATTTTCTCCGCCACCAGCGCCGCGCGGGTCATAAATCCGAAGGCCTGGTTGAAATCCTTAAAGGTAAATTTCCGCGCGATGGCGTCACGGCCCGAAACCCCCGACCAGCCCGACAACTTGGCCAGCGCCGCCTTGCGCGCTTCCGCGGTTAATTTCTGCGCCATTCAAACCTCCCATCGTTCCGGACCAACGCAATCGGCCGGCCTGCGGTCCACCCTAAGCCTAATTTAGTCGCCCGCCCTGCCAAAGCGCCCGCTTAGCGCCGGAAAGGCCCCTCAATCGGGCGCCGAACCGCTTAACCGCGTTGCCCTCATGCGCAACAGGACGGTTGCTTCCGGCCATTCCCTGACTATATTGCGCCGCAATAGCGTCGCAGGTACCCGCAGGATTGCCCCCTGGCAATCCTGTCGTCTTTTCAGGACGACTTCACGGCCGCGCTCAGCTTCGGAACCGAAATGAACATTCGCAATATCGCTATCATCGCGCACGTCGACCACGGCAAAACGACTCTCGTCGATCGCCTGCTGCAACAGTCCGGCGTCTACCGCGCCAATGAGCGCCAGGTCGAACGCGCCATGGATTCAAACGACCTCGAGCGCGAGCGCGGCATCACCATTCTCGCCAAGGCCGCCTCGGTCGAATGGAAGGGCACGCGTATCAATATCGTCGACACGCCGGGCCACGCCGATTTCGGCGGCGAGGTCGAACGCATTCTAAACATGGTCGACGGCGCGCTGGTGCTGGTCGACGCCGCCGAAGGCCCGCTGCCGCAGACCAAGTTCGTGGTGTCGAAGGCGCTCAAGATGGGCCTCAAGCCCATCGTCGTGATCAACAAAGTCGACCGTCCCGACGCCCGCGCGAGCGAAGTCATCAACGAGGTGTTCGACCTGTTCGCGGCACTCGACGCCACCGACGAGCAGCTCGATTTCCCGATCCTCTACGGCTCGGCCAAGCTCGGCTATATGGCGACCTCACTGGAAGGCTCGAAAGAAGACGGCATGACGCCGTTGTTCGATTTGGTGCTCAATCACGTCAAGGCGCCGGTGGTCGACACCGGGCCGTTCCGCCTGCTCGGCACCATCATCGAGGCCAATCCTTATCTCGGCCGCATCATCACCGGCCGCATCACCTCCGGCTCGGTCAAGCCGAACCAGATGGTGAAGGTGCTCGACCGCACCGGCAAGCTGATCGAGACCGGCCGCATCACCAAGGTGTTGGCTTTCCGCGGCCTTGAGCGCGTTCCACTCGAGGAAGCCGAAGCTGGCGACATCGTCGCGCTGGCCGGCCTGCCGAATGCCACCGTTGCCCATACCATTTGCGATCCGTCGGTCGAGACGGCCATTCCGGCGCAGCCGATCGATCCGCCGACTTTGTCGATGACCTTCCGGGTCAACGACTCGCCGCTTGCCGGCACCGAAGGCACCAAGGTCACGGGCCGCATGATCCGCGACCGCCTGCTGCGCGAAGCGGAAGGCAATGTGGCGCTGCGCGTGCGCGAGAGCGACGACAAGGACGCCATGGAAGTGTCCGGTCGCGGCGAATTGCAGCTCGGCATCCTGATCGAGACCATGCGGCGCGAGGGCTTTGAATTGTCGGTATCACGGCCCAAGGTTTTGTTGCGCAGCAACGAGGCCGGCGAGACGGAAGAGCCGATCGAGGAAGTCGTCATCGACGTCGACGAGGAACACTCCGGAATCGTCGTACAGAAAATGTCGGAACGTAAAGCCGAGATGATCGAACTGCGCCCGTCCGGCGGCAACCGCGTGCGCATGGTGTTCTACGCACCGACGCGCGGCCTGATCGGCTACCAGGGCGAACTGCTCACCGATACTCGCGGCACCGCCATCATGAACCGGCTGTTCCACGGCTATGCCGGCTACAAGGGCACGATTCAGGGCCGCCGCAATGGCGTGCTGATCTCCAACGAAAGAGGCGAGGCGGTCGCTTACGCTCTTTGGAACCTGGAAGACCGCGGCCCGATGATGATCGAGCCGGGCTGGAAGGTTTATACCGGCATGATTGTCGGCGAACACACGCGCGAGAACGACCTCGTCATCAACGTGCTCAAGGGTAAGCAGCTCACCAACATCCGCACCACACAGAAGGACGAAGCGGTCCGCCTGACGCCGCCGATTCGCATGACACTGGAAAAGGCGCTCGCCTATATCCAGGACGACGAACTGGTCGAGGTAACGCCGTCGTCAATCCGGCTGCGCAAGAAGCTGCTGGATGAGACCGACCGCAAGCGCGAAGACCGCAAGAAAGAGGCCGCAGTCGCGTAATCGCCGCGCTGTCCTGCTCTGGGACAGGTCATTTCAGCCAACTGTCCCCAAACGAATCAGCGCCGCTGTGCGGCTTGCGCCGTTCGCAGCCAGTGCGTCGGCGCCGCGCGGCGTACGCGCGTTTCGCACCGCCGAAGTCGTGCGGCGGCCGGTTTTGGGCTTGCCAATTATGGACAAATCCGGCGGCTGTGACCAGTAATCCACACCGTTAACCGATCATTAACGATAGGGCTTGAAGGGCGCGGAGTTCATTGCTTCTATTCGTCAATGAGCACAACCCTCATCGAGATTCGCCGCGCCAAGACATCCGACGCATCGGACGTCGCCGCGACTCATGACGAGGCGTGGCGCACCGCCTATCAAGGCATCATTCCCGGTAACGAACTCGACAAGCTGATCAACCGGCGCGGACCGGAATGGTGGGACTCGGCCATTCGCAAAGGCAGCCGCATCACCATCCTGCAATTCGGCGACCGTATTGCCGGCTACGCCAATTACGGCCGCAACCGAGCCAAGAGCCTTTTCTATGACGGCGAGGTCTATGAACTTTATCTGCGGCCGGAGTTCCAGGGACTAGGCTTTGGACGCCGCCTGTTTTCCGCCGCGCGCAAGGATCTGGCGCAGAGCGGGCTGAAGAGCCTGGTCGTCTGGGCCTTGTCCGACAACGAGCCGGCGATGGAATTTTATCGCGCGCTCGGCGGCCGAGCGATCGCACGTTCGTCGGAGAAGTTCGGCGTTAAGTCGCTCGACAAGGTCGCCTACGCTTGGCAGCAGGGCTGAGGACTTTCGTAAAATTGAAACTGCCATGCCCGCGCAAGCAGGCATTTTGCTATCTAGACGCCCGGCACCGGCACGCCGTTCTGCGCACAGGCGGCGCGCAGCGTGTTGAGCAACAGACACGCGATCGTCATCGGCCCGACGCCGCCCGGCACCGGCGTGATCGCGCCGGCAATATCCTTGGCTTCCGCGAAACACACATCGCCGACGATTTTATATTTGCCGGCTCCGCCGGCGGGACGCGATTCACCGCCCTCACCGGCGAAGCGGTTGATGCCGACATCGATGACGGTGGCGCCCGGCTTGATCCAATGTCCGCGCACGAATTCCGGCTGACCGATGGCGGCCACCAGCAGATCGGCGCGGGCGCAGACCGCCGCCAGATCGCGCGTTTTCGAATGGGCGATCGTCACGGTGGCGTTTTCGCTCAGCAGCAATTGCACCAGCGGCTTGCCGACGATGTTGGAGCGGCCGATCACCACGGCCTCCAGCCCTTCCAGCGAGGGGAGCACCGTTTTCGCCAGCAGCACACAGCCGAGCGGCGTGCAGGGCACCAGCCCGGGCGAGCCGCTGGAATTCCTGCCCACATTGAGCGGGTGAAAACCGTCGACGTCCTTGTCGGGCGCGATGGCATTGATGACCTTTTGCGAGTCGATCTGGGGCGGCAGCGGCAACTGCACCAGAATGCCATTCACTTTCGGATCGGCGTTGAGTTCGCCGATCTTCGCCAATAAATCTCCTTCGCTTACGCTGTCCGGCAATTTCAGATCGAGCGGACGCATGCCGGCTTCGGTTACCGCCTTGGTCTTGTTGCGCACGTAGACTTCGCTGGCCGGATTGTTGCCGACCAAAACGACCGCCAGACCCGGCACCAGCCCGCGGTCGCGCTTGAGGCGATGCACCGCGTCCGCGACATTGCCGCGCAAGCCGGCCGCGATGGTCTTGCCGTCGATGATGCGTGCGGTCATGTCGCCCTCTCCCCGCAAAAGCATTACAGGCAAGCGCAGACTTTCTCCAGCGTCGCGATCAAGGTGGGCCGTCGCCCAAAATCGTCAGCCGCTTGATGCGCGCGGTGTCGCGGCCGCCTTTCGGCGTCAGCCGGATCGCAATTGGCACGGGAGTGCCGGCCACTATCGCCTGGCCACCGGCCGCTTAGATGAAAACCTGAATATAGAGCCAGAAAATAAGCTGCTTCAGGAACAGCAATAAGATGATCAAAATGACCGGGGAAATATCGATGCCGCCCAAATTGGGCATGACGTTACGGATCGGCCGCAGCGCTGGCTCCGTCACCCGGTACAGGAAATCGCCGATCGAATGGACGATCGGGTTGCGCGTGTTGACCACATTGAACACGACCAGCCAGGACAGCACCGCCGACGCGATCAAAAGCCAGATGTACAGCGTGATGACCGTATCCACGAGCCAAAGAAAAGGATTCATCGGGCGCTCCGTCGGTGGCAGGAAAGGACGAATAGCCGCTTGAGAGCCTGAGGAAAAGGGGTTCTCGGCAGATAGAGCGCTGAAACTGGCAATGCCGCCGATCCTTGACAGGCCCGGCACCTGGCCCTAAATGGCGCCCACCTGCCTGAAAACGCCGCGCAATATTAACCGCTTGGGTGATATTGTCGCGTTCTGGGAAGGGGCCATAGCTCAGCTGGGAGAGCGCGTCGTTCGCAATGACGAGGTCGGCGGTTCGATCCCGCCTGGCTCCACCAACCTTCGCTCGCTTCGCGAGCTACGGTTGGCAAGCCCACCTAAGACACGGTGCTCCGGCAAGTTCGGGCCCGCGAAGCGAGCGAAGGTTGCCCGGCGAAGCCCGAAGGGCGAAGACGGGCTTTGGCCCCATACCTCCACAACCTAGTCCTCAGTGGCGGCGGATTGCCGTTCGGCGATCTCATTATCGAGCGGAATGACCATCTCGCAGCGCAGGCCTGCCGGCGCAAAGGTCATGCGAGTGCTGCCGCCCAACTCGCCGGCAACACTGCCCTCGATGAGCTTGGTGCCAAACCCGCGTTGCTCCGGTTCGGCGACCGCCGGTCCGCCTTGCTCAACCCATTCGATCTGCAAGTTTGGCGGCTGATCGCCTTCCGCCGCCAACCGCTGCCAGGTGATTTCGATGCGGCCGCCTTGCGCCGACAGCGCGCCGTATTTCGCGGCATTGGTGGTCATTTCGTGAAACACCATGGCCAACGTCAGCACCGCGCGCGGGCGAAGCACGACATTCTCGCCGCGCACCACGACCCGGCCGGCGCCGGCATAAGCCGCCAGACTGTCGTTGATGACGTCGCGCAGGTCGGCATTTTCCCAATGATGCATGGTGAGTTGGTCGTGCGCCTTGGAGAGCGCGATCAGGCGGCCTTCGAAACGCTCGCGAAACTCCGCCGGCGACGGCGCGGCGCGCGCGGTCTGCGAGGCCAGCGACTGCACGCGCGCGAGCGTGTTCTTCACGCGATGATTCAATTCGTCGATCAGCAGTTTCTGCCGGCGTTCGGCCGCCTTGCGCTCGGACACGTCCTGCACCACACGCGCCACATAAAGCAGTTTGCCGTCGGCATCGCGCACCGGCGAGGAGCGCACCGACATCCAGATCACGCGGCCATCCTTGCGCTTGAAGCGTTTGTCGACCGAATAGAATTCCAATTCGCCGGCGACCTGCTGGATGAAGCTCTGGCGGTCGAGATCGACGTCCTCCGGCAGCGTGTTGGTGAACAGTCGCGTCGATAAAAGCTCGGCGCGGGAATAGCCGGTGATGGCGCAAATCGTCTCATTGACACGGATGAAGCAGCCGTCCGGCAGAACTTCCGAAATGCCGATCGAGGCATGTTCATAGGTCGCCGCCAGCCGCTGCTCCTGCTCGAGCCGATCCTGGCGCGATTGCTCGAGCGCGGCGTCCATGCGCTTGCGCTCGGTGATATCGAGAAAGCAACTAACGGCGCCGACCAGTTCGCCCTTGGCGTTGCGCAATGGATCGATGTTCATTGACACGATCACGCGCGAGCCGTCGGCGTGCTCGACGATCCGCTCGGCCTCGCGCACCGGAACGCCGGTGGTCAGCACTTCGGACACGATTGAGCGCTCGGCGCCGGAAAGCTCCTCGCCGAATTGGTCGTGCGTCTGTCCGGGTTTGGGGACGCGGCCCCAGATGTCGGCGGCGCGCTTGTTGTATTGCAGGATGACGCCGTGCGAGTCGCAAATGAAGGTGGCGATGGGCAACAGATCGAGGATGCCATCGGAGGCGCGCAACATCGCGCTTAACGCCACGGGAAACGGCCGCGCCGGTGGGCGATTGTTGCCGTTTGCATCGAGCATCCGCCCCGCTCCCTGCGTGGAACCCGGATCTCCCCTACCCACGTGCAACAATTAGGCTGCGCGCCGATTTGTCAACGGCTTATGACGTTGCGGGCGCGCCCGATAAAGTTCCATCCGCCGGCCGTCCAATCCAGCGATCAATGAAGGCGGCGAGCCAGTGACGCCCGGCGTAATCGTAAGCCGCTCGGTCGCTGACATGCTCATGCGGCTGCTTGCTGCCCGGCAGTTCGAGGCGATGCGCGCCGCGTACAAGCCAGCGATGCATCATCGCGTGCGTGACTTCCGGGTGAAACTGGAGCGCATAGCCCGAGCCATAGCGGAAGGCTTGCGCCGAAAAGGCATCGCCCTCAGCCAGCAATTCAGCGCCGCTGGGCAGATCGAAGCCTTCGCGATGCCACTGATAAACGTAATCCGGCCAATCGGCACAAAGGGCGCGGCCGGCTGCCGTCGGGCGGATTGGATAATAGCCGATCTCGGCGTGCCCTTGCGGATGTTCGTAGACGGAGGCGCCGAGCTTGCGCGCCATCATCTGCGCGCCGAGACAGATGCCGAGGAACGGCTTTCCGTCGCGCAGCGGGACACCGATCCAGTCGATTTCGGTTTTGATATATTCGTCAGGATCATTGGCGCTCGGCGGCCCGCCGAAAATCACCGCGGCGGCGTGGTCGTCCATCGTTTCCGGCAGGGAATCGCCAAAGCGCGGACGCCGCACGTCGAGCGGAAAGCCAAGCTTGCTCAGCGCCTGGCCGACGCGGCCGGGCGAGGAGTGCTCCTGGTGCAAGATAAGCAGGACGGGTTTTGGCATTTCGAACCGGCGCAGGATAACGCGCAACCGTAACTATTCCCTTCATCGCTAATTGCAAGACAGTCGAAGGCGACACCGCTTATGGCTGCTGCGCGGCCCGCCGTTGGCTCTGCCGCCGTTCGACCGCCCACAACAGCAGACCGTGCGGCACGAAGCGGATGAGGAACGTGACCAGTTTATTAACCAGCCCCGGCACCGCGACGCGTTTGCCGCGCATTAACGCGCGATAACCCACGCGCGCCACCGTCTCCGCGCTTTGCGTCAGGAGGCCGGGGGCGAGACCTTTTTTAATGCCGGCGCGAGCGGCGAATTCAGTCGGCACCGGGCCCGGGCATAGAACCGTTACGCGCACGCCGTAGTGGCCAAGTTCGCTATGCAAGGCTTCGGACAGCGACAGCACGTAAGCCTTGGTCGCGTAATAAACCGCCATGCCCGGCCCCGGCAGAAAGCCGGCCATCGACCCGACGTTCAGCAGGCCGCCTTTCTGACGCGCCATGCTGGCGATGAAAGCGAGCGACAGGTCGGTGAGTACGCGCATATTGACGTCGATCATCGAAATCTGTTCGGCGCGGTCGAGGGAAGCCGCCACGCCAACCAGCCCAAAGCCGGCATTGTTGACGACATATTGCGGCTCGACGCCCAAGGCTTCGAGCACGTCGCTGATTTCGCGTACGGCATTTTTCTGCGCCAAATCCACCACGATAACAATCGGCTTGATGCCGCCGCTTTCGCCGATCTCGCCGGCGAGCGCGTTGAGGCGCTCCTTGCGCCGCGCCACCAGCGCCAATGCGTGGCCGTGGCGGGCGAATTCGCGCGCCAGTTCGACGCCAATGCCGGCCGACGCGCCGGTGATCAGAGTGACGGGGCGCAGATTGCTCATTTACGAATTGCCGTCTTGCGAAGCAGCCACGCGGTTGCGTAGCGCTATTCGTTCTTCGCGCGACACGCTTAGCAGATCGGCGGCGCGCCACACCAGATTGTCCTCGAATTCGGTGGCCCCGCCGTCGGCATAAACGACCTGCCACATCATCTCGACCATGCGGGCGCGCGCCTTTTCGTCGAGCGCGCGGTTGAGCTTCGATGTGAAGTGGTAAAGATCGACCGCGTTCTCGTCGGCCACGGTCGCTTTCGCGATCAACTCGTCGGTCGATTGATCGTCGAGCTGGAAGCGCTGCTGGATAACGCCATGCAGCTTGGCACGCTCGACATCGGAAATGCCGCCATCGATTGACGCGGTGTGCACCAGAAGCGCGGCCGCCGCCAGCCGGTAATCGCGCTCGTCATAGCGGCTGGGGTCGGCGCCGCCGTCGTCAACGAATAATTTCTTGAAAGCCTCGAACATCGCCTCTCGTCTTCCTCATCGTCGCCGTCGCCGGCACGCGCCCTCATGCCCTATTTAAGAACAAATTCGGCCGCCCGGTAGCTCGGACGGCCGAAAGATCCCGCTTGAACCGCGCCGCTCAGGCCTGCGCGAAGGCTACATCCTCGAGCGCGCGATTGCGCGGCGCGACGCCCCAGACATAGACGACGATGGTCTGCACCACCGCGAGGCAGCGCGCTGCCCTACTCGATCGCCTTGCCCTTGCGCTGAGAGTCCGCCAGCAGGCGTAGATTATTGGCGACGTATTTATTCGCCGGGTCCTTGCGCTGCGCCTTTTCAAGCGTGGCGCGGGCGCGCGCGAAATCGCCGCGCAGCATAAACGAGTAGCCCTGGTTATTGAGAATTTCCGGCGTCGGTCCGACCAGACCGATGGCCTGATCATAAGCGCGGTCGGCGAGATCGAAGCGGCGCAGGCGGTCATAGGACGCGGCTAGACCCAGCCAGGCCTCGGCGTCGCGCGGATGCGTTTCGGCGGCGCGGCGGAAATAGCGTTCGGCCATGCCGAAATTATTATTGCGGTATTCCTGCTTGCCCTTGGCGAGATCGTCGGCGGCGTTGCCGCCAAGCAGGCCGGGCTCGGCCGCGGCCGGCGCGCCGAGCGACGACGGGATCGAGCCGGTGGTGTCGGCGGATGCCATCGCCGAAGCGCCGGCGGTCTCGGCCGGCGCGTCGTTCTTGCCGAACATGTCGGACAATTTGTTCGAGGTAGAGCAGCCTGCCAGCCAAAGGCCAGCCGACGCAACTACCAGCGCTCGGGCAATATCTTGACGCATCACATGAAAGCCTGACGAAGCCACCCGTTAAGGATTTCCGTCAGGCTAGGCGAGCTTGGTTAAGAAGGCGTTTACTTTTGGCGGGCGCGGCAGGCTCAGAAGGTCATGTAATGCACGCGGATGAAGACCGGCAGCAAAATAACCACGAACAGCACCGGAAAGATGCAAACCATCATCGGCACCGACAGCTTGGCCGGCAGCGCGTAAGCCTTTTCCTCGGCGGTCGACAGCCGCTTGTGGCGCATGTCGTCGGAATAGACCCGCAGGGCGTCGGTGATCGAGGAACCGAGATCGATCGACTGGTTGATCAGCGTGGCGAAGGAGCGCGCCTCGTCGAGCGCGAGGCGGTCGGCGAAACGCTCGAGCGCATCCTTGAGCGAGCGGCCGGCGCGGATTTCCAGATTAGTGATGTGGATGTTGGCGGTGAGCGAGGGATAGCTGTCGCCGAGTTCGCGCCCGACGCGGTCAAGGGATGCTTCCATCGACAGGCCGGAATCGGCGCAGACCACCAGCAGGTCCATGAAATCCGGGAAGCCGCCGCGGTGCTCGATGCGGCGCGTCTTGATGCGCTTGTCGATAAACATGCTCGGACCGACGTAGCCGGCGATGCCGCCGACGATCACCATCAGCCATGAGAACGAGCTGCTGGCGGTGACGAACAGCGGCAGGAACAGGAACATGAAGGCGGCGAGCGCGACCGCAAGCCCGGTGCGCGCAATGAAGAAATAGCCGACGCCGCGCGGGTCATAGATGCCGGCCTGCACCAGGCGGCGGCGCAGCGCCTTCATGTTTTCGTCGTTGGCGACGGCGTAATGCTTGGTGGTGTACTCCAGGAGCTGGCTCACCGCCTGAACGCTGGAATAGCGCAGCGAACGCGACGCTTTTCCTTTCTGATCGATGTCGCCGGTCAACCGGGCGGTGCGGCGCTTGACCGCGCCGCGCACACGCACAAAGGCCATCAACGAAAAGGCGAGCGTTCCGACGGCCAGAAAAATCAGCAGCGCCACCATCACGCTGTCGCGGTCGTGAAACGCGCCGGCCAGACCCTGGGCGATGAGGCGGATGAGATCCATCGTCAGACCTTGAAATTCACGAGCTTGTACATGATGAAATTCCCGACACCCATCCAGCCACCGGCAACCGCCAGGCAGATTTTGGTCAGATCGTATTTCCAGACACTGGAGTAGAAATCCGGCACCATGAAATAGATCACGCAGAACATGAGGATCGGCAGCGACGACAGGATCATCGCGGAGGCGCGGCCTTCGGCGGCGAGCGCGCGAATCTTGCGGCGCATCTTGAAGCGCATGCGGATGACGGCGGAAAGGTTTTCCAGAATCTCGCCGAGATTGCCCCCGGTCGAACCCTGGATCGCCACCGCCGTCACGAACAGCGGCAGATCGTCGGAGCCGACACGGAAAAACAGATTGCGCATGGCGGTTTCGAGATCGGCGCCGTAGGTGATTTCGTCGATGACGATGCCGAATTCGGAGCCGCAGGGGTCTGGCATTTCACGCGCCACCATGGTGATGGCGACCGGCACCGGATGGCCGGCGCGCAACGAGCGCACGATGACGTCGATGGCGTCGGGGAATTGCGTGCTGAAGCGTTTCTGACGGCGGCCGCGCTTGAATTTCAGCACCATGATCGGCAGCACCGTACCGGAAAAAAGCGCGGCGACGATGGCGTGGCTGAGCTTGCCGTCCATGGTCATGGCGCCGGCGAAAGCCATCACCACGCCGATTGCAATGAAAAGCATGAGCCGGGAAAAGCCGATCGACAGACCGGACTGCAACAGCAGTTGATTGAGGTTGATCAGCGGCAGCCGGTATTCGCCGCCGGAGGTGAGCCCGCGTTCGCGCCGCAACTGCACCAGCACGCTTTCGCGGTCGGGGCTGTCCTGCATGACCTTGAGGCGGCGGTTGATGTTTTTGCGGTAAGAGGTCTTGTTGAAGAACAGCAGATAGACGCCCTCGGCAAGCATCGCGGCCGAGACGCCGATCAGCAGATAAAAAAGATAGATGCGGTCGAAGTCGAACATGATTATTTCTTTTGGCGCATGATCTTTTCCGAAAGCCAGTGCCCACTTTTCGGGATCATGCGCTACAGCGGTTGCGACGGATCGAAATAACTGCCGGGGATCTTGATGCCCTGGCTGGCAAGCTCGTTGAGGAAGCGCGGACGCACGCCGGTGGCGGTGAAATGGCCCTCGACGGTGCCGTCCGCCTTGGTGCCGGTGCGATTGAATTTGAAAATTTCCTGCATCTGGACGATGTCGCCTTCCAGACCCGTCACTTCGGCGATCGAGGTGACCTTGCGCTTGCCGTCGGACTGGCGCGAAAGCTGCACCACCAATTGAATGGCGTTAGCAATCTGGCCGCGAATCGAAGCCACCGTCATCGGCAGGCCGGCCATGCCGATCATCTGTTCGAGACGGGTGATGGCGTCGCGCGGCGTATTGGCGTGGATGGTTGCCATCGAGCCTTCGTGGCCGGTGTTCATCGCCTGCAACATATCGAATGCTTCCTCGCCGCGGCACTCGCCGAGGATGATGCGGTCGGGCCGCATACGCAGCGCGTTCTTGACCAGATCGCGCTGGCGGATTTCTCCCTTGCCCTCGACATTGGGCGGACGCGTTTCCATGCGGCCGACATGCGGCTGCTGCAATTGCAATTCGGCGGCGTCTTCGATGGTGAGCAGACGCTCTTTTTCCGAGATAAAGGCCGACAGCGCGTTCAGCATGGTGGTCTTGCCGGAGCCGGTGCCGCCCGAGATGATGGTGGAGATGCGGCCCTTGACCGCGGCCGCCAGCACTTCGGCCATTTGCGGGCGCAAGGCGTCGACCTCGACCAGCCGGCTCAGATTGAGTTTTTTCTTGGAAAACTTACGGATCGACATCAGCGGGCCGTCGACACCGACCGGGCGCACCGCGACGTTGACGCGCGAACCGTCAAGCAGGCGCGCGTCGCAAAGCGGGTGGCTCTCGTCGACCCGGCGGCCGACCGCCGAGACGATTTTATTGATGATACGCAGCAGATGCTGCTCGTCCTTGAAGCGAACCGCCAGCGGCTCGAGAATGCCGCCGCGCTCGACATAGACGCATTCATGACCGTTGATCAGAATATCGCTGATGGTCGGATCCTTGAGCAAAGGCTCAAGCGGGCCGAGACCCGTCATTTCGTCGAGAATTTCGGAGACGAATTCAGCCAGTTCCTGGGTATTGAGCGCCAGCCGCTCGACCAGCACATATTGCGAAACGAGTTGCGTAACGTGGCTGCGGATTTCTTCTTCCGGTAGTTTTTCCAGCGCGGAGAGATTGATTTCGTCGATCAGCCGGCGATGCAGCCGCACTTTGGCGTCGAGCAGCTTGTCGGAATGCAGCGGATTGGCCGCTTGCGGCTCCGGCGCCGCCGGCTCGGGCTCCGCTTCCGGCAGCACGGTCCAGGCAACGCCTTCGAGCGTTTGCGGTACATCGGCCGCCGGAATATCCGGCGTGGCAGCGCGCCTGGCTGTAAATCGTCCTGACATTAGCCGGCTTTGGAAAGTTTGAGCTTCTGCAATAGCGGCGCGCCTTTGCCAGTCGGAGCCTTGGCGGTGTCGCCTCCGAGCATCAGCTTTTTCATTTTGACGCTGATCTTGTTGCCGGACTTGACCTCGTCCAGCGGCACGCCGCGGTCGATCGCCTCGCGCACTAGATTGTAGTCGTTCGGGATGGCGCAGGCGAAAGCGTCGCCCAAGGTCTGCTCGAGATCGCTATGGCGCAGGCTGGCGGAGAACATGCGCTGCTCGAAGCGGTTGACGATGACCTTTGGATCGGGACTGCCGCCCAGGCGCTCCTTGATCGCGCTCACCAGTTGCTTGGCATGGCGCAGGCCCGGCACCGTCGTTTCGCTGACGACGAAGAGCTTATTGGAGCCGAGCAGCACGCTGTCGGTCCAGGCAAACCAGGTGCGCGGCATGTCGAACACGACATATTCGAAATTGGTCGAGACCAGATCCAAAAGACGCGTCACCACTTCCGGGTCGAAGGAGCGCATCTCGGCCGGCCGGTTCGGCGCCGCGATCACGGCGAGACCGGACGGATGATAAGACAGCATGACCTCGAGCAATTGGCGGTCGAGCCGGTCCGGACGCGGTTCGATTTCTGCGAGGTTCAGGCGCGGCTCAAGGTCGAGATAATCGGCGACCGCGCCGTGCTGGAAATCCATGTCGACCAGACAGGTCGAGGGCTTGTTGCGCGGGCCGCCCGAATTGAGCAGCAGCATCGCCGTCTGCACCGCGAGCGTGGTGACGCCGGCGCCGCCGACGGCGGGCAGGAACGTATAAATCTGCGCCTCGGTCGGCTTGTCGGAGACCGGATGGCCCTTGGCGACGCGGGCGCAGGCGCGCACCAGATCGATCGGCGCCACCGGCTTGACCAGGAAGTCGGCAATACGCAGCGGCAACAGCGTGCGCGCGACGCTTTCGTCGAAGCTTTGCGTGATCGCGATCACCGGCGGCCACTGGCCGATGCGCGCCATCAAGCGGGCGAGTCCTTCCATCTCGGCCGCGTTATCGGCGTCGAGATCGACCACCACCACGGTGGCGCCACCGGCGTCGAGCGTGTCGGCCTGGTCGCCAATGCGCCCGCTCACCATCGTGAGGTCGATCGCGTTCGAGGCGCCGAACGTCTCGCGCACGGAAGCCTCGAACGCCGGATCGGCGGTCAAGACAACTACGCGGGTACTCTTGGCACTGGGGCCGCGGCCGATGCGCATCGGTTCATTATTCCTGGTTACTTAACCGGCGCGGATTGCGTCACGGTCGGGCCGACCGGCGTCGTATTGGCCGGCGCTTGCGGCTGCGGCGCCTGATAGGCGGAGCCGGTGCCGATGCCGGCCGGCTGGATCACGCGGCCGGTGCGATAGCGCTCGACCGCCGCTTCCATGCGCTCGCCGTTGAAGGCGATGTCGCGGTTGGCGCTTTCACGCGGCCAGGGATCGACCATCTGGGTGACGCGGTTGGTCATCACAGCGTCGCCGGCATCAAGCGAGATGGCGTCGCTGCGGCGCATGTATTCCGAGCAGCCGCCGAGCAGCGCGATGAGGCCGACCGAGGCGACGGCGCGCAGGATCGTGCCGGCGCTCGTATGCATGGATTTACTGAAGCTCGGCATGCGCATCCTCCTTCGGCAAGTCGAGCATATGGCCGGTAAACGGCAGGTTGGCCGACGAAGCAATGCGCGCGGTGGCGGGCGTGAGCCCGCGCGTCTCGGCGCGCGAGACTTCGGTCTTGCCGAGCAGGAAGAAGTCACTGTCGTTCGGCGGCAGGCTATCGTCAGCCGGCGTCTTGATCAAATCGCCCGGGCGCGCCGGCTTGACCAGATGCGGCGTCACGATGATGGCGAGATCGGTCTGGTTCTTCTGATAGGACTTGGACGAGAACAACGCGCCCAGAACCGGCACGCTGCCGAGCCATGGCAGTTGTTCGATCTGGTTCTGCGTGTTGGTCTGCAACAGACCGCCGATGACGAAGCTCTGGCCGTCGCGCAATTCGACCGTGGTCGAGGCGCGCCGCACGATCAGCGCCGGCACCGACACGGTGCTGGACACCGCGACGGTGTGGGTGGTGTCGATCGAGGAAACTTCCGGCTCGATCTTCATGTTGATGATACCGTGGCCGAGCACGGTCGGGGTAAACGCCAGGCCGACGCCGTATTTCTTGTAGTCGACGGTGATCTGGCCGAGTTGGCTGGCGACGGGGATCGGATACTCACCGCCGGCCAGGAAGCTCGCGGTATCGCCGGAGAGCGCGACCAGATTGGGCTCGGCCAGGCTACGGGCGATGCCCTTCTGTTCGAGCGCGTTGATCAGCATGTCGGTAGATACGCCGCCCGCCACCATGCGGGCGACCACAAAGCCGAAGGGCGAGGCGCCGGAGATCACGCCAGCGGCGGCGGCGGCCGAACGCATGACTTCGTTGGCCGGCCCGTTAAGACCGCCGGAGGTGACGTCCGGATTGCTGAAGGTAGAACTGCCGCCACTCGGCGTCACCGGCAGATTGCCAGGCTGAGCGCGAGCGCCGATATTGGCGATGCTGCTGCCGCCGAAGCGGTTCCACTGCACGCCCAGCTCACGACCGGCGGTGCGTGAAATTTCGATGAAGCGCACTTCCAGCATGACCTGCTGCGGCGAGGCCACCGAAACCGAATTGATCACTTCCGGGCCGAACTGGCGCGCGATGACCACCGCCTTGTCGAGGGTGGCGGCATCCGGTACTTCGCCCGACAGCATGATACGGCCGTTGACGGTGGAGGCTTGCAGGCTAGAGCGCGGGAAGCGGCGCTTGAATTCGTTGGTGAGCCGGGTGATGTCGTAGGTCACCTCGACGTCGAAAATCCCGACCAGCTTCTTGCCTTCGGAATAGACCTGCACGCGGGTGGTGCCGATCTTCTTGCCGAGGATCGACAGCGTGTGGTCGGTGAGCGGGTTGACGTCGGCGACATCCGGGTCGCCGACCGTGACATCGACCAGCGTATCGCCGGTGCGCACGTCCTGCGATTTGCCGACGGTCACCGTCACCATGGCGGTGCGGGTGTTGCCGGTGATCTGAATGGTGCGCGCCTGCGCATAGGCATCGCCGGTCATCAGCACCAGCGCGGCCATAAGCGCGAGCGCCAGCGCGATGGCGATATCGCGCAACCAATGGCCGGCCGACGCGGACCTATCGCACCGCCGCCAACCGAAGCCGGCGATTTCCTGGTTATTATTATTCACGACGCACACCCCTTTACTCACCCCGGCTTTTTTTGCCGTCGACGTCCCCAGATTTCAAAAGGCTTCCCGATTCAGAAAGCCTCCCCATTAAAAAGCCTTGCCCACTAAAAAGCTTTGGCCTTATTTTCGGCACCGCCGCGTCTTTCGGCCGGCACGGTGTATTCCTGACGCGACGAAGCGCGCGTAACGGCTACTGTCGCGGTCGCCGGCCTTTCACCGATACCCGTGTCGTTGGTGCCCAAATCCTTCAGCGTGATCTTGCGGGTCGCGACCTCGGCGGTTTCGCCGGCCTTGCGCAGCAGGAGTGACAGGTTGCCGACCGAGGTAGCCAGCCACACTTTCTGCGCTTCGACGGTCGAGACTTCGAGCGTCACCGACTTGGCGATAGCGGCCTTGAAGGTGCGTTCGTCGGCGGTCTGATCGACCGCCAGCACGCGCGTGTTTTGCAGCACGACTTCGGTCGTGGCGGCGCCCTTTTCGAGTTGGCGCGTCAAGACGACGTCGACATGATCGCCCGGCAGCACAAAGCCACCGACGCCTTCGACATCGTTGACGCGAATGGTGACTGCCTTCATGCCGGGCCGGACCAGAGCGGACAGCGTTGCGCGCTGCCCGGCGCCGGTGACTTTGAGCGCCAAGACCGGCTCGTTCGCTTCGATAGCGGCGAGCACGACGCGGCGGCCGCCTGCCATCAGGTCCGCGATCTTGCTGAAAGAACCGCTCGGCGTGGCGTTGGCCGGCCATGGCACTTCCTGCAACATTGAGGCGTTAACCTCGGTGCCGAAGCGCAGCTCTTGTTTGGCGACGACGACAGTCTGTGTCGCCATCGGTTTCTTGTTCGCCTGGAGGTTCTTCGCCTGCATGTCGGCCTGGTTGGAGAGCCAGGACTGGGCGATGAATACGGCGAGCAGACCGAAGACGACGGCAAACCCGATCATGACGATGGTGCTTGAACGCACGGCTTGTTATCCCGTTTGACGCGATGAAACTGCTTGTCCGGGAACCTTAAAGCCAACCAAGTATTCAATTCCTAATTTCGCAGGCGGAACTGGGGCTATGCTAAAGAGTGGCTGAAGGACTATTGTTTACGAGGCGTATCCAAAATCGGATCAACTTGAGGGTAACCTTGCCCGGTATTAACAATACTGCCGCTTAACCTTGATGCCGCGTAAGAATTGATTCAGCGTAATGGATGCCGCCGGCGCGCCCAAGCAAGACGGGGCGGATGCCCACGCAAGAATGGTTGCAGCGCAAGCATTTTGGGCGACGCTCGCAAGGGTTGGCGTTGCCGCGCGCGCCTCGATGCGGCAACATGCGGCAAGACCGGTCGAGCGGAACGTCTTCCGCCGTCGCCGGTGTCACAAAAAACACAAGGGACGAAACGCAGATGTCTAAACCCCGCATTAGCTATATCGATCCGGCAACGGTTAAGGATGAAGCGATGCGCGCCGAGTTCGAGCGGTGCGCGCGCGAAGGAACCCCGCGGCCGGAAAGCCAGGCGGTACGCGCGCACGTGCCGGCGACCTTCTGGTCTTTCGCCAATACCTGGCGCGATGTCTTCAAGAACGGCGTTGCCGAACACGCCATTAAGGAATTGTGCCGCGTTTACGTATCGCGTTCGGTGCTGTGCGAATTCTGCGGCAACCAGCGCTCGATTAAGGCGGCCAAGGCCGGCCTGAAAGAAGACGATTATTCCGACCTGATCAATTTCGAGAGCTCGACCCGCTACGATGAGCGGCAAAAGGCCGCGCTTGCTTACGCCGAGGCGATTACCTGGGACCTGCCGGCCGGCGACGCATTATGGGCGCGGCTCTATAAGCATTTCAGCGAGGCCGAACTGGTCGAAATCGGCTATTTCGTCGCCATTACCATGGGCCAGCAACGCTGGCTGCGCACATTGAACATCGAGCACCATCAGATTTTGGCCGGCCAGGACGGCTCGATGGCGCCGGGCTTCGAGACCATGGATGCGCTGACGCAATCCAAGCAGGCTGCCGATTACTGGGCTAAGATCGCGCCCAAAGCCACCGACAACGCTAACGACAAGGCCAAATCCAAACCAACAACACAGGCCGCCGAGTGACACAGCAGCAAATGGCGGCATCGACCACGAGCCGCAACGCCGCCGAACCGCGCATTCGCGTGCGCGGCCTCGGCAAGCATTACGGCACGCTCGAAGTTTTCCGCAACATCGACTTCGATGTCGGCGAACGCGAGATCGTCGCCATCGTCGGACCGTCGGGTTGCGGCAAGACCACGCTGTTGCGTTGCATCGACGGCCTACTGCCGCACGATGCCGGCGAGATAGTGGTCGGCGATACGGTCGTCACCGAGCCGATCGCTGGCGTCGCCATGGTGTTTCAGCACTTCGGCCTGTTTCCATGGAAGACGGTGTCTGAAAACGTCGCCTACGGCCTGCGCATGGCAGGCAGCCCGAAGGCCGACATCGAGCGCAAGGTGCCGGAATTCGTCAAGATGGTGGGCTTGGCCGGATTCGAAAACGCCTTTCCCTATCAGATGTCGGGCGGCATGCAGCAGCGCTGCGGCCTGGCGCGCGCGCTCGCGGTCGAACCCAATGTGCTGCTGATGGACGAGCCCTTTGCCGCGGTCGATGCGCAGACGCGCGAAATTCTGCAATTCGAATTGCTGCGCATCTGGCAACAGCGCCCGACCGCGATGATCTTCGTCACCCACTCGATCGAGGAAGCCGTCCTGCTCGGCCATCGTGTGATCGTGCTCAAGGGCCGCCCGTCGAGCATTCACGAAACCATCGACATCGATCTGCCGGAGCCGCGCACGCGCGAGACGCTGCGGCTGCCGCGCTTTGCCGAATTGCGCGAACGCGTCTGGGGCACGCTGATGCGGGAGGCGCGCGAAGCCGAATTCGTTCTCGAACGCTAGCTCAAAAAACACAGCAACAAAGTAAGGGAGGATTTCAAGATGATCCGCAAACTCACAAGCGCCACGGTGGGCCTCGGCCTGCTGGCGGCGTTGATGGCGGTCCCCGCCGGACCTGCCGCGGCACAAGACAAGAAACTGACCGCGGCGCTGCCCGGCATTCCGCCGATCTTCTCGGTGATGATGAACTACATCGCCGACAAGGAAGGCTTCTTCAAAAAGCACGGCGTCGAGGTCACCATCCGCCCATTCGATAACGGCACCGCCGCGGCGCGCGCCGTGGTGGCGGGCGACGCCGACTTCTCCTGGTCGCCGACGCCACCGGTGATCAACCAGATCTCCAACGCCGGCGTGCCGCTGGTCGGCGTCTTCGGCATGCCGAACCCGGACTGGGTGATCGGCACCACCGAGACCGGCAAGAAATGCGAGGATATCAAGGGCCAGGAAGTCGGCGTCGATTCGGTCGGCGGCGCCCGCTCGGTCGCGCTGCGTTCGATGCTGGCTGCCTGTCCCGGCGCCAAGATCGATGACACAAAGCAAGTCGCGCTCGGCGGCGGCACCGGCACGGCGATGATCGCCGGCCGTCTGCACTATGGCGTGCTGCATCTCGACGACATCGCGGCGATCGAGGCTCAGGGCAAGAAGCTGACGATCCTGATGCGGCAGAAAGACACCAGCCCGGGTAGCCATTACCTGATGATGGTCGTACGCAAGGACAAGCTCGCCGCCAATCGCGACGCCTATGTTCGCGCGGTCGCCGGCATGATCGAAGCCGCGCACTGGATGGCCGACCCGAAGAATCTCGACAAGGCGGCGGAGTATTGCAAGGTCACCGGCAACTCGAAGGAAATCGCCAAGGCCGCGCTCAAGCAGTTCCTCGCCATCGACTTCTGGGCGCAGAAAGACGACGGCATGCCGAAGGACAAGCTCGAGAAGACCGCCGCCCTGATGAAGAAAATCGGCGCCATAAAGGGGGACAAGGAACCGGTGAGCTACGCGAACCTGGTCGATCCGAGCGTTTGGAAAGACGCCAGCAAGTTGGTGAAGTGAGCCGACGGCTGACGCTTCACGTCGATACAACAAAAATGTCGTCCCCCGCGAAAGCGGGGGATCCAGTACTCTCGGTAGTACGAAATAACGCAGGTTCACCGATACCTGGATCGTCCGCCTTCGCGGACGATGACACCTGAGTAGGTAGAAACATTCGTGCTCAACAACGCCATCCGCCGCCACGCCCCATTCTGTCTCAGCATCCTGGCCGGCATCGCCATCTGGGAGATCGCGGGGCGCAGCGCGAGTCAGGCCTTCATGGTGCCGTTTTCGGTCACCGTGAAGACGCTATGGCAACTGGTGGTGAGCGGCGAGTTCATCAAGCAATTCATCGAATCGGCGCGGCTGTTTCTCACTGGATTCGTGCTGGCCCTGGCGGTCGGCATGCCGCTCGGCATGTTGCTGGCGCGCGTGCGCGTCGTGCGCGTCGGCGTCGAGCCTTATTTGATGATTCTTTATGCGACGCCTTTGGTGGCGCTGATCCCGTTCATCCTGTCGATGATGGGTTTCGGCTTCGCACCGAAAGTGCTGGTGGTGTTTTTATTCGCGGTTTTTCCGGTGGTCTACAACACGGTCGAGGGCGCGCGCTCGATCAAGCCGGAAATGATCGAAGTTGCGCGCTCGTTCCGCTCTACCGAATGGGCGCTGTGGCGCGACGTGATGGTGCCTTACACCCTGCCCTACACCATGACCGGCGTGCGCCAGTCGATCGGCCGCGCGCTGGTCGGGATGATCGCGGCGGAATTCTTTTTGAGTTCGACCGGGCTCGGCCAGTTGATCATGGGCGCGTCGCAGAATTTCGACACCGCCGGCGTGTTCGCCTCCGTGCTGGTGATCGCGCTGATCGGCGTCGGCCTGATGCGGCTCGGGCTCGCGATCGAGCAGCACTTCGCGCGCTGGAGGCAGTAGCGCATGTCGAGCACGACCATCGGCACGACATCGACTGAGCCGGCGACACCGGCCACCGCGCGCAAGCCGAGCACCTTCTGGCCGCGCTTCATCGTCGGCGCTGTTATCTTGTTTTTCTGGGAATTCGTCGTACGCGTTCTGGCGCCGGCCTATGTCGCCAAGCCAAGCACGGTGCTGATGGCGATCCCGGACGTCTTCGCCGATCCGGCCTTTCAGGCCGCCACCGGCAATACGCTTTCCGCGGTCGCCGAGGGCCTGGCCATCGCGCTCGTCGCCGGCACCATTATCGGGCTCGCCATGGGCCGCAGCCCGATGGCCGAGCGCGGCATCCGCCATTACGTCAACGGCTTCTACGCCATGCCGATGATCGTGGTGCTGCCGCTGTTCTCGCTCTGGTTCGGTTATTCGAGCGCGACCCGCATCGCCACCATCATCTTTGCCGCGATCTTTTCCATCATCATCAATGTCGCCGACGGCGCCCGTTCGGTCCCGCGCGAATATCTCGAAGTGGCGCGTTCGTTCCGCGCCAATCGGCTGAGCGTGCTGATCGGCATCGTGCTGCCATCGTCGATGCCTTATCTGCTGGCGGGATTCCGCCTCGCCGCCGGACGCGCGCTGATCGGCGCGGTGGTGGCGGAGTTCTTCCTGTCGATCGGCGGACTTGGCTATTACATCCTCTATAACTCGCGCAGCTACAAACACGCGGAAGCCTTCGTCGGCGTGCTGTTGCTCGCGGCTTTCGGCGTCGGCTTCGAACTACTGGTGTTCTGGGCGACCAAGCGCTTCATGCCGTGGTACCGGCGCGAGGATAAAGCGAGCTGACGCCACCTTAACGAGCCTTCCAACCCATCCGGGGAAATTCCGATGTCTTCCGACCCTGTCTTGCAGGCCGCGATCTCGCATTGGAGCGCGCGCTTTGTCGCCAATGGCGTCAATTTGTCCGACTTCGAAGACGTCACCGCCGCGATGAACTCCTATGACGAATGGTGCGCCGCATGGTCGAAGCGTGCAGGCTTACACGAACAGATCGGGCGCGAAGCGCTGGCCAAAAAACATTTCCGCACCGCCGGCGAATGCCTGCAACGCGCCGGGGTGTATTACCACTTCGCCTCATTCCTGTTCCTGCGCGACATGGCGCAGATGAAAGCCGCGCATAAAAAGCAGATCGAATGCCGGCAGGCGGCCTTGCCCTATCTCGATCCGCCGGGCGAGCGCGTGGAAATTCCCTACGAGGGCAAGACGCTGGCCGGCATTTTGCGCAAGCCTGTGGGCGTCGCGAGGCCGCCGGTCGTTGTGATGGCGGTCGGGCTCGACTCGACCAAGGAAGAAACCGAAGCCTATGAAGCGCCGTTTCTGGCGCGCGACATGGCGATTTTGGTGTTCGAAGGGCCGGGCCAGGGCGAAGCACAATACGACTTTGCAATTCGCGGCGATTATGAAGTGCCGGTCAAGGCGGTGATCGATTATATCGAGACGCGCGACGATCTCGACGCCAGACGCATCGGCATGTGGGGCGTGAGCCTGGGCGGCTATTACGCGCCGCGCGCCACCGCGTTTGAAAAGCGCATCAAGGCCTGCATCGCGCTCGGCGGACCGTTCGAGTTCTCGAAAGCGTGGGATACGCTGCCGCAGGTGACGCGCGAGGCGATCCGTGGCCGCACGCACGCCAAGTCCGATGAGGAGGCTCACGAAAAAATCCGCAAGCTGTCGCTGGTCGGCGTGGCGCAGAACATCACGGTGCCGATCTACATCGTGAACGGCCGGCTCGACCGGCTGGTGCCGGCCGCCGACGCCGAACGGCTGGCGCGCGAAGTCAAAGGCCCGGCCGACCTGACGATCGTCGAGGACGGCAACCACATCGCCAACAACCGCGCCTACCGCTGGCGTTCGCAAAGCGCCGATTGGATGAGGGAGAAGTTGGGGTAATTACTTCTTCTTCAACGCCACGATCATATCCAGCTCAATGCGCGCGCCGGGTGACGAGAGCTGGTTGATGCAGACCGTGGTCGATGCCGGCCGCCAGTCGCCGAAATATTTTGCCATGGTCTTGTGCATGGCGTCGGCCTCGCGAAAGTCGGTCAGATATTTCGTTACTTTCACGACATCGCGCCAGGTTGCGCCGGTGCGATCGAGGATCGACTTGATCGCCTCCATCGCGCGTTCGGTCTGTTCCTCGATCGAATGCGGATGGATGTGCTCGGCATCCACATGCGGATGCTTGTGATAGAGCGGCGACGGCGTCGCGCCCGATAAAAACATCAGATCGCAGGCGCCAACGATGTGCACCGCCGGGGCGTAAGGCATGGTGTGCGCTTCCTCGGGCTTGGGATGCACCGGTTCAAGCGTGAAGGTGGACGGATTGGCGTTGACGTTCATCGTGGTCTCCTTGACGTTGAGGAGATTGTTCGCCGAAACGCAGCGAGGCGCAAGATCAGGTTGGCGGCGTGCCGTTTTCACGCAGCACCTCGCCGGCAAGATAAAGCGAGCCGGTGATCAGAATGCGCGGCGGCGGGTCGAGGTCTAGCTTGCGCACGGCGTCGAAGGCGTCGTCGAGACTGGCGCGGCTGGTGGACGGCACGCCGATGGCGCGCGCGGTCTCGGCCACCGCATCGGCGGTCAGGCCCTTTTCCGCGCCCGGCACCGGCACCGCCACCATGCGGCGGGCGAGCCCCGCGAAGTTGATCAGAAAGCCGCTGCAATCCTTGGTCGCCAGCATGCCGACGATCAGCACCAGCGGGCGCGACACGCGCTCCTCCAGATCGGCGAGCGCAGCGGCGACCGCGCGGCCGCCATCCGGATTATGGCCGCCGTCGAGCCAGACTTCGCTGCCGGCGGGCGCGAGATCGACCAGCCGGCCTTGCGGCAGACGATGCAGCCGCGCCGGCCAGTCGGCCTTGGTCATGCCCGCTTCAAACGCCGCGGGTGCGATCTTGAAGTGCGGGACCGCGCGCAGCGCCGCGATGGCGAGGCCGGCATTTTCGAACTGATGGCGGCCGTACAATTTCGGCGCCGGCAGATCGAGCAGACCGCTCTCGTCCTGATAGACCAGACGCCCGCGCTCCTCGGTCGCGGTCCAGTCCTCGCCGGCGATCTTGATCGGCGCTTTCAGCCGCGCGGCCTGGCGCTCGATGACGGCGAGCGCGTCACGATTTTGCGACGCCACAATCACCGGCACGTTCGCCTTGATGATGCCGGCCTTTTCGGCGGCGATTTTTTCCAGCGTCGGCCCGAGAAAATCAATGTGGTCGATGGAGACCGGCGTGATGATGGACACCAGCGGTGTGTCGATAACGTTGGTGGCGTCAAGCCGCCCGCCGAGCCCGACTTCCAGCAGAAGCACGTCGGCCGGATGGCGCGAAAACAGCAACATGCCGGCGGCGGTAGTGATCTCGAAAACGGTGATCGGTTCGCTCTTGTTAGCCCGCTCGCATTCCTCCAAGGCGGTGGAAAGTTCGGCATCGGAGACCAGAACACCCTCGCCTTTTTCGCCCAGGCGAAAGCGTTCGTTGAAGTTCACCAGATGCGGCGACGTGTAAGTGTGCACGCGCAGGCCCGCCGCTTCCAGGATCGCGCGCAGGAAGGCGACGGTCGAACCCTTGCCATTGGTGCCGGCGACATGGATGACCGGCGGCAGCTTGCGCTCGGGATTGCCGAGCACCGCGAGCAGCCGCTGCACGCGGTCAAGCGACAGGTCAATGCGCTTGGGATGAAGCGTCAACAGCCTCGTGAGGATGGAGTCGATGGGGTTCACGTCAGGCGTGCGCCGGAACCGGCAGTTGCGGCTGCACGCCTGGCGAAGGCTGCTTGGTGAGCAAGCGGCAGAGTTCGGCCAAGGTCGCGCGCAGCTTGTGACGATGCACGACCATGTCGACCATGCCGTGTTCGGTGAGATATTCGGCGCGCTGGAAACCGGCCGGCAGCTTCTCGCGGATGGTCTGTTCGATCACGCGCGGACCGGCAAAGCCGATGAGCGCGCCGGGCTCGGCGATGTGCACGTCGCCCAACATCGCATAAGAGGCGGTGACGCCGCCGGTGGTCGGGTTGGTCAGCACGACGATGTATGGCTTCCTGGCCTCGCGCAACATCTGCACCCCCACCGTCGTGCGCGGCAACTGCATGAGCGAGAGAATGCCTTCCTGCATGCGCGCGCCGCCGGAAGCGGCGAACATGATGAAGGGCGTCTCGCGCTTGACCGCCATTTCAAGTCCGGCGACCACCGCTTCGCCGGCGGCCATGCCGAGCGAGCCGCCCATGAAGTCGAAATCCTGCACCGCGATGGTGACCATCTGGCCTTCGAGGCGGCCGATGCCGAGCTTCACCGCGTCCTGATAACCGGTCTTGGTGCGCGCGTCTTTCAGACGGTCGACATAGCGGCGCTCGTCGCGAAATTTGAGCGGGTCGATCTGCACTTCGGGCACTGCGATGTCTTCGAACTCGCCATTATCGAAGAGGCCCTTCATCCGCAGCGGCGCGCTCATGCGCATGTGATAGCCGGACGAGGGGATGACGAACTGGTTCGCCTCGACGTCTTTGTAGAAGACGAGCGAGCCGGTTTCCGGGCACTTGATCCAGAGATTTTCCGGCGTCTCGCGGCGCAGGAAGCTGCGGATTTTCGGCCGGACGATATTGTTGATCCAGTTCATAAAACGCGTCTCATCATTTCAACTGTCATGCCCATCAATCTCAGGTTTACCCGAGATTGCCATTTTTAAGTAGCAAGTCAGCTAAAGCTGACTTGCGTGGCGGGCATCCAGTAATTACTGAATTAGATATGTATCGCTTAGCCTGCCACAATGCACTTTTTGTGGTTACTAGATCCCCGCCTTCGCGGGGACGACAACATCATTCCGCTGCCACGCGGCGGCCCGAACGCACGCCGACGGCGAGCTTGGCCACCAGATCGGTCACCGCCTTGACGGTATCGGGCCCGGCTCGGCCTGCTTTGTCGAGCGACTGCCGCAAGGCATCAACCAGCGCCGAGCCGACCACCACGCCATCGGCGTTGGCGGCAATCGCTTGCGCCTGTTCCGCCGTGCGCACGCCGAAGCCGACCGCGACCGGCAATTTGGTGTGGCGCTTGATCCGCGCAACCGCGGCGCCGACTTTGTTGGCATCGGGGGCAGCCGAGCCGGTGATACCGGTGATCGAGACGTAATAGACAAAGCCGGACGTGTTGTTGAGCACCGCCGGCAGGCGCTTGTCGTCGGTGGTGGGCGTCGCTAGGCGAATGAAGTTGAGACCGGCCTTCAACGCGGGGAGGCAAAGCTCCTCGTCTTCCTCCGGCGGCAGGTCGACCACGATCAAGCCATCGACGCCGGCAGATTTGGCATCGAAGAGAAATTTGTCGACGCCGTAAATGTAAATCGGATTGTAGTAGCCCATCAGAACAATGGGTGTGTCGTTATCGCTTTTGCGGAATTCGCGCACCAGCGAAAGCGTCTTGATCATCGTCTGCCCGGCCTTGAGCGCACGCACGCCGGCGGCTTGAATCGCGGGGCCGTCGGCCATCGGATCGGTGAAGGGCATGCCGAGTTCGATCACGTCGGCGCCCGCTTTCGGCAGAGCTCTCGCAATTGCCAGTGCGGTGGCGTAATCGGGATCGCCCGCCATGGTGAAGGTCACCAGCGCGGCGCGGCTTTCCTCAGCGAGCGCGGCGAAGCGCTTTTCGATACGCGTGGTCATTGGAATCTCCGCAGGTTCCAACAAACTCCGATGTCATCGTGCGGGAAGGCGGACGATCCAGTACTCACAACCGCGTCCGTGATTGCTGGGTCCCCGCCTTCGCGGGGACGACACCTGAATATGCCGGTCATTTCTTCCTGCTCTCCAGGAACGCCTGCACACTGGCGAGATCCTTGTCGCCGCGGCCGGAGAGATTGACCACCATCAAATGATCTTTTGGTTTCTTCGGCGCGAGATCGAACACGCGTGCCAGCGCATGCGCCGGCTCCAACGCCGGAATGATGCCCTCAAGCACGCTGCACATCTGGAACGCGGCCACCGCCTCGTCGTCAGTCGCCGACAGAAACTGCACGCGGCCCATGTCGTTGAGCCAGGCGTGTTCGGGGCCGATGCCAGGATAATCCAGCCCGGCGGAAATCGAATGCGCCTCGGTGATCTGGCCGTCGCCATCCATCAAGAGATAAGTGCGATTGCCGTGCAGCACGCCCGGCCGGCCGCCGGCGATCGATGCCGCGTGCATGCCGGTGGTGACGCCATGCCCGGCCGCTTCCACGCCGTAAATCTCGACCGAACGGTCGTCAAGAAACGGATGGAAAAGCCCCATAGCATTGGAGCCGCCGCCGATACAGGCAATTAGAGAATCCGGCAGGCGGCCTTCGGCCTGTTGCATCTGCTCACGTGTCTCGCGCCCGATGATGCACTGAAAATCGCGCACCATGGCCGGATAAGGATGCGGGCCGGCGACGGTGCCGATGCAATAGAAGGTGTCGCTGACATTGGTGACCCAATCGCGCAGCGCCTCGTTCATGGCGTCTTTGAGCGTGCGCGATCCCGACTCGACCGCGCGCACTTCGGCGCCGAGGATTTTCATACGCAGCACATTGGGCTGCTGCCGCTCGACATCGACCGCGCCCATGTAGACGATGCAGGGTAGCCCGAACTTGGCGCACAAGGTCGCGGTGGCGACGCCGTGCATGCCGGCACCGGTCTCCGCGATGATGCGCTTCTTGCCCATGCGCAGCGCTAGCATGATCTGGCCGAGCACATTGTTCACCTTGTGCGCGCCGGTGTGGTTGAGCTCCTCGCGCTTGAAATAAATTTTCGCGCCGCCAGACGAAAGGCCGGAGGCCGTCTTTCTTAAATGTTGCGTCAGCCGTTCGGCGAAATACAGAGGAGACGGACGGCCGACATAGGTCGCTAGATGATGATCCATCTCCTTCTGGTAATTCGGATCGGCCTTGGCGGCAGCGTAGGCTTTTTCCAGATCGAGGATCAGTGGCATCAGCGTCTCGGCGACAAAGCGTCCGCCATAAATGCCGAAATGACCGCGCTCGTCCGGGCCGGTGCGGAAAGAATTGGGCTGCGGCGCGCTCATGCCGACACCTTGCGGGCGCCGAGTGAGGCGTCGGCCACTCGCGCGGCATGAATGAAGGCGCGGATCTTGTCGAGGTCTTTTTCGCCGGGCGCACGCTCGACGCCGGACGACACATCGACGCCGTCGGCACGCGTGATGCGGATCGCTTCCGCGACGTTGTCGGCATCGAGCCCGCCCGATAGCATGAAGGGCACGCCGGCGGTGAGGCCGGCGAGCAGCGTCCAGTCGAAGGTCTTGCCGAGCCCGCCCGGCCGCGTCGCCCGCTGCGGCGCGCGCGCGTCGAACAGCAGGCGGTCGGCGACATTGGCGTATTCGCGGATCGGCGACAGGTCGGCGCGGGTGGCGATCGGCAAGGCCTTCATGACCGGAAGTCCGAAGCGCGAGCGGATGACGCCGACGCGCTCCGGCGTCTCGCTGCCGTGCAACTGAAGCATGTCGGGCTTCAACGCTTCGACGATGCTGGCCAGCGTTTCGTTATTGGCGTTGACGGTGAGCGCGACCTTGGCGGCACGGCCGGCCACCTGCGCGCCGAGGACGCGTGCGGCCTCAAGCCCGAGATGACGCGGGCTTTTGTCGAAAAACACGAAACCGACCTGATCGGCGCCGGATTCGAGCGCCACATCAAGGGTTTCCGGGGTGCGGAGGCCGCAGATTTTGATCGTCAGGGGCATGCTGGGCGGGTTCTAGCGCCTAATCTGCGCCGTCGCAAAGCGATACCGTTAGGGGCATCAGCCAACCGGCGGCGGGAGGACTGGCATTGCGGCGGGCTTCGGCTCGGGTTCGGCGACCAGGGCCGCGGGCGCTTCGGGCGCAAAGCGGTTGCGAATGGCGGCGAGTTCCTGAAGCAGATGGCGGTTCTCGGCATCAAGCTTGCGCGCCGCGCGCCGCCACTTGCCCTGGCGCAGCCAGGCGGCGACACCGCCGACAATGACGCCCAAGATCACCAGCACGAAGATCAGGATGAACAGCGGCAGGCTCGCCGACAGCGCCGGGCTGGTCGACGAGAGCGGATCGAACGACACCGTCACCACCTGCCGGTTCGCCACCGCGAAGGCGACGATGATGATGGCAAGCGGAACGACGATGATCCAGGTAAGGATTTTGCGGAACATGGCTACCTCGTGTCCCGGACAAGCGAGCGCAAGCGAGCGCCGAACCGGGACCCAGGAGGAATGACGCGCAGCGCCAATAAGCCTTCCCTTGGCTCCCTTGGCTCCCGGTTCGGCAATGCCGTACACACACAATCAAGCCTGCGCAGATTGCGTAAACTTATCTGCGCGGGCGCCGCGCTGCGCCCGGGACGCGGGGTCATATTTCGTTGCTCAGATCCTTCCAACTCGGGTTGTCCTTTTCGATCAAATCCAGCTTCCAGGAGCGGCGCCATCTTTTCAGCGTGCGCTCCCGCGCGCGGGCTTCCTGGATAGAGGAATATTCCTCCACATGAACCAACCTGTCCACGCCGTATTGGTTCGTAAATCCGGGTACGGCCTTGGCCTTGTGGGCTTCGATCCTCCGCGCCAGATCGCTGGTCACGCCGACATAAAGTGTGCCGTTGCGTTGGCTGGCGAGAATATAGACGTAATGAAGGCCCGCCATGGAGGACCTATCGTCAGATAGGAATAATGCGCTACGCGAATCTATCCTGGGTCCCCGATCGGCGCTCGCTATCGCTCGCTTGTCCGGGACACGGGAATTACCCCCTGCCCGTCGCCCGGCGCTGCTGCGCCGTCCATCTTGTTGAGGCGCTCGCGCATTTCCTTGCCGGTCTTGAAGAACGGCACCGACTTTTGCTCGACCGAGACATGCGCGCCGGTGCGCGGGTTGCGGCCGGTGCGGGCCGGGCGGTGCTTGACCGAGAAGGCGCCGAAACCGCGCAGCTCGACGCGGTCGCCCTGCGACATCGCGCCGGTGATTTCGCCCAAGATGGCGTTGACGATGTTCTCGACGTCGCGCTGATAGAGATGCGGGTTCTGAGCGGCGATGCGCTGCACCAGTTCGGATTTAATCATGTAACGCCGCCTCACTCGTGCGTGGTCAATTGGGCGATGAAGGGTGCCAAAGCGCCAACAGACCGTCAAGATTAAGTCTCTCAACCGCTTGCACCGCACCCCAACTTTCGATGCGCTGCGCAAAGGCCGAAAGGCCCAGGGCCTGAGCGCCCCAGGCCGCCACATGCAGGAATGACAGCTCGCTGAAACGCGGTTCGAGCGAGTAATCGTGCACCGGCGTATCGGCCGGCACCTTTTTCTCACTTGCCAGCCAGGCGAGCGCGGTCTTTTCGTTGCCGAGTTCGTCCACCAGCTTGAGCGGTACCCCTTGGCGGCCGGTGAAAACGCGGCCGTCGGCCACCAGCGTCAGTTGGGCGTCGTCGAGCTGGCGGCGGGTCTTCACCAGATTTTTGAACCAGGCGTAGGAATCGAGCACGATCGATTCAATGGCCGCGCGCGCCTCCGGGCTGGTCGGCTCAAAGCCGTTCGGCGCGGCTTTGAGCGGCGAGGATTTGATCTCCTCGACCTTGATACCGATGGTCTTCAAAACTTCGGTGAAATTCGGATACTGGAACAGGACGCCGATCGACCCGACCAGCGAGGTATCGTGCGCGATGATATGGTCGGCCGAGAGCGCGGCGATATAGGCGCCGGAGGCGGCCAGCCCGTCGACCACTACCACCATCGGCTTCTTGGATTGCAGCGTGCGCAGCGCATCGTAAAGCTGCTCAGAGCCGGCGGTGGTGCCGCCCGGTGAATCGAGATGCACGATCACCGCCTTGGCGTGCGACTTGCCGAGCCGATCGAGCGCCTCGACCCGGTCTTCGTTATTGCGGATGATGCCTTGGATCTTAATGCGGGCGATGGCGTCCTCGCCGGCCGCCAGGCCGGCCTTCGGCGCCAGCATGAAGGCGGCGATACCGACCGCCAGTATGACGACCAGCAGCGCGACGACGCGCCAGAAGGTGAGTTTGCGCCGCATCCGGCGGCGATCGACGATGGCGTCGGCATCAAGCGACATGGCTGGCGATCCTTCATGTGGATTCGTTTGGCCGGGATACTACAACATAGCCGGCATGTCAGGACGGTGGCGCACAAAGAAAAACCCCCGGGACATGACGCCCCGGGGGTGATTTTTACCGGCATTGACCGTGACGCCGAGGCCCTACTCAGCCTTGTCGTCCTCGCCTTCGGTCTTATCACCACGCTGCTTGAGCGCGGCGCCGAGGATGTCGCCGAGCGACGCGCCGGAATCGGCGGAGCCGTATTGCGCCATCGCTTCCTTCTCTTCGGCGACTTCGAGCGCCTTGATCGAGACGCCGACCTTGTGGGTCTTGCGGTCGAACTGAGTGACGCGGGCGTCGACCTTTTCGCCGACGGCGAAACGCTCCGGCCGCTGATCGGCGCGCTCGCGCGCAAGATCGGCACGGCGGATGAAGGCGGTCAGATCGGTATCGGCGATCTTGACCTCGATGCCGCCCTCGTTGACCGCGGTGACCTCACAGGTCACGACCGAACCCTTCTTGAGTTCGCCCGCCGTGCCCGACGACATCGGGTCGCCGGCCAGCTGCTTGACGCCCAGCGAAATGCGCTCCTTCTCGACATCGACGTCGAGCACCTGCGCCTTGACCATGTCGCCCTTGTTGTACTCTTCGATCACCTGCTCGCCCGGACGCTTCCAGTCCAGATCCGAGAGATGCACCATGCCGTCGACATCGCCGTCGAGGCCGAGGAACAGGCCGAACTCGGTCTTGTTCTTGACTTCGCCTTCGACGGTCGAACCCGGCGGATGCTTCTCGACGAAGACCTCCCAGGGATTGCGCATGGTCTGCTTGAGGCCGAGCGAAATGCGGCGCTTGACCGGATCGACTTCGAGCACCTGCACTTCCACTTCCTGCGAGGTCGAGACGATCTTGCCGGGGTGGACGTTCTTCTTGGTCCAGGACATTTCGGAAACGTGGATCAGGCCTTCGATGCCCGGCTCCAGTTCGACGAAAGCGCCGTAGTCGGTGATGTTGGTGACGCGGCCCTTGAAGCGCGAGCCGACCGGATACTTGGCCTCGATGCCCTGCCACGGATCGTCCAGCAACTGCTTCATGCCGAGCGAGATACGGTGGGTCTCGTGGTTGATCTTGATGATCTTGACCTTGACCGACTGGCCGATATTGAGCACTTCGGTCGGGTGGTTGACGCGCCGCCAGGCGATGTCGGTGACGTGCAGGAGGCCGTCGATGCCGCCCAGATCCACGAAGGCGCCGTAATCGGTGATGTTCTTCACCACGCCGTCGATGACCTGGCCCTCTTCGAGGTTCTGCACCAGTTCCTGACGCTGTTCGGCGCGCGTTTCTTCGAGCACGGTGCGGCGCGACACCACGATGTTGCCGCGGCGGCGATCCATTTTCAGAATCTGGAACTGCTGCGGCACGTTCATCAGCGGGGTAACGTCGCGGATCGGACGAATGTCCACCTGCGAACGCGGCAGGAAAGCCACGGCGCCGTCGAGATCGACGGTGAAGCCGCCCTTGACCTGATTGAAGATGACGCCGGTGACCTTCTCGTTGTTGGTGAAGCCCTTCTCAAGCTTGCCCCAGCTTTCCTCGCGGCGCGCTTTGTCGCGCGACAGCACGGCCTCACCGAGCGCGTTCTCGACGCGCTCCAAGTAGACCTCGACCTCGTCGCCGACCTTTAATTCGCTGGTACGGCCGGGGCCGGCGAATTCGCGCACGGCAACGCGGCCTTCCGTTTTCAAGCCGACGTCGATGACGGCCATGTCTTTTTCGATGCCGACGACCTTGCCCTTGATGACCGCACCTTCTTGCAGGTTTCCGGTCTCGAAGGACTCGTCGAGCATGGCGGCGAAATCTTCACGCGAGGGATTCTGGGCGGTAGCGGTGGCCATGTAGTCTCCTGTTTGCCTGCGCCGGCGGTTTGAATGAGTTGCAAGCATGCGGGCCGATGGTCTTGGCAAGACCTCCGGCGACTACCCGCAAAGCGGATAGCCGGCGCTAATGCCGTACGATTGCAACGATGAGCTTTGCAGGGCGCCAGGCGAAAAGACGCGAGCGGGGCTTTGTCCTCCAACACGAGGGGCGGTGATCGCACCCTCGGCCCGCTCGGGAAGCCTTCCCGCTTGAAATGGCGGCCCGAATTGACGCGTCTATAGCGAAGGCAGGCGGAGGCGGCAAGCAGGCGCAAGCCGACGGCAAGATGGCGGCAAAACGGCGCGGCCCTTCCCCGGCACGCGCGCTATTTCGCAGCTAAGGGGCATTTTGAAACATTTTTTATGCCAAATACGCCATTGAGAGTAAAATATGTTATTTTTCTGCAAGTTATTGCGCAAAACGAATAAATTATTCTATTCAAGACTGATCTTCCTGGTCTTAGGTGCCCTATTTTCATGCCCGTCGCCCTCGCCCCCAACGCCGCCGATCTCAGCGATTTTGACGCGCTGGCGCAGTTTTTGTCGCAGCGGGCGGGCGGGCGATCTTTGTTCGACCGGGTGAAGTTGGCGCGTGAATTCATGTCGGGGCCGCTGGTTTTTACGACGAGCTTCGGGGTCGAAGACCAGGCCATCGGTCATGCAATCCTCAGCCAGGGGCTCGATATCGATCTGGTGACGCTCGACACCGGCCGGCTGTTTGCGCAGACGCATGACGTCTGGGCGGCGACCGAACAGAAATATGGCCGGCGCGTGCGCGCCATTGTGCCGGCGCAAAGCGCGCTCGAAGCACTGATCGGCGAACAGGGTGCCGGCGGGTTCAAGGGTTCGGTCGCGGCGCGGCAAGCTTGTTGTCATGTGCGCAAGGTCGAACCGCTCAATCGCGCGCTTAAAGGCGCCGCCGCTTGGGTCACCGGTTTGCGCGCCGATCAATCCGAACATCGCGCCGAAGTCGCCTTCGCCGGCGTCGATGCCGCCCGCGGCCTGATCAAGATCAACCCGCTCTATGACTGGACGCGCGCCGACGCCGCGCGTTTTACCCGCGATCACGGCGTGCCGGTGAACGCGCTGCATGGACAGGGCTTCCTTTCCATAGGCTGTGCGCCCTGCACGCGCGCTGTGCAACCGGGCGAGCCGGAGCGCGCCGGACGCTGGTGGTGGGAGCAGGAAGGCAAGACCGAGTGCGGTCTGCACGCCAATCCGCTGCATCTGGCGGCGCGCGCCGGGGCACAAAAGACGGCGCAATCATGAACGACATTTCGCTTACCGCCGGCGCAACGCACAGCTATCTCGACCAGTTGGAAGCCGAAAGCATTCACATCATGCGCGAGACCGTCGCCGAGTGCGACAAGACCGTGATGCTTTATTCCATCGGCAAGGATTCGTCGGTGCTGCTGCATCTGGCGATGAAGGCGTTCTATCCCGGCAAGCCGCCCTTTCCGCTGCTGCACGTCGATACGACGTGGAAGTTTCGAGAGATGATCGAGTTTCGCGACCGCCGCGCCAAGGAGCTTGGCGTCGACCTGATGGTGCATATCAATCAGGACGGCGTGGCGCGCGGCGTCGGGCCGATCTCGCACGGCTCCGAACTACACACCGACGTGATGAAGACGCAAGGCCTGCGGCAGGCGCTCGACTTGCACGGCTTTGACGCGGCCATTGGCGGCGCGCGCCGCGACGAGGACAAGTCGCGCGCCAAGGAACGCATCTTCTCCTTCCGCAATTCGCATCACCGCTGGGACCCGAAGCGCCAGCGTCCGGAGCCATGGCGTCTGTTCAATGCGCATAAACGAAAGGGCGAGAGTATCCGCGTCTTCCCGCTCTCGAACTGGACCGAACTCGACGTGTGGCTCTACATCCACCGCGAACACATTCCGGTGGTGCCTTTGTATTTCGCCAAGCCACGCCCGGTGGTGGAGCGCGGCGGCACGCTGATCATGGTCGACGACGGCCGGCTGCCGCTCGAGCCCGGCGAACAACCGCAGATCAAGAACGTGCGCTTCCGCACGCTCGGCTGTTATCCGCTCACCGGCGCCATCGAAAGCACGGCGGCAACGGTCGAGGACATCATTCGCGAAACGCTCGACAGCCGCCATTCCGAACGGCGCGACCGCGTCATCGACAAGGACGGCGCGGCCTCGATGGAACGCAAGAAGCAGGAAGGCTATTTCTGATGAACGTGCTCGCCAATCCCGCCGTGCTTGAGCGCGACGCCGTCATTTACAATCACGAAGCCAAGAGCCTGCTGCGCTTCATCGCCTGCGGGTCGGTCGATCACGGCAAGTCGAGTCTCTTGGGGCGTTTGCTGTTTGAAGCCAAGCTCGTGCTCGACGATCAGATCGAGACGCTGCGAAAGGACTCAGGGCAGTTGACCGGCGCGGTAGAGGACCTCGACTTCTCGCTGCTGTTCGACGGGCTCGCCGCCGAGCGCGAGCAGAAAATCACCATCGACCTCGCCTATCGCTTCTTCGCCACCGAGAAGCGCAAATTCATCGTCGCCGACGCGCCGGGTCATGAGCAGTATACGCGCAACATGGCGACCGGCGCATCGACCGCCGACCTCGCGCTCATTCTGGTCAATGCGCAGTCGGGGCTGACACAGCAGACGCGCCGTCACGCGCTGATCGCAGCGACCTTAGGCGTGCGCCATCTGGTCGTGGCCGTGAACAAGATGGATCTGGTGGATTACTCGCAAAGTTCTTTCGAAGCGATCGGGCGTGACTTCCGTTCTTTCGCGGACCGTCTGGGCGACGTGAGCCTCACCTTCATTCCGGTGTCGGCGCGTAAAGGCGACAATGTCGTCAATCGCTCCGCGCAGATGGGCTGGTATCGCGGCCCGACTTTGCTCGACAAACTCGAAACCGTCGACGTGACACCGCGCGCCGCGACCCAGGCTTTCCGCATGGCGGTGCAGTGGGTGAGCCGTCCGACCGCTGATTTCCGCGGCTATTGCGGTTTGATCGCGGGTGGCGAAGTGCATCCCGGCATGGAAATTATCGTGCAGCCGTCGGGTCAGCGCACGACAATCGACCAGATCATCACGGCAAACGGTGCGCTGGAGAGCGCTACCGCCGGACAATCGGTAACGCTGACATTGACCGACGACGTTGATGTGTCGCGCGGCGATTTGCTCGCGCAAGCGGACGCGCCGGCGCAGGTCTCCGGCAAGCTAAGGGCGCGCATTTTCTGGATGGGCCAGGGAACGCTCGCCCCCGGCGGGCGCTATCACATCAAACTCGGCACAGCGAAGGCGGCCGCGCATATCGCCGGGCCGATGCAATTGATTGATCTCGCGCAAGACACCGCCGTGAAGCCGGTCGACCGCCTGATGAGCAACGAATTCGGGCTTTGCATGCTGGAGCTCGACCGTCCGCTCGCGGCGGACCGCTATGACGAGAACCGCGAGACCGGCAGCTTCATTTTGATCGACGCCGAGACCCATGACACGGTGGCGATGGGCCTGATCGAAGATGCCGTGACGGCGAATGCGCAAGCGCCGCTGCGCACCAGTATCCTCGGCAAAATCGCGGTTCGTATCGCACGGCTGCTCGGCGCCAACGAATCGCACAGCCGCTCCATCGCCAAGGCGATGAGCTGGCGCGCCACCGGCAGCATCGACACCTTCCTGATCGGCTTTGCCATCACCGGCAACGCGACCATCGCCGGCTCGATTGCCGGCACTGAAATCGCCACCAAGATCGCGCTTTATTATTTCCACGAGCGCATCTGGGCGCTGGTGCCGTGGGGGAGGAAATAAAAATTCCGCTCGTCCCCGCGCAAAAGCGCGAAGCGCGTCTTTTGTAGGAAGCGGGGACCCAGCACTTAGCTAAAGAACTGGATTCCAGCCTGCGCGGGAATGAACGGAGTTTGTGGCGCGCTCTATTTCTTCTTCGCTCGCTCCACAATTTCAATCGCCGCCTTCACCGCCTCTTCGACATTCATCTTTGTCGTATCGAGCAACACCGCGTCGCCGGCTTGGCGAAGCGGCGAAGCAGAACGCGATGAGTCGCGCTCATCGCGCTTGCGGATGTCGGCCAGCACAGTGGCGTCGTCAATGTCGCGGCCCGTTGCGCGATATTCGGCCGCGCGACGTTGCGCGCGCACTTCCGGCAATGCCGTCACAAAAATCTTCACGTCGCCGTCCGGGCAAATCACCGTGCCGATATCGCGGCCGTCGAGTACCGCGCCAGGCTTGCCGGCCGCGAAGCTGCGCTGAAAGCCAACCAGCGCCGCGCGTACGTCGGGAATGGCCGACACATAGGACGCCGCTTCGCCCACGGCCGGCGTCTTGAGCGCGGCCTCCTCGAAGTGCGAAAGATCGAGCGCCTGCGCCGCCGCGATGGCCGCTTGCTTGTTGTCAGACTTTAGCCCTGCATCGAGCACGCTCTTTGCCACCGCGCGATAGAGCAAACCGGTGTCGAGGTGGCGTAGGCCGTAATGCGCGGCTAGGCGTTTTCCGATGGTGCCTTTGCCGGACGCGGCCGGGCCGTCAATGGCGATGATCATGGTACCCTCTTATCCCTCCCCCGCTTGCGGCCGCAGGCCATCGGGTGGGGGCGCGCCTAAACGGTGAGATGACCCCACCCCGCCCCTTTCAGGGGAGGGATAAGAATGAAATTCGTCCGCGCGTTCGTCACGACAGATCCGCGCCCAGGCTTCGCATGAGTTCGACGAAGCCGGGAAAGCTGGTCGCGATGAAAGCACTATCGTCGATGCGTACCGGCTCCTTGCTGGCGAGCCCCATCATCAGCGCCGACATGGCGATGCGGTGGTCCATGTGCGTGGCAACCTCGCCGCCGCCCGGCACGCCGTTCGCTCCCATGCCGTGAACGATCATGTCGTCTTCTTCGATATCGACGGTGACGCCGTTGACGCGCAGCATGGCGGCGGTGGCTTCCAGCCGGTCGCTTTCCTTCACGCGCAATTCTTTCAGGCCGCGCATGCGCGTTTGCCCTTCGGCAAAGGCCGCCGCCACCGCGAGAATGAGATATTCGTCGATCATCGAGGGCGCGCGCGAAGCCGGCACGTCGACACCCTTGAGCGGCGAGGTGCGCACCCGCATCTCGCAGACTTCTTCGCCGCCATCGGCGCGCTTGTCGGTTTCTTCGATCTGCGCGCCCATTTCCCGCAATGTGATGAACAGACCCGTGCGCAGCGGATTGGTCATCACCGCCTCGAAGGTCACGTCCGAGCCCGGAACCAAAAGCGCGCCGACCAGTGGAAATGCCGCCGACGACGGATCGGCCGGCACCAGAACTGGCGCGGGCTCCAGCTCAGGCTGGCCTTGCAGCACGATGCGGCGGCCATGTTCGCCATGCGGCTTGGTGACGATCTTGGCGCCGAAGTGCTTGAGCAGTTTCTCGGTATGGTCGCGGGTGGCTTCGGCTTCGATCACCGTGGTCTCGCCGGGCGCGGCCAAGCCCGCCAGCAACACGGCCGACTTCAACTGCGCTGACGGCACCGGCGATTCGTAGGTGATCGGCAGCGGATCGGCAGCGCCTTTCAATGTCAGCGGCAGACGGCCGCCTTCGGCCTCTTCCACGACGCGCGCGCCCATGCGGGCGAGCGGATCGAGAATGCGGCGCATCGGCCGCTTGCGCAGCGAACCGTCGCCATCGAAGGTAACGGTAATGCCGCAGCCTGCGACCGCGCCGATCGCCAGCCGGCAGCCGGTGCCGGAATTGCCAAAATCGAACGGGCCGGAGGGCTCGGCAAACCCACCCACGCCGACGCCATGCACCCGCCAGGCTCCGTTCTCGCCCCGCACCACCTTAGCGCCCAGCGCCCGCATGGCCTGCGCCGTGCGCAGCACGTCATCGCCCTCCAGCAGCCCCGAAATGGCCGTTTCGCCCACCGTCATGGCTGCCAGGATGAGGGCGCGGTGCGAAATCGACTTGTCGCCCGGCACCCGGACGCGTCCGGAAAGCGATCCGCCTGGGCGGGCGGTTAACGGGGTTAAGGCGTCGCTCACGGGCTTCGGCGTCCTTTTGTGCGATATTTGAAAGATGCGCCGTCCTACCACGCGGCCGCGCGGGCCGTCATCCCGAAGGCCGCGGCGGCGGCCATTTCGGAGACTTTGGCCGTTTCCGGGCCGCCTCTGCGCTATTGACAGGTGCGCCGCAACTAGCCAAGTGAAACACCATTCGAAGCCTCCCCGGAGGAGGCATCAAACAAATCGCATACCGCAGGACATTCGAACCGTGGCTAAAGCTGATCTCGGCACCAAACGCGTCTGCCCCGACACCGGTCGTAAATTCTACGACCTGGGCAAGTCGCCGGTCATTTCGCCCTATACCGGCAAGGTCGTCCCGATTGTCGCCCTGCCGCAATCGCGCTCGCGGCCCGAGTCCGCCGCCGCGCGCCCGGCCCCGGTCGCCGAAACCGAAACGCTGGTGCCGGAGACGCAGGACGCCGAATTCGTCTCGCTCGAGGATGCCGAAGCCGAACAGCAGGGCAAGAAGAAGCCCGCTGTCGCCGGCGACGTTTCCGAGGACGACGAGATCGAAGCCGACGATGAGGCGCTCGACGATGCCGCCTTCATCGAAGAGCAGGAAGAAGGCGATCCCGACGTCACCGACATCATCGGCGACGGGATCGAGAAGGAAGAAGAACAATAGTTGGCGGACGTCGGTTTTCGGATCGCGTGGTTTTGCTTTTTTAACCGGGACCGATTACTGATCCTGCCTATAAGGGGCCATAGCTCAGCTGGGAGAGCGCCTGCATGGCATGCAGGAGGTCGGCGGTTCGATCCCGCCTGGCTCCACCAGCCTTCGCTTGCTCCGCAAGCTACGGCTCGGCAAGCCCGAGTCTATTGCGGAGCAAGCGAAGGCTGCCGCGCCGTAGTTCCGCAGGAACGCAGGCGGGCAACCGATGAAATACGTCTATATTCTTCATAGTCTTGAAGATGACCACTTTTATGTGGGCGTCACCGACGATTTGCGTGCCCGGCTAGGCATGCATAATTCTGGCGCGGTGCCCCACACGACCAAATACAAACCATGGCAGATCAAGACCTATGTCGCCTTCAGCGACGAGGCTCAGGCGTTTAAATTTGAAAAATATCTGAAGTCGCCCTCTGGCCGTGCATTCTCAAAAAAACGCTTATAATCGGCAAAACCGCACCGGGAGAAAAACGCAATGCAAGGCAAGATCGCGCTCGAGGAACATTTCGCCATCGAGCCGACGCTCGGCGATTCGAAAGTGTTCGGCGCCCATGTCTGGAGCACGCTCGGGCCGCGTCTCACCGACATCCAGGATATGCGGCTCAAGGAAATGGACAGGCACGGGATCGAGATGATGATCCTGTCGCTGAACGCGCCGGCGGTGCAGGCGATCCCCGACATCAAGACCGCGATCGCGGTGGCGCGCCAGGCCAACGACGTGCTGGCGGACGAAATCGCCAAGAAGCCGGCGCGTTTTGCCGGCTTCGCCGCGCTGCCGATGCAGGACCCGGATGCCGCGACCCAGGAGCTGACGCGCTGCGTCAAGGAGCTCGGCTTTGTCGGCGCCCTGGTCAACGGCTTTTCGCAAATCACCGATCCGGAAAACGTCACCTATTACGATCTGCCGCAATACCGGCCGTTCTGGAAAACGGTCGAAGCGCTCGACGTGCCGTTTTATCTGCATCCGCGCAATCCGCTGATGAGCCGCGCCAAACAATACGAAGGGCACAACTGGCTGCTCGGGCCGAACTGGGCGTTCTCGGCCGAGACGACGGTGCATGCCTTCCGGCTGATCGGCTCAGGGCTGTTCGACGAGATGCCGAAATTGAAAATCGTGCTCGGCCATCTCGGCGAAGGCATTCCGGTGCAGCTCTGGCGCATCGACGGCCGCAACGGCTGGATGAAGGAACGGCACCACTATGCGGCCAAGGAAGGCGTCGGGCATTATTTCCGCAAGCACTTCCATCTCACCACCTCAGGCAATTTCCATACGCCCTCGCTGGTCAACGCGATGACCGAGATGGGCCCTGAGCGCGTGATGTTCTCGGTCGACTGGCCGTTCGAGGA
>DASRLA010000010.1:0-2022 GCA_035648715.1 Pseudolabrys sp.
CGTTATTCACTTTGTGCGCGCCGGTGTGATTGAGCTCCTCGCGCTTGAAGTAAATCTTCGCGCCGCCGCAGTGCGCAGTAAGCCGCTCGGCGAAATACAAAGGCGACGGCCGGCCAACATAATTTGTGAGGTAGCCGTCCATTTCCTTTTGAAATTTCGGATCGGCCTTGGCCGCGGCGTAGGCCTTCTCCAGTTCAAGGATCAGCGGCATTAGCGTCTCGGCAACAAAGCGGCCGCCATAGATGCCAAAGTGCCCGCGTTCGTCGGGACCGGTGCGGAACGAATTAGGCTGCGGCACGGTCATGCGTTCACCGCAAGTACTGCTTCCGCCGCGCGCGCCACGCGGATGAAGGCTCTTATTTTGTCGGGATCCTTTTCGCCGGGCGCGCGTTCCACGCCGGATGACACATCGACGCCGCTTGCACGCGTGATGCGCAACGCCTCAGCGACATTGCCGGCATTGAGCCCGCCCGACAACATGAAGGGAATTCCCGGATCGGCACCTTTGAGCAGCGTCCAATCGAACGGCGTGCCCAGTCCACCTGGCCGGGTTGCATCTTGCGGCGCGCGCGCATCGAACAAAATGCGATCGACAACTTTCTTGTAGAGATCGATACGCGCGAGATCAGCGCGATCGGCGATCGGCAACGCCTTCATCACCGGCAAACGAAAGCGCGCGCGCACCATCGCCACCCGCTCGGGTGGCTCGGCGCCGTGCAATTGCAGCATGTCGGGCTTAAGCGCCTCGATGAGAGCGGCAAATGTCTCGTCGTCGGCATCAACGGTGAGCGCCACTTTGCCGGCGCGGCCTTTAACGCGCTCGCCCAGCGCACGCGCGGTCTCATAGGCGAGATGACGCGGGCTCGGCGGGAAGAACACGAAACCAACCATATCCGCGCCGGATTCCAGCGCCGCATCAAGCGCTTCCGAGTTTTTCAAACCGCATATTTTGACGATCAGGGGCATAATGGGGTTTTCTAGCGCCTTATCCCTTAGGCCGCAAAGCGGAACCGCCGGCTTGGTTCACGGCACGGGCGGCGGGATCACCAACGGACTGGGCTCGACCGGGACCGGCGGCTTCTCGGTTGTGCCGAAGCGGCGACGAAAGGCGTCCATCTCGGAATGCAGGGCACGTACCTCGCCTTCGAAGCGGCGGGCGCCGCGCCGCCATTTGCCTTGGCGCAGCCAGGCCGCGCAGCCACCAACCAGCACGCCGACAATGAGAACCAGGAGGATCACAGCGAACAAGGGCAAAGTCACCGCATAGGCGGGGGAAGCCGACGAGAATGGATCGAACGACACCGTCACGGTCTGCCGATTGGCGACCGCGAAGGCAACAATCACCGCGGCCAGCGGGACGACGATGATGGCGGTGACGATCTTACGGAACATGTTTCGGCCTTCGTCACGGTCGGGAACAGCCGTCCCGAGGATAGCGTCGCTGCGCTCGCCTATGCCCCGGCCATCCACGTCTTCTAGTTAGTAGTTAGCGATAGTCTCTAAGACGTGGATGCCCGGCACAAGGCCGGGCATGACGGAAAATAACGTGGAAATATGGCGGCGGCTTAAGCCGGACCGGTCTTGTTCAGCCGTTCGCGCATTTCCTTGCCGGTCTTGAAGAACGGCACCGATTTCTGCTCGACCGAGACATGGGCGCCGGTGCGCGGATTGCGCCCGGTGCGGGCTGGCCGGTGCTTGACCGAGAAGGCCCCGAAGCCACGCAACTCAACGCGGTCGCCGCGCGCCATCGCATTGGTCACTTCGCCCAAGATGGCGTTGACGATGTTCTCGACGTCGCGCTGATAGAGGTGGGGGTTTTGTGAGGCAATCTGCTGGACAAGCTCTGACTTGATCATTGAACGCCGCCTCGGTCGATCTGGGCTAGTTGGACGAGGGAGGGTGCCAAAGCGTCAAGAGACCGTCAAGATTGAGTCGCTCGACTGCTTGCACTGCACCCCAGCCCTCGATGCGCTGCGCCATGGCGCTCAGGCCGACCGCCTGGAAGGTCCAGGCCGCGACATG
>DASRLA010000011.1:0-7369 GCA_035648715.1 Pseudolabrys sp.
GAATTGAGGCCGGCGCTTGCGCTCGCTGCTGGAAAAGTTGGCGTGCCGCTGACGCTGGCGGCGGCGGCGGTCGCCGCCGGATTTCTGTCGTTCCTGCCGACCGATTACCGTGGCGTTTCCGAACTGGGCCAGATAGCCGGCGTTGGCATGGTCGTCGCTTTCGTAACCAGCATTACTTTCCTGCCGGCCCTCATCACGGTCATGAATCCGGCGGGCGAGCCAGACGACATCGGCTATCGGGCGCTGGCGCCGGTCGACCGCTTTCTGCAACGAAATCGCGTCGCCGTCATTGCGACGACGATCGCGATCGCGGTTGCCGGTCTGCCGCTGTTATATTTCCTCACCTTTGATTTCGATCCGATCCATTTGCGCAGCCCGAAAACCGAATCGATTTCGACATTGCTCGATCTCGGCAACGACCCGCGCGTCGGCATCAATTCGATCAACGTGATCGAGCCATCGATCGACCGAGCGACGGCCGCCGCTGCCCGGCTGCAAAAGCTGCCGCGGGTTGAGCGTGTGCTGACCCTCAACAGCTTCATTCCGCAGGATCAGGACAAGAAGCTGGCGCTCATTCACGAATTCGCCACCACCATGGAGCCAGCCTTGGCGCCGCCGACGGGAAAGCCACCGACCGATGCGCAGAATATCGCGGCGCTGGCCGGTATCGCCGCGCAATTAACGACGATGGCCGGCAGTGCGACCGGACCGGGCGCCAATGCCGCCAAACGGCTTGCCGACGCAACATCGCGCCTGGCGCAAGCTGGAACGGCAGTGCGCGAAGTAGTGCAATCGGCTTTTATTGTACCGCTCGATACCGATGTTGTCGCGTTGCGGGCCAATCTGAAGGCATCCAAGGTGACGGCTGATAATCTGCCGGAGATTCTCAAGCGCCAATGGCTGGCGCCTGACGGGCGCGCCCGCGCCGAGGTCGCGCCTAAAGGCGACACCAATGACACCGAGGTGTTGCGCGGCTTTGCGCGCGCCGTGCTGGCGGTCTATCCAAACGCGACCGGCGGTCCGATTTCCATTCTGGAATCCGGCAACACGGTAGTGTCGGCCTTCATCCAGGCCGGCATCTATTCGCTGCTGTCGATCGCGATCCTGTTATGGATCGTGCTAGGGCGCTTCGGCGACGTACTGCTGACTTTGGTGCCGCTGCTGCTCGCCGGCGTCGTCACGCTCGAACTATGCGTCTTGATCGGCATGCCGCTGAATTTCGCCAATATCATCGCGTTGCCGCTGCTGCTCGGCGTCGGCGTGGCTTTCAAGATCTATTACATCATGGCCTGGCGGGCAGGGCGTACCGATCTGTTGCAGTCCAGTCTGACGCGCGCGGTGATCTGGAGCGCGCTCACGACCGCGACCGCGTTCGGCAGCCTGTGGCTTTCGCAGCATCCGGGCACATCGTCGATGGGCAAACTTCTCGCGCTATCGCTGATATGTACGCTGTTCGCCGCGGTTCTGTTTCAGCCGGCGCTAATGGGCAAGCCCCGGGATCCCGGCAACCCGTGAGCAAATGTCGGCGGCGGGCTCCGCGTCGAGCGTTTCGGGCGTCACCGCGGCGTTGCCGCTTCCGGTAGCGCCCGGCTGGCCGGAGGGCGGATTGTTGGCGGGCGGCTTGGCGCTTTGCGCTATGCCATTTTGCCTGCTGGCCTGCGGCTTCGCCGGCTTCTGTTTATTGAGTTTCTGCTTGGGGCCGGGCGGCGCCAATGTTTGGTCTGCGCGCTCGGAGTCGGATGGTCCCAGGCGGCTCCAGTTTTCTCCGCCGCACAGGAACCCCAGCACGCAGCCCTGAACTTTCAGAGTGTTGGGGTCGAGCAGACTGATGCTGGCGTCGTATTTGCGGCCGTCTTCGGAATTGTAGATTTCACCTTGCCATTTATTGGGCTCGGACTGGTTCATGCCGAGCAGGATCGGGATGCCGAGGGTCGGGCGCGTGCTCAGCCCCTTGTCTGGGTTTTTCCTGTCGATGCCGGGGCGGGCCTCCCAGGAAACGACACCCCACATCCGGTTGTCGCAGTCGACAATGCGGATGCGCGCGACTTTTTTGGCCACCAGCCATTCGCCGGTCGGGTCGGGTGGTGGCGGGTTCTCGGCTTTTTGTGCAAAAGCCGCGCCATTCGCCAGAAATAGGGCGGCAAACAGGACGGACAGCGCGCCTCTCGGGCGATTTTCAAAATGCACGGGAAATTCATCCTCCCAATGAAGGCCTTGTCCGACCAGCCAACGCCGACGGTGGCTTTTCGGGTCCGCTGCAATTCATGCCAGAAGATCGGCTTTATGGCGGCAGCGGAATAATGGAACTTCGAAATGCCGGCGCCGTTGTTCCCGCATGGAACTGGGCGGTACTTCCGGGCGAGGAACGGCAGGATGAGCGTGCAGGATATCGTCGTCTTGCCGCGGCCGCCGGCGCCTATGCCGCGCGTCCGCCCGCTGGGACCGATCGCGTTACTACGGGTCCTGGCGCGCAATCCGATATCGAGGCCTGGACGCAGGCGCATTTCGAAAAGCCGATCGTCACCGGCGGTTTGTCTATCGGGCGCGTCGCTGTGATCAGCGACCCGGAGGCGATCCGCCGCGTCCTGATGACGAACAGCGCCAATTATGAAAAGGACTGGTTGCAACGGCGCGTGCTCTCTGTCGGTCTGTCGAATGGCCTCCTGACCGCCGAAGGCCATCAATGGAAGATTCAGCGCCGCGCGCTGGCGCCGCTGTTTTCGCGCAAGACGGTCACGGCCTTCACCGAAGCGATGATGCAAGCGGCGCAGGAGCTGGTTGAGCGCCTGCGCGCAAGCCACGGCGAGGAAGTCGATTTTGCCGCCGAGGCCAGTCGCGTCACGCTCGATGTGCTGGAGCGCACGATCTTCTCGGATGGCTTCGGGCGCGACCCGGGCGAAATCCGGCGCGCGATGAAAGTCTATTTTGAAACCATCGGCCGCATCGATCCGCTCGATGTGTTCGGCGTTCCGGCTTTCGTGCCGCGCCCCAATTTGTGGAAACTCAAGCCGACGCTGCGGCTGTTCGAGAACGCCGTCAATTCCTTGATCGCGGCGCGCAGAGAACGTCTCGCCAGCGATCCGGCAGGCGTGCCGCGCGATATTTTGACTTTGCTGCTGGAGGCGCGCGACCCAGACACTGGCACGCCTTTGAGCGAAATTGAAATCCGGGCCAATATCCTGACTTTTATCGCCGCTGGGCAGGAGACCACCGCCAATTGTCTAAGCTGGTCGCTGTATCTGCTGTCACAGTCGCCGGAATGGTCGCGGCGGGTGCGGGCCGAGGCCGATCGTGAACTTGATAGCGGTATTGATGGTCTCGCCGGCCGGCTGGTCGAAACGCGGGCCGTGATTGACGAGGCCAATCGGCTGTTTCCCCCGATTGCCGCTATCAGCCGGCAAGCGCTCGGTTCGGACACACTCGCGGGCACTACCATCAAGGCGGGGACCATGGTCGTGATCGCACCTTATGTCCTGCACCGCCATCGTACCTTATGGGACAAGCCGGACCATTTCGATCCCACGCGGTTTCTGCCGGGGCGCGCGCAAGCTGTGCATCGCTTCGCCTATCTGCCCTTTGGTGTCGGCCCGCGCACCTGCATTGGTGCAAGCTTCGCCCTTCAGGAAGCCTCGCTAGTGCTGGCGACGATTGCGAGAAATTTCACACTGGAACTGGCGCCGGGCCACAAAATTTGGCCCGAACAGAAAGTCACCCTTCGTCCAAAAGGTGGCCTGCCGATGATCGTCGGCAACAGGTAATGTGGCGATTATTCGCCGTGCGATTTGAGCACCTCTTGGCAGGCTTTTTTGAGTTTTTCGCGGTGCGCTTGCAAACAGGCCAGAACGGCGAACGTCGCCGGGATGTCGTCGCGGCAGAATTCGACGGCATCCGGACTACAGGCAGCCTGCTCCTCCGCGGTTCCGGTGAAGAGACCGCCGGATGGCGCGGGGTTGGACTTATCGGCTTGCGCCCACCCGCTTGCGCTCGAAAGCAACATTATCAAGACGGCTGCGCCTGTGCGGATCAGTGGCATTCTACCGTTCCTTCAAAGAGGGCCTAGTGGTTAGACCATGGCCTAACAGACGAGCCGCCACCTCTGTTCCGCCGGAACCTGCGTTAGGTGCACGTGTTGTCGGGGAGGCTCGCGGAAATCTCGCATTGCAACAACGCGGCGCAAACAGGGCGTGACACAATGAGACATGTAAGTCGAAACAGCGGCCTCTATGGCCGACTGGCTACTGCCGCTTTGATCGTCGGCGTCTCGGGATCGGCTTTCGCTCTCGAAGCGGGGCCATTTGCGCGGCTGGCCGGGCAATGGCGTGGCAGCGGGACGATTGCGCTGGTCGACGGTTCTCAGGAGCCGATAAAATGCCGCGCCTCTTATGATGTTTTGGACAAACAACGCCGTCTGCAACTGAACATTCGCTGCGCCAGCGACAGTTACAATTTCGATTTGCGTGGAAGTGCGATGTTAGACGGTCGCACCGTGACCGGCTCCTGGAGCGAGACCGCGCGCAATGCCGCCGGCAAGATTTCCGGAAGCGCCCGCGGTGATAAAATCGATGTGGTGGCGAACGGCCCGGGGTTTACCGCCGACCTGACACTGCTGACGCGCGGTGACCGGCAAACAGTCGGCATCAAGTCGAAGGAGCCTCAGAGCAGCCTACAAACAGTCACCATCGAGCTGACGCGCGGTTAACCCGCGATATTCAGAGCGTTTTCGAGCGAAGTGGGTACCGGTTCGCATGAAGAAAACGCGATAAAATAAAAGCTAGAGCCCCGGCTTTGATTCCATCAAAGCCGGAAAGGCTCTAGGGCGCGGTTTATTCGGCTCTTGCCCGCGCCGACAGCCGGCGCGACCTGGCTCGCACGGCCTTGCTCAACAACGTGGCCACGGGCCGCAAGATAAAAAGATCGGCAAATAGGGCCGCGATCATGGCGAAGGCGCTGAGCCAGCCAAACAGACGCAGCGACGGCAGGCTTGAGAGCACCATCATCGCCAAGGCACAGGCGAGCACTGCCGACGTCACGATCAGCGGCGGTCCGACCAGGATGGTGGCGCGTTCGACGCCGATCGCGGGGTCGGGCTCGGTGTCCTCGATTTGAAGGCGGTTGAGGAAGTGGATGGTGGCGCTCAAGCCCAAACCGAACGAAACCGTCAGGGCAATGACACTCGCAAACTGCAAGCCTTTGCCGGTCAGCCACAGCACGCTGCCGGCCAGTACGATCGGGAAAAGACCGGGCAGGATACTGACCAGCATGATCACCGGCGAACGGAATGCCAGCCCGATAAAAACCGCCACGAAGACAATCTCAATGGTCAGGCCATCGCTGAGTTTGTCGATCATGATCGCGCTGTTGCGCGCGGCAATCGCCGACAGTCCGGTGACCGCCATTTTGTAGCCCGGATATTTGGCGCGCAGGGCCGCCAGCGTGTGATCGAGCGTATCGACGATCGGCAAAAGATTTGCCGCGTCGGCGTCGGGTACACGGCCACTGACGATCGCCGCATCCTGCTTTTGCGAAATAAAGCGTCGCGTTAGATATGGCGGTAGCAAATCGACATATTGCTTGAGCGTGGCGACGTCCGATTTTCCGGCTTTGCCCGCCAGCCACTGTCGCAACGTTTCCAGCGACCAGACATTACCGATACCTTTCTGGTTTTGCAGCAGATGATGCACGTCGGTGAGCGCGGCGAGCGTTTCCGGCGAATACAGCGACTGGCCGGCGGGAAACTCGATCAGAACGTCGATCGGATTGGAGCCGGTGAGTTCGGCATCGATGCGTTGGCTGGCGCGGGTGGCTTGTTCATGGTCCGGTACCTGGTCGGCGAGCCGGTAGCGCGGCTGCAACTGGGCATAGCCTATAGACAGCGCGACGACGACAAGCACGCTCGCCAGCGTGTATAGGCCCGGCCGGCGGACCATATTGACGGCGATCCATCTGCAAAGGCGGCGCAGACCGTCGAAGCCGCTGTCGGCGCCGCGCACGCTCGAAACGAATGACGCCTCACCGCGAATGAGAAGGACGCCAAGCATCGGGACGAAGGTCAGCACGGCCAGCATGGCGATCACGGTGGCTATCAGCCCGGCTTCGCCGAAAGCGCGGATCAGGTCCGACTCGGAAAATTGCAGCGCTATGAATGACACGCCGGCGGTGGCGTGCGTGAGGACGCAGGCCGGTCCCACGATGTAGAGCGCGTTGCGGAAGGCCAGCGCCTTGTCGTCGCCGGCCAGCAGCCGATCGCGGGCGGCAAAAGTGAGCTGCATGCTGTCGGAAAAGCTGATGACCATGATCAGCGGTGTCATGACGTTCAGGAAGATGTTGAGACGGAAATCGAGCCAACCGAGCGCGCCTAGCGAGAGAAGAATGGCCGCGAGCGGCGGCGCCGCCGCGATGATCATGAAAGATACGCGCCGGAAAAAGATGACGGCGATCAGGCAGCCGATCAAAAAGCCGAGCCCGTTATAGAGCAGCCGGTCGTGCTCGATCGCATGGCGGGTTTCAAGTTGCATCACCGGGATGCCCGACAGCGAACCGGTCAGTCCGCTGCCGGCAAGATCCTGGTTGACCGTCGTTCTTATCTCGCCGACGAGGCCTGAAAGGCTGCCGCTGGCCGTGGACTTTGAGTTGAGCGCCAGCACCATGAGGGCCAGTTTGCCGTCGGGCGAAACCAGCTTGTTGCGGATTATTTCATTGGCCATCACCTTGCCGATCAGCGCGTTGTAGGCTTCGCCCTGCGGCAGCGGGTCGGGGAAAAGCGGCGCCGGAATGCCATTACCTTCAGGCGGCTGGCGCGCCGAAAACAGCGAGATGATGCCGCGCGTGCCGTCGATGAGTTGGAGGTCGGTGACCAAAGCACGCAACTTTTGCAGCGACGGCCGCTGCAAGAGCGAGTTGCCTTCGACGACGATCAATACATCGTATTCGGCGGAGGGAAAGCGGCGGCTGACGTCTTCGTAGGTCTTGTATTCGGCGGTATCGGAACGGAAAAGTTGGCTCAGCGAGTCGTCGACCTTGAGCCGCATGAAACCGACCGCCGCGAGTGCGCACAGCAGGACGAAAATCGCCACGCTGATATAAGGCCGCGTGAGGGAGAGAAGCCCGATGCGTTCGATACCGAGCGCAAGGTTCCTTGGTTTGATCGGACGAGTGGGGACGACATCGCCGGCCGGCGATGTCGGTTCGTTTGTCATAGATGCATCGCTTCGGCGGCGCGCTTGACCTGCGGCGCCGCGCGCGTTCCAACGCCGAAGCGGCGCTCGATGTAGTCGGTGACCATTTTCTTGAAGTCTGTAGTCAGCGTCGGGCCGCGTAAGGTCGCGACCTTCTTGCCATCGACGAAAACAGGCGCGGTCGGCTGCTCGCC
>DASRLA010000012.1:0-3876 GCA_035648715.1 Pseudolabrys sp.
TTCGCCGCCGAAATCGGCGTGGCCCGGCGTATCGACGATATTGATGCGGGTCTCTTTCCAGACCACCGAGGCGGCCTTGGCCAGGATGGTAATGCCGCGCTCGCGCTCGAGATCGTTGGAATCCATGGCGCGCTCGACCACCCGCTGGTTCTCGCGGTAGGCGCCGGATTGCTGCAACAGCCGGTCCACCAGCGTGGTCTTGCCGTGGTCGACGTGGGCGATGATGGCGACGTTGCGCAAATTCATGGAAGTTCCTGAAAACCAAGCGCGAGCCCGACCTGGGATTTCCGAAGGAAATCCGTCCCCAAAAAGCGACAGGATTGCCGGTTGGCAATCCTGTGGGACCCACGATTCGGGCGGAATATAGTGTTTGATCCACCATAAGCAACCCGCCGGATCATGCGTGGTTAAGCACCTGCAAGGCGGGTAATATCGGCCAAAATCGGTGGCAGGTTCTCATTTGGAGGTCTCCTATGGCGCAAAAACTGAACGCAGAGGCGCGCAAGACGGCTTTAGCCAAGATCGGTGGGTGGTCGGACGTCAAAGATCGGGACGCCATAACTCGAAAATTTACTTTTAAAGATTTCAGGGAGGCCTTCGCCTTTATGACCGCGGTGGCCGAAATCGCCGAGAAAATGAATCACCATCCCGAATGGCTCAACATTTACAAGACGGTGGAGGTGACGCTCTCCACTCACGACGCCGGCGGCTTGACCGAACTCGACATCAAACTCGCCGAAGCCATGGACAAGCTGGCCGCGCGCTGACGCGCGCAATTCTTCAAGGCTTCAGGATCACCTTGCCCATCACTTGGCGCGCGGCGATGGCCTTGAGGGCTGCGGGGGCGTCGCTGAGCGGGTAGGTCGCATGCACATGCGATGACAACTTTCCCTCCGCGCACCACGCCAGCAGTTGTTCGGTATTGGCGCGGTGGCCGGCCGGGTCGCGCTGCATCCATGAACCCCAGAATACGCCGAGCACGTCGCAGCCTTTGAGCAACACGAGATTAAGCGGCAGCTTGGGAATGTCACCGGCGGCGAAGCCGATCACGAGATAGCGTCCGAGCCACGCGATCGAGCGTAGCGCTGCTTCCGCGTAAGCGCCGCCGACCGGGTCATAAATGACATCGGCGCCGCGCCCGTCGGTGACGCGCCGCAGCGCCTCCTTGAGATCGTCCTTTGCGTAATCGATACCATCGTCGGCGCCGTGCTTGCGCGCGAAGGCAAGCTTTTCCGCCGATGAGGCGCAGGCGATAACGCGCGCGCCCATGATCTTGCCAAGTTCGACAGCGGCCAGGCCGACGCCGCCCGAAGCACCGAGCACGGCCAATGTCTCGCCGCTCTTGAGACTGGCGCGATCCTTAAGTGCGTAAAGCGTTGTGCCGTAGGTGACGCACAGGCCGGCGGCGCGGTCGAAGTCGAGACCGTCCGGAATCTTGATCAGGCGCTCAGAGTTGATGGCGATGCGCTCGCGCGCCGCGCCGTAACCGGAATAGCCCAGCACACGGTCGCCGGCCTTGAAGCCGTTCACGCCAGCGCCGATGGCTTCCACCGTTCCGGCGAATTCCGCCGATGGCGAGAACGGCATTGCCGGCTTGGTCTGGTATTTACCGGCGATGATCAGCGTGTCGAAAAAATTGAGCGCGGCCGCCTTGACGCGCACGATCGCTTCGCCCGGTCCCGGCGTGGGATCGGCGATATCGGCAAGTTCGAGGTCGTCGGGGGTGCCGTAATGGGTACAGAGCAGGGCTTTCATGGCGTCTCGTCGGATACGCTGGTGCAGTGCATTATGTAGCACGCAAGACGGCCGGTTTGGCGCCGTTAACTTTCGGCCTATAGTTACGGGGGGCGGCGGAATGCCGCCTTCTCCTTGCCGATATTTGCCCTTAATGGGCTAATATCCCGCAGTACTTGAGGGGGCGGCATGAACGCCGTTGTTCACTTCAACCGGTAGGGCCCGATGACGAAGACGCTTTTGCAAAGCCCCGCAATTTTAATGCTGACCACAGCAGCCGTTGTTTTTGGCACGGCCGCCTACGCGCAAACTCAACCCGCAAAGCCCGCCAAACCGGCGGCGGCGAAACCGGCGCATGCAGCGGTGAAGAAGCCGGCCAAGCCCGATCCGACCGAACAAGCGGTGCTGCTCGGCCAGTTCGGCGACTGGGGCGCCTACCAGGCCTCTCCCGGCGGCAAGAAAGTTTGTTTCGCTCTGGCCAAGCCATCGAAGGCGGAAACCGAACCGGTGGGACGCAAGCGCGATCAGTCTTATGCCTTTGTCTCGACGCGTCCGTCCGAGAAAGTGAAAAACGAAGTATCGATGATCGTCGGCTATCCGCAAAAGCCCAGCGTCGATGCCACCGCGACGGTCGGCTCCGCGAGCTATGTCATGTACACCCAGAACGACGGCGCCTGGGTCAAGAATGCCGCCGAGGAATCCCAAATGGTCAACGCCATGCGCAAGGGCGCCGATCTGGTGGTCAAGAGCGTGTCCGCGCGCGGTACCAAATCCACCGACATTTACGCGCTCAAAGGTCTCGAACAGGCCCTCGACAAGGTGGCGGAGGAGTGCAAGTAGGGCGCCCGCGTCCTATATTGCTGTCAAAGCCGCGTTCGCGCGGACATGACGATTTGAGCCCATAATAACCGGTCCATGACAACCACAGTAGAAACTGCATCGGCTTCGGCGCCCTTCGTCGAGAAGACGCCGCTTGAGCGCTACGTCGCGCCCGAGAAACCGTCGCTGATCGGATTGTCGCGCGCCGAATTGGCCGACGCGTTGGGCGAAGTCGGCGTGCCGGAAGGCCAGCGCAAGATGCGCGTGCAGCAACTCTGGCATTGGATTTATTTTCGCGGCCTGACTTCTTTCGACACCATGACCAGCATGTCGAAGGATTTGCGCTCGGCGCTCGAACAGCGTTTCACGCTGGCGCGTCCTGAAGTGGTGGCCGAACAGATCTCGGTCGATGGCACGCGCAAATGGCTTTTGCGCCTGCCGGGCGAAACTCAGGGCGAGCGTCCGCACGAAGTCGAGTGCGTCTATATCCCCGACACCGAGCGCGGCACCTTGTGCGTGTCTAGTCAGGTCGGATGCACGCTCACCTGTACCTTCTGTCACACCGGCACGCAGCGTCTGGTGCGCAATCTCACCGCCGGCGAGATCGCCGGCCAGGTGATAGTGGCGAAGGACCGCTTGGGCGACTGGCCGGGCGCCCTCCGGGCTACCGACGGGGTGGTTCCTACCGGTGATCGCTGCATCACCAATATCGTCATGATGGGTATGGGCGAGCCGCTCTATAATCTCGATGCCGTGCGCGATGCGCTCCTGATCGTCGCCGACGGCGAGGGGCTCGGCATTTCCAAACGCCGCATAACGCTATCGACCTCCGGTGTGGTGCCCAATATCGAGCGCGCCGGATCCGAGATCGGCTGCCTGCTGGCGGTGTCGTTGCATGCCGTTCGCGACGAGCTGCGCAATGAATTGGTGCCGCTCAACCGCAAATATCCGATTGCCGAATTGCTGGAAGCCTGCCGCAACTATCCCGGCGCCTCCAACTCCAAACGGATCACCTTCGAATACGTCATGCTCAAGGACGTCAACGATTCCATCGAAGACGCCAAGGCGCTGGTGCGCCTCCTCAAGGGCATCCCGGCCAAGATCAATCTCATCCCGTTCAATCCCTGGCCCGGCACCAAATACGAATGCTCAGATTGGGAGCAGATCGAGAAGTTCTCCCAGGTCGTATTCGACGCCGGCTATGCCTCGCCGGTGCGCACCCCGCGCGGGCGCGACATTTTGGCCGCCTGCGGCCAGCTCAAAAGCGCCACCGAGAAGCTTTCCGCCCGCGAGCGCATGGCGCTACGCGCGATGGCAATGACG
>DASRLA010000013.1:0-2204 GCA_035648715.1 Pseudolabrys sp.
GTGCTCGACCTTGCGGGCCGAAATGCGCTTGTCGATATAAATGCTGGGGCCGACATAGCCGACGATGCCGGCGACAATCAGCATCAGCCAAAACAGCGTGGTGCCGTGAGACGCGATCATCGGCCGCGCGATGAAGAAGAAGGCGATGCCGCGCTGGTCATAGATACCGGCCTGCACGAGCCGCTTACGCAGCACCTTCAAGTTTTCGTCATTGGCTTCGGAATAATGTTTGGTGGTGTAGTCGATGAGATGCGTCACAGCCCGCAGGCTGGAATAGCGCAACGAGCGTTTGGAATTGGTTCCCCGCTCCCCTTCGTCCGCAAGACGCGAGGTGCGCCGCCTGACGGAGCCGCGCACGCGTGCAAACGCCATCACTGAGAATGCCATGGTGCCGGTGGCGAGAAACACCAGCAGCGCCATCAGCAAAGTGGAGCTGTCGTGCGACAAATTGACGATCGCGGCCGATAACATATTCATCGTTCAGATCCTGAAATTGACCATGCGGTACATGAGGAAATTGCCGAGGCCCATCCAGCAGCCAGCCAGCACCAAGCAGATCTTGGTCAACTCCTCATGCCAGACGCTGGCGTAGAAATTGGGCACCAGGAAATTGATGATCGCGAACATCAATATCGGCAGCGATGACAGGATCAGCGCCGCGGCGCGGCCTTCCGCCGCCAGCGCGCGGATTTTTCGGCGCATCTTGAATCGCTGGCGGATCACTCCGGACAAATTATTGAGAATTTCGCCGAGGTTGCCGCCGGTCGATCCCTGGATCGCAACAGCGGTGACGAACAGCGGCAGATCGTCCGATCCGACACGGAAATACAGATTACGCATCGCCGATTCGAGGTCGGCGCCGTAGGTGATCTCGTCGGTCACGGTGCCAAATTCGCTGCCGATCGGATCCGGCTGTTCGCGCGCCACCATGTTGATGGCAACCGGCACCGGATGGCCGGCGCGCAAGCTGCGCACGATGATGTCGATAGCGTCGGGAAACTGCGCGGCGAACTTCTTCTGCCGCCGCGAGCGCAGGAACCGCAACGCCAGGAACGGCAGCACCAAGCCGCAAAATAGCGCGGCGAAAATGGCATGCAGCATCCGCCCCTCGAACGACATGGTGGCGGCAAAGGCCACGAGCATGCCGATGACGATGAACAGGATCAGCCGGCCGAAACCGATGGATAGACCCGACTGCAACACCAGCTTGTTGAAGCTGACCAGCGGCAGACTGTATTCGCCGCCACTGGTGAGCCCGCGCTCGCGCCGTAATTGCACCAGCACGCCGGAGCGGTCGGTTGCGTCGCCCATCACCCGCAGACGGCGGTTGATATTATGGCGGTAGGAGGCCTTGTTGTAGAACAACAGATAGCCGGCCTCCGCAAACATCGTCGCCGAAACGCCGATCAGCAGATAAATCAGATAGACCGGGTTGAAATCGAACATGGCAGTCATTTTCCTTTGAGCCTGATCTTTTCCGAAAGCCGGTGCCCACTTTTCGGGATCATGCTTTAGAGGGGCTGCGAGGGATCGAACAAATTGCCGGGCAGTTTGACGCCTTGGTTGACGAGTTGCGTGAGAAAGCGCGGGCGCACGCCGGTGGCCGAGAAATGGCCCAGCACGGCGCCGTCCGGCCCGGTGCCGGTGCGCACGAATTTGAATATTTCCTGCATCTGAATGATGTCGCCTTCCAACCCGGTGATTTCGGCGATCGATGTGACCTTGCGCTTGCCGTCCGACTGGCGTGAAAGCTGCACGATCAACTGGATGGCGCCGGCAATCTGGCCGCGGATCGAGGCGATGGTCATCGGCAAGCCGGCCATGCCGATCATCTGCTCCAGACGCGAGATGGCATCGCGCGGCGTATTGGCATGGATGGTGGCCATCGAACCCTCATGGCCTGTGTTCATGGCCTGCAACATGTCGAAAGCCTCCTCGCCGCGGCACTCGCCGAGGATGATGCGGTCGGGACGCATGCGCAGCGCGTTCTTGACCAATTCGCGCTGACGAATTTCGCCTTTGCCTTCGATATTGGGCGGCCGCGTTTCCATGCGGCCGACATGCGGCTGCTGGAGCTGAAGCTCGGCGGCATCCTCGATGGTGATCAGACGCTCTTTTTCCGAGATGAAGGCGGACAGCGCGTTCAGCATGGTGGTTTTGCCGGAGCCGGTGCCGCCGGAAATTATCGTGGTGATGCGCGCCTT
>DASRLA010000014.1:0-101454 GCA_035648715.1 Pseudolabrys sp.
CGCATGGATGACGCGCTGGCGACGTCTCGTGCGCGACTACGAGCAACGCATCGACGTCTCAAAGGCCATGATCCATGTCGCCATGGGAAGCCTCCTGCTAAGACGAATTGCTCACTAAATGTATTCTCAAACAGACTCTTAGAAGTGAAAGTACGTCGGGCAGCAATTTTGCTGCGCCTAATTGACGGCGGGGTTGCCGATCAGGATGGAATCACCACTGACATTCCTGAATCTTATGGCTGGGGTGATTTGAAAAAGCAGATAAAGATCTTGTCAACCGCTGACGCTGAGAAGGCGATGCCTTTTATCGAGGCGGCCTATCGTCGCCGCGCTACGATCGCTCGCTGATCAAGCTTCTATCGCGGGACGCGCGAGATAGGTGGAAACTGCGTCGAACTTGATTGCAGCGGCTCGCGCATCCTTCTGGATCTAGGCTTGCCTTTGACTGAGGCCAATCCCGGCAGCTTCAACCTCAGCAACGATATTCTTCGTCGCGAGATGGCTGCTCAGAAATAAATATCTCGCTGAGCGTCCCTCGCGGGTTATCCGCGTATCGAAATCTCGACGGCCTCGGGCTTGACACCGAAGGTGGCGGCCAGCGCCTTTTTTGCTTCGGCGATCGTCAGCGTTGCGGGTGGCCAAGGAGCCTTGGATTCGAGCGTGGTAGGCATCTGCTTTGCAGAAGATATCGGTTCGAATTTCAGGTCACCGACCTTGATTCCAAGCTCTGAAAGCGACGTGTAGTGCACCGGATTCCGCCCCCTCCATGCATCTGGCTTGCTTATACGCGCGAACTCGCTGATTTCGACCAGCCATCTTTCCTTATTGTTTTCCTCTAGTGATTTCGTAATCCCGGAAATTTTTCCGACTAGGAAAGCCGCGCCATGCGGCTCAGTTGCGTCCGAGAACATGTGATCAGGGTGATGGCGGTTCTGCGTACAGACCAGCCACTTGGCCAGCTTCGCCTTCGAAGGATTAAGGACCCAAGCCTGCGACCCACCCTCTTTGACGATGCGGTCAGGACTACGAGCCGTGAATACGACAATGGTGTCGTTCTCTTTCATGGAAGCGCCCTTTCAAAATGACCTCACCTCAGGTTGAGTGGAAGTTATATGTTAGATATGTATTGTCAACATTTATCGTAAACTATCGAAAGTATGACGATGGGCCTCATCGTGGCTTGTATAGAAAAGCCAAAATCCAGCAGTCAGATCAGATGCTTAATGCTTAGGCGGGTCTGCTTGTGTCACATCGCGTCATATCATTACGCTGCAACACTCCGACCTCTACCAGACCTAAGCGGTACTCGGTCAAAACATCCCGCGAGCACGTTTTGCGAGTTCACGCCCTAAATGGCCTTTGCCATTTCTAGGTACCGACAAAATGCGTTCGCCAACTGCATTTGGCGCGGCGTGCGACATTCAGCTTCAAACACCACAGGCGAACCAACTAACACGCACATCCAAAATATGATCTAGAGCCGAAACGGCTGTCCCTTCTGGATGAGAACCCTGCATGGGCTGCTCAAGCTGCTGCGGATCGCCTAGGAGGACGACACTTCTTGCGGATTGTGAGACGGCCAAAACGTTGGCAAGGGACATTTGTGCTGCTTCATCAATGAACAACACATCCAGTTTTTCTAGAGCGTCTGGACGAGCCCAAAGCCAAGCTGTTCCAGCCGCTACCTGACAAGTCGTTCCGATCGAGCTCAAAAGCTCAGCATTATCGGTCGTGAATTGTAAGTGAGGTATATCTACCTCATCCTCCGAAACCTTTTGAATGCATCGCACGTCGGCGCCAGCTTCATTTGCTGCATCGATCACTCCGTTCAAAAGATTTCGGATGACCTTGTGGCTGTTGGCAGTAACTCCGATCTTCTTGCCGGCTTGCGCCAGATTACAAATCATCCGTGCACCCGTATGCGTCTTCCCTGCGCCCGGAGGTCCTTGGATAGGCAATAGACCACCGTCGAGATGAGGCGCGATTCGTGTTGCGGCGGCCAGCGTTGTCTCGTCGTTGCCTTTCAGTTCTTGTGCTCCAAGGCGCGGTCCATCCCTCATCAATAGGTCGCGAGCAGCTTGATAAGCCCCCGACCCCACCATTCCGTTGTTTGCGACATGCTCCCCGATGCGGATTAGTGCATCGGCAAGGATGCGGGTCGGCACAATCTGATGAGCGAAGACCGCATCGGGGTGCAGATCGGCGCTGTCTTTCCTTTTTTTGATGTCCACCCAGCGGTCTTCGAACGAGATCTCTTCGACCGTTCCGAATTTTTGACCGCCCAAGCTCCTGAGTTCTTCGCCGCCGCGTAGCTCCGTTTCTTGCATCGGAAAGCTGTAGCGTTGTACGGGCGCCTTTGCGGTACCACCCGACGTTCCGACAAACACCAACCCGGCAAGACCCGAGCGCTCTTCCAATAGATCTTCGGCCGACAGCGCGGAAAGGCGGAAATACTCCCACCAGAGCGCCTTATCTTCTCGTCTGTGAAAATCCAGAATATTGGCCAGCAGCCATCTCGCCTGCTGCTCAGCGTTACGCTCCGTAACATCTACCGGCACATTCTCGGTAAGGCGTCCGACCAAAGCAGCGACCTTCTGCTGCCATGTAGTCAAATCTTCTCCCGCCTCAGCGGCCTTAGGCGCAGGCCGGTCAATCCGAACCCCCTGCCCGATCAATTCTGTGCGGCGTTCCTCTAGCCAGTCACGCAGACGCCAAGTCGAAACGCAGTCGTCCCGATTATAACCACCGAATTCGTTCTGACAACAACTCGTCAGGCGCGCTTTGATCGACAGATCAGGGCATTCGGCGAATTTGGCCAAAAGCGCCTCCAAGAAATGTGGGTGGCAATTGTAGGTTTAGGCGGGACGGGCTCGATCGTGGCTCAGCAGTTGGCGCATTTGGGCGTCCGAAAATTCTTGCTTATCGACCGGGACAAAATCGAAGAGACTAATCTCAACCGAACCGTCGGTGCGACAAGAGCCGATATCGGGTGCACAAAAGTGGAGATTGCGAAGCGAATGATCCGGGCCATTCAGCCCGACTCCGATGTGCGCGCTATCGCCGGCGACGTTGTAGATGAAAAGCATGCGAGAGAGTTACTAGGCGTAGGTTTCGTTTTCTCCTGCACCGATTCCCATGCGAGCCGGCATCTGCTCAACCAGCTTTGTTATCAATATGTCGTTCCGATGATCGATATGGGAGTTGCAATCGACACGAGTGATACGGTGCGCTTCGCAGGTCACGTTAAGGCATTGGCTCCGGGACTGGCGTGCTTATGGTGCATGGGCAATCTCAACCCGAAACAAATTAGACTCGAAATGATGAGCCCCGAACAGCGTCAGGCTGATCCATACTTTCAGGGAACAGGCAGGGTGATTCAGCCAGCCGTTATTAGCATCAATTCGACAGTGGCATCCGCGGCAGTCACCATGTTCCTGTCTATGGTAGCCGGTCTTGACGCGCCTTCTCGTTTATTAGTCTACGACGGCAACCGCCAACGGTTGGCTGCAGTGACCGCCGAGCCGGATCCCGCATGTAACTTCTGCGGCCCGGCTTCGACTGCGCTGACCGGTGACCAGAGTCCGCTTCCAGTGAGGCGCAATGCTTCGTCCTAAAAAGATTAACTTCAAAGGTGTAGTTGAGCGCCATAGCGATGCTGCAGAACTCGTGCAGAAACCAGCCGACGTAGCGCTTGTGTCGCGCGGCGTCATCAGATCGCTTGCCATAAGATGTCCAGACGGCTGCGGTGAGGTCATCAGTGTTAACTTGGATGAGCGCGCCGGCGCTGCGTGGCGGCTTTTCCATCGGCATGAAAAACTGTCACTTTACCCTTCTGTCTGGAGAGAGAGTGGCTGCAAAGCCCACTTTATTCTTTGGAACGATCATTTGATTTGGTGCGACGGATACGATTCTCCGTCTTGGAGCAATGACGAGCTGAAGAGCCGAATCCGCGAGATTCTACCCAACTCCTCACAGGACTATGTGCACTTCGAAGCCATTGCCGCTCAACTAGACATCGTGCCTTGGGAAGCTCTATGGGCCTGCCAATCACTTGAGAAGGACAAAGCCGCCGTGTCGTCAATGAAGGGCTCACGATTCCGCAAGGCTCAACCCTCATCAAGCGGCAAATCGCACCGGATTGATCGAAAGGCCTGACGGCGGATGAGGGCGGGATTGCATGCCTAAACCGCACGCCTATTTCCGTGCAGCCACTCCAGACTAACACTCCCGCAGCTCCGGATAATGGCGCAGATAACCGCTGGTTGCAGAGACTTTTTGGCTTATCTGTCACAAGGAAAAAAGGGAGACTTCTAAGTCACCCGAGGTGGTCTTTTCTGTCACCAATTCGGAAAAGCTCAATAGATTTCATCGCAAAAAGGTAGAGTCATTAGTCAGGCTACACGCCAGGCGTCTGGCGCGCTGCAATCTCAGTTCGCTATGAAGTCAGTTTCGCGCCGATGGCGAGCCCGATTACGACCGCGCCCAGGAACAGGATCATGAAGATGCCGAACAGCCATTTCGCGACCGTGGCCGCGGTTTCCTCGACGCCGGTGAAGCCGAAAATGCCGGCGATGATGGCGATGATGGCGATGATCAAAAAAGCGACGGCCCATTTCAGCATGGCGTTCACCCTGGTTGCTGGCTGACGCGGTAACGAGCGGGGTCGGGCCCGGGTTCCATCCTATTCAGTGGCCACCATGAACGGCCGTGCGCCGCGCGTGCGCGGATCGCGCGGGAGCCAGCGTCCGGCTTCGACGCGAGCCAGAAAGTCGCCCACCACCGCGTTGAACAGATCGGGCTCTTCCAGGTTCACGACGTGCCCGCTCTTGGGAAACATCACCAGACCGGCGGCCGGCAACGTATCCTTCAGGAACAGGCCGGGCTCGATGCAGCGCTCGTCCTCGTCGCCGACCACGATCAGCGCCGGCGTCATGAGTTTGCGGATATCGTCTTCGAAGTCGTAGAGCGAGGGCCGTGCGCCCTGAAAGCCGCGCGAAGTATTGGCCGATCCTTTGGGGTCATGCTCGGCCAGGCGCTGGGCGAATTCGGCAAAGCCGCGCGGGTCTTTCAACTCGAACGGAATGCGGCTGGCGCCGCGGCCATAGGTGGCGGCAACGGCAGCGGCGCCTTCGCGCTCGAACTGATCGCCGATCGTCTGCGAATGCTTGTGAAAATCCTTGGTGTACCAGCGCTCGGAGCCGGAGCCAGCGCCGGCCAGCACCATCGAGCGCACGCGCTTCGGATGATTGAGCGCGGTTTGCAGACAGGTATAACCACCCATCGACAGGCCGATGAGATGCGTACTGTCGATTTTCAGATGATCGAGCATGGCGACGCAGTCGGTCATCACGTGCTTGTAGGTGTAGGCGCCCGCGTCCGCCGGCACCTCGGAGGGCCTATAGCCACGCGCGGAATAGACGATGCAGCGATGGCGCTTGCCGAACTCGCGCATCTGCGGCTCCCAGCCGCGATGATCGGAGGCAAATTCGTGCACGAACAAGATCGGCGTGCCGCTGCCGACCTCCTCGTAATAAAGCTTCACATTGTCGGGGGCGTTGGCGTAGGGCATTAGAAAAGGTCCAAATATTCTTTCTGTTCCCAGGCGGTGACGGTGGCATGATCCTGCGCCGACGCAGGCTCTTCCTTTTCGAAGCGCTCGCGCTCGGCGTTTTTGATATGGGCATAATAATCGATAAAGGCCTTGCCGAAAGCGGTGCGAAAAGTCTCATCGGCGCGCAAAGCGGTCAAGGCTTCGTCCAAGGATCGCGGCAGCAGCGCCGCTGCCATCTCATAGGGCGTGTCGGCAGAAGGGCCGGGATCGAGCCGCTGCGCGATGCCATCCAGTCCAGCGTAAATCTGCGAGGCCATGTAGAGGTAGGGATTGGCGGCCGGCTCGCCGACGCGGTTTTCCAAATGCGTCGCCGCATCGCCCGGCTGGCCCATGACGCGCATCATCACCCCGCGATTGTCGCGCGCCCAGATGGCGCGGTCGGGCGCCAGCGAATAGGCGCGATAACGCTTATAGCCGTTGACGGTCGGCGTCGTGAAAGCGGCGGCCGCGCGCGCGTGTTTGAGAAGCCCGCCGAGATAATATTGCCCCAGGCTGGAAAGCCCGTCCGGGTCGGCGAAGACGTTGCGTTTGGATTTCGTCTCGATCAGCGACTGATGCAGATGCCAGCCGCTCGACATGATGTTCGGCAGGGCGGGCCGGCACATGAAGCTTGCCAGATATCCGTTGCGGCGCGCGATCTGCTTCACCGCCGAGCGAAACAAAATCATCGTATCGGCGGCGTCGAGACCCAGTTGCGGACGGAAGGTGAATTCGACCTGGCTCGGACCGAGTTCGCATTCGACCGATCGCAGCGGCAAGCCGAGCGCTTCGACGCCACGCCGCAAAATCTCCACCGCCGGATCGAGCATGTCATAACGAGACTCGGTGAGATACTGATAACCCTGATTGAGCAAGCTGACTTCCGGCGCAGCCGGCGGCCACGTCGCATCCGATGGCGCAAGTCGCGCGTTCTCCAGTTTGAACAGATGGAATTCGACTTCCAGCCCGGCCATGAAGTCGAAACCGGCCTTGCCGAGCGTAGATAGCGCGTCGCGGTAGATCGCGCGGGTGGAAAACGGCACCGGCTTGCCGTTCGAAAATACAATGTCGCACAACAACCAGCCGGTGTTGTTGGCCCAGGGCAACACGCGGAACGTGGTGGGATCGGCGACCATCATGAAGTCGGCGCCGCCCTGCATTTCCTCCATGCCGAAGCCGCCGCCGGCGGTGAACACCGGGAACACGCTTTTATGCGAGGTGTCCTTGGCCAGCAGCGTCGTGGTCATGGTGACGCCGTTGCACAGCGCGCCCGCCACTTCCGACGCCAGCAAAGTCTTGCCGCGCAAGACGCCGTGCTGGTCGGCGAAGGAAAAGCGCATGACTTCAAGCTTTTGGCTTTTGATCGCGCGCTCGACGTCGGCCGCGGCTTTTTCCTGCGCCGGAATCCACAAGTCGTGACGCTCGACGAAGCTGGCGGACGATTTACGCGGACGCGGGGGCATCAGTCAGCGCCCATTCTTCCAGCTCATTGTCTCGCGCTTTTGCGCTTCCGACTTCTGCCAATAGCCCTGCCAGCCCTCGGTCGGCCCGATGCCGTCAATGGCCGCCGGGCCGGTGATGCTCGCTGCTTTCGATTCATCCAGCACCAGAATTGGCGCCTCGCCCTTCTCCGATTTGTCGATCGCTTCGCGCAACAGCCGGCGATAGGCCGAGATCGCCTTGTCCGAGGTGCCGAGATGTTCCTCGGTCCGGTCCTGGATCGCACCCATCGACTCGCAGGCCCATTGATCGTGCACGTTGATGTCGGCGCCCATGCCGGTGAAAGTCTCGTGTTCCTGCTCGTGCGGATCGAAACCGTAATCGTTGCTTTTGTTTTTGTTCGGGATGTAATCGGGCAATTGGTAAAGCGCCAGGCGTTGGTTGCGCATGGTGTCCTTGTCGACCGGTTCGCCGAAGGACGTGAAAATTGCGTACCAGTAGTGTTTATGATCGTCGATCGGCACGTGCCATTGCGAAATGGTCATCTCGCGGCTCATCGGGATCATGAAAGCGTTGGGAAAGACGAGATTGGTGACGCGCACATGCGTTGAAGTCTCGCTGATCTGGCGCAAGGTCACCAGCCGGAAGCCGTAATCGGTATCCTCGACCTCGATACGCGGGCGCGTGACCTCGCGCATGATCTGCGTCATCGGCATGTCCGAGTCGCGCGTGCTGTCGCGGAACATCTTGCCGTAAGCCTGCGCCGGGTCCTCGTCCTGAAAGAAGCGATGCAGAAACGAGGTATGCACCGGATCGATGCCGACTTCGAGCGATTGCAGCCAGTTGCAATCGATCATGCCCTTGAATGCGAAAGTGTGGCTGTCGGACGCGACGAAGCAATCGAAATGCGGGAAGGCCGGCGGTTCGCCCTCGCCCAGATAAGCGAACAGGATGCCGCTCTTCTCCACCACCGGATAGGATTTCTGTTTGATATTGGCGCACAGGTTGCTGTCGTCCGGCTCCGCCGGCGTTTGCAAACATTTGCCCGAAACGTCGAACAGCCAGCCGTGAAACGCACAGCGCAATCCGCCGTCTTCCAGCCGTCCATAGGCGAGGTCCGTCCCGCGGTGCGGGCAGCGCCGCCCGATCAGACCATAACGGCCTTTGTCATCCTTGAAGATTACGAGGTCTTCGCCGAACAGCCGCACCGGCTTGACCGGCCGGTTGCCCTTTAATTCATCGACCAAGGCGGCCGGCTGCCAATAGTGGCGCATCAGGCGACCGGCCGGCGTGCCGGGCCCGGTACGGGTCATGAGATCGTTTTGCGCCTGACTCAGCATTGGCGGCCCTCTTCGTCCGGTGTCCAGTGTGTTTATACAATTATCGCCCCCTAACCGGAAGGCGCGTAGGACAACGCCTTTGCATCGCCGCGCAGCTTTCGCTGGTGCTGCTGTAAACGCAAAAAAGCCGGCGCTATGGCCGGCTTTTTTCAAGTCAAAACGAAAACGTCCGATTAGCGCGCGGCGATGCCGACATCCATGCGGCGGCGCCAAGCCGTCTGTCGCAGGCCCATCAGCCTGGAGGCCGCGGTCTTGGCCTCGGCGCGCGAGGCGGCGGCGCAGGTGCGGTATTCGAGATCGTTGACGCGCGACACCAGCGGCTCCTTGCCGAACAGGCGGGCGAGCGGACTGATACCGCCATTTACTTTCAGGTCGGAGATGGCATTGGCAACGTTGCGCGCATGGCCAAAGGCGACGACGCGGCCGGTCATGGTATGGCGCACTTCGTAGACGCCAGGACCGATCGGAGCCTCGACATGGCCGCCGCTATGCGCGTCGGGGAAACGCTTCCAGCCGCTCCAAGTCTGAACCATGATGAAAATCCTTTTTATTCGCAGTGCTTTTCGCGCCAATGCGCAGCATGAACGCGACAACTAAGGATTTGTTCCGCAGGGTCAAGGCGGCTGTTGATAAGTTTTAATCAAATGTGGCGGAGATGTGTCCGGATACCACAGCAATACGTATCCGGATTCCGGTCAGTGGCCCGGCAGCACCAGGACTTTCGGCTTAGCCGGTAGGCTCGCTTTGGATATCACTACCGAAGGTACTTCGGCGATCTCGACGTCCCACTCCTGACGCACCCGCTGCAAAAAACGATCGAGCGTATAGGCGCTGAAATAATGCATCGGGATCATCAACGGTGCTTTGAGTGCGTGTAGCACTTCCATCATGCCGTCGAGATCGAGCGTCATGTTGCCGTCGACCGGCACCATGACCGCGTCGATGCGGCCGATCTCGTTGAGCTGCGCCTGTGTCAGCGTGTGATGCAGATGGCCGAGATGGGCGATGCAGAGATTGGCGATCTCGAAAATGAAAATCGAATTGCCGTGCCGCTCGGTGTCGCCACCCCAGGTGCGGATATTGGTCGGCACGTTGCGCACGCGCACGTCCTTGTAAGTCAGATCGATCCGCGCCGGCTTTTCGTTATCCGCCCAGCCGCGCAGCACGTATTTGATGCCCGGATCGGGGCGGTCGGTGTAATGCGTCGAATGGGCGTGGTTCATCGTCGCGATGTCCGGCAGCAACGTCGGCCTGACATAATCGTTGTAGTCGGTGGCGATACGCACCAGTTGCGGGCTCTCGATCAGGAAGGTCGAGTGGCCGATGTAGTTGAGTCGCACCTGATCGGCGGCGAGCGCGGCGACTTGGTATTGCGAAGGACGGAAAGACGCAGGCGTCAACAGCGGCGAGCGCGCGGCGATCAGACCCGGGCAGTTCGCCATCATTTCGGGCTTAGCTTCCGGCTTTGCCGGCGCCGCGCCTTGCGCGAAGGCCGGCGCCAAAGACAACGACAAGGTCGCGATCAGCAAGCCCGCCGCGCCGACCAGTTTTGAATTTGCGCCGACCATGTCACTGCACCCGCATCGTTCCGGCGGGCCAAATCTGACATGGAATGGGCAAGGCCGCTATGGGGCCTCACAGCAATATGAAAGGTGGCGTTTTAACCCTCCCCCGCTTCGTGGGGGAGGGTTAAAGACTATTCGAAATAGCGGCGGTCGCGCATGGAAACGATGATGCCCTTCGGCGTCGTCACCACCCAGCGGCCTTCCTGCCGTTTGATCGACTGCACCGGGCCGAGGCCTGGCAACGGCGCGCCGGGGACGATCTGATAGATTTCGCCATGCGCCTCGACATAGATGTAGCCGCCCTGTGCAGCGCGGATCGACCAGTCCCGCACCACCGGCGGTCGCGCCGGCTGAGTTTCCGCCATCGCGATGCGCGGGGCCGGACGCGGCACCAGCACTGACACCGGCAGTGCGGCGACGGCGACCGTCTGCGGCGTCGAAATCGAACCGGTGATGTCGGCGCTTTCCTGCAAAATTTTCTCAGGCGATTTGGCCGCGCCGGTCGCGACCAATTCGCTGGCAATCTTGTCGGACGATGCGAACTGCGTCTTGAGCGTGGTTACGTCCTTGGCTAGACGCGTGATCGATTGCTGCATCGCCTGGTTTTCTTCGAGCGCGGCGACATTGACGCGCGGCGTCGCAAAGCCGGCGGTCAGCAGCGTGCCGCCGATGGCGCCGAGCACCGCGCCGATGGCGACCGACGCGGCCATGCGGGCATAGCGCCTGTGACGCGCTTTCAGCGTGAAGAATGGCGCAACCTTCGGCATTTCGGCTTCGGGGGCTTCGGATTTTTGCGCAAATGGCACCAGCGCGACGGATTTAATTTCGGGCGCGCGCTCGGATTTCGCCATGACTTCGGGCTCCGGCTTGGGCGCGATGGCCGGCTCCTCGACGGCGACCGGCCCGCTCACGGCCGGCGAGATCGATGGCGACTCTACGTCCGGTAGACCGGTCTTCGCCCCGGCTTTTACATCGCCCTTCGATTCCACTGAATTCGGTTCGGCCATGGCCATTGCTCCGCCTGCATTCGTTCACCAATCGGTAACCATGTTTTGGTTACCAATTGGTTACCGGCTGGCTGGCGGGAGCGATGCGCTGCTTCACCTCTCCCATGGGGAGAGGGAGCGGACTGAGCGAGCCGAAGCTCTCATTGCAAAAGGCGATAGATTACAGCGCCAGCCCGTTTTCGGCGGCAAGTGCCTTGAGCGAAACCACAGGCCGCGCGCCCATGTGCTGGATTACTTCGGAGGCGGCGAGCGCGCCCAGGCGGGCCGAGGTGCGGTTGTCCTTGCCATGCGAGTGCCCGACCAGGAAACCGGCGGCGAACAGATCACCGGCGCCGGTCACATCGACCACTTTCTCGAGCGGCATGGCCTGCACCGCTTCGGCGCCATCACGCGTCACCACCACGCAGCCTTTTTCGCTGCGCGTCACCACCGCGAGCCTCGAATCGCCGCGCAACGCCTTGACTGCGACGTCGAAGTCGGCGGTTTCGTACAGGCTTTTCAATTCGCTTTCGTTGGCGAAAACAATATCGACGGTGCCCTTGCGGATCAGGTTGAGAAATTCGGCGCGGTAGCGATCGACGCAAAATGAATCCGAAAGCGTGAGCGCGACCTTGCGCCCGGCCTTGTGCGCGATCGCGGACGCCTTGACGAAAGCCTCTTTCGCCTGCGGCGGATCCCACAAATAGCCTTCGAGATAAACGACGGCCGCCGACGACACCGCCGTTTCGTCGATGTCGGACGGTTTGAGGTCCTGCGCGGCGCCGAGAAAGGTGTTCATGGTGCGCTCGCCGTCCGGCGTCACCATGATGTAGCAGCGCGCGGTGGAGGGACCGGAGGTCGCCGGCTTGGCGTCGAAGGTGACACGGGCGGCGCGGATGTCATGCGCGAAGGCCTTGCCGAGTTCGTCATCCTTGACCTTGCCGATGAAGGCCGCGCGCCCGCCGAAAGACGCCACGCCCACAATGGTATTGGCCGCGGAACCGCCCGAGCTTTCGCTGGCCGGGCCCATGGCGTCGTAAATCTTGGCGGCGCGCGCTTCGTCGATCAGCGCCATGCCGCCTTTGTTCATACCATGGGCGGCGAGGAAATCGTCCTCGGTGCGGGCGATCACGTCCACGATAGCGTTGCCAATGCCGAGTACGTCGAAGCGGGGAGCGGTCATAATTACCTCGTCAGTCACACGCCGCGCACTATAACCGCCGAGCGCAGCGGCGCAATGCAGGGACTATTCATTCCCGCCCCCCGCGCTTACGCATAAGCAAAAACGAATATTCGGCGGTCGGCAGTGCCAGCCATCCCACGACGATGGTAAAGACCTGTGGGTGGAGGCCCATCCGATGTCGCTCGCGCGGAATATTGTCACGGTCGGTGGCGGAACGCTGGTTTCGCGGCTGCTCGCATATCTGCGCGATGCCTGGATCGCGGCATTGCTGGGGGCCGGACTGTTCGCGGAAGCTTTTTTCGCAATGTTGCAGGTGGTCAATTTCTTCCGCCGTCTGCTCGCCGACGGCGCGTTGAATGGCGCTTTCGTGCCTATCTTTGTCGCGCTGCGCGGCAGTGAGGACGGCGAGGCCAATGCCAACCGCTTCACCCGCCGCAGCCTGATCGCGATGCTGTGCATCGGCGGTGGCGTCGCGCTGCTGCTAAATATTTTCGCGTGGCCGTTGATGGCGCTGGTGGCGCCCGGCTTCGGGCCGGAGCGGCATGCGGTGGCGAGCCTGCTGATGGCGATTGCCACGCTCTATATCGGCTTCGCGGGCGTGGTAGCAGTGCTGGCGGCGGCGTTGAACGCGGAGAACCGCGTCGCGGCCGTCGCGGCCAGCACGATTACATTCAATCTGACGATGGTGGCGGCGCTCGTCTTCACCATCGGTCAAGGCGTGCAGCCTTTCGCACTGGCGATCTGGCTCGCTGGCAGCATCGTGGTTGCGGGCATCGCGCAGCTTCTGATTACGGCCATTGCCTGGCTCTTGACCGGCAAACGCTGGCAAGTGTCGCGCGCGCGCGTACCCGAGCAGACCGCCACTTTTCTTGCGCGTGCGGCCCCCAGTGTGATCGCGGCCGGCATTCCGCAATTAAAACTGATCGCCGCCGCGGCGATTGTTTCATCGACGCCGGCGGCGGTGTCGTGGATGTATTACGCCAACCGGCTTTACGAATTGCCGCTCGGCATCGCGTCGATTGCCATTGCCGCGGTGATTGTGCCGCGTCTCGTTGCCGCCCTGCGCGATGGCGGCGAGGCTTTGGCGCACGAGCAATCGCGCGCTTTCGAACTGACGCTTGGACTGGCGCTGCCGGCGGCGGCGGGCTTTGCGTTATTGGCAACGCCGATTGCCGGCGGGCTGTTCGAACATGGCGCGTTCAATGCCGGCGACACAGCGGCGGTGGCGGCGATCCTGACCGCCATCTGTGCCGGACTGCCTGGGCATGTGCTGGAGAAATTATTCGGCGCGGTGTCCTTCGCCAATGGCGATACCAGGACGCCGATGCTGACCGCGCTCTGCGGCCTCGCGGTTGCGATTGCCGGCGGACTGCTTTTGTTTCCGACCTACGGAACTATCGGCGCGGCCGCCGCCGTTGCAATTTCCGGCTGGGTGGGCGCGACGCTACTTGGACTGACGATCCACAAACGCGGCTGGCTGCGCTTCGATGCCGCCGCCGGTTCGCGGCTCACGCGCATCGTCGTCGCCACCGCTATCATGGCCGCCGTAGTCGGCGCAGGTCTGATGGCCATGCACGCCGCCTTCCCGCAGGAAGCCCATTCGCTCGGCGGACGGGTGGCGATGCTGGCCGTGCTGGTGGCGCTGGGGTTGGCGGTTTATGGCGCGGCGCTGCATTTTCTAGGCGTCGCGAAACTCAAGGATTTGATCGCCGCGCTACGCAATGGCACCTGAACGCTCTTTCTAAACTCTTGCGTCCTGCGCCTCCGCCGTGGCATTGCTCCCCCTCAATCGAAGGGAAGCGACAATGGCGTTCAAGGAACGCGTCTTTTCCGGCGTGCAGCCGACCGGCAATCTGCACCTCGGCAATTATCTCGGCGCCATCACGAAATTCGTGGCGTTGCAGGACAAGTATGACTGCATTTATTGCGTGGTCGATCTGCACGCCATCACGGTCTGGCAAGATCCGCCGGAACTGACCCACACTACGCGCGAAGTGACGGCGGCTTTCATCGCCTGCGGCATCGACCCGAAGAAGCAGATCATCTTCAACCAGAGCCAGGTCGCCGAGCACGCCGAGCTTGCCTGGGTGTTCAATTGCGTCGCCCGCCTCGGCTGGCTCAACCGCATGACCCAGTTCAAGGAAAAAGCCGGCAAGGACCGCGAGAACGTATCGGTCGGCCTCTATGCCTATCCGAATTTGATGGCGGCCGATATTCTGGTTTATCGCGCCACGCATGTGCCGGTCGGCGAAGACCAGAAGCAGCATCTCGAATTGTCGCGCGACATCGCGCAGAAATTCAACGTCGACTTCGCATCGTCGATTACTGCGCATGGCTATGGCGACGCGTTCTTCCCGCTACCGGAACCGATCATCCAGGGTCCGGCGACGCGCGTGATGAGCCTGCGCGACGGCTCGAAGAAAATGTCGAAGTCGGAGCCGTCCGATTATTCGCGCATCAACCTAACCGACGATGCCGATGCGATCGCGCAGAAAATCCGCAAGGCGAAAACCGATCCCGAACCTTTGCCGAGCGAAGAAAAGGGCCTCGAGCCGCGCCCGGAAGCCGACAACCTGGTCGGCATCTACGCCGCGCTCTCGAACACCAACAAGGCCGACGTGCTGCGCGAGTTCGGCGGTTCGCAGTTTTCGGTTTTCAAATCCGCGCTGGTCGATCTCTCGGTCGCCAAGCTCGGGCCGATTGGCGATGAAATGAAAAAGCTCACGCAGGATCCGGTCTATATCGATTCGATATTGGCCGATGGTTCGCAGCGCGCCTCGGCGATCGCGGGCGAAACCATGAAAGCGGTCAAGGACATCGTCGGTTTCGTGCGGCGGTAAATTTTTCTCTCTTTGCACTGCGCAAATTTCGGGCACAGCTTCAAAAGTCAAGTCTTGTCGCCGCCGCGCCGGTCATGCCACCATTCGCCGCTTGTGCGTTGCGAATCCCTGCTTGACCGAACGCCGCGAGGAACGACGATGCCGAACAAGCGCCGCAGCTACGAAGCCGGCCATAAGCGCAAATATCTGGTGGTGATCGACGACACCGAGGAATGCGACCGCGCCGTATTCTGGGCCGCCAAGCGCGCCGGCCGCACCAAGTCGCATATCGTCATGCTGCGCGTTCTGGAAACCGCCGAGCGCAATCAGCAATGGCTCGGCGTCGCCGACATCATGAAGGCCGAGGCGATGGAGGCGGCAAATGCCGTGCTCGACAAATTCGCCGCACGCATCAAGAAGATCGGCAGCGCCGAACCCGGCCGCGTCATCCGCGAGGGCAACACTTCGGAGGAGATCGTCAAGCTGATCGACGAGGATGCCGACATCGGCATTCTGGTGCTGGCCGCCGGCACCGGCAAGGAAGGCCCCGGCCCGCTCATCACCAATCTGGCCAAGACCGTCGCCACGTTTCCGATTCCCGTCGCCATTGTTCCCGGACAGTTGAGCGACGATGATCTTGAGGCGATGGCATAAGGTTTTCAGCCGGTTGACCTCGCCCTGCACAGGGGCCATCTATCTGGTACAGTCCACCCATCCACGGGCCTTGAACCCGCTGCGATAGGAGCCAAACGATGTTCATCCAGACCGAATCGACGCCCAATCCGGCGACCCTGAAATTCCTGCCCGGCCGCGGCGTGCTCGAGAGCGGCACGCTCGACATGCCGACCAAAGAGGCCGCCGCGCAATCGCCGCTGGCCGAGAAATTGTTCGACCTGCCGAATGTGTGCGGCGTGTTCTTCGGCTCGGATTTCATCTCCGTCACCAAGAGCGACGGCGATTGGCAGCAGATCAAGCCGGCGATCCTCGGCGCCATCATGGAACATTATATGTCGGGCGCGCCGCTGGTTAAGACCGGCGGTGAAGCCGCGGCGGACGACGAGTTCTTCGACGAGAAGGACACCGAGACGGTCGCCACCATCAAGGACCTGATCGAGACGCGCGTGCGGCCGGCGGTGGCCGGCGACGGCGGCGACATCACCTTCAAGGGCTACAAAGAAGGCGTCGTGTTCCTGCAAATGAAGGGCGCCTGCTCGGGCTGTCCGTCCTCGACCGCGACGCTGCAACACGGCATCCAGAACCTGCTCAAGCATTTCGTGCCGGAAGTCACCGAGATTCGGCCGGTTTGATCCAGCCGCGAAAGGCGCGTCAAACACCGTCATGCGCGTCTTTGCCATCGATACCGCGCTCGAGGCCTGCTCGGCCGCCGTGCTCGACACCGGGCACGGCGCCATCGTCGCGCATGAATCGATCCCGATGGCGCGCGGCCATGCCGAAGCCTTGATGCCGCTGATCGCGCGCGTCATCGCCGCCAGCAAGCTCGACTTTTCGCAGATCGACCGTTTCGCCGTCACCACCGGCCCCGGCAGCTTCACCGGCCTGCGCGTCGGCATCGCGGCGGCGCGCGGGCTCGGACTTGCTGCCGCAAAGCCCGTCATCGGACTATCGACGCTCGCGGCCTTTGCCGCGCCCTTGATCGCCGCCGACGCCACCATTCCGGTGGTGGTGGCAATCGACGCGCGTCACGATCACGTCTATCTGCAAGTCTTCGCGTCCGGCGCCCGCACGCTGGTGACGCCGCGCGTAGTGCGGCTGGCGGAAGCTTTGCAACTGGCGCGCGGCGGCGCGCCGCGCATCATCGGCAGCGCCGCCAAAATGCTCGCCGCGCTCTGGCTCGGCCCCGACCGCCCGCCGACCTCGGTCGACGCCGCGACTGCGCCCGAGATCGGCTGGGTGGCGCGGCTCGGCGCCGCCGCCGACGAAAACGCCTCGCCGCCGAAGCCGTTTTATCTGCGCCCGCCCGACGCGCAGCCGCAGCACGCGGCGCAACTGGCACGCCGATGAGCGGCTTTCTCGGTTTTCTCTTCGCGCGCCGCGAACCGGTCCTCTCGGACGCCGGCGCGCGCGACGCCGCACCAATCGCCGCGCTGCATGCCGCCTCGTTTCGACGCGGCTGGAGCGAGGAAGAAGTTGAAAGCATGCTGAGCGATCACGCCGTGATCGCGCATCGCGCCATGCTGGGCCGCGCGCTCACAGGCTTCGTCATGTCGCGCTCGGCCACCGACGAGGCGGAAATTTTATCAATCGCGGTTGCGCGCCGGGGGCAGGGACGCGGATTGGCGCGGCAATTGCTGACCTTGCATCTGCGCCGGCTGGCGGCCCTGGGGCGGCGGGCGGTGTTTCTGGAAGTCGATGAACACAACATACCGGCGATCAGGCTCTACCAGCAAGCCGGTTTTCGCGAAATCGCACGGCGGGAAAATTATTACCCACTACCCGGCGGCAAGACCGCCGCCGCCTTGGTACTGCGGCGGGATATAGCGTAAACTCCTTTTCCGCGCCCCGGATGATATGGACGCGGCCTCTCCCATCAAGCCGAGACGCGACCCGTGGCAGCGCCTGACAAAAACCTCTCCGAGCGGAGAAATATCGAGGCGCTCTGCGCCGCCAAGGGCATGCGCATGACCGAGCAGCGCCGCACCATCGCGCGCGTGCTGGCGGAATCCGACGACCATCCCGATGTCGAGGAATTGTACCGGCGCTGCGCCAAAGTCGACGAGCGCATTTCGATCTCCACCGTCTACCGCACCGTGCGCCTGTTCGAGGATTCCGGCATTATCGAGCGGCACGATTTCCGCGAGGGCCGCGCCCGCTATGAAACCAGCCCGGAAGCGCACCACGACCACCTCATCAACTTGCGCAACGGCGAGGTGATCGAATTCACCTCCGAGGAAATCGAGCGGCTGCAAACCGAGGTCGCGCGCAAGCTCGGCTATAAACTGGTCGATCACCGGCTTGAGCTCTACGCCGTGCCGCTTAAAGACGACAAGAAAAGCTAGCCAATGGCACCGAGCCGTCCAATTCAAACTCCGCTCATTCCCGCTACCCGCCTACGCTCACTTCGTGAGCTTCGGCGCGCTGTGAGTCCGCCGAAGCGCGGAGCGCGAAGGCGGAAGGCGGGAATCCAGAATCATATATGCGGCGCCGTTGCGCTGTTGCCCTGGGTCCCCGCTTTCGCGGGGACGAGCGGATAGGCCATGGTCCGCGCGCTCCTGATCGCCGCGTTCTTTTTCACCATGACGCCGCTGCTGATTTCGATCCAGTGGCTGCTCGGCAAGCTTAGACTTCCCGGCTGGGGCTTCATCGCCTCGAATTATTATCGCGTGCTGTGCAAAATATTGGGCATTCGCGTGCGTGTCGATGGCCAGCCTGCGCGCGACGGCGCCGTACTGTTTGTTTCGAATCACGTCTCCTGGTCCGACATTCTGGCGATCGGCTCGGTCATGCCGGTCGCCTTCGTATCGAAAGCCGAAGTCGGCAAATGGCCGCTGGTCGGCATCACCGCGCGCTTGCAAAAAACCGTGTTTGTCGACCGCGCACGCCGCCAGCAGACTGGCGACGCCATCACGGAAATCGTGAAGCGGCTGCACGACGGCATCCCGGTCGTGCTGTTCGCGGAAGGAACTTCGAGCGACGGCAACCGCGTGCTGCCCTTTCGCTCGGCGCTGATCGGCGCGGTGCGCGAAGCGGGGGCGCGCGCGCAAGGCGGCGTCACCGTGCAGCCGATGTCGATCGGCTATACGCGCGTCAACGGCATTCCGATGGGGAGGCTGCATCGCCCGCTCATCGCCTGGTACGGCGATCTTGACTTCATGCCGCATATCCGCGCGCTGCTCCGGGCCGGTCCCATCGACGCCGTGGTGAGCTATGGCGAGCCATTCACCGCCGACGGCCTGAGCGACCGCAAGGCGCTGGCCAAAAAGCTGGAAGACGCGGTGCGGCGGCTCAATGTGGCGATACTGCATCCGGCCCCGGTGGCGGCCGCGCGCTAGGCGGAACGTTTATTTTTGCCCGAAAAGGCGCTAAGACCGCCGCAACCGCCCGCAGCGGCGGAAAATTCATTTTGTTTCAACAGGATGATCGACCGGGACAGGCCCTGACCCGGAGGGTTACACTCTCCAAACGCCGCACATACGAGCCGCATGAACACGCGCAAAGTCCACGTCAAATCCTTCGGCTGCCAAATGAACGTCTACGATTCCAATCGTATGGCGGACACTTTGGCACCCGCCGGCTACAGCGAAACCGCGCATCCGGCCGAAGCCGATCTGGTCATCCTTAACACCTGCCACATCCGCGAAAAGGCGGTCGACAAGGTCTATTCCGAAATCGGCCGCATCCGCGAGATGAAAGAGGCGGCGGCGCTTGACGGCCGTCGCATGCTGATCGCGGTCGCCGGCTGCACCGCGCAGGCCGAGGGCGAAGAGATCATGCGCCGCACCGACGCGGTCGATCTGGTGGTGGGCTCGCAGAATTATCATCGTCTGCCCGCCTTGCTCGCGCGCGTGCTCGCGGGCGAGAAGATTGTCGATACCGAATTTCCGGCCGAGGATAAATTCGATGCGCTGGCGCAACCGTCGCCGCGGCAAATCGCCAAGCGCGGCGTCTCGGCTTTCGTGACCGTGCAGGAAGGCTGCGACAAGTTCTGCACCTTCTGCGTGGTGCCTTACACGCGCGGCGCCGAAGTCTCGCGCCCGGTCGAGAAGATCATCGCCGATGTCGAACGGCTGGCAGCAAACGGTGTGCGCGAGATTTCGCTGATCGGGCAGAACGTCAACGCCTATCATGGCCTTGATGCCGATGGATCGCCCGTGACGCTCGGACAATTGCTGCGGCGTCTGGCGCGCGTGCCCGGCATCGCGCGCTTGCGCTACATGACCAGCCACCCGCGCGACATGCTGAACGGCATGTGCGACGACCTGATTGCCGCGCATGGCGATCTGCCCGAACTGATGCCTTATGTGCATCTGCCGGTGCAATCCGGCTCCGACCGTATGCTGACGGCGATGAATCGCAAGCACACGCGCGCGGACTATGTCGAAGCAATCGCGCGCTTGCGCAATGCGCGCGGCGATCTCGCCTTCACCTCGGACTTTATCGTCGGCTTTCCGGGCGAGACCGAGCAGGACTTCCGCGACACGCTCGCGCTTGCCGAAGAGGTCAACTTCGCCACCGCCTACACCTTCATCTATTCGCCACGCCCCGGCACGCCGGCGGCGGCGCTCGACGACCAGGTGCCGGAAGCGGAAAAGGCCGAACGCCTGCAACGATTACAGGCCGTTATCACCCGGCAATGGCGTGCCTTTAATGGCTCTTTCCTGGGCAAAACCATGGATGTGCTGCTCGAAAAGCCCGGCAAACTCCCTGGGCAATTGGTCGGTCGCTCCCCATATTCGCAGTCGGTGCATGCCATGGCGAAACCCGAACGGATCGGTTCCATTGTGAAAGTTACCATCGACGAAATCGGAACCAACACGCTGTCCGGCGTATTGGCGCGTGAAGAGCGCGCGCCGTCGCTTGCCACTTTGGGAGCATAGAACACACCTTGCGCACGTCGGATCCCGTGATCCCGCCCGCCGCGACTTCGGAAGAAACTGCAACGACCCAGGTCGTGCTGGCTTTCGAGGATAACCGGCTCGCCTCGGCGCTGTTCGGCCAATACGGGCAGAACCTCGCTTTGATCGAACGCCGCCTCGGCGTGGTGGCGGACCAGCGCGGCAATCACGTGACGCTGGAAGGCTCGCGCGGCGCCTGCGAGCAGGCGCGCCGCGTGCTCGACGGGCTTTATGAGCAGATCAAGCGCGAGCAGGATCTCTCGACCGGCGATGTCGAAGGCGCCATAAGACAGGCGATCGCGCAGGGCTCGCTGTTCGATTTCGGCCCGGGAAGCGCGCGCGCCGCCTTCGAGGAAATCAATTTGCGCAAGCGCCCGGTGCGCGCCCGCACCGCCGCGCAGGATGCCTACATCCGCGCGCTCAAGAAACACTCGCTCGTATTCGGCACCGGGCCCGCCGGCACCGGCAAGACCTGGCTCGCGGTCGCGCAGGCGATCCAGATGTTCGAGCGCAAGGAAGTCGACCGCATCATTCTGTCGCGTCCAGCGGTCGAAGCGGGCGAACGGCTGGGCTTTCTGCCCGGCGACATGCGCGAGAAAGTCGATCCCTATCTGCGGCCGATCTACGACGCGCTGCACGACCTGATGGACGTGCGCGTGGTCGAGCGCGCGCTCGAAGCCGGCGACATCGAAATCGCGCCACTTGCCTTCATGCGCGGGCGTACGCTCGCAAACGCCTGCGTCATTCTCGACGAGGCGCAGAATACCACCTCGATGCAGATGAAAATGTTTCTGACGCGGCTCGGCGAAAACAGCCGCATGATCGTCACCGGCGACCCGAGCCAAGTCGACTTGCCGAATGGGCAAGTCTCCGGGCTCGCCGAAGCGGTGCGCCTGCTCGACGGCGTCGAGGGTATCGGCCATGTCGCCTTCGGCGCGCAGGACGTGATCCGGCACGAACTGGTGCAGCGCATCGTCGAAGCCTATGACCGCGGCGGCCCGTCCGCAGCCAAAACGCCCGAGAACAGGAAATGAGCGCCGTCACCGCCGATATCGTGGTGGAGAGCGAGTTATGGCACGCGCAGCCCAAGGCAGAGGCCGTTGTGCGCGCCGCCATCGCGGCCTCCACCGCGCACTCAACACGCGACGGCGAAGTGAGTATCCTGCTCAGCGATGATTCGGCGGTGCGCGAACTCAACCGGCAATGGCGCGGGCTCGACCATCCGACCAACGTGCTGTCGTTTCCGGCGCCGCAATCGCCGGCCGCTGAAGGTCTCCTCGGCGATATCGTCATCGCCTACGAGACGTTGCAAAGGGAATCCGAGGATGAAGGCCGCGACTTCCTGCATCACCTCGCCCATCTCGCGGTGCACGGCTTTCTCCATCTCATCGGCTACGATCATCGCAACGACGCAGAGGCCGAGGCGATGGAAGCGATTGAGAGCAGGATCATGATTGCGATGAACATGCCCGACCCCTGGCTGAGCCGCGATCTCGCCATGACGGCGCTTAATGGTGATGATTAGTCGCGATGCCTGACAGCGATTCCACCAGCCCTAGTCATCCCGAGAGCGCACCATTCGAGCCGCGCCTTCTGCCGGTGCCGGTGACGCCCGCGCGAGAGAATGGCGGCAACTGGATCGTGCGCACCTTCCGCGCGCTGTTTGGGATCAGGCCGAGCACCATCCGTGCCGACCTCAAGGATGTGCTCGACGCCATGACGCCCGGCGAATCCGGCTTCTCGCCGGAAGAAAGCCGGATGCTGCGAAATATTCTGGGTCTGCGCGAACGCCGCGTCGGCGACGTGATGGTGCCGCGCGCCGATATCGTCGCCGTGCAACAGGACATCCAGATCGGCGAATTACTGATGGTATTCGAAAAAGCCGGGCATTCTCGATTGGTCGCCTATAACGACACGCTCGACGATCCCGTCGGCATGGTGCATATCCGCGACCTGATCGCCTACATGACCGCGCATGCCGCTGTCGATCCGGAAAAGAACGCCAGGCGCAAGAAGCCGCTGCCGGCCGGGCTCGATCTCAAGGCAATCGATCTCGCCATGTCTTTGTCGCTCGCCAAGATCGTGCGCGAAATTTTGTTCGTGCCGCCATCGGCGCGCGCGATGGACCTGTTGGCGCGCATGCAGGCCAAACAGATTCATCTGGCGCTGGTGGTCGACGAATATGGCGGCACCGACGGCATCGTCTCGATCGAGGATATCGTCGAACAGATCGTCGGCGATATCGCCGACGAACATGACGAAGACGAGAATACCGATGTGGTGCGCCAGCCGGATGGCTCCTTCATCGCCGACGCGCGCGCCAAGATCGAGGACGTCGCAGGCATTGTTGGACACGATTTCGATGTCGGTGACGCTGCTGAAGAAGTCGATACTTTGGGCGGCTATCTGGTGACGCGGGCCGGGCGCTTGCCGCTGCGCGGGGAGTTGATCCCCGGCCCCGGCCTGTTCGAATTCGAAGTGCTCGATGCCGATCCGCGCCGCATCAAGCGCGTGCGCATCAGCCGGCTGGCCGAGAAGCGGCAAAAGCCGCGCGAGCAGCCGGGACGCGAACCAGGGCGCGATACCGTTCGCAAGCGCGGCGAGCCTGACGCCGTGCTGGCCGGCACCGCGCCGCCGACGCTCAATCTCGATGAGACGCCGATTTCGCCCGATGCTTCATCGTCGCGCGCGCGCCGGCCGTGATATTTATTCGCCTCGCCACAAAAGCCGCGCATGCGACCGTGCTCGCTTTCGGCCTGAGGCGCGCGCTTATCGCAATCGTCGCCGGTGCCTTGTCGGCTTTGTCGGTCGCACCCTTCGATGCCTGGCCGATCCTCTTTTTCACAGTGCCGGTGATGGTCTGGCTGGTCGACGGCTCCGCCGCCGGACGCTGGAGCGGCGCCTGGACCGCCGGACTTGCCGGCTGGTGTTTCGGCTTCGGCTATTTCGTCGCCGGACTTTACTGGATCGGCTACGCCTTTCTGGTCGACGCGAAAACATTCGGCTGGCTGTTGCCGCTCGCGGTTGCCGGCTTGCCGGCTTATCTCGCCATTTTCACCGGACTGGGTCTCGCCGCCGCGCGCATCGTCTGGGTGCGCGGACCGCAGCGCATATTGGCGCTGGCGGCGATGCTGACCATCGCCGAATGGCTGCGCGGCCATGTGCTGACGGGATTTCCCTGGAATACTTTTGGCTATGCGCTCACTCAGCCTTTGGCTTTGGCGCAAAGCGTGTCGCTCACCGGCATCTGGGGGCTGACGTTTATAGCGGTCGCGGTCTTTGCCAGTCCGGCCGTGCTGGCCGACGACCGCGCCGACACGCCGCATCCCTGGCGCGCGCCATCGATCGCCGTGCTGGTGCTGGCGGGGCTTGCGGCATACGGCGCGGCGCGGCTGGCGATCCATCCGACGGAATACGTCAAAGGCGTGCGCCTGCGCATCATGCAGCCGAATTTGCAGCAGGACGTGAAATTCAATTACGCCGCCAAGGATGAGGTGATGGCGCGCTATCTTTCGCTGTCCGACCGCGCCACCGGGGCGCAGTCGAGCGGCGTGCGCGACGCGACGATTTTGATCTGGCCGGAGTCGGCCTTTCCGTTTTTCCTGGCGCGTGAGCCGGGCGCGCTGGCGCAGATTTCGGGGCTGCTCAAGCCGGGTACCGAATTGATCACCGGCGCGGTACGGCCAGCGCCCTCGCCATCGACCTCGGCGCCACACGCTTACAACTCGGTCTATGTCATCGATCCGGACGGCTCGATCCGCGGCATTTACGACAAAGTGCACCTGGTGCCGTTCGGCGAATATCTGCCGTTTCAGCGCATGCTGGAAAAGATCGGCCTGCGCCAACTCACCAAGCAGATCGGCGGATTTCTCGCCGGCAATCGCCGCCGCGCCATGGAGGTGCCGGGCGCCCCCAAGGTGCTGCCGCTGATCTGCTATGAGGCGATTTTTCCGGGCGCCGCGGTGCCGGAAAATGAACGGCCGGGCTGGCTGGTTAACGTGACCAATGACGGCTGGTTCGGCATCAGCACCGGGCCTTATCAGCATTTTCAACAGGCGCGTGTGCTGGCGATCGCGGAAGGACTGCCGCTGGTGCGCGCCGCCAATACCGGCATTTCCGGCGTCATCGACCCGGTCGGCCGCGTCATAACCTCATTACCGCTAGGCGTAGAGGGCGTTCTCGACGCCAACCTGCCGAAAGCGATCCCGCCCACGCTGTTTGTCAGCCTCGGTAGCTACCCGATCCTGATTATGCTGCTCTACAGCTTCGCCGCGATTGCCCGCCGAAGATTTCACCCCTAGATTGAACCGGCGTGTGTTCAAGGGCCTGAGTTGTTAGGCATACAAGTATAAGTTTTGACGAGAAAAATTCATCGTACAGCAACTCCATGTGAATAACATTGAAAACAATACATAATTTTCAATCTTCTTTGGCGTAGACGGGCAATCTGTGGGAAATCACGGATTGCATAAAGGGCAACACCTGTGACATTACGCTACACAATGGTGGCATAGGAGAAATTTATGGCTAAGAAGGCTCCCAATCCGATCGACAAGCATGTCGGCTCGCGCGTGCGCATGCGCCGGATGATGCTGAGCATGAGTCAGGAAAAGCTCGGCGATGCCCTCGGCCTGACGTTTCAGCAAGTTCAGAAATACGAAAAAGGCACCAACCGCATCGGCGCCAGTCGTTTGCAGGCGATCGCTAATATTTTGCAGGTGCCTGTTTCGTTTTTCTTCGAAGGCGCGCCGCATATCCCCGGTCATTCGGGCGGCATGGGAGAAGCGCCGTCGCCGGCTTACGTTTCCGACTTTCTCGCCACCTCCGACGGCCTGTCGCTGACCAAATCGTTTATGCGCATCAAGAACAGTAAATTGCGCCGGCGCATTGTGGATCTGGTCGAACAGATCGCTGGCGACGAATAACCGACGCGGCGCTTTCCGCGCTTCGTGAGGTTTTGCATTGACCGGGTCCGGACACGTCCGGGCTCGGATGCCGTTTAAGCCGATCCAGCAACAGCCGCGCAAAAGTGGGATCGAACCGCGTTCTGCCGCGCGCCTGGTGGCTATTGCCCACCATTGCCCGCACCTTGACCTCGCGCGCCGCCGCTGTAAGAACCACCCCGACGGGAAACGGCGCGGCGGGAAAGCCGCGACACGGGAGGAGTTTATCTGTGGCGCACAAAAATTTTCTGTTCACCAGCGAATCGGTTTCCGAAGGCCATCCGGACAAGGTCTGCGATCAGATTTCCGACGCGGTGCTCGACGCCTTTCTTGAAAACGACATTAAGCTCGGAATTTCCGACGACAGCGCGGTGAACACGCGGCTCGGCTGCGAAACGCTCACCACCACCAACAAGATCGTGATCGCCGGCGAAGGCCGCGGCCAGTCGCCCTTCTTCGAGAAGCACGGCGGCAAGACGGTGGTGAATCGCGAGATGATCACCAAGATCGCGCGCGGCGTGGTCAGCGACATCGGCTACGACCAGGACGGTTTCTCCGACTACGGCGCCGACGTCGAAGTGCTGTTGCACGGCCAGTCGCCCGACATCGCCATGGGCGTCGATGCCAAGAAGAAAAAGAGCGGCGAAGAAGAAGGCGCCGGCGACCAGGGCATGATGTTCGGCTTTGCCTGCACCGAGAGCGAAGTCTATGAAAAGAATTCCTTCATGCCTGCGCCGATTTATTTCGCGCACAAGATTCTGAAAGTTCTCGCCGACAAGCGCCACTCCGGTGCGCTCGCCGACTTACAGCCCGACTCGAAGAGCCAGGTGACGGTGAAATATGTCGACGGCAAAGCGGTCGGCTGCACCAAGGTCGTGGTCTCGACCCAGCACAACGAAAAAAGCCGCAACGCCAAGAAATACACACCGGGCATGGTCAAGGACCTGATCGAGCAGACGGTGACCGCGGCGCTGCCGAAAGGCTGGATGCCGGCCAAGTCTTCCGACTTCCTGGTCAACCCGACCGGCAACTTCGTCATCGGCGGTCCCGATGGCGACTGCGGCCTCACCGGCCGCAAGATCATCGTCGACACTTACGGCGGCTACGCCCCGCATGGCGGCGGCGCCTTCTCCGGCAAGGACCCGACCAAGGTCGATCGTTCCGCCGCTTACGCCACGCGCTACCTCGCCAAGAACGTGGTCGCCTCCGGCGTTGCCGAGCGCTGCACCATTCAGGTGGCTTACGCCATCGGCGTCGCTGACCCGATGTCGGTGCTGGTCGATCTGCACGGCACCGGCCAGGTCGATGAGAAGAAGCTCGAAAAAATACTGCCGCAGCTTTTCCGTCTGACCCCGACCAATATCCGCCGCACGCTCAAGCTCAACAAGCCGATCTACCGGCGCACCGCGGCCTACGGTCATTTCGGCCGCGCCCCCGACAAGGACGGCGGCTTCTCCTGGGAGAAAACCGACCTCGCCGACGCGATCAAGCGGGCGTGCAAATGACCGGCTAGAGCGTTTTCGAGCGAAGTGGGTACCGGTTCGCGTGAAGAAAACGCGATAAAATAAAAGCTAGAGCCCCGGCTTTGATTCCATCAAAGCCGGAAAGGCTCTAGCCGGTCATCCCCCGCGAAAGCGGGGCATTTCAGTTTTAGAGAGACACTGTATTGTCCGTCGCTGTGAACGACCAGCCGGACAAGGAATTCCAGCGCGCCTTCTTCGGACGCAAGAAGGGCCATCCCTTGCGCGCGCGGCAGGTCGAACTGTTCGAAGAATTATTGCCGAAGCTCGCGCTCGATATGAGCAAGCCGACGCCGGCCGATCTCGCAACGCTGTTTCCGCACAAGCCCGCGACACTGCGCCTGGAAATCGGCTTCGGCGGCGCCGAGCATCTGATCGCGCAGGCGTTGGCGCATCCGGATTGCGGGTTCATCGGCGCCGACGGTTTTCTCAACGCCATCGGCAAGGCCCTGGTCGCCATCGACGATAACGATCTTGAGAATGTTCGCTTGCAGCACGGCGACGCCAGCGAACTGCTCGACTGGCTGCCGGCGAATTCATTCACCCGCATCGATCTGCTCTACCCCGACCCATGGCCGAAGCGGCGGCAATGGAAGCGGCGTTTCATTCAGGATGACAGTTTGGTGCGGCTGGCGCGCCTGCTCAAGCCGGGCGGCGAATTACGTTTCGCCACTGACATCGCGAGCTACATGACCTATGCGCTGGCGCGCGTGATGCGTTCGAATGATTTTACTTGGACCGCAGAAGTGGCCGACGACTGGCGCAAGCCTTGGGAGGGTTTTTCGCGCACGCGTTATGAGGCGAAAGCCATCCGTGAAGGACGCACGCCGGCGTATTTTATTTTTCGCAAGATTTAGCTCGCGAATTATTCGCCAGTGCCTTGCCGCACCTGCCAGAAGCGCACCACGCGTTGCGCGGTCGCCGCGGTCAGCCGTTCGAAATTCTCGAATGCATCGTCGAGCGTCTGCTGCGAGGTCTTGGTGCCGGGCCGCGAGGCGATCACCGCCTTGACGGTCGGCCAGCCGAAATTAGCCGAACGCGCGAGGATCAGCACCGGATCGGCGCGCTCGCCGTTCATCAAGCGGTCGACCACTTCAACCGGCACCGCGCACAAAGTCGACAGCGCGGCGATGGTCTCTTCGTATTTGCCGGCCTCCGCGTAGCTGACGATATCGGCTTCGGTCAGCTTGCGCTCCTTATGCAGCGCGCGCACGGTCGCCAGCGCGGCCGCATAATTGCGCGGCGCGGCCTTGGCGCCGACCTCGTCGGTCACCACCGCCAGCACGCGGCGGATTTCGGCTTGCGTCTCAGGCTTGGCCTGCGCCAGCAAACGCTTCTGCACCACCTCGCTCGCCTGCATCAGCAACTGACGAAACAGGCGCGGCGGAATGTCGGTGCGTTGGCCGACCTTTTCGGCAAGGGCGCCGTCTTCTTGCGATCGCTTGACCAAGTTCGTGAAGGCGCCTTCCGACAGCTTGGCCGCCTTGTTGGTCGCGATGGTATGCGCCACGTCGCGGTCGCCGCGCTTCACCAATATGTCGGCCAAGGCTTCGCTGATGCCGGCGCGCGCCGACATCGCCACCAGATGCGCCTGGCTTTTGGTCTCGGCGATGGTCATCAGGTCGGTGTCGGCGATCCTGGCGCTCTTGAGCACCGGACCGGCGACGTCGATATCGTCGCTGCGCGCCAGCCTGCCGACGACGCCGGACGGCGCGTTCGGCACTGGCGCGATGCGGCGCGCGAGTTCCGCCAAGGCCTTGGCTTCGATTTCCTCGATCAAAGTGCCGATGACATCGTCAAACAATGCGATATGGCTCGGATTGAAGGCTGCCACCCCGTCCAGGAACAGACTGGTAATGCGCCGCAGCGTCTCGGCGCGCTTTTCAGCCGAGCCGTGCTGGACGACATCTTCCAATTCGGGCAGCAGCGACGCGGGAGCACTCATACTTTAACCTGCACGAAAAACCTGTGAAATCCGCTTTTAACCAAATTAGGGACAGTTTCTGAAGGAAGAGTTAGCCCACCAAATGGCCTCAAGCCTTGCATGAAGGCCGAAATCGGCTATATTTGCATCGTCAATCCAGACACCCTCATAACCATCCGAGGTTTTGAGAGTGGGTCCCCCGGGGCCCGCTCTTTTTTGTTACAAATATGGCTGTAAGCGAGGCAATTCAGGCGCAGGCGGACCCCGAAACGCAACTTGGGCCCGCCAACCACGAGACCGAGCCCCGGCTGATCGTCGAGCCCGGCCTGCCTGCCCGCGTGGCTAATATCGCGGAGCCGGTGATCGAGCAGCTCGGCTTCCGGCTGGTGCGCGTGAAGGTCACCGCCACCGAAGGCTGCACCATCCAGATCATGGCGGAGCGGCCGGACGGCAGCATGACAGTGGAAGATTGCGAGGCGATCTCGCGCGCGCTGTCGCCGGTGTTCGATGTCACCGAACCGATTGACCGCGCCTATCGGCTGGAGATTTCCTCGCCCGGCATCGACCGGCCGCTGGTGCGCAAGTCCGACTTCGAACGTTTTGCCGGGCATCTCGCCCGCATCGAGATGGAAGTTCCGCTCGACGGCCGCAAACGCTTCCGCGGCATTCTGAGCGGCGTCGACGGCGAGACTGCGAAGCTGCGACTGGAAGACGCCGAAGGCGGCGAAGCAGAAGTCGGCCTGCCGATTGGAGATATGGGCGACGCCAAGCTGGTGCTCACCGACGAACTGGTGACACAGGCGTTGCGCGCCGAAAAAACCGCCAAGCGCGAACTGCGCGAGGCAAAAAAGGAACAACGACGGCTCAAGTCCGGCAAGAAGGCCGGACGGGCCGCAACCTAGAGACCCTAGAGAAGGAGACGGAGCTATGGCTGTCAGCGCCAACAGGCTCGAACTTTTGCAAATTGCCGATGCGGTCGCCCGCGAAAAGTCGATCGATCGCGGCATCGTCATCGCCGCGATGGAAGACGCCATCGCGAAAGCGGCGCGCTCGCGCTACGGCGCCGAGACCGACGTGCACGCCGAGATCGAACCGAAGACCGGCGAGCTGCGGCTGTCGCGCCACATGCTGGTGACCGAAGCGGTCGAGAATTCGTCCAACCAGATCACCGTCGAGGACGCGCGCAAGCGCCACCCGGCCGCCCAGGTCGGCGACACGATTGCCGATCCACTACCGCCGCTCGAATACGGCCGCATCGCCGCGCAGTCGGCCAAGCAGGTGATCGTGCAGAAGGTGCGCGAGGCCGAGCGCGACCGGCAATATGCCGAATACAAGGACCGCATCGGCGAAGTGGTCAACGGCGTGGTCAAGCGCGTCGAGTACGGCAATGTCGTTGTCGATCTCGGCCGCGGCGAAGCCATCGTGCGACGCGACGAAATGCTGCCGCGCGAAGTGTTCCGCAACGGCGACCGCATCCGCGCTTATATATACGATGTACGCAGAGAACCTCGCGGGCCGCAGATTTTCCTGTCACGCACGCATCCGCAATTCACCGCCAAGCTGTTCGCGCAGGAAGTGCCCGAAATCTATGACGGCATCGTCGAGGTGAAGGCGGTCGCCCGCGACCCTGGTTCGCGCGCCAAGATCGCCGTGATCTCGCGCGATTCGAGCGTCGATCCGGTCGGCGCCTGCGTGGGTATGCGCGGGTCGCGCGTACAGGCCGTCGTGAACGAATTGCAGGGCGAGAAGATCGACATTATTCCGTGGTCGCCCGACATCGCCACCTTCGTGGTGAACGCGCTGGCGCCGGCTGAAGTCGCCAAGGTGGTGCTCGACGAAGACAAGGAGCGCATCGAGGTCGTGGTGCCGGATGCGCAGCTTTCACTTGCCATCGGCCGGCGCGGACAGAACGTGCGTCTCGCCTCACAACTCACCGGCTGGGACATCGACATTCTCACCGAGCAGGAAGAATCCGAACGCCGCACCGCCGAGTTCGAAAGCCGCACCAAGATTTTCGTCGAGGCGCTCAATCTCGACGAGGTGGTTGGGCAGTTGCTCGCGTCGGAAGGCTTCGGCTCGATCGAGGAACTGGCGCTGGTGGACGAAAAGGATATCGCCTCCATCGAAGGCTTCGACGACGATACCGCGCGCGAATTGCAGGAACGCGCCAAGGAATACATTGCCAAGCAGGAGGCTGAACTGGACGACAAGCGCAAGGAACTGGGCGTCGCCGACGAAGTGGCGGACGTGCCCGGCGTTACCACTGCCATGCTGGTCAAGCTCGGTGAGAACGGCATCAAGACCGTTGAAGACCTCGCCGGTTGCGCCACCGACGATCTCACCGGCTGGACCGAACGCAAGGACGGCGAAAGCAAGCATGAGCCTGGCTATCTCGACGGCCTCGGTGTCACGCGCGAGGAAGCCGAATCCATCGTCATGCAGGCGCGCGTGAAAGCCGGCTGGGTGACCGAGGAAGAACTGGCGGCGCAAAACGCGCCCGCGGAAGAAGCCCAGGCGGAAGCGCCGGCTGAAACCGCATGATCCCGAAAAGTGGAACCCGGTTTTCGGATAAGATCATGCGTATGGAAAACGCTTAAGGGGAGAACGGCGGCCTCATGCTGGCAACCGCACAGGAAGGCGAACTCGACCGCGGCGCAATCAGCGTCAATGCGGGCGCGGATCGCTTTTGTGCGCTGACGCGCGATTTGAAGCCGGTGTCGCAGATGGTCCGCTTTGTGGTGGGGCCGGCCGGCGAGGCCGTACCCGACGTGAAGCGCAAGCTGCCCGGGCGCGGTATCTGGATCACGGCGAGCCGGACGGCGATCGATGAAGCGGTCAAGCGCAAGGTATTTGCGCGCGGCTTCAAGCGCGACCTGAAAGTGGCCGGGGATCTGGCGGATCAGACCGAAGCCTTGCTGGCGCGCGCGGCGCTCGATGCGCTTGCCGTGGCCGGCAAAGCGGGCCTCGTCGTCGCCGGCTTCGCCAAAGTCGAAACGGCGATAGGCCACAAGGGGCTTTTGGCGTTGATTCATGCGTCCGACGCCGCCGAAGACGGCAAGCGTAAGTTAATGGGCGCGTTGCAGCGCGAAACCGCCGCGGAACCGCGTGAAATAGCGATGATCGACGCCTTTTCCGGCGCCGAATTGGATTTGGCATTGAACCGCTCAAATGTGGTACATGCTGCCCTGCTTGCCGGGCCCGGGAGCGAGACATTTCTCGCTCGCGTTGCGCGTTTGACGCGCTTTCGGACCGGAAACTTGCCCGATGCAGTTAGCGCTAACGCGCCAGCGGACGGTGCTTGCGAATTAAATGCGCCAGTGGATGGCGCACAAGGAAACAGTACGGAATGAGCGAAACCAAGACCCCTGGCGAGAAGAAACTCACTTTGTCGCTGAAGCCGCGCACGGAAACGGGCGTGGTGCGCCAGAGCTTCAGCCATGGCCGCAGCAAGCAGGTCGTCGTCGAGAAGATCAAACGCCGCACCGTCGGTGGCGCAGCCGAGGCGAAAGCCGAACCGGCGCCAGTTGAAGCACCGAAGCCAAAAGTCGCAACGCCCAAAGTCGCGGTCGAAGCGCCGAAGGCATCCGGCGTCGTTTTGCGCACGCTGACCGAGGAAGAGCGTGTCGCGCGCGCGCATGCGCTCGCCGATTCAAAAGTCCGCGAAGCGGAAGAACGCAAGATCGCCGAGGAAGAAACGCGCCGCCGTGCCTCCCGCGAAGGAATTGAGCAATCCGAACGCGAAGCCGCCGAAGCGCGCAAGCGCGAGGAAGACGAGCGCCACAAGCTCGAAGAAGAAACCAAGCGCAAGGCTGGCGAAGTCGCCAAGAAGCGTCTCGGCGACGACGAAGTAAGAAAGCCGGCCCCTGGCAGCAGAAAGCTCGAAGCCGAGGTGGACGACGACGCCCCCCGCGCCTCACGCCGCCCAGGCGGCGCAGGCGCGGCTCGTCCGGCCACCGCCCGCCCTGCTGCGCCGCGCGCCGCGCCGCCGAAAGAACGCGGCCGCCTCACGCTGGTCACCGCGTTGCGCGCCGACGAAGTGCGCGAGCGTTCGGTCGCTTCGTTCCGCCGCCGCACCCAGCGCCTCAAGGGTCACGCCTCGAACGAGCCGAAGGAAAAGCTGGTGCGCGAGGTCACGATTCCGGAAGCGATCACGATTTCCGATCTCGCCAACCGCATGTCCGAACGCGCGGTCGACGTTATTCGTCTGCTAATGAAGCAGGGCCAGATGGTGACGATCAACGACACGATCGACGCCGACTCCGCCCAGCTCATCGCCGAGGAAATGGGCCATACCGTCCGCCGCGTCGCCGAAGCCGACGTTGAGGAAGGTCTGTTCGATGTCGCCGACGCCGACGCCGATCTGGTGTCGCGCGCGCCTGTCGTTACCGTCATGGGCCACGTCGACCACGGCAAGACCTCGTTGCTCGATACCATCCGGCAAGCCGACGTCGTCTCCGGCGAAGCCGGCGGCATTACGCAACATATCGGCGCCTATCAGGTGACCGCCCCGACCGGTGGCAAGATCACCTTCATCGATACGCCCGGCCACGCCGCCTTCACCGCCATGCGCGCGCGCGGCGCCAAGGTGACCGACATTGTCGTGCTGGTGGTCGCCGCCGATGACGGCGTCATGCCGCAGACGGTGGAAGCCATCCATCACGCCAAGGCGGCCAAGGTTCCGATCATCGTCGCCATCAACAAAATCGACAAGCCGGACGCGACGCCCGACCGCGTGCGCACTGAATTGTTGCAGCATGAAATCCAGGTCGAATCGCTCGGCGGCGATGTCGTCGATGTCGAAGTCTCGGCACTCAAAAAGACCAACATCGAAAAGCTTCTGGAAATGATCGGCTTGCAGGCCGAAATCCTCGATCTGAAAGCCAATCCGAGCCGTCCGGCCGAAGGCACCGTGATCGAAGCCAAGCTCGACCGTGGCCGCGGGCCGGTGGCGACCGTGCTGATTCAGCGCGGCACGCTTAAAGTCGGCGATCTGGTCGTTGCCGGCGCCGAATGGGGCCGCGTTCGCGCTCTCGTCTCCGACACCGGTGAGACCGTGCAGAGCGCGGGTCCGTCGACCCCGGTCGAAGTGCTCGGCTTTTCCGGGACGCCCGACGCCGGCGACCGCCTGGCGGTGGTCGACTCGGAAGCGCGCGCGCGCGAAGTCACCGATTATCGCGCGCGTCAGAAGCGCGAGAAGTCCGCCACCCACGCCACCGGCATGCGCGGCTCGCTTGAGCAGATGATGGCGCAAGCCAAGACTTCCGGCCGCAAGGAATTTCCGCTGGTCATCAAGGCAGACGTGCAGGGCTCGCTCGAAGCGATCATCGGCGCGCTCGACAAGATGGCGACCGACGAAGTGGCGGCGCGTGTGCTGCACGCGGGCGTCGGCGGCATTTCGGGCTCCGACGTGACGCTGGCCGACGCTTCGGGCGTTCCGATCATCGCCTTCAACGTGCGCGCCAACAAGGAAGCGCGCGAGGCGGCCGAACGCGCCGGCATCGAAATCCGCTACTACAACATCATCTACGATCTCGTCGACGACGTGAAGAAGGTGATGTCCGGCCTGCTGCCGCCGACCTTGCGCGAAACCATGCTCGGCAATGCGCAGATTTTGGAAATCTTCAAGGTCTCCAAGGTCGGCAACATCGCCGGCTGCCGTGTCACCGACGGCACGGTCGAACGCGGCGCCAGCGTGCGCCTCATTCGCGACAACGTCGTCATTCACGAAGGCAAACTATCGCAGCTCAAGCGTTTCAAGGACGACGCCAAGGAAGTATCCGCCGGCATGGAATGTGGCATGGCCTTCGAAGGCTATCAAGACATGCGCGCCGGCGATGTCATCGAATGTTACCGGGTGGAGACGATTCAACGCAGCCTCTAAGTCCAATTCTTAAGGTTGCGCCGAAACGCTCGCCTATAACCAAAGCCGTCATACCCCGCGCAATCGGGGTATCCAGCTCTTCTCCGGAAAGGGCTGGATCGTCCGCTTTCGCGGACGATGACCGGAGAGACAATGTCACGTAGCAAAAAGCCCAAGCGCGAAAACGCCTCGCCCGGCGGTTCGCAGCGCCAGTTGCGCGTCGGCGAACTGGTGCGCCACGCCGTCGCCGAGATGCTGACGCGCGGCGACGTGCATGACCCGGTGATCGAAGGCCATCTCATCACGGTGCCGGAAGTGCGCATGTCGCCCGATCTTCGGCTCGCCACCGTCTACATCATGCCGCTCGCCGGGCGCGACGCGGCGGAAGTCGTCGCCGCTTTGGACCGCAACAAGAAATACATGCGCGGCGAGGTCGCGCACGCAATCAATCTGAAATTCGCGCCCGACCTGCGCTTTCACATCGACGACCGCTTCGAAGAGGCGGAACGTATCGACAAGCTTCTGCGTTCGCCGCAGGTCGCGCGCGATCTGGAAAAGGACGACGAGTGAGCGAACAAGAACACGATCTGCTCGCGCCCCACGAAGCTCCGTCTGCCTCGCCGGGCGAGGGCCAGCGCAAACCCAAAAAGCAGCAATTCCGCCGTGACAAACGCGACGTGCATGGCTGGGTCATTCTCGACAAACCGGTCGGCATGACCTCGACCCACGCCGTCAGCGTGGTCAAGCGGCTGTTTTCCGCCAAGCGCTGCGGCCATGCCGGGACGCTCGATCCGCTCGCCTCCGGCTGCCTGCCAATCGCCATGGGGGAAGCCACCAAAACCGTTCCCTTCGTCATGGATGGCCGCAAGCTTTACCGTTTCACGGTCCAGTGGGGGCAGGAGCGCGACACCGACGATGCCGAGGGCCGGGTGGTCGAAACCAGCGACCGTCGGCCATCGCCGGACGAAATCAGGACCGTTTTGCCGGCCTATACCGGCGCCATCGAGCAGGTCCCGCCACGCTATTCCGCCATCAAAATCGAGGGCGAACGGGCCTATGACCTCGCCCGTGACGGCCAGACCGTCGAATTAAAGGCCAGGACGGTCGATATCGGCCGTCTGGAGCTGATCGAGACCTCGGACGCCGACCATGCCGTGCTGGAAGCCGAATGCGGCAAGGGAACTTACGTCCGCAGCCTCGCCCGCGACATCGGTCGCTCGCTCGGTTGCTACGGCCATGTCAGCGCGCTCCGGCGTACGGCGGTCGGACCATTTGTGCCGGAAACCATGATTTTGCTGGAACAATTAGAGGCTGTGTGCCATAGAGCCGCAGCCGGCGAGGGAAGCCTCGCCGACGCGCTCATGCCTGTTGAAACCGCGCTGGACGACATCCCGGCACTGGCTGTCAGCAGGTCTGATGCGGCGAGGCTCCAGCGGGGCCAAGCCGTTTTCTTGCGCGGACGGGACGCTCCCAACCTCCGCGGTACGGTCTCGGTAACGGTTGCCGGCGAGTTGCTGGCGCTGGCCGAAGTGGACCGTGGCGAAATCGTCCCCAAGCGTGTGTTCAACCTGGCCGGCCTGCGTGGCAGAGCCCGGCTGTCTCAGAAAGGATAACCGATGTCGCTTACGAGTGCCCGCAAGGCCGAAGTGATCAAGGCCAATGCGACCAAGGCGAACGATACCGGATCGCCCGAAGTGCAAGTTGCGATCCTGTCGGAACGCATCAATACGCTGACCGACCATTTCAAGACCCACACCAAGGACAATCACTCCCGGCGCGGGCTGCTCAAGATGGTGTCGACGCGACGTTCGCTGCTCGACTATCTGCGCAAGACCGATGAGGCGCGTTACAAGGCGCTGATCGAGAAGCTCGGCATCCGCCGCTAAAAATTGTGAGGCGCGCGGGAAATGTCCCGCGCGTTTTGAAGCGGGTGCGAAGGCATCCGCCATTCTGGTCCGGCGGCGATGGCGCCTCCGGACAATCCGAGACCGAACGGCAAAGAAACGTTCGGTCGAACAACGGCAAGGTTCTAAAAGTCATGGCAGGATCGCCAGACGCTGCTCGCATCCCGCGCTACGCCCGCGGCGCGCGCAGTTTCTCGCCGTCTTGCTCATGGCTTTCAGGACGTTAAGCCGAAACCATGAGAGAAAAACGCAATGTTTAATGTTCATCGAGTCGAACTCGATTGGGGCGGTCGTCCGCTCATCCTCGAAACCGGCAAGGTTGCGCGCCAGGCCGACGGCGCCGTCTTCGCCAGCTACGGCGAAACCACCGTGCTCGCCACCGTCGTCGCCGCCAAGAAGCCGCGCGAAGGCGTCGACTTCCTGCCGCTCACCGTCGATTACCAGGAAAAATACTACGCCGCCGGCCGCATTCCGGGCGGCTACTTCAAGCGCGAAGGCCGCCCGACCGAAAAGGAAACGCTGGTCTCGCGCCTGATCGACCGCCCGGTGCGTCCGCTGTTCGCCGATGGCTGGCGCTGCGAGACGCAGGTGATCGTCACCACCCTGTCGCACGATCTTGAAAACGATCCCGACATCCTGGCGATGGTGGCGGCTTCCGCCGCGCTGACGCTGTCGGGCGCGCCCTTCATGGGTCCGATCGCCGCCGCGCGCGTCGGCTTCATCAACGGCGAATACGTGCTCAACCCGACGCTCGACGAGATGACCGAGACGCAGCTTGAACTGGTCGTCGCCGGCACCGCCGACGCCGTGCTGATGGTCGAGTCGGAAGCGAAAGAGCTCAACGAAGACGTCATGCTCGGCGCCGTGATGTTCGGCCACCGCCATTTCCAGCCGGTGATCGAAGCCATCATCCAGCTCGCCGAAAAGGCCGCCAAGGAACCGCGCGACCATGTCGTCGCCGACGAATCGGCGCTGGAAAAGGAAATGCTCGGCATTGCCGAGAAGGAACTGCGCGCCGCTTACTCGATCCCGGCCAAGCAGGAACGCCAGAATGCCGTCGCCGCCGTCAAGGCCAAGGTGATGGAACATTACGCGCCCGGCGGCGTCGAAAACCCGGAATTGCCGAAGCAGCGTCTCGCCACGGTATTCAAGGAGCTCGAAAGCAAGATCGTGCGCTGGAACGTGCTCGACACCAAGAAGCGCATCGACGGCCGCGACCTCACCACCGTTCGCGCAATCGACGTGCAAGCCGGCGTTCTGCCGCGCGCGCACGGTTCGGCGCTGTTCACCCGCGGCGAAACCCAGGCGCTGGTCGTTACCACGCTCGGCACCGGCGAGGACGAACAGTGGATCGACGCCTTGCAGGGCACCTACAAGGAATCGTTCCTGCTGCACTACAACTTCCCACCCTACTCGGTCGGCGAGACCGGCCGCATGGGCGGCACCAAGCGCCGCGAAATCGGCCACGGCAAGCTGGCCTGGCGCGCAATCCATCCGGTGCTGCCGTCGAAAATGGATTTCCCCTACACCATTCGCGTGGTGTCCGAGATCACCGAGTCGAACGGCTCGTCCTCGATGGCTTCGGTCTGCGGCGCTTCATTGGCGCTGATGGACGCGGGCGTACCGATCAAGCGCGCCACCGCCGGCATCGCCATGGGCCTCATCCTCGAGGGTGAACGGTACGCGGTGCTGTCCGACATTCTCGGCGACGAAGATCATCTCGGCGACATGGACTTCAAGGTCGCCGGCACCGAGGAAGGCATTACCTCCCTCCAGATGGATATCAAGATCGCTGGCATCACCGAAGAGATCATGAAGGTGGCGCTCGGCCAGGCGAAGGAAGGCCGCATTCACATCCTTGGCGAAATGGCCAAGGCGCTCACCACCGCGCGCGCCGAACTCGGCGAGCACGCGCCGCGCATCGAGATGTTCAAGATCCCGACCGACAAAATCAGGGAAGTGATCGGCACCGGCGGCAAGGTGATCCGCGAGATCGTCGAAAAGACCGGCGCCAAGATCAACATCGAGGACGACGGTTCGGTCAAGGTCGCCTCCGCCGACGGCGAGTCGATCAAGGCCGCGATCAAGTGGATCAAGTCGATCACGTCCGATCCGGAAGTCGGCGTGATCTATGACGGCACCGTGGTCAAGACCATGGACTTCGGCGCCTTCGTGAACTTCTTCGGCGCCAAGGACGGCCTGGTGCACATCAGCCAGCTCGCCGCCAACCGCGTCAACAAGGTCACCGATGTCGTTAAGGAAGGCGACAAGGTCAAGGTGAAGCTCCTGGGTGTCGACGATCGCGGCAAGGTCCGCCTGTCGATGAAGGTCGTCGATCAGACCACCGGCGAAGACCTCGAAGGCAAGCAGGGCGGCGATCTGCCGGCCGCCGCCGGCGGAGCGGCCGAGTAAGCTTCCCGCGGAAAAACTGAAAAGGGCGGCCACAGGGGCCGCCTTTTTTGTTGCGACGGGCCCGTCGCAAAAAACCCGCTTATTTGTGACCCCGGTCACAGCCCGCCTTTCCGACCTCCGCTAGTTTCATGAGCATCGGAAACGAAGTCTTTCCGGCCGTGGACAGGAGGGACGGACAATGCGCAAGACTATTTTTCTCGCGATTCTCACCCTTCTTCTGTCGGCCGCCACCCTCGTGGCCGATCTGATCAGCCCCTATCGCGGCGGTGGCGATGGCTTTGTTTCGGCGCCTCCGATGCGGATGGAAGTGCAACAGCCGGCGCCCCCGCCGGTCCGGCAAGTCCATGAGCAGGACTCGATGCAAGCCTAATCCAGGTTTTTCGATGCTGTCTGAGCCTCCCGGCCTTCCACAGAGGCCGCTTTGAACCCCACCTCGACTTCAACGGCCCGCTCCGCAGGCCGTTTTTTTTGCAATCTTGGGAAAGCACGGTTTTGTGACCCCGGTCACAGCATGCGGCGGGCCGCTTTCATACGTTGTTAACCGTGGCAAACGGACCCCGGTTTAAGCCGCACAATGGGGAATTTATATTATGCACAGCAGCATTCTGATCGGTTTCACTTTCTCCGCGCTGGTTTTCGGCGTCTGGGCCATCAATCTCGTCTGCTATCACCCGCAGGCGACGGCCGGCATCGATCCGCTCGCGCCGATTAATATCACTGTCGCATCGAACTGAAGCAGCCGCCTTGCCCCGCCTTCGCGAACCGCCACAATTTTCTGCTAAAACGCCGGGCATGGCCACTACGCGCCCCGCCGGCACAAATCTTTTATCAGATCTCCCCGACCGGCTCGCCGGGCAATTGCTGTCCGCCGCCACGCCGCGCAATCTTTCCACCGATGAAGTGCTTTTCTTCGCCGGCGATCCGGGCGACGGCATATACCGCGTCGACGAGGGCCTGCTGAAAGTTTCCATCGCATCGGCGAGCGGTGCCGAGCGCATCCTCGCCATTCTTGGTCCGGGCTCGATCGTCGGCGATCTCGCCATCATCGACGGGCTGCCGCGCTCGGCCACCGTGACGGCGCTGCGCGACTGCAAGCTGCGCTTTTTGAGCCGCGCGGCCTTCGAGAAATTCGCGGCGAGCGAACCGGCGATCTACAAATATCTTCTCAAAGTCATGGCGGCGCGCCTGCGCGACACCGACGCCATCGTCGCGGCGGGAAGCTTCCTGCCGCTGAAAGGCCGCGTGGCGCGCGCGCTCTTGGATCTCGCGCATGCCTTCGGCAACGATGTCGGCAAAGGCCGCGTCGTCATCCGCCAGAAAGTCAGCCAGAGCGACCTCGCCGCCATGGCCGGCATCGCGCGTGAAAACGTCAGCCGTATCATGAACGACTGGATGCGGGCCAAGGTGGTGACGCGGCTGTCGGGCTATTACTGCCTGGAAAACACCAAAAAATTGCAAGCAGAAATCGAGGTTTAGCACGCATGATCCCGAAAAGCTTGTCCCCAACTTGATCGGGGATGGAACCGGTTTTTCGGATTAGATCATGCGCAGCTTAAAAAGCGACCGCCGCCGTCACGATTTTGCCCAGAGCTTTGAAATCCTTCGCGCGCGGCGAGGTGCGCCGCCAGGCGAGCCCGATGGAGCGGCCGGGTTCGGGATCGGCAAATCGCAACAGCTTGACGCGCGCGTCGCGCGGTTCGGCATCGACGGAAACTTCCGGCACCAGCGTGACGCCGTAGCCGTTCGCCACCATCTGCATCACCGTCGTCAATGACGTGGCACCCAAACCCGCCGGCTGGTCGCGCCGCTTGGTGGCGCAAAAGGAAAGCGCCTGATCGCGCAGGCAGTGGCCTTCCTCCAATAGAATAAGCCTCCGCTGATCGACATCGGCGACGTTGACGCGCCGCCGCGTCGGCAGAGGATCGGACGCCGGCACCGCCAGTAAAAACGCATCGGTAAAAAGCGGCATCGTTTCGACATCTGCGCCTTCCGCCGGCAACGCCAGCATCACCGCGTCGAGTTCGCCGCTCGTAAGTTCTTCGAGCAGCATTTTTGTCTGCGTTTCACGCACCTCCAGCCGCAATTGCGGGTAACGCTTTTGCAGCACCGGCAGCATGCGCGGCAGGATGTAGGGCGCCAGCGTCGGGATAATGCCCAGCTTGAGCGCGCCGGAGAGCAGATCGCGGTGGCGGGCAAAATCGACCAGATCGCGGGTCGAGGCCAGAATGCGTTCGGCCCGGCGCGCCACGTCGATCCCAATTTCGGTGAGCGCGATTTCGCTTGGACGGCGCTCGACAAGTTCGGCGCCGATCTCGCGCTCCAGTTCACGCACCTGCATCGACAGCGCGGGTTGGGTGACCGCGCATTCCTCCGCCGCCCGCCCGAAATGTTTGTGGCGGGCAAGCGCGGTCAGATAACGAAGCTGGCGGAGCGTGATCATCGCGGCCTTTCCTCCCGATAAGGTAAGCTTATCGGGAGTGCCATTCAATACGATTGGACCTGATTGGAAGGCTTCCATATAAGCGCCGCATGCGCGCGTTTTCTGGCGTGCGAGCCCTTTGGTGGAGGAAACTATCATGGACGCAAAAGCCGACGACAAATGCCCGTTCACCGGCAGCCGCGGACACAGAAATCGCGACTGGTGGCCGAAGCAACTCGACATCCAGGTACTCCATAACAACTCGTCCAAGTCCGATCCGATGGGCAAGGACTTCGACTACGCCAAGGAATTCAAGAGCCTCGATCTGAACGCCGTCGTCGCCGACCTGAAGAAACTGATGACGGACTCGCAGGACTGGTGGCCGGCGGATTTTGGCCATTACGGCGGGTTGATGATCCGCTTGGCCTGGCACTCGGCCGGCACCTACCGCATCACCGACGGCCGCGGCGGCGCCGGCGGCGGACAGCAGCGCTTTGCGCCGCTCAATTCGTGGCCGGACAACGCCAATCTCGACAAGGCGCGCCGGCTGCTGTGGCCGGTCAAGCAGAAATATGGCCGCAAAATTTCCTGGGCCGACCTTTACGTCCTTGCCGGCAACGTCGCTTTGGAATCGATGGGTTTCAAGACGTTCGGCTTCGCGGGCGGACGCATCGACGAGTGGGAACCGCAAGAACTGTTCTGGGGTCCAGAAGGCACCTGGCTCGGCGACGAACGCTATAGCGGCGAACGCCAACTGGCCGAACCGCTCGGCGCCGTGCAGATGGGCCTCATCTACGTCAATCCGGAAGGCCCGAACGGCAATCCCGATCCGCTCGCATCGGCGAAAGACATCCGCGAAACCTTCTTCCGCATGGCGATGAACGACGAGGAAACCGTTGCGCTGATCGCCGGCGGCCACTCCTTCGGCAAGACTCACGGCGCCGGCGATCCGTCGCTGCTCGGTCCCGATCCGGAAGGCTCGGCCGTCGAGGACCAGGGTCTCGGCTGGAAGAGCAAGCATGGCACCGGGGTCGGCGGCGACGCCATCACCGGCGGCCCGGAAGTCACGTGGACGCAGACGCCGACCAAGTGGAGCAACCGCTTTTTCAAGAACCTGTTCGAAAATGAATGGGAACTGACCAAGAGCCCCGCCGGCGCGAAACAGTGGGTCGCGAGGAATGCGAAGGCCGACGTGCCGGACGCGCACGACAAGTCGAAGACGCATCGCCCGACCATGCTGACCACCGACCTGGCGTTGCGCTTCGACCCGATCTACGAGAAAATCTCGCGGCGCTTCTACGAGAACCCGGACCAATTCGCGGACGCCTTTGCTCGCGCCTGGTACAAGCTCACGCATCGCGACATGGGCCCGGCCGTGCGTTACCTCGGCCCGTTGGTGCCGAAGGAAACGCTGATCTGGCAAGACCCGATCCCGGCCGTCGATCATAAACTGATCGACGACAAGGACGCCGAGACGCTGAAGGGAAAGATTCTCGCCTCTAGTCTTACGGTATCGCAGTTGGTCTCGACCGCTTGGGCGTCGGCCTCGACCTTCCGTGGCTCCGACAAGCGCGGCGGCGCCAATGGCGCGCGCATTCGCCTGGCTCCGCAGAAGGACTGGGATGTTAACCAGCCGGCCGAACTCGCAAAGATGCTGTCTAAGCTGGAAGCGATCCAGAAGGAGTTCTCGACCGGCGGTAAGAAGGTGTCACTGGCCGATCTGATCGTGCTCGGCGGCGCGGCGGCGGTTGAAAAGGCGGCGAAGGATGCCGGCGTCAACGTGAAGGCGCCGTTCACCCCGGGCCGCATGGACGCGTCGCAGCAGCAAACGGACATTGACTCGTTTGCGCCGCTCGAGCCGCGCACTGACGCTTTCCGCAACTACACTAACCTGAAGAAGCCGCACTTCATGGCTCCGGAAGAATCTCTCGTCGACAGGGCTCAGTTGCTGACGCTGACGGGTCCGGAAATGACCGCGCTCATCGGCGGACTGCGTGTGCTCGGCGCCAATGCCGGCGGCTCGACAAACGGCGTGTTCACCAAGACGCCGGGCAAGCTGACGAATGACTTTTTCGTCAACCTGCTTGACATGGGCACGACTTGGGTGCCCGCGGGCGACAACACGTACGAAAGCCGCGACCGCAAGTCAGGCGAAAAAAAGTGGATGGCGACGCGCGTCGACCTCATCTTCGGCTCGCATTCGCAGTTGCGCGCCTTCGCCGAGGTCTATGGCTGCGCGGACGCCAAGGAGAAGTTTGTCAAGGACTTCGTGGCGGCATGGACTAAGGTTATGAATGCCGACCGCTTCGACCTCGTCGGCGCGGACACGCAAAACGCAGCGTAAGAATCACACTCATGCACGAAAAGGAAACGGCCTGGGCAAAAGCCCCGGCCGTTTTTTATCGGCCCTCATGGTGAGGAGCGTCGCGAAGCAACGCGTCTCGAACCATAGGGCCGCCCATCCTTCGAGGCGCGGCCTGCGGCCGCTCCTCACGATGAGGCGGAGCAGCTACCCGCCGTTCTCAACACTACTGCCGGCGTTCTTCAACATCTCCGGCTGCGGCATGGCGATGACGTTATAGCCACTATCGACGAAATGGATTTCGCCGGTGACGCCGCTCGACAGATCCGAGCACAAATAAAGCCCGGCGCCGCCGAGTTCTTCGAGCGTCACGCCGCGCCCGAGCGGCGAATATTCCTGCTGGAAGGCGAACATGTAGCGCGCGTCGTTGATGCCGGCGCCCGCCAGCGTGCGGATCGGACCGGCCGAAATCGCATTGACGCGGATTTTCTGGTGCCCGAAATCGACCGCCAGATAACGCACGGAAGCCTCGAGGCCCGCCTTCGCGACGCCCATGACATTGTAATTTGGCATGGCGCGGTCGCCGCCGTTATAGGTGAGCGTGATCATCGAGCCGCCATTCGGCATCAGCGCGGAGGCGCGCTTGGCGGCTTCGGTGAAGGCGTAGCAGGAGATCACCAGCGTGCGGATGAAGTTCTCGCGCGTTGAATCGGCATAGCGGCCCTTCAATTCGTTCTTGTCGGAAAAGGCGACCGCGTGCACGAGAAAATCCATCGTGCCCCATTCGCTCTTGATCTTGTCGAACACGGCGTCGACCGAGGTGATATTTTCGACGTCGCAGGGCATCAGAAACGAAGAGTTCACGGATTCGGCGAGCGGTTTGACGCGCTTCAACAGAGCGTCGCCCTGATAGGTGAAGGCAAGTTGCGCGCCATGCTCGCTCAGCATCTTGGCGATGCCCCAGGCGATCGAGTGATCGTTGGCGACCCCCATGATCAGCCCGCGTTTTCCGTCCATCAATCCCGGCATTTTGAAACCTCAGCTGTCATCACCCGCGAAGGCGAGTGACCCAGTAACCCCCGTGGTCACATGAAGGCAAGACCTGTGAATACTGAATGCCTGCTTTCGCGGGCATGACAGCAATGGTAGGCGACGAAACCGATCACGCATCCAGCCGTTTGAACACCACCGACGCGTTGGTGCCGCCGAAACCGAAGGAGTTCGACAGCACCGTGCCGAGCTTCACGTTGTCCTGGCGGGAACGTACGATCGGCATGTCGGCAAATTCGGGATCGAGCGTCTGGATATTGGCGCTTTCGCAGATGAAGCCATTCTGCATCATCAGCAGCGAATAGATCGCCTCTTGCGCGCCAGCGGCGCCGAGCGAATGTCCCGACAGCGACTTGGTGGCCGAGATCGGCGGGCACTTGTCGCCAAATACGGCGCGGATCGCGCTGATCTCGGCGGCGTCGCCGACCTGCGTCGCCGTCGCATGCGGATTGATGTAATCGATCGGGCCTTTGACGGTTTCCAACGCCATCTGCATGCAACGCGCCGCGCCTTCGCCCGATGGCGCTACCATGTCGTAGCCATCGGAGGTCGCGCCGTAGCCGGCGACTTCGGCATAAATTTTTGCACCGCGCGCCTTGGCGTGTTCGATCTCTTCCAGCACCAGCACACCGGCACCGCCGGCAATGACGAAGCCGTCGCGGTCCTTGTCGTAGGCACGCGAGGCGGTCGCGGGCGTATCGTTGTATTTCGACGACATCGCGCCCATGGCGTCGAACATGTTCGACAGCGTCCAGTGCAGTTCTTCCGAGCCGCCGGCGAAAACCATGTCCTGTTTTCCCCACTGGATCGTCTCGGCGGCGTTGCCGATACAATGATTGGAAGTCGCGCAGGCGGACGAGATCGAATAATTGACGCCCTTGATCTTGAACCAAGTCGCCAAGGTCGCCGACGCGGTCGACGACATCACTTTGGGAACGGCAAAAGGCCCGATGCGCTTGGGCGAACCTTTTTCGCGCGTGATGTCGGCGGCTTCGACCAGCACGCTGGTCGAGGGGCCGCCCGAGCCCATGATGATGCCGGTACGCGGATTGGAAATATCTTTTTCCTCGACGCCACTATCGCGGATCGCCTGCTCCATCGCGACATGGTTCCAGGCGGCGCCCGGCCCGAGGAAGCGCATGGCGCGGCGATCGACCGAGCCCGCCGGATCGAGGGTCGGCATGCCCTGCACTTGGCACTTGAAACCATGCGCGGCGAATTCTTCCGCGCGCGTGATGCCGGATTTGGCCTCGCGCAGACTGGCGAGCACCTCCTGCGTGTTATTGCCGATGGACGAGACGATGCCCATCCCAGTAACGACTACCCGTCGCATCGTCGCTAAATCCTCACAGACGCCATGATCGATCGGCGATTGGGATACAGATTGGCCGGCCAAAGCAATTTCGCAAGGGCCGAGGCCGCCATTCCGGCGGCGCCATTGGCGTCGCTCAAGCGCCGGTGGGTTGCAAGGCTTCGTCCTGCTTGAACAGGCCGACCTTCAGGTCGCTGGCCTTGTAAATCACATTTCCATCGGCCGACAGCCAGCCATCGGCGATGCCAAGTACCAGTTTCGAGCGCATCACGCGCTTGAAGTCGACGCCGTAGATGATTTTCTTCACGCTTGGCAGCACCTGGCCCGAAAATTTCACTTCGCCCATGCCGAGCGCGCGGCCGCGGCCGGGCGAACCGAGCCAGCCGAGGAAAAATCCCACCATCTGCCAGAGCGCGTCCAGCCCGAGGCAGCCCGGCATCACCGGATCGCCCTTGAAATGGCAGAGAAAAAACCAGAGGTCCGGCTTCACGTCGAGTTCCGCCCGGATCATGCCCTTGCCATGCGCGCCGCCCTCTTCCGAAATCTCGGTAATGCGGTCGAACATCAGCATCGGCGGCAGCGGCAATTGGGCATTCCCCGACCCAAACAGCTCACCACGGCCACAGGCCAGCAAGTCCTCATAGGCGAAACTGTTGCGCCGCTTGTCCATCGTCAATTGATCCCCGTCTGACGGGTTTGCTGTTGTATCCATGGTGTTTTTCCTAACACACCGAGCCGAACCGGCAAAGATGGCTAATCCCGCCGGCCGGGCAATTTTGCCAGTATAAACCGGCACTAAACGCCGCATGGACGCTGTTGCGAAAGAGTTGCATCTAGGGCCACAATTCGTATATGTTGCACATGAAACGGATTTGCACCGGCGGCGTTGGTCTAGTCGGGGCAAATCTTTCGGCGTATGACTTGTGTCTACCGAATTTATTGGGCGTAACGATGACCCAGACGCGTACCGTGGTACTACCCCTCGCCAAGGCCGACGCCGCTCCGGCGCCGGATCGCTCGTCACTCACTGGCTGCCCGTGGCACGATGTGAAGGCGATGCTGCGCGAAGTGGGCCTGCGTCCGACGCGCCAGCGTATGGCGTTGGGCTGGATTTTGTTCGGCAAGGGTGATCGTCATCTCACCGCCGAAGCGCTCTATGACGAAGCCTCGCGCGCCAAGGTGCCAGTGTCACTGGCGACCGTCTACAACACGTTGCACCAGTTCACCGAAGTCGGCCTGCTGCGCCAGGTGCCGGTTGACGGCACCAAGGCCTATTTCGACACCAACGCCTCGTCGCATCATCACTTCTTTGTCGAAGGCGAAGATGAGTTGCTCGACATCCCGGCCGCCGATGTGATCGTCGGCAAGACGCCGACGCCGCCGGAAGGCTACGAGATCGCCCGCGTCGATGTGGTCGTGAGGCTGCGGCGGAAGGTTTAACGCCTTCGTCATTCCACCTTCTCGTTCGGATAGGCGCCCCACAGGCGCTCCTGAACGATGTACCCGGAAAAATTCTTGCCCGAGACCTGACACCATTTGCCGGTGCAGGATTTGATCTGCGCGAGTACGCCGGATTGCAGGCGCGCGGTGACCGCGGCTTCGATGTCCGGGCTTTCGTAGAGTGGCACCAAATCGATTTTCAGCGTCGGCACGACCACCGCGCTACGCTTGCCCGACAGGAGCGAGTGATAGACCCAGCCCTCTGCCCCCTCCCAGTCGCGGATGCGGCGCCAGTTCTCGTACTCGGCGGTGATCTCGACTGGCATGCCGGCGCGGGTATAGACCCAGCGCACGTCCTGGTCCTTGTTCGGACCCGAGCGCACATTGACCCGGTCGGCCTTCAAGCTGACGAAGCGCGGGACCGGCAGGCCCGTCACGCTGCCGACGGCGCTTTCGCTGGCGGCCCGGGCCGGAGGTGTCAAAGAGAGTGCCAATCCCGATACCAGGCCAACAGCCATGAGCGTCCGGCCGAACCGGCGAAAAGACGCCCGAACGCTTTGTGTTGTCACGGCCATCTGATAGGAAAAAGAGGGAATTTTGAACCTCACGCAGAGCTTATGCGCTTGCCGCGCGAGTGTCGGTGAACGCGGTTAAAGAGTGCCTAAATTATCCGCCGCGACCGCGATTTGAGGCGTCAGCCTGCGGCAGAGATGGAACCCGAACGGACCTGAACCGGCCGAAAAGCGAAAATGGCTAAAGCGAAAAAACCAGTCGTCGTCGTCACCCGCAAGCTGCCCGATGCCATCGAGCTGCGCATGCGGGAGCTGTTCGACGCGCGCTTTAACGACGACGACAAGCCGATGTCCGCCGCCCAATTGGCCGACGCGGTCAAGACCGCCGACGTGCTGGTTCCGACGGTGACCGACCGCATCGACGCCGCGCTTCTGTCCAAGGCCGGCGAACAGCTTCGCCTGATCGCCAATTTCGGCAATGGCGTCGACAACATCGACGTCGCCACCGCGGTTCAGCGCGGCATCACCGTCACCAATACGCCGGGCGTGCTGACCGAGGACACCGCCGACATGACGATGGCGCTGATCCTCGCCGTGCCGCGCCGGCTGGCGGAAGGCTCCAACGTGCTGATCGCGGACAGCGACTGGGCCGGCTGGACGCCGACCTGGATGCTCGGCCACCGCATCTGGGGCAAGCGCCTTGGCATCATCGGCATGGGCCGCATCGGCCAGGCGGTGGCGCGGCGCGCGCGCGCCTTTGGCCTGCAAATCCACTATCATAACCGCCGCAAGGTGGCGCCCAAGATCGAGGAAGAGCTCGACGCCACCTATTGGGAGAGCCTCGACCAGATGCTCGCCCGCATGGACATCGTATCGGTCAACTGCCCGCATACGCCGGCGACGTTCCATCTGTTGTCGGCGCGGCGGCTGAAAATGCTGCGGCCCGAAGCCTTCATCGTCAATACCGCGCGCGGCGAGGTGATCGACGAGAACGCGTTAGCGCGTCTGCTCGAAAGCGATGAAATTGCCGGTGCCGGTCTCGACGTGTTCGAGCACGAGCCTGCGGTTAATCCGAAGCTTTTGAAACTCGCCAAAGCCGGCAAGGTCGTGCTGCTGCCACACATGGGCTCGGCCACGATCGAAGGCCGCGTCGATATGGGCGAGAAGGTCATCATCAACATCAAGACCTTCATGGACGGGCATAGGCCGCCGGATCGAGTCTTGCCATCAATGCTTTGAGACCGGCTTTTATTCGCGACCTTTGTTTCGCCACTCCGGAACGTGCTCCGTCGTCAGCATGCGCTTGAAGTAAATGCCGCGATGGCCGCAATGCGGGCACGGCACGCAAAATTCAACGCTTACCGAACCCGGCTTGTTGACGTAAATCGGCGAGCGGCATTTTTCGCAATCAATGACGCCGCGTTCGACAGTGGCGCGAGTGAGGCTAGGTGTTTGCTGCGCGGTGTACATGGCAAGGACTCTGGTCGTTCTCCAATTTGAGTCCAGTTTGACCGAAAAATGCTGTGGCGCTGTTAAGTCGATAGCAAGATAGGGGTAAATGCGCATTCACTTTGTTCGATACCGTCTGCGCGAAAACCTCAATATTTACCGGATAAATCGACGATCCTCGGCCGTTCGCCCGAGAGTGGATTGGCTGCGTCCCATGCATAGCTCAGTGTCTCGAACCGCATGGAGCGCGCGTCGACCATCAAGAGCCGTCCGACCAGGCCTTCGCCGAAGCCAACAATCTCGCGAATAATCTCGAGCGCCATCATAGAACCGAGAATGCCGGGCAGCGCGCCGAGAATGCCGGCCTCCGCGCAAGCAGGCACGGTGCCGGGCGGCGGCGGCTCCGGGAACAGACAGCGATAAGTCGGATTGCGCGTCCCATCGGCTTGCATCTCGTGCGCGCGCAGGGTGGTGAGCGATCCGTCAAAAGTGCCGACCGCCGCGGTAACCAGTGGCTTTTTGGCAAAGTAGCAGGCGTCCGACACCAGATAGCGCGTGGCGAAATTATCCGAACCATCGGCGACGATGTCGTAATGCGAGATCAGGCCGAGGGCGTTCGAAGCGTCCAACCGCGTCATGTGCGTTTCGATTTTGATATGCGGATTGAGCCGCGCAATCGCTGCTTCGACGCCGTCGACCTTGCGCTCGCCGATATCGGGCGTGCCGAAGATCACCTGCCGCTGTAAATTCGACAGCGACACCGTATCGTCATCGACAATGCCGAGCGTGCCCACACCCGCCGCCGCCAGGTACAACAGCACGGGTGCCCCGAGGCCGCCGGCGCCGACGACCAGCACGCGCGCGGCCTTGAGCGTGGCCTGGCCCGGGCCGCCCACTTCGCGCAGGACGATGTGGCGGGCATAGCGTTCGAGTTCTTGTTTATCGAGCATGGCTCGCAATCCTAGCATTCCAAGGGGCCGGATTGGCGAGTAACCCAGATTGCAGGGGCTTCTTGCGCGCCCGGCTCGCTTCGCTAAGGTGACCGTTAATCTTGGTTACCGTAGCGTTAACACATATGCGTTTTGGCCCCATCGCAACCGTGCTTGCGGCGCTGTCTTTCAGCGTCGTTTCGGCGTCGACCCAAGCCCTGGCGCAGATCATAGGACCGGACGCGTCGCCCTACCCTGCCGAGACCGCCGAACCGGTTGCCAAGCCCGAAAGCAAGCCCTCAGCCAAGCCCGCTAATAAGCCGGCAGCCAAGAAGTCCATCGTCGCCTCCACCGCACCGAAAGAAACGCCGGCCAAGCCGTCCGCGCCGAAGGCCGCGACCGCAAAACCCACCGAACCGGCCACCGATGTCTTTGCCGGCATTCCGCAGAACGAGCGTTTGAAGCTGCAAGCCGCCCTTTTGTGGTCAGGCGATTACCCCGGCGCCGCCAATAGCGACGACCCGATGCTGGCGGCGGTGAAGAATTTCCAGAAGCGCATCAAATCGAATGTCACCGGCCAACTCACCGCCGCCGAGCGGGCGAAGTTGATCGCGGCCGCGCGCGAGCACGAAGAGGAGTTCGGCTGGAGCGTAGTCGTCGACCCGGCCACCGGCATTCGTATCGGCTTGCCGACCAAGATGGTGCCGATCGCGCGCGAATCCGCGCGCGGCACGCGCTGGTCCTCGCGCCACGGCGAAGTGCAGGTCGAGACTTTCCGCTTCGCCGCGCCCGACCTCAAACTGTCGGCGCTTTTCGAGCGCGAAAAAAAAGAGCCGGCGGCGCGCCGGGTCGAAACCAGCGTGCTGCGCGACGACAGTTTTTTCATCAGCGGCTTGCAGGGCCTGAAGAAATTCTCCGTGCGCGCGCAGATGCGCAATGGCGAAGTACGCGGTTTCACCATGATGTTCGATCAGGCGATGGAGGGGATTGTTACGCCGGTGATGGTGGCAATGGCGTCAGCCTTTTCGCCGTTTCCGCAACGCAGCGCCCCGTTCGCCGCGCTCGCCAAGTCGGTTGAATATGGCAACGGACTGGTGGTGAGCGAGCAAGGACACATCGTCACCGACGCCCACCTGGTGCACGGCTGTCAGGTGCTGGTCGCGGCTGGTTATGGTGATGCCGTCCCCATCGCCGAGGACGCCAATAGCGGGCTGACGCTGTTGCGCGTCTATGGTCCGCGCAAATTCATGCCGCTGGAGCTCACACCAGCCGATCGCGCCAAATCCGGCGAACTAACGCTGGCCGGTATTCCGGATCCGAAAGAGCACGATGGCAAAAGCAGGCTCACCGAGATCAAAGCGCGGCTGACCGACGGTAATTCAATCGAGTTGCGCCAGCCCGTGCCGATGGCGGGTTTCTCCGGCGCCGCGGCGCTTGACGCGCAAGGCCGCTTCATCGGCATGGCGGAATTGCGCAACGCCGTATTAGCCAGTATCGCGCCGGCTTTGCCGCCAGTGCGGCTGGTGCGCGCCGAAACCATCCGCGCTTTTCTCGACGCCCATCATGTTCCTGCGCCAAGCGCGCAGGCTGCCCCAGCGCGCGACGCCATCGTGCGGATGATTTGCGTGCGGAAGTGACGGCTGTTTAACCGTCACTTATTCTTCCACTCCGGCTTCCGCTTCTCGATAAAAGCCTTCATGCCTTCCTTCTGATCGCCGGTCGCAAACAGCGAGTGGAAAATCCGCCGCTCGAAGCGCACGCCCTCGGCCAGCGACGACTCGAAGGCGACGTTGACCGCTTCCTTGGCCGCCAGCACCGGCGGCAGCGACATATTGGCAATCGTATCGGCCATCTTCATCGCCTCCTCCATCAGGCTCGCGGCCGGCACCACGCGCGCAACGAGGCTACAGCGCTCGGCCTCGGCTGCGTCCATCATGCGGCCGGTCAGAATCAGATCCATCGCCTTGCCCTTGCCGACCGCGCGCGTCAGCCGCTGCGTGCCGCCAATGCCGGGGATGACGCCGAGTTTGATTTCGGGTTGGCCGAATTTGGCGCTGTCGGCAGCGATGATGATGTCGCATTGCATTGCCAGTTCGCATCCGCCGCCGAGTGCGAAGCCCGCCACCGCCGCGATAACTGGCTTGCGCGCGTTCGCGGCGACGTGTTGGTTGGCGGCGAAGTTGCCGAGATAGGCTTCGATAAAGGTCTTGTCAGCCATTTCCTTGATGTCGGCGCCGGCGGCGAAGGCTTTCTCATTGCCGGTAATCACCATGCAGCCGACCTTGTCGTCGGCCTCGAAGGCAGCGATCGCCTGGGTCAGTTCCGCGATGAGCTCACGATTGAGCGCGTTGAGCGCCTGCGGGCGATTGAGCGTGATGACGCCGACGCGGCCTTTGGTTTCGACGATGATGTTTTGGTACGCCATCCATGCTCTCCCGCCTGCGAAATTTCGGCTTGAGCCACATTTGTATGCCATCATGGCCGGCTTGTCCCGGCCATGATGCGGAAGCGGCGCGTAGCCTATTCCATCTTCACGCCGGCGCGCAGCACGACCTCTTTCCACTTGGCGGAATCGGCCTTGATGGCGGCGGCGTAGTCTTCCGGCGTACCACCGGCGGCTTCGTCGCCGGTCTTTTCGAACTTCACCTTGAAGGCGGGCGAGGCCAGTGCCTTGTTGATCGCCGCGTTGAGCTTGTCGACGATCGGACGCGGCACACCGGCCGGCGCGATCACGCCGGTCCAGGTCGGCGCCGCGTAGCCGGGCACGCCAGCCTCCGCAATGGTCGGCAGATCGGGGAAAGCCGGCGAACGATTCACACCGCTGACCGCGAGCGGGCGCACGGTGCCGGCATGGGCGACCTGCGCGATCGATTGCAAGCTCTCGAACATCAGGTCGACGCGGCCGGCGATCAAATCCTGGATGGCCAGCGCGCCGCCGCGATAGGGAATGTGCACGATCTCAGTGCCGGTCATGAATTTGAACAGCTCGCCGCCGACATGGCCGGGCGAACCGTTGCTCGACGACGCGTTCGACAATTTACCAGGATGCGCCTTGGCATAGGCAATTAATTCCTTGACCGAATGGATGGGCGAATTCGGCGATACCGCCAGCAGCAAGTGCCCGCGCGTGACCAAGCAGATCGGCTGGAAATCGCGCTCGATGTCGTAAGGCAGCTTCTTGAACATGTGGCGCGTGATGGCGAGAGCTCCGATCGGCCCCATGCCGATGGTGTAACCGTCCGGCGCCGACTTCGCGAGCAGGTCGAGCCCGATGGTGAGCGCGCCGCCCGGGCGGTTATCGACCACGATCTGCTGGCCGAGATCCTGAGTCAGCACGGCGGCCAGAAGACGCGCGGCATTGTCGGTGGCGCTGCCGGCGGCCTGCGGCACGATCATGCGGATCGGACGATCTGGATATTCGGCGTGCGCAGCGGCGAAAGTGGCGGCGAGAATGAATGGAAATAGTGCAACAACAGCAAGCTTGCGCATGGCGGTTCCCCCGAGGCGATGTTCTTCGTTTTCTTATTGGTGGCACAGTCTGCCGCCCCCTGTCATTGGGGGTCCATCCATGAGAGGCCATTATTTCTGGCAGGCTGGGCAATAAAAGGTCGAGCGGCCGCTTTGCACGATGCGCTTGATGGTGCCCTTGCTGCGAGGGCAGGGTTCGCCTTCGCGGTCATAGACCCTGAAATTGTGCTGGAAGTAGCCGAGCGAGCCGTCGGCCTGGCGATGATCGCGCAAGCTGGAGCCACCAGCCTTGATGGCGTCATTGAGCACGGCCTTGATGGCATCCACCAATGCGAAGGCGCGTTCGTTCGGTTCGCCCTTGCGGTCGGCGATGGTTGAGGCGCGCCGCGTTGGCGATAAGTGCGCGCGGTAAAGCGCCTCGCAGACATAGATGTTGCCGAGGCCGGCGACGACGCGCTGATCGCTCAGCGCCGCCTTTAGCGAGGTCTTCTTGGCCTGACAGGCGCGCGCCAGCATCGCCGCGTCGAATTCGTTTCCCAAAGGTTCGGGCCCGAGCGCCTTCAACAGCGGCTCCTCGTCGAGCTTGGCGCGCGGTACGATCTTCATCGAGCCGAAGCGGCGCGGATCGTTGAAGGTCACCGTTTTGCCGTTCGATAGATGGAAGACGACGTGATCGTGCTTTTCGTCTTTCGAGCGCGCGTGATGGAATGCGCCCGGTTTTTCCTTGTCGATGCGGAACGAACCCGACATGCCCAGATGCATGATCAGCACTTCACCGCTCGACAGGTCCGCCAGCAGATATTTCGCACGGCGCCCGAGGCCGGTAACAGTCGTTCCGGTCAGCCGCTTTTCAAAGTCCTCGGCAATCGGCCAGCGCAGGCCGCGATGCCGCACCTCGATGCGCTCGAGCCTTGCGCCCTCCATGGCGGGCGCGAGGCCCCTTCGCACGGTCTCAACTTCGGGTAGCTCGGGCATGGTTAACCGCTCCAGCGTTCTCACATAGCGTCCCGCGGGCTGTCGCGCTATGGTCCTGCCCGCAAAGGATTATTGGCGCAAAGAAAACATGACCAAGGCGGAAGAGACCCATTTCGGTGACCAGACCGTGCCCCTGAGCGACAAGCAGGGGCTGGTGGACGAGGTCTTTCACTCAGTCGCCAGGCGCTACGACCTGATGAACGATCTGATGTCGGGCGGGCTGCACCGGGCTTGGAAGGATGCGCTGGTCACCGCCGTTAATCCGCCACCAAAAGGCCGTCCCGGCCGCCTTCAAGAAAAGACCGACCGGCCCTTTGCCTTGCTCGACCTCGCCGGCGGCACCGGCGACATCGCCTTTCGCACGGTCGAGGCCGGCGGGCCAAACACCCGCGTCACCGTCTGCGACATCAATGCGGAGATGCTGGCAGTCGGCTGCGAGCGCGCGCAAGCGCGCGGGCTCGACCATGCCGTCACTTTCGAGCAAGGCAATGCCGAACAACTGCCTTATCCGGACCAAAGCTTCGACTGCGTCACCATCGCCTTCGGCATTCGCAACGTGCCGCGCATCGCGCTGGCGCTCTCTGAGGCGTTTCGCGTGCTAAAATATGGCGGCCGCTTTCTGTGCCTTGAATTTTCCAGCGTTGACGTACCCGGGCTCGACAAACTCTATGAACTTTATTCGTTTCAGGTGATTCCACGCGTCGGTCGGGCCGTGACCGGCGACCGCGAGGCTTATCAATATCTGGTCGAGTCGATCCGCAAATTTCCCAAGCCGAAAGTCTTCGTCAAAATGATCGAGGACGCGGGTCTGCGCCGCGTTTCTTTCACGCCGATGACCGGCGGCGTGGTCGCCATGCATTCGGGCTGGAAATTGTGATCGCTACGCTCTCCCACCTCACGCGGCTGGCGCGGGCGGGCTATGTGCTCGCGCGCGAGGGCGTGTTCGCGCTGGTCGATACCCGCACGCTGCCCTTGTCCGCGCGCACCGGCATCGCGATCGCGCGGGTGTTCGAGCGACCCAGCGCAAAAGACGGCTCCGGCCGGCTTGCCACCGCCCTCACCAAACTCGGTCCCACCTACGTCAAACTCGGCCAGTTCATGGCGACGCGGCCCGACGTGGTCGGCACCGATATCGCGCGCAGTCTCGAAAGCTTGCAGGACCGCATGGCGCCATTTCCGCAAGGCGAAGCTGAAGCGGTCGCGGTGACGGCGTTCGAAAAGCCGATCAATGAAGTCTACTTAAACTTCGGGCCTTCGGTTGCCGCCGCTTCGGTCGCGCAAGTGCACAAGGCCGAAGTCGAAAAGAACGGCGTGCGCACGCCGGTGGCGGTGAAAATTTTGCGGCCCGGCATTGCGCGCCGCTTTGCCGCCGATCTGGACTCATTCTTCTTCGCCGCGCGTAAAGCCGAGGCCATGTCTGTTGAGGCCCAACGCCTGCGGCCGGTCGAAGCCGTGGCGACACTGGCGCGCTCGATGGCGATCGAGATGGATTTCCGGCTGGAAGCCGCCGCCGCTTCCGAAATGGCCGAGAACACCAAAAACGACGCCGACTTCCGCGTGCCGCGGGTCGACTGGGACCGCACCGCGCGTGAAGTGCTCACGCTCGAATGGATCGACGGCACGCCGCTCAACGATCGCGCCGCGCTGGAGGCGCGCGGCTTCGATCTGCCGGCGCTCGGTCGCAGCGTCATTCAGAGTTTTCTGCGCCACGCATTGCGCGATGGCTTTTTCCACGCCGACATGCATCCCGGCAATTTGTTCGTCGATGCCGAAGGGCGCCTTGTTGCCGTCGACTTCGGCATTATGGGGCGGCTCGGGCCGAAGGAGCGCCGCTTCCTCGCCGAAATCCTGTTCGGCTTTATCACGCGCGATTATCATCGCACCGCGCAGGTGCATTTCGACGCCGGCTATGTGCCACGCCATCATTCGGTCGATGATTTCGCGCAGGCGATCCGCGCCATCGGCGAGCCGATCCACAACCGCACCGCCGAAGATATTTCAATGGCGAAGCTGTTGATGCTGTTGTTCGAGGTCACCGGCCTGTTCGACATGCGCACGCGGCCGGAACTTTTGCTGTTGCAGAAGACCATGGTGGTGGTGGAAGGCGTCGCGCGTTCCTTCGATCCCAAGCTCGACATGTGGTCGACCGCCGATCCGGTGGTGCGCGAATGGATCGCGCGGCATCTTGGTCCTGCCGGCAAACTGGAGGACGCGGTCGAAGGCGCCGGCGAGCTCGGCAAGTTCTTCGGGCAAGTGCCGGGCTTGCTTCTGCGCGCCGGCACCCTGCTCGATCAGATCGATGATGCCACCCGCAACGGGCTGGTGCTGTCGTCCGACACCGTCGCCGCCATCGGCAAGGCGGAAGCGCGCCGCAACCGCTGGGTCGCGGCCGCGCTATGGATGATCGCGCTGATGCTGGGCTGGATTGCGTGGCTGCTGCTGTAGCCACGCCTCAGGCCAGCAACTCGCCCATCTTGTCGATGCTCTGGGTCCAGCCTGCCTCCATGCCGGCCAGCATCTGCGGCGCCATCGGCACGCGGCCAACCGCATGCGAGGCCAACACCATCGTGGTCTTGCCACCGCTCTCCCTCAACGCCACCGTAGTCTCGCCCTCGAGCAGATGATTGCCGTCATTGTCGAGCGCGATATTCGTGAATACCAGCCGCTCCGGCGTCTTCACCTCCGTGAACACGCCTTTCATCGGATAGTCGTTGCCATCCGGCCCATGCATGACAATGCGCAAGGCACCGCCGCCGCGTAGGTCCCATTGCGGCACCGAGCTTGTAAAACCGCGCGGTCCGAACCACTGCGCCAGCATTTTCGGGTCGGCCCATGCCTGCCAGACCAGTGCCCGTGATGCGTCGAAGACGCGCGCGATCTTGACGGAGCCTTCGCCGAATGTTTGCGGTGCGTTCATCTCAAACTCCTCACCTAACCGTGCGAAACGATCATCTGGAAGCCGCCGAAAATCATGCGCTTGGCGTCGAATGGAATTTCGCCCTTCATCGAATCCGCGATGCGCTTGTCCGCCATGACCTTCTTCATCACGCGGTCGCGATGGGCGCGGGAGCGATAGACGATCCAGGAAAATATCACCGTTTCGATGTTCCTGAGCTTGACGCTGCGCGGAAACGAGGTGCGTTTGCCGTAAGGCACGTCGTCGCCGGCACATTCGTGGAACGACACGGCGCCATGCTCCATCCAGACCTTACCGGCCTTGTTGGCCATTTTCCGATACGCGCCGAGCTTGCGCTTCGGTACCGGCACGACAAATCCATCGACGTAAGCCATATGCATTTCCCTCGTGTTGAAGCGGCGTTATTTGCCGGCGAAAGCGCGCTCGATCGTTGCGAAGTCGATTTTCGACATCTTCATCATGGCGCTCATGGCGCGGTCCGCTTTCGCGCGGTCGGGATCGCGCAGCATTTCGAGCAGACGCCTCGGAAACACCTGCCAGGACAGGCCGAACTTGTCCTTCAGCCAGCCACACTCGCTTTCGCTGCCGCCCTTGGTCAAAGTGGACCAGTAGTAATCGATTTCTTCTTGGGTCTCGCAGGGAATTTGAAACGAGACCGCTTCGCTGAACTTGAATCGCGGACCGCCGTTCAGGCAGGAGAATTTCTGTCCGTCCAGTTCGAAGTCGATGGCCAGCACCGCGCCCGGTGTGCCGCCGTGGGCTTCCTGTCCGACATTGCCGAAACGAACGATCGCGGTGATCTTGGAATTCTTGAACACGGTGGTGTAGAAATTCACCGCTTCTTCGGCATTCTTGTCGAACCAGAGACAGGGCGTGATCTGTTGCTTTGCAATCGACATGACATTCCTCCGTGAGTGTCGGGTTATTTTGCTTTTGCCAGATAGGCTTCGAGCCGTTCGAGCGTGCCGCTCCAGCCCATGGTCATGCTGCCATGGCCGGCATCGAATACGGTCTGCTCTTCCGCGGTCGCCTCATGGGGTGACCAACGCACGGTGAAACGGCACTTGCCGCCCGGCTCTTCCTCGAAGGTAAAGACCGTCAGCATTTGCGGCGGCCATTGCGGCGCCAGCGGGTGGCGCCCGAGCCCTCCCTTCTCGTCGGAGAACGAGTCGATCAGGACGATGCGTTCCGGCGGCTTGATCTCGCGATAGACCTTCCGGCCCCACATGACCTGACCGTCCGGATTCTGCATGCCGTAGTGGTAGATGCCGCCGACGCGAAAATCCATTTTGGATTTAACGACCTTGACGCCCTTCGGGCCCCACCATTCCTTCATGCGCTCGGGCTGGGTGAAGCACTGCCACACCAGTTCGCGCGGTGCGTCGAGAACGCGCGACATGACGAAGTCCTTTGACGCGGCTCGGACCGGCATTATGCGGACTCCTTTGCGAGCGAGGGTTTGGCATCCATGGGGAAATATTTGAAATAGGGTTCGGCTTCTCTGAGCGCGCGCGCATAGGACGGGCGTGAGACCAGACGCTCGCGGTATGCGCGGAGATTTCGGAAAGCTGGGTCGAAAGGAACGGCGTAGTTGCAATAAAACAAGGCCGGCGACGCCGCGCAATCGACCAGGCCAAATTTGTCGCCCATCGCCCAGGTTTTGCCCGCCATCTCGCGTTCGATCATATCGTAGCAAGTCATCATCAGCGCCCGCGCCTTTTCAACGCCATAGGGATCTTTCGCACCGGCAGGACGCAATTCGTCGCCAACCACCTTCTGCATTTCCGTATGGAGGTGGAGGTCGTAGAATCGATCCCACATTCGCGCTTGCCAAGTCTGATCGGCGCCGGTGGGTAGAAGATTCGTACCGTAGTAGGTGTCGAGATACTCAATGATGACGGTCGCTTCCGCCACCGTTTGACCGCGCGCCTCATCGCGCAAGACCGGAAACTTTGCGACCGGCCAAAGTGCTCTAAGCGGCGCGCTCGATTCCTCATTCGAAAGGTCGACGACGATCGGCTCGAACGGAATGCCGCCTTCGTAGAGCGCGATGAGCGCCTTGTGGCAAAAGGACGACAGCGGGTGATAGTAGAGTTTGAGTGACATGGCAGTAACTCCGTTGGGGCGGTTCGGCCAATTCAACGACTTGGGCGGGTTTCAAACATTCGGTCAGCAGCTGGCTTTACTCGGCAATGATCATCCAGCTCACGCCGAACTTGTCGGCCACCACGCCGAAGCGTTTGGCGAAAAATGTTTTGCTCATCGGCATCTGCACCTGGCCGCCTTCACCGAGCGCGCCGAACATTTTGTCGGCATGCGCTTCGTCCCTGGCGTTGAGCGAAAGCGAAATGCCCTTGAAGTCGGGTTTGCCGGTATTGCGGCCGTCCGACATCATGACCGCGGTGTCGCCGATCTTGAGGCAGGAATGCATCACCTTAGTCTCGGCGCCGGCCGCGCACATCGATTGGTCCGGGCTATCCTTGAACCGCATCATCATTTCGACGGTGGCGCCGAGGGCTTTCTTGTAAAACTCGATCGCCTCTTCGGTGCGGCCGTCGAACATCAAATAGGGGGTAACTTGCATGGCAGCGCTCCCTCCGGGTTGTCACATTGACAAATACGTTGATATCAACATAGTAGCTCGCATGTCAACGCGGCAAAATCTGAAACGTTCGAAGGAACCGGATGAAAGCGAGGCGCTGCCATACGCTGCCACGCTCGAGGTGCGCGATGCCTGCCTGTGTCTGCATGTGCAACGCGCCGCGCGCGCGTTGGCACGCCGCTTTGACGAGGCGTTGCGGCCTGCGGAACTCAGCAGCGGTCAATTTTCGTTGCTGACTTCGCTCAACCGGCCGGAGCCGCCTACCATTGGTAGCGTCGCCAATCTGCTGGCAATGGACCGCACGACGCTTACCGCCAATCTCAAGCCGCTGGAGCGGCGCCGGCTGTTGAAGGTCGCGATCGACAAAGAAGACAAGCGCAGCCGCCGCCTGATCATTACCGCGGCCGGACGGGCGCTGCTGCGCAGAGCCTATCCCTTGTGGAAGGAAGCGCATGTCGAGGTGGAATTTCTGATCGCGCCGGGGAGCGCCGAGAGTTTGCGCAAGGCGCTGCGCTCGCTCGCCTGAAATTCCGCCCAATAGGTTCCGCCGCCTGCGCATGGTTTCATCTCGCTATTTCGCGGCTTGCTTGGCGACATAAGCCGCAAGTCTGGCCAGATTTTGAGCGAGGCCCTTGTCGGCGCCGTATTCCTTGATCACGCGCGTGCGTTCTTCCGCGCTGGGGAACGTGCCGTGCCAGGTGATACGCGTCTGGCCTTGGCCGTTATCCTCGAACGTCAGCCGCCACCCGGACGGAATTCAAAAATCAATGTCGCGGTGGTGAAGCCGTCCGGGCCCCACCATTGCGCCAGATGTTTCGGATCGGTGAAGCAGGTGAACACCAGATCGCGCGGCGCGGCGAACACACGGGTGCCAATGATCGAACGCGGATCACTGTCGAGGTCGAGATTATTTCTTTCGGCCACGTTTCGTCTCCTTCGACTTGTTCTGTTGCGCCTCGCCCTCCGCCTTGAGTACCTGCAAATAGTCGTCAAGCCGGGCGAGCCGTTCCTCCCACAGCTTGCGATAGTCGGTTAGCCAGCCATCGACGCCGATCAGCGGCGCCGCCTCGATCTTGCAGGGGCGCATCTGCGCGTCGCGCCCGCGCGTGATGAGACCGGCGCGCTCCAGCACCTTGAGATGTTTGGACACCGCCGGCATGCTCATCGCGAAGGGCTCGGCCAGTTTCGATACCGAGGTTTCGCCGAGCGCCAGCCGCGCCAGGATGGCCCGGCGCGTTGGATCGGCGAGCGCGGCAAAGGTGGCGCTGAGGCGGTCGGTTGCTGGCGTCTGCATCTCGCTGTGAACCATCTAGTTAAATAACCTAGTGGTTAAATACACGACCTCCAAAAACTGTCAATCCACTTGTTGACAGTTCGTCGACCAAACGGTTTGATTGCATTGCAGTCATTGCAATCGTTATAAACTAAGCCGCTGTAATCATGGCATCTCTCACCGTCCGCCAGCTCGATGAGGCGCTCAAAAAGCAGCTTCGCCTGCGCGCGGCGCGCCACGGCCGCTCGGTCGAGGACGAAGTGCGCACCATCCTGCGCGAGGCGGCATCCGACACAGAGACGCCGGCCGCGCCCACCGAAGTCAAAGCCGCGCCTTCCAACGCCGGCACAAAGCGCGTGCTACTCATCATCGGCGGCGGGATCGCGGCCTACAAATCGCTCGACCTGATCCGCCGCATGAAAGAGCGCCGCGTTTCGGTGCGTTGCATCCTCACGCAAGCTGCGACCGAGTTCATCACGCCGCTCACCGCTGGCGCCATCGCCGGCGAGCGCGTGTTCACCGATTTGTTCGATCCGCAGCATGAATTCGATGTCGGCCACATCCGGCTCGCGCGCGAAGCCGACCTGATCGTAATTGCGCCGGCGACAGCCGACCTGATGGCGAAGATGGCGAACGGCCTCGCCAATGATCTCGCCACCGCCGTGTTGCTGGCGAGCAAGGCGAAGATATTGCTGGCGCCGGCGATGAACCCGGCGATGTGGTCGCACAAGGCGACGCAACGCAATCTGGCGCGCCTGATCGAAGATGGTGTTTCCACCATCGGTCCCAACGCCGGTGAGATGGCGGAGAGCGGCGAACGCGGCCTCGGGCGTATGGCTGAGCCGCTTGAGATTGCCGCGGCGGCTGAAAATCTGCTCGGCGCACACCATGCGCAGCCGCTAAAGGGCAAACGCGTGTTGATCACCGCCGGGCCCACGCATGAGCCGATCGACCCGGTGCGCTACATCGCCAACCGTTCTTCCGGCAAACAAGGTTATGCCATCGCCATCGCCGCCGCGCTTGCCGGCGCGGATGTCACGCTTGTGAGCGGCCCGGTGCACCTGCCGAAGCCGCCCGGCGTCAATGTTATCGACGTCGAAAGCGCGCGCGAAATGCTGGCGGCGGTCGAACGCGCCTTGCCCGCCGATGTTGCGATCTTTGCCGCCGCCGTTGCCGACTGGCGCGTGACCCATGCTGGTGAGCAGAAGATCAAAAAACAGCCGGGGCAGGCCACGCCCGAACTCACGCTCACCGAAAATCCGGACATCCTTTTGACCGTCGCGCACCGCAAGATGCAACGGCCTCAACTCGTCATCGGTTTTGCCGCCGAGACCGAAAACGTCGCCGCCAATGCCAAGGCCAAGCTCGACAAAAAAGGCTGCGACTGGATTCTCGCCAACGATGTATCGCCTTCAACCGGCATCATGGGTGGCGACCGCAACACCATCCAGCTTGTCACCGCCAAAGGCATCGAAGCCTGGCCGCCGCAAAGCAAAGAAGATGTCGCCACGATGCTGATTGCGCGTGTCGCAGCAGAATTGGAAAATTAAATGAACGACGCTGACGTCCGCATCATGCGCCTTCCGCACGGACACGACCTTCCACTGCCGTCCTACCAGAGCGCGCTGGCTGCCGGCCTCGATCTAATCGCCGCGGTCGCCGCCGGCAAACCGCTCACGCTGGCAGCCGGCGCGCGCGTGCTCGTGCCGACCGGCATTGCCATTGCTTTGCCGGAAGGTTTCGAGGCGCAGGTGCGGCCGCGCTCGGGACTTGCCGTCCGTCACGGCCTCACGGTGTTGAATTCGCCCGGCACCATCGACGCCGACTACCGTGGCGAGATTCAGGTTCTGATGGTCAATCTCGGCAGCGAATCGGTCGAGATTGCGCGCGGCATGCGGATCGCTCAGCTTGTGCTTGCAACCGTTACGCGCGCGCGGCTGGTCGAAACATCGTCACTCGACCAAACAACCCGTGGCAGCGCAGGCTTTGGCTCCACCGGGAGTTGAAATACGCAATTCATTGTTTTCGGCTAGACGGATCGTAGACTGTAGCCTATTACCGCTACAATTAGTTGCGACTGGTGCCGATCATGCCCCTGGTTTCCCGCAAAGACATTCTTGCTATTGCCGCTGTCATCGACGTGGCTCTCAATGCACGCAGTCGGCCGGTCTCGGCCAAGGCGCTCGCCACGCGTCATAAGCTTCCTCCGCGCCATCTTGAACCGGTGCTGCAAGCGCTTGTCCGCGACGGTATTCTCAAGGGCATTCGCGGACCGCACGGCGGCTATGAACTCGCGCGCGACCACAAAAAGATCACCGCCGAGGACATTCTGCGCGCCGCTTCCAGCGCGGAAGACGACGAAGAACCGGCCGGACCGATGTCGCCTTTGGTCGCCGACGTGGTGCGACCGGCGCTGGCCGAAGCCGAGCGCAGTTTTTCCGCAGCGCTTGCCCGCATCAATATCGAAGACATGACCAAACGCGCCGACGGCGCCAAGTAATTCCGCCAGCGCTGCGCAACATGAATTGCGCGAAGGTCCACGCGTTCACCATATGGACTCTTTCGGCCCGACTCCCCACGGGGGTAAAGTCCAATGATTCGCAGACGATAGGGCCTATTTCGTCCGCACATCGTGGGGCAATTCGGAAATGCCGGAGACGATCCGGACGACGAACGGGAGGCTGCGTTCTCGTCCGAGACGAGACGGTATTCTCGTCGTCGCCGTCATTCTGAATATCGGCGCTATCGCCGGTCTCGCGCTCACGGCGCCGGTCCTGATCGCGCCGGCATTCGCCGACACGACCGCGCCGCACGAGGCTGCCTCGCTATTCGGCCGCCAGGAGATCGCGTCGCTGACGCTGTTCGCCGGCCTGCTCTGCTTCGCCGTGCTCGCCACCATCGTACTGATCCGCACCCGCCGCAGCGCCAGCCGCTTCCAGGCCGGAACGCGCGACGATGTGATGAGCCTGCAAGCGGAAATAGACCGCTACAAGACGCTGCTGCTGTCGGAGCCGCAGTTGCTGGTGGCCTGGGCCGCCGACGACGACCGCACCGAGATTCTCGGCGACAAATCCATCATCACTGCCGGGCCCTCCGAGGACTTAGCGCCAGAGCGGGTGCTTGCGTTCGGCTCCTGGCTTGAAGCCGCGCAAGCGCAACGCATTGAGCAGGCGGTGACGGATCTGCGCGCCGAAGGCCGCCCCTTTGTCATGACGCTCGCCACCGTCGCAGGCCGCCCGATCGAAGCGCAAGGCCGCGCCATAGGCGGGCGGGCGGTACTGCGCCTGCGCGACGTCGGTGGCATCGAACGCGAATTGGTCGATCTCGCCGCCCGCCACGACAAGCTCAACGCCGATGTCGAGACGATGAAGGCGTTGCTCGAATCACTGCCTGCCCCGGTCTGGGCGCGCGACGCCGATGGCCGCCTTGTGTTCGCCAATTCCGCTTATGCGCGCGCGGTCGAAGCGGTCGATGCCTCCGACGCGGTCGTACGCGAATTGGAACTGCTCGATCGCCCAGCACGCGAAGGTCTCACAAGCGCGCGCGCCGCCGGCGAGACTTTCGCAAAGAGATTGCCGGCCATCGTCGCCGGCGAACGCCGCATTTTTGACGTGGTCGATGCGTCGAGCGGCGCAGGCTCGGCCGGCATGGCGATCGACCGCACCGAAGCCGAGACCATGCGCGCCGATTTGAAGCGGATGGTCGAGGCGCACCGCCGCGTGCTCGATCAGCTCGCCACCGGCGTCGCTATCTTCAACGCCGACCGCAAGCTCACCTTTTACAACACCGCCTTCCGCTCGCTGTTCGATCTCGACACCGGCCTGCTCGATCAGACGCCGACCGACACCGCCGTGCTCGACACCTTGCGCTCCGCGCGCAAGCTGCCGGAGGAGCAGGACTTTCGGCTGTGGAAGCAGCAGCTCTACGAAGCCTATCGCGCGCTCGAACCCAAAGAGCATATGTGGCATCTGCCGGACGGCCGCACGCTGCGCGTCGTCACCACGCCCAACCCGGAAGGCGGCGTCACTTATCTCTATGACGACGTTACCGAGCGGCTCGACATGCATCGGCGCTACGACGCGCTGATCAAGGTGCAAAGCGAAACGCTCGACCATCTCGCCGAAGCGGTCGCGGTGTTTGGCCCGGACGGTCGCGTGCGGCTGCACAATCCCGTCTTCCAACGTATGTGGAAGCTCACGTCCGAAGCACTCGACGCGCATCCTCATATCGAAGCCGTGACCGCCTGGTCGCAGGCGCTGCATGACGACAACACGATCTGGCGCGCCTTGCGCGGCGCGGTAACCGCGATCGACGCCCGCGAAGCGCTGACGGCGCGCATCGAACGCCGCGACGGTATGACCATCGATCTCGCCACCATGCCGCTGCCGGACGGCGCCACGCTGGTCACGTTCCAGGACGTCAGCGATACCGTCAATTTCGAGCGCGCGCTCACCGAGCGCAACGAAGCGTTGGTCGCCGCCGATGGCATCAAGATCGAATTCGTGCACCACGTGTCGTACGAACTGCGCTCGCCGCTCACCAACATCATCGGTTTTGCCAATCTGCTCGGCGATCCTGCTTTCGGCGCGCTCAACGCCAAGCAACACGAATATCTCGGCTATATCACCACCTCGACCAATGCGCTCCTGGCGATCATCAACAACATCCTCGATCTCGCCACCATCGACGCCGGCGCCATGACGCTGAACCTGTCGGAGGTCAATATCCGGGCCAGCATGGAAGCGGCGGCGGAAGGCGTGCAGGATCGCCTGGTCAAGAGCCGCATCACGCTCGACATCCGGACGTCGCCATCTATCGGCAGCTTCGCGGCCGATGAGCGCCGTCTGCGTCAGGTTCTGTTTAACCTTTTATCGAACGCGGTCGGCTTCTCACCCGACGGCGAGACGATCACGCTTTCGGCCGAGCGGCACGCCGACGCGGTGGTGTTTTCGGTCACCGACCATGGGCCCGGAATTCCGCCCGAGGCCATGGACAAAGTATTCGATCTGTTCGAAACCGACTCGCAGGGCTCGACGCATCGCGGCACCGGTCTCGGTCTGTCACTGGTGCGCTCCTTCGTGCAACTGCATGGTGGCAGCGTCACGATTCGGTCGGCAGTCGGCCAAGGCACCACCGTGGCTTGCGAATTTCCCACCGCGCATGCCGTCAAAGACGCCGGTAAGCAAAGCGCCGCGTAATTTTCCTTAAGCGCGCGAAAAAACCTCCGCGGCGAACCGCGGAGGTGTTCATCAAGTCAACGCAGGTTTAGCGCACGCGATGCACGCGGCGCTCCGGCGCATAGCCGACATATTCGCCGTTCACGCAGGCGCCGTGGTTTAGCCCGAACAGCGCGTGGAAGCCGCGGCACGGCTGCACGACCGCGTCGAGCAGAGCAACGGTGCCCACACCGGCGACGCCGCCGGCCACCGCCGCGGTGCCGGCCGTGGCGCCGAGCGCGGTGACGGTCGCGCCGCTGCCGAACCAACCTTCAGACAGTCCAACGCCGGCGGCGGTGCCGACGGCCGCCCCGGTAACGACTTCGGCGGTCGCGGGCGTCTCGTGATAGCTGTCCATCCGCGCCATCGCCGGTGTGGCCAACGCAGCGGCGGCGATCACGGCAACAGATAGTCCTGTAATCAGATTGCGCATCGTTCACTCCTTCAAGGTCGGTTGTCCCTAAGCCCTGTCGTGCAAACGCCGGCTGTACGCATGCGTTCCGCATTGCACACCAAGAACCGGCGAGGGTTCCGCAACGGTGGCGATGATGTGATGATGCGCAAGGAACCGCGACGGGGAAGCGGCGAGATCAAGGCAGCGCCTTGGCAGTTGTCCGACGGCGGCAAAATCCCTGCCGCGCGCCGGGCGTTTCTCCAGCTCATGCGACCGTTATTTGCCGGCGATCTTGGCAGCGTCGTCACGCACGCCTGTATCGACAATCGTCGTCAGCGGCACCGCCGCTTTGATCACGCCCGCTTTGACAAATAAATCCTGCATCCATTCGATGCGATCGGCGGGGATCGCCAGCGTCGGATCGATCTGCTTGTTGGCCAGTGTCTGATCGATAATGAATTCGGCGCGCTTGTCGTCCGGCTTGGCATGGGTCATTTCGCGCGACAGCTTGACCGCGACGTCGCGATGCTCGGTCGCATATTTATAGGCTTCCATTTCGGCCGCGACGAATTTCACCAGATCGGCGCGCCTTTCGGTCAGAACTTTCTGGCTGGTGGCAACACAAAGCCGGATAAATTTCGGCACGGTCACATTCGCGCGCATCAGGACTTTGATGTTCGGCGGCATGATCGCTTCGAATTCGTTCGAGACCACGGCGGCGTCAGTGACGCCGGCGACCAGTGATTTGTAGCGGTCAAGATCGGCGCCCTGGGTCACGAACTTCACGTCCGCAACGGGGATATTTTCAGCGTTCAACATGCCTCGCATCAGCAAGTCGGGCAGCGAGCCGGGCGAGGAAATCGCAATCGCCTTGCCCTTGAGATCGGCCGGCGTCTTGATCTCAGCCTTGGCGAGCACAATTTGCGGCACGCCCGGCCAGTTGCAGCCGACGATCTTGACGCCGGTGCCGCGCACCGCCGCCACGATCGATTCCGCCGCGCCCATGTCGACGCTGTCAATCTGCCCGGCGATCAGGCCTTCATCAGCGTGGAGCCGGATTTGATCTTGAGCAGTTCGATTTTCAGTCCGTGCTTGGCGGCAAAGCCGCCGCCCTCGACCATCGCGATAAAGCCGGCGTCGCTCTTTGGTTCGAGAATGCCGTGCTTCCAGACCGTCTCCTGCGCGCTCGCTGCGCCGAGACCGCACGTAATGAACACGGCCGCGACCGCCAATGAACGTACCGACATAAGCGCTTCTCCCCATCAGTGTTTTGCCGAAGGCTACGTCCGCGCGTGGGCGGACGCAACATGCGCTCAAATGCGATACTCGCCACCGCGCTTGCGGCCTTGGTCGACATTAAGAAAAAGCGTCTCCAATGTCGGCTGTTTTTTGATCAGGCCCTGCTCGTGCGAATAGCCGACCAGCGTCTCCAGGACTTTACGGTTCTTGTCGGTGAGCCCGTATTCCCACGGATCGGGACCGAAGATGCGCTCCTGCTCTTCCCAAGCGGCACGATACCAGGCGAGCGGCACGATGCGCGGATTGGCCATGCGTTGCATGGCAATGTCTTTCGCCTCGTTAAAGGCACGGAACAGATTGACGGCGAGCCAAGGATGTTCCTCCGCCAACGCCTTGCGGATGCCGACCACATGCATGATCGGGAAGATGCCGGTGCGCTGGTAATAGGCCATCTCTTCCACCTTGTGGTCGGGGAAGAGACGCGCCACACGCTTGTCCTTGGCCAGAAAGGGTTTGACGAAATCGGAATGAAACACCGCGTCGAGTTCGCCTTCGGCCAGCATGGTCTCGACCGATTTGTCGTCCGGCAGCCGCGTATATTTGATGTCGGGCGGCAGACGCACTTCGACATCGTCGTCCAGTTCGGCGAACCATTCGATGCTGTTGAGCGGCACACCGTATTCATGCTGAAGAATGCCGCGCATCCACAAAATCGCGCTGGTCATCATGGTCTTCACGCCGATCTTGCGGCCTTTCAGATCGGACGGCTTCGAGATTCCTTTGGACGTATTGATGAACATAAAGCCGTGCCGGAAGCGGCGATGCAGAAACACCGGAATGGCGCGAAACGGCCAGTCGTTATCGCGCGCCGCCAGATAAGACGAACTGGAGACTTCGGCGGCGTCGAATTCGCCATTGCGCAAAAACCGCCAATGCCGGGTCGCCGAGTCCATGTCGGTCAGGATGGTGAGGTCGACACCATCGACCGCGACCTTGCCGCTGATCAAGGGTCGCACGATCTCGTTGTCGCCCATGGCCAAGGTGAGGCTCAGTTTCTTCGGCATTCCGTTTCCCCCGCGGGCTTGCGTTTTTGGCACCGAATTAGGCCCGGCGCGGCGGCGTGTAAGTTAACAAGCCGGACATTATCATCGCGCAGATGAATGCGGAAACCGGTACGGTCGCGCTTTCCTTTTCTGGCAATCTCCCATCCCGTCCGCTTATAAGCATTGAGGCCCTACCTGGGATGATTCGATGTTTCCGACCACGCCCGGCGGTTTCAGCTTCACGGTGGCGCTCGAAGACGAGCGGGCCACCGGCCGGCTGATGGCCGATATTGCCGGTCTGATTGAGCCCGGCGACCTGATCACGCTGTCGGGCGATCTCGGAGCCGGCAAGACCGCCTTCGCGCGCGCGTTCATCCGCCACCTTGCCGGCGACGATAGCGTCGAAGTGCCGAGCCCGTCCTTCACGCTGACCCAGAGCTACGAGCTGCCGCGCTTTCCGCTGCTGCATGCCGATCTCTACCGGCTGGCGGGCCCGGGCGAATTGATCGAACTCGGCTTCGAGGACGCGCCGGAAAATACCGTGACGCTGCTGGAATGGCCCGACCGCGCCGCCGGCCGTCTGCCGCCGGACCGGCTCGACGTCGCCTTCACGCTGTCGCCGCCGCAGGGCGAGAGCTTTCGTCACGCCCAGGTCACCGGCTATGGCGCCTTCGCGCCGCGTGCCGAACGTATCGCCATCATCCGCCGCTTTCTCCACGAAGCCGGCTTCGGTCAGGCATCGCGCCGGCGTATTCAGGGCGACGCGTCGACGCGCTCCTACGAACGGCTCACGCTCGAAGGCTCTAATTATATATTGATGAATTCGCCGCGTCGGCCGGACGGCCCGCCGGTGCGCGGCGGCCGGCCCTATAGCGCGATCGCGCATCTGGCGGAGGACGTCACGCCATTCATCGCGATGGCCAAGGGCTTGCGCACGCTCGGCCTGTCGGCGCCGGCGATCTTCGCCGCCGACCGCGCTGCGGGACTTCTGGTGCTGGAAGATCTCGGCAACGAACTGGTGGTCGAAGACGATCCGCCGGCGCCGATCGAGACGCGTTATGAAGCGGCCACCGACGTGCTGGCGGCGCTGCATCGAGAACGCACGCACGACACGATTTCTGTCGAGGCCGGCGTGCAATACCGGCTGCCGCGTTACGACATCGACGCGCTGCTGATCGAAGCCGAATTGCTGCTCGACTGGTTTCTCCCGCTGCTCGGCCACCAGCCGCCGCCTTCCGTGCGCGAGAGCTATCTCAAGCTTTGGACCACCGCGCTGGCACCGGCACTCGCCGCGCCGCCGACCTGGGTGCTGCGCGATTATCATTCACCCAATCTGTTATGGCTGCCGGAACGCGAAGGCGTCGCGCGCGTCGGCCTGCTGGATTTCCAGGATGCGATGATGGGGCCGCCCGCTTACGACCTCGCCTCGCTGTTGCAGGACGCGCGCGTCGACGTGCCGGAGCTCATGGAGATCGCGCTTTTGTCGCGCTACACGCGCGCGCGCATGAAGGCCGATTCCGCTTTCGACGCGCCCGGCTTCGTGCGGCTTTACGCTACCATGGGCGCGCAACGCGCTTCGAAAATTCTCGGCATTTTCGCCCGCCTCGACCGGCGCGACGGCAAGCCGCAATATTTGCGTCATCTGCCGCGCGTATGGGGCTATCTGCAACGCTCGCTCGCGCATCCCGATCTCGCCGCGCTCGACCAATGGTATCGCGCCAACATTCCGCCGCCGAAGATCAATCCGTGATGGCCGCCACGCCCCGCACCGCCATGGTTCTCGCCGCCGGCTTCGGCCAGCGCATGCGGCCGCTGACCGACTCGATGCCGAAGCCCTTGGTGAAGGTCGCAGGCCGAGCCTTGCTCGATCACGTGCTCGACCGCCTGGCCGACACTGGTGTCGAACGCGCCGTCGTCAATGTGCATTATCTGGCGGAGCAAATTGAAAAACATGTCGCGACGCGCACGCGGCCGAAGGTGACGATCTCAGACGAACGCGGCGTCCTGCTCGACACCGGCGGCGGCGTGGTCAAGGCGCTGCCCTTGCTCGGCGACGCGCCGTTTTTCCACATCAATTCCGACACGATCTGGATCGATGGCATCAAGCCGAATTTGACGCGGCTTGCCGAGCATTTTGACGATACGAGGATGGACGCGCTGCTGCTGCTCGCGCCATCCGCCGGCAGCATCGGCTATGACGGACGCGGCGATTTCTCGTTTGCCGCCGATGGCCGGCTTACCGCGCGATCCGAGCGCGACATCGCGCCCTTTGTCTATGCCGGCGCTGCCATTCTCGCGCCGCGATTATTCAACGATGCGCCGCCAGGCGCCTTCTCGCTCACCACATTGTTCGCGCGCGCCGCCGAGGTGGGGCGTCTGCACGGCCTGCGGCTGGAAGGCCTGTGGATGCATGTCGGCACGCCTGATGCCATCGGCAAAGCAGAAGCGGCGATTTTGGCGAGCACCGGCTGAGCCAGGCGTGTATGATTCGGGCCTGATGCCGGCCGCCATTCCCAACGTCCACACCATTCCCGCCTCGGCGCCGTTTTTGCCGGTGCTGATTCGCGCATTGCTGAAAGGCAAGCTCGTCAAAGGCTTTCCGGCCTCGCGCGATCCGCTCGAACTGGCGCGCGCCACGCTATATCTGCCGACGCAACGCGCGGGGCTGATAGCGCGTGCGGAATTTCTCAAGCACGTCGCCGGTGACGCGGCGCTGCTGCCGCGCATTGTCGCGCTCGGCGATCTGGACGAGGACGAAATCGCCTTTTCGGAAGCAGTCAGCGGCGACCTCGGCGAACAATCGCTGACACTGCCCGAGGCCATAAGCGGGCTTGAGCGCGCCATGCCGCTCGCCGCGTTGATCCTAAAATGGGTGCACACGATTGCCCCGCGCGAGCGCGGCGTAACGCCGCTAATCGCCAATAACCCGGTGACTGCCTTCGGGCTGGCGCAGGACCTGGCGCGACTGATGGACGACATGAACACACGGCAGGTCGATTGGTCTCGCCTCGACGGTCTGGTGCCGGCCGAACACGACGAATATTGGAATAAGACGCTGGGCTTTCTGAAATTCATCCGCGAGCAGTGGCCAAAAATCCTTATCGACAAAAACCGCATCGAGCCGGCCACGCGCCGCGACCAACTGATCGAAGCCGAAACGCAGCGGCTGGCCAAAAGCGCCGATCCGGTGATCGCCGCCGGCTCTACCGGTTCGATTCCGGCGACCGCCACGCTGCTTGCCACCATTGCCCGGCTGCCGCATGGCGCAGTGGTGCTGCCCGGCCTCGATACCGATCTCGACGATACGACCTGGAACAGCATCGCCGGCGAGGACGACGCCGCGCATGGTCATCCGCAATTCGCGCTGGCCACGCTGATCAAGCGCATCGGCATCCTACGCGGCGATATTGCAACGCTGGGCGAACCGGCCGCGCATGGCCGCGAGCACATCGTGTCGGAAGCCTTGCGTCCGGCTTCGGCCAGCGAGCGCTGGCGCGAGCTTGCGGCCGACGCTGAATTTTCCGCCCGCGCCGACACGGCGATGGAAAATATCGCGGTGATCGAAGCCGCCAATGCCGAGGAAGAAGCGCTCGCCATCGCAGTCGCCTTGCGCGAGACGGTCGAAAACGAAAAGAAAACCGCCGCGCTGGTGACGCCCGATGTCGGCCTCGGCCGCCGGGTCATGGCGCTGCTGGCGCGCTGGAACGTGGCGGTCGATGACTCACGCGGTGCGTCCCTCGCCGATCTGCCGGAAGGCGTGTTCGCGCGGCTTGCCGCCGAGGTCGCGCGCGAAAATTTCGCGCCGATTCCGCTGCTGGCATTGCTCAAGCATCCATCGAGCCGGTTTGAACCTGCCGCCGTCTCAGCGCTCGAACGCACGATTTTGCGTGGCCCAAGGCCGTCGCCGGGCGCGGACGGATTGGAGCAGGCGCTGAATGACGTGCGCGAGCAACTCGCGCATCACCGCGCTAAACAAGCCTCCGGCCTGCATCGCAGCGATCCGCGCCTGAAACTTACCGAGTCCGAACTTGAATCCGCCGCCGCGTTGATCGCAAAGCTCAAAGACGCGATGGCCCCACTTACCAGCGTGCCGAAATGGGAACAACAAATCGCTACCTTTGCGGTCGCACACCGTGAAACCATTGGCGCGCTCGGCGGCATGACGCGCGAACTCGAAGCCAGCTTCGACAAGATCGAAGCGGCAGGTGCGCTCGTCGTCAGCGCCGCGGACTATGCCGAGCTGTTTCACGCGGCCATTTCTGACCGCAAACTTTATTCGCCGCCGTCGGACGCGCGCGTGCGCATTTTTGGGCTCTTGGAAGCGCGCCTGCAATCGGTCGACCGGCTGGTGCTGGGCGGACTGGTCGAAGGCGTCTGGCCACCGGAGACGCGTCCCGATCCCTGGCTGTCGCGTCCGATGCGGCGCGAACTGAAACTCGATCTACCGGAGCGACGCATCGGGCTGTCGGCGCACGACTTCGCGCAGGCGCTCGGCGCGCCCCAAGTCGTGCTGAGCCGCCCCGCCAAGCTCGCCGGCGCGCCGACGGTCGCTTCGCGCTTCGTGCAGCGGCTCGCGGCCATCGCGGGAAAAGAGCGATGGGAGGCCGCGCTGAAGCGCGGCGCGCATTATGTGGCACTCGCCCGCACGCTTGACGAGACCGCGGCGGCAACGCCCGCGCAACGGCCGGCGCCGACGCCGCCCTTTGAAGCACGGCCGAGCCAGTTGAGCGTAACGGAAATCGAAGACCTGCTGCGCGACCCTTATACGATCTACGCCAAACATGTGCTCGGCCTTACGCCGCTCGACGCCATCGACGAAGCGCCCGGGGCGGCCGAGCGTGGCACGGTCATCCACGATTCGATTGCCGATTTCGACAAGACGCATTCGGACAAATTGCCGGCCGATCCGCTCAAGGCCTTGCTCGACATCGGCCACGAACATTTCAAGCCGTTGGCGGAATTCCCCGAAGCGCGCGCTTTCTGGTGGCCGCGCTTCGAGCGCATCGCGGCGTGGTTTACGCGTTACGACGCGGCGCGACGCAAGAAGCTCAAAGGTCTTCACATCGAAGTTGGCGGCAGCATTCCTATCAAGTTCGGTGACAGTGAATTCAAGCTTACCGTGCGCGCCGACCGTATCGAATGTCTCGCCAATGGACGCTACGCCATTCTCGATTACAAAACCGGTGCGCCGCCGAGCGAGCGCCAGGTGCGCACCGGACTGTCGCCGCAACTCACGTTAGAGGCGGCCATTTTGCGCCAAGGCGGGTTCAAGAACATTCAGGCCGGCGGCTCGGTGGAGGAACTGCTTTATGTAAGGCTGCGCGGTGGCGTCGAGGCCGGCGAGGAAATGCCGATCACCTTCAAGGAAGGCACGCCCGACGAACAGGCCGACCGCGCGCTCGCCGAACTGACCAAAGTGCTGGCCGAGTTCGCCGATCCGGAGAGGCCCTACTACTCGCTACTGCATCCGATGTGGTCGACGCATTACGGCACCTACGATCACCTCGCGCGCGTCAAGGAATGGTCGCTCACCGGCGGCGCCGCAGACGATGGGAGCAGCGAATGAGCACACTTCGCATTATCCCGGAGATCGTCACCGAGCGGCAGACCACCGCTTCCAACCCGGCGCATTCCGCCTGGGTCTCGGCTAATGCCGGCTCCGGCAAGACGCATGTGCTGGCGCAGCGCGTCATCCGCCTGCTGCTCAATGGCGTCGATCCGGCGCGCATTCTCTGCATCACCTTCACCAAGGCCGCCGCCGCCAACATGGCGAACAAGGTATTCGCCGATTTGCGCGACTGGATCGTGCTCGACGACACCAAACTCGACGCGGCCATCCGCAAAACCGGCGTCAAGACAATCGACGCTGCCTTGCGCGTGCGCGCGCGTCAATTGTTCGCGCTGGCGCTGGAAACGCCGGGCGGGCTGAAGGTGCGGACCATCCACGCTTTCTGCACGCAATTGCTGCATCTGTTTCCGTTCGAGGCCAATGTGCCGGCGCGCTTCGAGGTACTCGACGAGATAACCGAGACGCAGATGCTCAACACGCTCAGCCTCGAGGTGTTGTTCGAGGCGGCGCGCAAGCCCGATACGCCACTCGGTCGCGCGCTGGCGCAAGCGGTGCTCTCCGCCGCCGATCAGACATTTAGGGAGATGGTGCGCGCGGCCATCGGCGAACGCGACGCGCTCAAAAAATGGGTCGAGCATGCCGGCGGGCTCGACAAGGCGCTGGCGCAGTTGTCGCGCGAACTCGGCGTGCAGCCGGAGGAGACCGTTGCCGATGCGGACGCCGCCATGTTCGGCGAAAGCCTTATTCCCCAGTCGGAATGGCGCGCCATTGCCGACGCCTTGGCTTTGGGCTCCAAGACCGACCAAGAGCAGGGCGCACGTTTTTCCAGGCTGGCAACGCTCGAAACCGTCGAGCGGCTGGAAATGTATCTCGACATTTTCTGCACCGCGAAGCGCGACAAGACCCGCAACAGCGTGGCCACCAACGCGATCAAGAAGGCCGACCCCGCCCTCTGCGACCGCCTGCACGAAGAGCGCGACCGCGTCTGGGCGCTACTCCAGCACAAACGGGCGATCGAAACACGCGACCGCAGCGTGGCGCTGTTCACCATCGCGCATGCGGTGATCGCGCGCTTTCGCGCCGAAAAGAACCGACGCGGCCTGCTCGACTACGAGGATCTGATCGACAAAACGCTCGAACTCCTGACCGAGCAAAGCGCCGCCTGGGTGCATTACAAGCTCGACAGCGGCATCCATCACGTGCTGATCGACGAGGCGCAGGACACGAGCCCCAAACAATGGGCAATCGTGAAGGCGCTGGTGAGCGATTTTTTCGCCGGGCTCGGCGCGCATGAGCGCAAGCGCACCATCTTCGCGGTCGGCGACGAGAAGCAATCGATCTTTTCGTTTCAGGGCGCCGCGCCGCGCGAATTCGCCGCCATGCGCACGCATTTCGAACAGGCGCACGAACGCGCGAGCCTGAAATTCGTCGCCACCGAGTTCAAACACTCCTTCCGCTCGGGGCCGAACGTGCTGGGCGCGGTCGATACCGTGTTCGCACGCGCGGAAGCTTTCGCCGGGCTCAGTGCCGATGCGGTCGCGCCGGTGCATGAGTCACTGCCCGAGGCGGCACCTGGTCTCGTCGAAATCTGGCCGCTCGAACAATCTGATGAGATCGAAAAAAAACCAGGCTGGACCGCGCCGTTCGATATTCAAAGCGCGACCAACGGCGCGGTGAAACTGGCGCGCCGCATCGCCGCCACCACCGCCGCCTGGCAGCGTCAGGGCCGGCAGCCGAAGGATATTTTGATTTTGGTGCGCCGGCGCGGCGCGCTGTTCGAAGCGGTCATACGCGCGCTCAAACAGGAGAAGGTGCCGGTGGCCGGCGCCGACCGTCTGGTACTGAGCGAGCACATCGCCGTGATGGACCTGATGGTGCTCGCCGACAGCCTGCTGCTGCCGGAGGACGATCTGGCGCTCGCCACCGTACTCAAGAGCCCTCTGTTCGGCCTCGACGACGCAACGCTGGAAAAGCTCGCCTGGGGACGCACCGGCAATCTTTACGCACCGCTGCATGCGCAGCAGCCGGCACTTGCCACGCAATTCGATGCATTGCGCGCCGACGCGCGCACACTTTCGCCTTTTGCTTTTTACGCGCGGCTGCTCGGCGCCGGGCAAGGCCGCCGCAAATTCCTGGCGCGGCTTGGCCACGAAGCGGCCGATGCGCTCGATGAGTTTCTCAATCTCGCGCTCGATTACGAAGCGCGGCAGACTCCTTCGCTGCAAGGCTTTATCGCCTGGCTGCGCGCGGCTGAGGTGCAGGTCAAGCGCGACATGGAAATGGATCGCAACGAAGTGCGCGTCATGACCGTACATGGCGCCAAGGGGCTGGAAGCGCCGATCGTCATCCTCGCCGACACCACGACGCGGCCGGAGGGCTGGCACCCGCCGCGCCTCTTGCACATCGCCCCAGCGAGTGCCGCGCCCGGCACGCCCGCGCGTTTGGCCTGGGCGACCGCCAAGGAAAGCGACACACCGGCAATGCAAACAGCGCGCGCGCAGGCCTTGGCAGATTCGGCCGACGAATATCGCCGCTTGCTCTACGTCGCGATGACGCGCGCGGCCGAGCGCCTGATCGTCTGCGGCGGCAAGGGCAATACCAAAATTCCGGATGGCTGCTGGTATCAATTGGTAAGCGACGCCCTCGTCGATTTGAGCGTGTCCGAACCCGCTGACGACGGCAACGGCGACGTCTTGCGCTATCGCAAGCACGAGGCGGCGAGAGCGCAAGCGGCAGCGTCCGGCGGCGGCGATGCAATTGAGACAATCGCGCCGCCGTCCTGGCTCAGCAAAAATGCGCCGATTCCGAAAACATCGATTCCAACCGTCACGCCCTCCGGCATCGACGAGGGCGCCCCGCGCGCAATCCCCGGCGTCGGCGACGGCCTCGCCCTGCTGCGCGGCTCGCTGGCCCACCGCCTGATGCAGTCGCTGCCCGATATTCCGGCTGAGCGTCGTCTAAAAGCGGCGCAGGATTATCTGGCGCGCGCCGGCGACAAATTGCCGGCCGAGGAACGCGCCAAGCTGGCCGAGCAGGTCATGCGTGTCAGCGGGCATCCCGACTTTCAGGAGCTTTACGAAGCGGGCAGCCGCGCCGAAGTGCCCCTCGTCGGCAAAGTGAAAATCGGTGGCGGGCAGGTTCTGGTGTCGGGCCGCATCGACCGCTTGGCGGTGACGGAAAAGACCGTGCTCATTGCCGACTTCAAGACCGACCGGCGCCCGCCCAAAAGCATCGAAGATCCGGACCATCCTTATGTCAGGCAGCTTGCGCTCTACCGTGCCGTGCTCACCAGCCTTTACCCGGAAAAAACCATCCGCGCCGCCCTGATCTGGACCGAAAACGTTGAATTCATGGAGATTTCGCAAGCCATGCTGGATCGCGCGCTCGCGCAAGTCACGTCCGCGCGATCCCGCCTTGACGCTGCGGGATAGCGTTCATAGGTTCACCGCCTCGCAATTCCGCGGCGCGATTCTTTTGCGCCGGCAGCCAATAACCAAGCGAAATGCAAAGGGGTTCTCCATGACCGTCGGCAAGACTTCGGACGCCAGCTTCGATGCGGATGTATTGAAATCGGCCGAGCCGGTGGTGGTGGACTTCTGGGCGGAGTGGTGCGGCCCCTGCCGCATGATCGCGCCGGCGCTGGAAGAAATCGCCGGCCAGCTTGGCGACAAGGTCAAAATCGTCAAGCTCAACGTCGACGAGAACCCGAATATCGCCGCCAAATACGGCATCATGTCGATCCCGACGCTGCTGCTGTTCAAGAACGGGGAGATCGCGGACCGTCAGGTCGGCGCCGCGCCGAAACAGAAGTTGCATTCATGGATCAGCGGCGCGGTCTGACCCGCGCCTGAACCGAATTGAGTTATTAAACGGCCGGGTTCGCCCCGGCCGTTTTTCTTTTGGCGCTGAGTTGATCCCCGCGGCGGAAACGCTAGGGTGCCGCCAACATTCGCCTCAGGGAGCCCCCGATGCCCTCCTCCTATTTCGACTCCGCCGTTTTCCGTAACGTTTTCACCACCGAGGCCATGCGCGAGGTCTGGTCGGACGAAAACCGCGTGCAGAAATATCTCGATTTCGAGAAGGCGCTGGCCGTCGCGCAGGCGCGGCTGAAGATCATTCCGCAGGATGCCTGCGACGAGATCGTCAAGCACTGCGACGTCAATGAGTATGACATGGCCAAGCTGAAAGAAGCCACCGAACGCATCGGCTATCCGGTGCTGCCGGTCGTCCAGCAACTGGTGAAGCTGTGCAAGGACAAGCTCGGCGAATGGTCGCATTGGGGCGCGACCACGCAGGACATCACCGATTCGGCCACCGTGGTGCAGATCCGCGAATCGCTCGACATCGTGGCTAAGGAAATCGACGGCATCTGCGACGCGCTCGCCGCGCTTGCGAAGAAATACCGCGACACGCCGATGGCCGGCCGCAGCAATCTGCAACAGGCGGTGCCGATCACCTTCGGTTACAAGATGGCGACTATCCTGGCCGGCTTCGAACGCCACAAACAGCGTCTCGCGCAATTGAAAGAGCGCGTGCTGGTCGGCGAATTCGGCGGCGCCGCCGGCACGCTGTCGTCGCTCGGCAAGGAAGGCCTCAAGTGCCAGGTCGAGTTGATGAAGGAACTGAAGCTCGGCCAGCCGGCGATTTCCTGGCACACCGTGCGCGACACCATCGCCGAAGTCGGCTGCTTCCTCGGTCTGGTCACCGGCTCCTGCGGCAAGGTCGCCTTCGACGTGAAGCTCTTGATGCAGACCGAAGTGGAGGAAGTTTACGAGCCGTTCCACGCGGGGCGCGGTTCGTCATCCACCATGCCGCAGAAGCGTAATCCGATATCGTCGGTTTACATTACCGCGCAAAGCGCATTGGTGAAACAACTCGCCGCCGCTCTGCTGGAAGCGATGGTCGAGGACCACGAGCGCGCCACCGGCCCGTGGGAAATCGAATGGATCGTATTGCCGGAAATCTTCATGCTGTCGGCCGGCGCGCTTTCGCAGACCCGTTTCGTGCTGGAAGGTCTGCAAGTGAATGAAAAGAAGATGCGCGAGAATCTCGACATCACCAATGGCCTGATCATGTCGGAAGCGGTGATGATGGGCTTAGGTCCGTCGATGGGCCGCAACAAGGCGCATGACGTTGTTTATGACGTGTGCCGCGAGGTCATCAAAACCGGGCGTCCGCTGCTCGACTTGCTGGAGGAGGACAAGGAAATCCGCCAGCACGCCAGCCGCAAGGAATTGGAGAAAATGGCCGACCCGGCCAATTATCTCGGCGTCGCCGGGGAAATGGTCGACCGTGTATTGGCGCTACACGCAAAAAGCTGACGCGCCATCGCGCAAGCGGACGGCGGCGCGCTTCCACAACGTCCGGTTATTTTTGGTCCGGGACAACGGAGTCGGCGTGGAAGCCGCTGTCAAAAGGGATGCGTCCGGCCATGCATTCCTCGGTCCATGCCGGCAACTCATTCTGCTCGACATGAACGCCGCGTACCCAAGCGAGCCGGTAACAGTCGTTGAAGTTCGGCAACGCGGAAGCAATTTGTTGCGGCGAGGTAGTCAAGCTCTCCACTTCCGCGAATGCCGGGGTCGCCATTCCGACGGTCAGCGCCACAAGGGTCAAAATCGTGTAACGCATATCTTCTCCTGCAATGGATTGCCGATCCGTGGTCAGGCGCTGCGCGGGAAATCCCGCAATGCAGTGGCAAGGTTGACGCTGACACCAATGACCACGAAGCTGCGCATGCCCAAACCGGGCGTAAAAATAATTTATTTAAATAGCCGCGAACCCCATATGCTCACCGGCATAAAGAAGACAGTTCCGTCATAAATTACATATTAAAGAGCAACGGCTTGCTGAGCGCTCAGCCCCAATTATCAAGGCTCCACCGGAGCAGCAGCAGATGCCGGCATCGTCCGCCAGATCGCCGCCGCGACGATGAATGTCGCAATACCAATGCCTAAAAACAGCATCGGCACGGTAACGCCGAATTTCTGCAGCAGCGCCACCAGCACGGTTGCGCCCGTCATGAAAGCAGCATTGAGCACGTTCACCGCCGCGACCGTGCGGGCGCGGTAATCGGCGTCGGACCAGGCCTGCACGGCCGCGAAAGCCGGCACGATGAACAGGCCGCCGGCAATTGCGAGGCCGCCAAGATCGATGGCGGCGCGCAAACCCAGCGTCGATGCCAGGACAATCTCCGGCCCTTGCGGCGACAACGCCGGCGCAACGCCGAAGGCTGTCGCTCCCAGATCGAGCGCGAAGACGCCGAGCAGCACGGCGCCCATCAGCGTGGTTTTCAACACGATGCGCCCGCGCGCTATCAGCGCCGCGAGGCCGGAGCCGACTCCGACCGCGATCGAGAACAGCGCGAGATAAGCGGTGACTGTGTCCTCATTGCCGCCGATCAGCGTCTTGATTAGCGGCGGCAGCAGCGACAACACCACGATGCCGACCAGCCAGAACCAGCTTGTCACCATAGCGCCCCACCACAGCCTGCTGTCTGCGCGCAGATGGCGCAGCATGGCGGCAGTCGACGTCATGATATTGCGCGTGACGGTCAGATGCGGCGCGCCCTCGCCGGTCGGCGGAATGCGCAACGCCGACAAGAAACAAGCCGCCGCGAAACCGATCGCTAGAAAGCCGAAAATCCTGGCGCCGCCGGAATGCGCGGCCAGCCCGCCAACAATGGTGCCGGTGAGTATGGCAATGAAGGTCGCGCCTTCGATCAGCGCATTGGCGCTCGGCAACTTCTCGCGTTCGAGATGATCCGGCAGAATGCCGTATTTGAGCGGCCCGAACAGCGCGGCGATGATGCCAAAACCGGCCAGCGCCACAAACATGATGACAATCGACTGGCGCGCATAACCGAGCACGGCGATCGCCGCGACAAATATCTCGGCGAATTTCAGCCATTGCGCCACGCGCGCCTTGTCGTAGCGGTCGGCCAACTCGCCGCCGAGGCCCGACAAGAAAAAATAGGGCGCGATGAAAATCGCGCTGGCAAGCGTGATCAGCGCTTCGGCCCCAGCCTGCGTCGTATCGGCGCCGAACAGGATCAGAAAAACCAGCGAGGTTTTCAGAAAATTATCGTTGAACGCGGCGAAGAACTGGCACCAGAACAACGGTGCGAAACGGCGAGAGAGCAAAATCGGCAATGGCATGCGGCCATAGTATCGTGTTCCGCGTGAGCGTGCGCTCGCAAACAGGCGCCGGGTGAGACTTACGCCCGGGGCCAACAATGACGGATTAAGTGCCGCCGCGATCAGCCGCGGGCGCGCGAAATGCGCCGGCGCACATAACGGCGCGTATTTTTGTGATTGTTCTCAAGAAGGACAGCCCCAACCCCAAATCCAAGGGCGATGGCCAGGACAACCGTGAAAAATGAAATCCACATAGCCAAGCCTCCAACGCTGGCACGACGGATCGCGCGGGGGAGTCTGGCCGGGGCAACGCCTCAACCGGCGACCGGTTCCTACGCGAAGAAAATTTATGAGAACAAATTTACTTAATGAAATGAGATAGTTGTCGGAAAATTTGGGCGCGATCAGAGTCGAATCGAAGACTGTAAATCGGCCAGTAGCACGCGCAGATCGAGTTCCCGGAACTCGAGATGGACCTTCCGCAGCCAGCGTTGCAACTCGATATGAACGTCGAGCGGTATTTTTTTCTCGTTGGCGAGTTGCGTGTCGACGAACGAGAACGGCGGCTGCTCGACGTATTTGCGCAACCCCGGCGCCAGCGCTGGCAGACGCATGAGCGCGGCGCCCTGGCCTGAGGGCGGAAATTTATCGCGATACTGGCCGGGCCCGAGCATCTCGTTATGCACCGGCGCCAGCGTCACTCCCCGGAAGCGGTCGAGCAGCGAACGATAGGCGTCGGTGGCGGTGCGGTCGGGCGAGATCATGAACAATACGACCGGCGCGATGCCGCGCCGGCGCGTTTCTTCGGCAAAGCCGATCCGAAACGCCAGCGCGAAAAACGATTCGAACGCTTCGTGACCGACATCGACGATCTTGACCGAATCGTCGGCGGCGACCAGCCGATCGAACAATGCCATTTGCCCTTGCACGCCTTCGATGTCGGAAGCTTTCACCTGCCCTGGCAGAAACTGCGCCAGCGAATCCTCGCGGCCATGGATGTCGAAGCCGGCGACTTCGTGCCGTTCCTGCGCATAATAATCGACCAGCAGGCGCGCGAGCAGAGTCTTGCCCGCCCGTGGCCGAGGCGACGCTACGATGATGACGGAATTGCGGAGCGACATCGCTGACCCTGACCCGTCATCGTGAGGCGCGATAGCAGGCCTCGCATTGTGACCGGCCAAGTCTCAATAACAAAGTCTCAATAGCAAACGGCGCGAAGACAAAAGGCTCGAACGGACTCTGCTAGCCGGCCGCCTGGCGCACGTTGCCTTCGGACGCCGTCGAGACCAACTCATTCAGCTTGACCCGATCATATTCGCCCCAGATCTGGCCGAGCCAGTGGCGCACATAGCCGCGCAGCACGAATGAGAAATTGGCCGCCTCGCCCTTGGCGTTCTTGTTGGCGACGAACTGCACATACGGAACGCTGGCTACCTCGACCTGCTCGGTCGCCATTTCGTTCAGCTTCGGGATGGTGATTTCCTGCGCGCCCTTGATCTGGTTGAAATAGGAATTGTAGGTCGCCGGGTCCCAATCGAAGAACGAGGTTTCGTTGATGTGATTCTTCACCAGGAAATAGCTGGCGTCGCCGACGAATTTGGCCGTTTGCGCGATTTCTTCGAGTGAAGCGATCGACGGCCCAAGGATGTGAAACACCGCGAAGGTGATCTGACCCTTCTTGGCCGAGTCGATGAAGCCGATATCGTCGAGCGCCTGCAAGGTCGGCGACAATAGGCCCGCGCGGATGTCGATCACCGTCACCTTTGCTTCGGCGCTGCCGAGGGTGTCGAAGATCTTCATCTGGTCGGCGATCTGCGTCACATCCACGATCTCGGTCATGTCCGGATGAAAGCGCTTGAGTGTGCCGCGCGGCGCTTCGGTATCGAAAGCGCGTGTCGGCGTATGGTGCGCGCTGAAATAGTCGAGCAAGGTGCGGGAGACCGTGGTCTTTCCGACTCCGCCCTTATCGGCGCCGACGAGGAGTACTGCTGGTTTGGCCATGGAGCTACTCTAACGAAAAATGTGTGGCATGTGGCGTCGCCGCGAGAAGGATAGCGAAGACGGTACCTTAATACTGCTAGTGGCGGGGGCAAAGACAGGATTATTCTTGTAACCCGGACCCGCGCCCAAGGCCACAGGCCAGACCCGGGTCTTTGCAGCTTTTTGTCGCTATCTCAACGAGTTGCAGAGCAGAGAAAGGCAGAGGAAGCGCCCATGGCGACCATATTTAATGAAAAAACAATTGCCGGCCAGTCATGCGGCAGAGGCGGCACGCGTCAGCATCTGCTGACGCAGGCGCGCGTTCCCGGTACCGGCATCCTGCTCGACCGAATCAGCCTCGCGCCCGGAGGCGAAGCGCCGCTGGCCGTGCCGGCCACCAGCGTCGCCTGGTTGCAGGGCCTCGATGGCGAAGTCCGGTTGATGCATGGCGGCGGGGATACAGTCGTATCGGACGCGCATGTCGCGTTTTTACCGCCCGGATTTTCCGGAACGCTGCGCGCCATTGCCGGGGCGGCGCTTCTGTACGGTGAAATTCCGGATGCCGCGCGGCTCGATCCCGGCTTCGCGCACAGCCCGCCGCCGTTTCGCCTCGCCGACTGGACGCGCGAACCGGTGCTCGACTCGGAACACGATGCGCGCAAACGCATCTATCTTGTGACGCCAAAACTCTTTGCCACCAAGGCGGTGAAGGGCGAGATGATCATCTATCCGCCCGGCACGGCGGCCGCCAATCATCATCACAAAGGCGCCGAGCATTTCATGTATGTGCTGCGCGGGCGCGGCACAGTCTATGCGAGCGAAACGCCATTCCCGGTGCAAAAAGGCGACGTGATTTATTATCCCGATCTCGAACGGCATTATCTCGAAGCGGCGCCGGACGAGGAACTGGTGTTCGGCGAATTCTTCGCGCCGGCCGAGTTCAAGACCATCTGGGTGAACGACAATGAAATCTGCACCTGGCAGCCGACCGGCCACGACATTCACGGCCGCACGCCGGTTCGCGAGATCCAGGGCCACTCGTCGGCGGAGTTTTTAAGTCCGCAGGATGTGTGAGGCTTACGTCCTCGGCTCAATCTCCGCCGGTGGCTCGCCCGTCTTCGCCCTGCGGGCTTCGACGGGCAACCTTCGCGGACAAAGACTGGCTTGCCTACCGGAGCGGCGGTGGCCGCGAAGGCTGGCTTGCCAAGCCGTAGCTCGCGAAGCAAGCGAAGGCTGGTGCCGACGGAGGGATTTGAACCCCCGACCACCCGCTTACGAAGCGGATGCTCTACCGCTGAGCTACGTCGGCTTATTTCCCAGAGAACTGCCGCCTTACTATCGGCGCTTGCCCGCCTTGGCAACCGGCGCCAATGATGCCCGACCCTCAGGGCGGCAGGTCGCTAGAAAAAACGCTAGCGGAACAACTGCTTGATGCGTTGCCAGGGATCGCCCGCCGGCGGCGCGGCCGTTTCCGGCACCGGGTCGATGTCCAGCCCCGCGTCGGGACCCGGATCGTCGGGCGCATGCACCAAAGGAATTACCGGCTCGACCGGCATTGGTTTCACGGCGGGTTTCGACGGCTGGCGCACAGCCTCGACGATGACCGGCTTGGAGTTGGCTTCGGCCGTTTCAGGTTCCGCCGCGACGGTTTCGAGCGATTTCGGCTGCGGAAGCGGCGGCGGGGCTGCGTCGATCACCGGATGCGTCATGCCGATTTCGGCGAGCGGCACGCGCCAGCGATAGCCGTCGAGCTTGCCGCTCAGCGACACCGGCAGCCAGCGGTCCGACACCACGCCGTCCACGGTCCAGACCGGGTCGGGCGCGGCGCGCATGGCGCGGCCCATCCATTCGCGCACGCGACCTTCGTCGCCGTGCTGCGTCTCCTCGATCTCCGCCATCAGCGTCGCGACGCGTCTCGTCGGCGCATTGAGGTAAGGCGAGAGCGCCTTGCGCGCGGTGTCGAATTCGCGCGCGTCGAGCGCGGCGCGCGCCACGGCAAGCGCACCTTCCACATCGCCCGGCACTTTGTCGGCGAGCGCCTGCATGCGCTTGAGCCGCGCCAGCGCGGTGTCGCCGAAGCGCAAATTCGCGTAAGCCTCGGCTATGTCTGGATGCGGATTGAGCTTCCACGCCGCATTGAGAATTTTCGAAGCGCGGCGCGCGTCGCCGGCTTCCGCCAGTCGCCGTCCGGCGAGGGCCGCCGCCGGCACCAAATCGGGCGCGAGTTTCACGGCATCGAGCACCTCTATGCGCGCAGCGTCGCGATCGCTTTCTTCCAGCGCCAGCGCGCGCGCAGTAAGAAGCACGGCGCGCTTGCGGCGGTAGTCCGGCTTCTCCAGCGCACCTTTCATATGATCGAGCGCGTCGAGCGCACCGGCCCAGTCGCCGTTCGCGCAGCGGTCGTCGAGCACGGCCTGCCCGGCCCAGGTTAGTTCGGGCGACGCCTTGGCGGCTTCCTCGGCGACGCGGCGGGCGGCGGCCGGATCGTTGCGGCGCTGCGCCTCGATATAAAGGCCGCGCAGGCCGAGCAATTTCGTATTGTCGTGTCGCGCCATTTCATGGAAGGCGCGTTCGGCGCCGAGGCGGTCCCCGGCCATTTGCGCCGATTGCGCGGTCAGCAGCAGCGTCAGCGGATCGCCGGACGACAGCCTGGCGGCTTCGTCGGCCGAGCGGCGCGCCAGCCGCAAATCGCCGGAGCCGATCGCGATCAGTCCGCGCGAAATGGCGAGATAGCCTTTCATGGCGCGGCGATGGCGGAAGAACAGCGACACCTGCTCGGGCGAGCGCACAATCGCGCGCACAATCGTCCATATGATCATGATGAAGACGACCAGCAGCGCCAGCATCAGCCCCCCCACCATCAAAGAGGTTTCGATCCGATAACCCATCCAGGTGATGGCGACATCGCCCGGCCGATCGGCGAACCAGACAAAGCCGGCCGCGATCAGCGCTAGTGCTATCAGGAAAAGAACAACCCGGATCATCTATGCCCTCACCGAGACCCGAGGGCGCGCGCCGTGTCGGCGGCGAACTGGCGCGCGGCGGTGAGCGCGGCCTGGCGGCTTTTCGCATAGGCGACCCAATCCTGCGCCGGCGCGCGCAACTTGTCCGGCAGTTTGGCGAGATCGGCCAGCGCGGCATTGATGTCATCATGCGCGGCGTCGGTTTCGAGGCGCGCCAGCACGGCGGCAGCATCGTCGCCGGGCGGCGCATCGACCGGGCGCACGCGCACCAGATGCTCGGCATTGGCTTGCAATCGTTTGAGGAAACCGCCCGACGGCACCGACGTTCCGGCCGCCTTTTGCAGCGCCGGCAACAATGCGCGCAATTCCGCCGCCAACTTCTTGTCGTTGGGCACGCCGGAAGCGGCGAATGGCGACAAGGCGTCGAGAAGTTTTTCATCGCCACCCAGCGATTTGGCTTGCGTCAGTTCTTCGGCAAAGGGTGCGCCGCGCGCGGCCCCTTCGCGCAACGCCACGGCGCTCAAGGCCAGCCGCGCCGATTTATCGGAAACGGTTGCCTGTTCGATTTGCGTTTGCGCTGTCTTGGCCGATTGTTCGAGCGCGGCGATGCGCTGCTGCAAGGACTGCAATTCAGCCGGCGAGGCGCCGGCATTCGCGGTTTTCGACACGTCGCTCAGGCCGGCACGCAGATCGCTCACCGCTTTTTCCGCCGCGTCGGCGCGACGCTGCGCCTGCGCGGTGTTGGCGGCGAGATCGTCGCTGCGGCGGTTAAACGCGGTCAGCGCCAGCCCAAGCGCTTTCAGCGCATTGTCGGCGGCGGAAACGCGTTCCGACAGATCGCTATCGCCGGCCGGCAAATTCTTGATCGCGTCTTCCATCTTGGCGACGCGCGTTTGCAGCGCGTCGCTGTTGTTCGACGACGGCGCCGGGCGGTTCTGCAATACCTGCACTTGCTTTTCGAGCGCCGCCACCTGCGCGTTAGAATCGCCATCGCCCGGCGTCACGATGCCGGCGAACCGAAGCCCGGCCAAAATAAGCGACATGACCAGCGCGCCGGCGAAGCCAGCGGCAATCGCAACACCCGCGTGGCTCGATCCACCACGCATCGGCGGCGCGCCGATCGATTCGGAATTTTGCGATTCAGCCGGCTGCGGTTTCGACTTTGGCGGCTCCTGTACCGGCGGCGTTTCGCGCGCCGGACCTGCCGCCGTGTCCTCCGCTTTCACTTCGGTCGCTTTCAAATCGATGGTCGGCGCGGCGCGCTTGCCACGGCTTTTACCGGCCGATTGATCCGGCGTTGGGCGCTTTTCCGTCATGCGCGAATCCTATCGAAAAGCAGGCATGCACGCAGCAATTAATGCATCAACCGATCAATGCGATCAGCGACGCCTCATCCGGCCGCCGCGCCACCGCGATATTGCCGGCATTGGCCTTGACGAGCGGTTCGGAAACCTGCGCCGACAGGCAGAAATGCCGTACCTTTAAAGCCTGCTGTTCGATACCGGCTTTTTTGGCACCGGCGAGGTAATTATCGGCGCTGCGCCGGGAGAAATGCAGCACCGCGTCGACCGCGCCTTCGGTGAGCGCCGCGACCAAGGCCGGTGGGAAAGGCACAGTGACGGCACGATAGACCACTGCCAGTTCGGCGGCGATGCCATGCACGGCGAGATCGCCGATCAGGTCACCGGAGCGGTCCTCGCCGGCGAGATACAAGACCGGCGCCGTGGCGTCGGGCCGCCGCGCATTGACGAGGCGCAACAGATCGTCGAGATCGCCGCCGGCCGCCGTCACGTCGCTGAAGCCCGCCATGCGCGCCGCGTCGGCGCTGCGGCGGCCGACCGCGTAAAGCGGCAGCTTGATCAGTTCGTCGCGTGCCGGATGCGTCGCCACGGCCGTGGCAGCATTGGCGCTTGTGATAATGATCGCGCCCCAATTCGTGCTTAGCTCGGTCGTGACCGTCTCGATCTTCATCAAGGGTGCGATCAGCACCTCATGCCCGCGCGCGCGCAAAACTGCCGCCGAACGTTCGCTGTCTTCTTGCGGGCGGGTCAGTACAACGCGCATAATTTATCCGGACAGGCTTGCAAAGAGACTTGGATGTCCGTCGCGCTTGATGGCACGCGCGACTTCGGTTCCGAGTTTAACGGAGTCGGCGCGCGCCCCGTCGATCTCGGTTGCCATGGAAGGCTTGCCATCCGGATGCGCCAGCAGTCCACGGAAGTGAATTGAGTCGCCGGTAAGCGTCGCATGGCCCGCGATCGGCGTCTTGCAGGAACCATCGAGCTCGGCGAGAAACGCGCGCTCGCAGGCGACCGCGACCGAGGTATCGGCGTGGTCGATGCGCGCCAGCATCTCGCGCGTGCGCGCATCATCGGCGCGCGCTTCGATGCCGATGGCGCCCTGCGCCACCGCCGGCAGGAATTCACCGACCGGCATAATGTGCGTGGCGTGCTCGGTCAGACCAAGACGTTTCAATCCGGCGAGCGCGAGCAACGTCGCATCGACTTCGCCGCTATCGAGCTTGCGTAAACGCGTCTCGACATTGCCGCGCAGCGGCTGCACGCGCAGGTCCGGCCGCTTGTTTTTGGCGATTGCCTGACGGCGCAGCGACGCGGTTCCGAGCGTCGCGCCTTGCGGCAGTTCGGCGAGCGTAAGCGCTTTACGGCTGATGAAGACGTCGCGCGGGTCTTCGCGCTCGAGGCAGGCGGTCAATGTCAGCCCGGCTTGCGAAAAGGTCGGCATGTCTTTGGCCGAATGCACCGCCAGATCGACACGCTTGCCGAGCAACGCCTCCTCGATCTCCTTGGTGAAAAGCCCTTTGCCACCAGCCTCGGCTAGCGGCCGGTCTTGTATGATATCGCCGGATGTCTTGATGATGACGAGTTCGATCGCGTCCTCGTCGGCGCCCAAGGATTGCGCCAGCAGGCCGCGCACCATGCGCGCCTGCACCAGCGCCAAAGGGCTGCCGCGCGTGCCGATGCGCAGGAGGGGCGATTGCGTCATATTACCTCGCGATGCTAAAGCGCGATGCGAAAAGTGGGAACCGGTTTTTCGCAATATCGCGCACTGGCGTAAGGCCACCTTGTAGTTCACCCTTCCGGGCTAAGGGAAGGCCGGAGAATTATATGATCGTCCTCGGCATCGAGACGACCTGCGACGAAACCGCGGCAGCCGTGGTCGAACGTGCGGCATCCGGCGGCGGTAAAATTCTGTCCAACGTCATCCTGAGCCAAATCGGCGAGCACGCGGCCTTCGGCGGCGTGGTGCCGGAAATCGCCGCGCGCGCCCATGTCGAGGCACTCGACCACATTATCGCCAAGGCGATGAGCGAAGCCGGTAAAAGCTTCACCGACCTCGACGGCATCGCCGCCGCCGGGGGCCCCGGCCTGATCGGCGGCGTCATTACCGGTCTCACCACTGCCAAAGCCATCGCACTGGTCACCGGCAAACCGCTGGTCGCGATTAATCACCTCGAAGCGCATGCGCTGACCGCGCGGCTGACCGACAACATTCCGTTTCCTTATTGTCTGTTCCTCGCCTCCGGCGGCCATACGCAAGTCGTCGCGGTGCGTGGGGTGGGGGATTATATGCGGATCGGCACCACGCAGGACGACGCCATCGGCGAAGCCTTCGACAAGACGGCGAAGCTTTTGGGCCTTGGCTATCCGGGCGGCCCGCAGGTCGAGAAAGAGGCGACGCGCGGCGATGGCAAACGCTTCGCGCTGCCGCGCCCGATGCAGCACCGCAAGGATGCCGATTTCTCATTCTCCGGGTTGAAGACCGCGCTGCGGCTGGAAGCGGAGCGCATCGCGCCGCTCACCAATCAGGACGTTTCGGATCTGTGCGCCTCATTCCAGGCGGCTGTCGTCGATGTCGTGTTCGACCGGCTGCGCGCCGGTTTACGTCTGTTCCGCGCGCAATACGGCGCGCCCTCGGCGCTGGTCGCGGCCGGCGGCGTCGCCGCCAATCTGGAAATCCGCAAGGTTCTACACCGGCTCGCCTTCGAGGTCGGCACCAAACTGGTCGCGCCGCCGCTCGAACTATGCACCGACAATGGCGCCATGATTGCCTGGGCCGGCATCGAGCGGCTGGCGCTTGGCATTAGCGATACGATGGATGCCGCGCCGCGCGCGCGCTGGCCGCTCGACGCGGTCGCGGCCGCGGAAGGCGCGCGCAAAAAAACGGCGGCGTATAAGTAATGTCGGGGAACGCATGACTATTCAACGCATCGCGGTGCAACGTATCGCGGTACTTGGCGGCGGCGCCTGGGGAACGGCGCTGGCGCAGACCTGCGCGCGCGCCGGACGCGACGTGACGCTGTGGGAATTTGACGCCGGCAATGCCGAACACTTGGCCGGCCGTCGCGAAAGCAAGTTTCTGCCGGGCGTAAAACTGGAAGACAAAATCAAAGTCACGCGCGCGCTCGCCGAAGCGGCGCAGAACGACGCCATATTGCTGGTCGTACCGGCGCAGGCGCTGCGCTCGGTGGTGAAATCGCTGGCGCAGACCATGCCGGCTAATACCCCGCTGATCGCCTGCGCAAAAGGCATCGAGCATGGCACGCAGAAATTCATGAGCGAGATCATCGCCGAATGCGCGCCCACTGCGGTGCCGGCGATATTATCGGGCCCGAGCTTTGCCGCCGACGTGGCGCGCGGCCTGCCGACGGCGGTGACGATTGCCGCGGGCGACGCCGCCATTGCCGAAGCGCTAGCGCAGGCGATGAATTCCGGCACCTTCCGGCCTTATCACTCGACCGACGTGCGCGGCGTCGAAATCGGCGGCGCTACCAAGAACGTCTTGGCGATTGCGTCCGGCATTGTTACGGGACGCGGACTGGGCGCCAGCGCGGCGGCCGCGCTAACCACGCGCGGCTTTGCCGAACTGGTGCGCTTCGGCAAGGCCTTCGGCGCGCGGTCGGAGACCCTCACCGGCTTGTCGGGCCTAGGCGATCTTATTCTCACCTGTTCATCGCCGCAGTCGCGCAATTTTTCTTACGGTGTTGCGCTCGGCAAAGGCGAGACGCCGGGCGGAAAACTGGCGGAAGGCGCTTTCACCGCGCCGGTGCTCCTGGAAATGGCGCGCGCAAAGAATGTCGACATGCCGATCTCGATGGCGGTCGCGGCCGTGCTGGCGAAGAAGCTGAGTGTCGATGAAGCGATAGCCGCGCTGCTGACGCGGCCGATCAAGGCGGAAGAAGAAGAGTAAGCGCATGGCCTACTGGCTTTTAAAATCCGAACCCGACGTATTTTCATGGGACGACCTTAAGAAACGCGGGCCCAAGGGCGAGCCGTGGACCGGCATTCGCAACCACACCGCCAAGCTCAACATGATGAAGATGAAAAAGGGCGACCGCGGCTTTTTCTATCACTCCAATATCGGCAAGGAGATCGTCGGCATCTGCGAGATCGTCAAGGAGGCCTATCCCGATCCGACCGCCGAAGCCGGCGAGCCCTGGGTCTGCGTCGATATCAAGGCGGTCGAGTCGCTGAAAAAGCCTGTGACGCTCGCCGGCATCAAGGCCGAACCGAAGCTCTCCGAAATTCAGTTGCTCAAGCAGTCGCGGCTGTCGGTGCCGACGATCACGGATGCCGAGTGGAAGTTTGTTTGCAAGTTGGGCGGACTTTGAATTCGTCATGGCCGGGCTTGTCCCGGCCATCCACGTCTTGCTTAATGGCAAAATAGTAAGTCGTGGATGCCCGGCACAAGGCCGGGCATGACGGCGGAGGGGCCAGCGCCATGGGCGGACATGTAAACCTTCTCAGCGTTCTCGTTGCGGCAATCGCCGCCTGGATCTTCGGCGCGGCTTATTACGGCATTCTCGGCAAACGCTGGATCGGGGCGCAGGGCAAGACGCTGGAGTCTTTGAAGATCGAGAACGCCGGCAAATCGGCATTGACGAAGGCCATGCCCTTTGTCCTCTCCTTCGTCGCCGAACTGGTTATGGGCGTGACGATCTACGGCATTCTCACCCATAGCGGGCTGTGGAGCTGGCACGCCGGCATCGCGACGGGCGCCTTCTGCTGGCTCGGCTTTGTCCTGACCACCACCGTTGTCAACAATGCGTATAGCGGCCGCAGGGTTTTGCTGACCGTCATCGATAGCGCCCATTGGCTGGGCGCTTTGGTCATAATCGGCTGCATTATCGGCGCCTGGGGTCCGTAGCCCCCTCGAAAGTGGGACATTGCGCGCCTTGTCCAGGCCGCAAGCCCCGTCGCATAATGGCAGAAAGCTTGAAAAAGCCGTCCGGTGGCACCGCTGCCGGCAGGGAGGAATGGCGATGACCGACAAGATGTATGACGTTCCGGCCGAGTGGAAAAAGCGCGCCCTCATCGACGACGCCAAGTACCAGGAGATGTATGCGCGTTCGATCAAGGACCCGAACGGATTTTGGGGCGATGAGAGCAAGCGGATCGACTGGATCAAGCAACCAAGCAAGGTCAAGAACACCTCCTTTACCGGCAATGTCTCGATCAAGTGGTTCGAGGACGGCACGCTCAACGCTTGCTACAACTGCGTCGACCGTCACCTGGCCAAACGCGGCGACCAGACCGCGTTGATCTGGGAAGGCGACGACCCAAAGGACGACAAAAAGGTCACCTACCAACAACTGCACGCCGACGTGCAGAAATTCGCCAATGTGCTCAAAGCGCAGGGCGTCAAGAAAGGCGACCGCGTCACCATCTACATGCCGATGATCGTCGAGGCCGTGGTCTCGATCCTCGCCTGCGCCCGCATCGGCGCGGTGCACTCCGTCATCTTCGGCGGCTTCTCGCCCGACTCAATTGCCGGCCGCCTGACCGACTGTCAATCGACCTGCATCGTCACCGCTGACGAAGGCCTGCGCGGTGGCCGCAAGATTCCGCTCAAGGCCAATGTCGATGAAGCCTGCAAGAAAGCCGGCGGCGTCACTTCCGTCATCGTGGTCAAGCGCACCGGCGGCGCCGTCAACATGGAGAAAGGCCGCGACGTTTATTACGACGAGATCGCCAAGACCGTGCCGGCCGATTGCCCATGCGAGGAAATGAGCGCGGAGGATCCGTTGTTCATTCTCTACACCTCCGGCTCTACCGGCAAGCCGAAGGGCGTGCTGCATACCACGGGCGGCTACCTGCTCTACACGGCGATGACGCACCAGTACGTTTTCGACTATCACGACGGCGACATCTACTGGTGCACCGCCGACGTCGGCTGGGTCACCGGCCACAGCTACATCGTTTACGGTCCGCTCGCCAACGGCGCGATCTCACTGATGTTCGAAGGCGTGCCGAATTATCCGACCACGTCGCGCTTCTGGGAAGTCTGTGACAAGCATCAGGTCAACATCATCTACACCGCGCCGACCGCGATCCGCGCCTTGATGCAGGGCGGCGACGGCCCGGTGAAAAAGACTTCGCGCAAGTCGCTGCGGCTGCTCGGCTCAGTCGGCGAACCGATCAATCCGGAAGCCTGGGAATGGTACTACCACGTGGTCGGCGACGATCGCTGCCCGATCGTCGATACCTGGTGGCAGACCGAAACCGGCGGCATTCTCATTACGCCGCTGCCCGGCGCGACCAAGCTCAAGCCCGGCTCGGCCACCCGGCCCTTCTTCGGCATTCAGCCGCAGATCGTCGATGCCGACGGCAAGGTGCTCGATGGCGCCGCCAGCGGCAATCTGTGTATTTCTGATTCCTGGCCGGGGCAAATGCGCACGGTCTATGGCGATCACCAACGCTTCATCGAAACTTATTTCAAAACCTATCCCGGCAAATACTTCACCGGCGACGGCTGCCGCCGCGACGCCGATGGCTATTACTGGATCACCGGCCGCGTCGATGACGTGCTCAACGTCTCCGGCCACCGGATGGGTACGGCCGAAGTCGAAAGCGCATTGGTCGCGCATCCGAAAGTGTCGGAAGCCGCCGTCGTCGGCTATCCGCACGACATCAAGGGTCAGGGCATCTACGCCTATGTCACTTTGATGACGGGCGAAAAGCCGAGCGAGGAATTGCGCAAAGAGCTGGTCGGCTGGGTGCGCAAGGAAATCGGGCCGTTCGCCTCACCCGATCTGATCCAGTTCTCGCCCGGCCTGCCGAAAACGCGTTCCGGCAAGATCATGCGTCGCATCCTGCGCAAGATCGCCGAGGATGAATCCGGCAATCTCGGCGACACCTCGACGCTGGCCGACCCCGCCGTGGTCGACGATTTGGTTAACAACCGGCAGAACAAAAAGGCCGGCGCCGGGGCGTAGGTTTGCCCTCTTCCCTCTCCCCGCAATGCGGGGAGAGGGAAGAATCTCCATTTACGTTACCGCCAGCTTTTACCTGTCTTCGCCGCGCGCCGCATTAATATCGCCGCGTTACATCTGGCGGGCGGGGACGTCATGACTCACACCTTGATCAAGCGCACGGCTTTGTTCGTGGCCTTCGTGTTGCTTTGGGCGTTGCTGGCAGCGGCGGTGGCCCATTCGGCACCGCGTGAGGTCGTCAATTTTTCCGGTTTCGCCCCCGGCACAATCGTGGTCAAAACCGGCGAGCGCCGTCTTTATTATGTCGTCGACCGCCAGCACGCGCTGCGCTTTCCGGTCGGCGTCGGCCGCAAAGGTCAAGAGTGGACTGGCGCGGCACGTGTCGAAGGCAAATACGTCAAGCCGTCCTGGGAGCCGCCGCAGGAAATCCGCCGCGATCATCCCAATTTGCCAAAAGTCATTCCCGGCGGCGACGGCGCAAACCCGATGGGCGCGGCCGCGCTCACATTGCGCGGCGGCGAATACGCCATTCACGGCACCAATAATCCGCGCTCGGTCGGCGGCTTCGTTTCCTACGGCTGCATCCGCATGTACAACGCCGACATTAAAGCGCTATATCGCATGGTCGACATCGGAACGCCGGTGATTGTCGAGCGATGAAATTTGAAGTTGGCGGCCGGCAATTCCCTCCTGCCATGGCCAAGTAAGAATCACCCACACCATCCCTGCCGTTTGTTGCCCGAATAACGCCGCGCATAACCGCGCTCAAGCATCGCCGTCGATACATCAGCCCTGCGCGCGGTCGAGACATCGGCATCGACACGGCCGCCATATTTGTCCTGGCCGATATGCGAGATGCCGACCGAACCTTCATTTAGCATCTTTGTGAGCGCGTCACGCGCGGCTTCGGCCTTCACGCGCTCGTCGTCACAGCGCGCATGCATCTCGGGCGCGTCGATGCCGCGCAGCCGTACCCGCGTGGTCGGCCCTGCGGCAAAGCAGGCAGCCGCCAGTATTGGCACGCCGCACAATCCGTGTTGGGAAATCGATAGGAATATGCGCCTAGAATAGCCTCCCAGGAGCGATTCGCGCGAGCGTTATCGGTGGTCACGGCAAGATTCAATCTTGACGAGAAATAGCTCGGCGCTCCCGCCCCACCACCCGGCCGGCGCACCCTGCTAAACTTGAAATGACGGTCTTTTTCGACCAGCCCTCGCGAGACCGACACAATTCGTGGCAATAAGGGCGCATGGCGCGACCGCGTATCTCTCCTCAGCCGGATGTTCCCGGCCTCCCCGCCCGCCGAATCGCCGCCGACATCGTCGATGGGGTTTTGCGGCGGCGGGTTGCACTCGACGAGCAACTTTCCGGCAAAGGCGCCCATCCGGGTCTGGCCACATTGCCGGACCGCGACCGCGCGCTGATGCGCAGGCTCACCGCTACCGTGCTGCGCCGGCTCGGCACCCTGCGCCACCTGCTTGGCGGCTTTCTCGACAAGGGTTTTCCGGCCGACGCACCGCGCACCGAGACTATCCTGCTGATCGGCGCTGCCCAGATACTCTGGCTCGACGTACCCGACCATGCCGCCGTCGATCTGTCGGTGCGGCTGGCGCAAGCCGACCGCCGCGCCGCCCGCTACGCCGGCTTGGTCAATGCCGTGCTGCGCCGGGTCACGCAAGCGCGCGATAGCGTGCTCACCGGCACGGCGGCGCGCGACACGCCGGTCTGGCTGATGGAACGCTGGACTAAAAATTACGGCAAGGAGACCGCGCGCGCGATCGCGCAAGCCAATGGCCATGAGCCGGCGCTCGATCTCACCGTCAAGGAGAACGCGGAAAAGTGGGCCGAGCACGTGCATGGCCGCGTGCTGCCAACCGGCACCGTGCGCACGCTGGCGCATGGTGCGATCACACTGTTGCCCGGTTTTGTCGAAGGCGCCTGGTGGGTGCAGGACGCGGCCGCCTCGCTGCCGGCGCGGCTGTTCGGCAATGTCGCCGGACTTAACGTCTGCGATCTCTGCGCTGCGCCCGGCGGCAAGACCGCGCAACTTGCCAATGCCGGCGCGCATGTCACCGCGGTCGATCGCTCGCCGGCGCGGCTGGCGCGGCTGCGCGAGAATTTCACGCGGCTGGCGTTGAAGGTCGAAACGGTCGCCGCCGACGCGCTCGAATGGAAACCGGAAGCGCAATTCGACGCCGTGTTGCTCGACGCGCCTTGCATGTCGACCGGCACCATCCGCCGCCACCCCGATGTGCCCTGGCTAAAATCGGAAGCCGATCTCGCCATGCTCACCTCGTTGCAGCAGCGCCTGCTCGACCGCGCCGTCGAATTCACCAAGCCGGGCGGCATGCTCGTTTATTGCGTCTGTTCGCTGGAGCCGGAGGAAGGCGAGGAGCAGATCGCTGCGCTGCTGGCGCGCGACAAACGCGTGACGCGTTCACCCATCACCGCAGAAGAAGTTTTCGGCCATGCCGAATTTCTTAAGGACGAAGCCGCGCTGCGCACGCTGCCATCTTATCTCCCCGATTCGGACCCGCATTGGGGCGGCCTCGACGGTTTCTATGCCGCAAGGCTCGTCCGGCAAGTGGGATAAATCGGCTAAAATGGCGCGAATCGCCAAGGACTGGCCGGCGTATTGCCGTGCCCCGGCCCTTCGCTATCTTACAGATTGTGCGCGGGAATCGGGCCGCGCCACCGGGGGTGGACTGCTCAATGACGCGGGTTTCCGTCGCCGAGCGAGCCAGGCTTTCCGCGCTGATCGCCCGGCGGGCGTTGCGCGGCTTTGTCGGCGGACTGAACACGCATCCGCTGATGCGTTGGCGCTTTGGCTCGACCTCGACCGACCGGCTGGTGATCGCGCCGCAGGATTTGCGCACCGCCGATGCCACCCGCGCCGCCGAAATCTATTCAGGCCGCTTCGCCTTCGCCGGCAAGGTGGTCATCTGCGACCGCCGCTCGCCCTTCGAGATGACGCCGCCCTCGGACGACTGGGCCGCTATCTTGCTCGGCTACTCGTGGCTGCGCCATTTGCGCGCCGCCGATTCGGCGATTACGCGCGCAAACGCACGCTCGCTGATCGACGACTGGATCAACGTCCAAGGCAGTTGGCACGCCACCGGCTGGAAACCGGAGATCATGTCGCGCCGGATCATCAGTTGGCTCAGCCATTCGCCATTCATCCTGCAAGACGCCGACGCACGATTCTATCGCCGCTTCCTGCGCAGCCTGTCGCGCCAGATCCGCTATCTGCGCCGCAATCTCGGCGAATGCCGCGACGGCCTGCCGCGCCTACAAGCTTTGATCGCGCTCACCTTCGCCTCGCTTTGTCTGCAAGGCCTGTCCGGCCAATTGCGTCCGACCACGCGCCGCCTGATCGAAGAACTGCGCGGACAAATTCTCCCGGACGGCGGCCATGTCAGCCGCAATCCCGGCGTTCTGATAGAATTGCTGGTCGATCTGCTGCCGCTACGACAGCTATTCTCCGCGCGCAATTTGCAGCCGCCGCAGTCGCTCAATAACGCCATCGACCGTATGATGCCGATGCTGCGTTTCTTCCGCCACCCCGACGGCAATTTCGCGCAGTTTAACGGCATGGGTCCGACGCCGGTCGACCTGCTCGCGACCGTGCTCGCTTATGACGACGCGCGTGGCGCGCCGGTTTCGAACGCGCCGCATTCCGGCTATCAGCGCGTCGAGGCGGGGCAAACCGTGTTGCTGATGGATACCGGGCGGCCGCCGCCGGTCTCGGTCAGCCAGGAAGCGCATGCCGGCTGCCTGTCGTTTGAGATGTCGTGGAAGCAACACCGGCTGGTGATCAATTGCGGCTTGCCGGAAATGAACAAGGAAAACTGGCGCCAGGTCGCGCGCGCCACCGCCGCGCATTCCACCGTCACGTTCAACGACCGCTCGTCCTGCCACTTCCTCGAATCCGGGCCAATGCGCCGCCTCCTCGCCGGCGCGCCGATCGTCGGCGGCCCGCGCAAGGTGACGGTCGAGCGCGGCGACAGCGAAGGTTTCAGCTTGCTCGCCACCCATGACGGCTATGCCAAGGATTACGGCGTGCTGCACAGCCGCAAGCTGCGCTTTGCCGCCGATGGCGCCACTGTTGACGGCGAGGACAGCTTCGCCGCGGCCGGCGGCCTGGCGCGGCGGGCGCCCGACGAATATGCCATCCGCTTTCACCTGCATCCGTCGGTCAAGGCCAACCGGCTGTCGGAAGGTCGCGGCGTCATTCTGCTGCTCCCCGACAAGGAAGTGTGGACTTTCGCCACCCAGGGCGAACCGGTGCATGTCGAGGAAAGCGTCTATCTCGCCGGCGCCGACGGGCCGCGCCGTGCCGTGCAGATCGTCATTTACGGCCAGGCGCGCAAAATGCCGAAAGTGCTCTGGAGCTTCCGCCATACGCCGCCGGTAACGCCCGGCGCCAAGCCCGAGCGCATGGACGAGCCGGAATTGCCGCTGTGATTATTGCTCCTTTCCCCTTGCGGGCGGAGACGGCGGGCGACATTAAGAGTGCATGACCACGCACCCGCGCCGTATCACCCGCGCATTGCTGTCGGTGTCCGACAAATCCGGATTGCTCGGCTTTGCGCGCGAACTGGCCGGGCTTGGCGTCGATCTCGTTTCCACCGGCGGTACCGCCAAGGCGCTGAAAGACGCTGGTCTTACGGTGAGGGACGTTGCCGACTTGACCGGCTTTCCCGAAATGATGGATGGGCGCGTCAAGACACTGCATCCGAACGTGCATGGCGGACTGCTGGCGATCCGCGCCAACAAGGAACATGCCGATGCCATGCACAAGCACGGCATCAAGCCGATCGATCTTTTGGTGGTAAATCTTTATCCGTTTGAAGAAACCGTCGCGCGTGGCGCCGGCTATGACGCCTGCATCGAGAACATCGATATCGGCGGCCCGGCGATGATCCGTGCCGCAGCCAAGAACCACGACGACGTGACGGTGGTGGTCGATCCGGAAGATTACGCCAGAGTGCTGGAAGAGATGACCATGCACGCCGGCATGACCTCGCTCGAACTGCGCCAGAAGTTGGCAGCGAAAGCATACGCGCGCACCGCCGCCTACGACGCCGCGATTTCGAACTGGTTTGCCGAGACGCTGAAAGACAATGCGCCCGATTACCGCGCCTTTGGCGGCAAGCTCATTCAATCGCTACGCTATGGTGAGAACCCGCACCAGACCGCTGCCTTTTATAAAGCGCCGGGCAACCGGCCGGGCGTCGCCAGTGCGCGCCAGGTGCAGGGCAAGGAGCTGTCCTACAACAACATCAACGACACCGACGCCGCTTACGAGTGCATCGCCGAGTTCGAGCCTTCGCGTACCGCTGCCTGCGTGATCGTCAAGCACGCCAATCCGTGCGGCGTTGCGGAAGGCGGGAGTTTGCTCGACGCGTACCGGAAAGCGCTTGCTTGCGACTCGACGTCGGCTTTCGGCGGTATCGTCGCTTTCAACCGCTCGCTCGATGCCGATGCCGCGCGCGCCATCACCGAGATTTTCACCGAGGTGATCATTGCGCCCGATGCCAGCGAGGAAGCTATCGCCATCGTGGCCGCGAAGAAAAATCTGCGGCTGTTGCTGGCCGGCGGCCCGGCCGATCCGCGCGCCACGGGGCTGACGGTGAAATCGGTGGCCGGCGGGTTGCTCGTGCAATCGCGCGACAACGCGGTGGCCGACGACATGGACTTCAAAGTCGTTACCAAGCGCGCGCCGAGCGGGGCCGAGTTGAATGACTTGCGCTTCGCCTTCCGCGTTGCCAAGCACGTGAAGTCGAACACCATCGTCTATGCCAAGGATTTGGCGACCGTCGGCATCGGCGCGGGGCAGATGAGCCGGGTCGACGCCGCGCGCATCGCAGCGCGCAAAGCCGAGGATGCTGCAAAAGAATTGAAGCTGTCAGCGCCTTTGACCAAAGGCTCGGTGGTCGCCTCCGACGCCTTCTTTCCCTTCGCGGATGGCCTATTG
>DASRLA010000015.1:0-2139 GCA_035648715.1 Pseudolabrys sp.
ACAAAACATACCGGCCGTCGCGGCCGACAACCTGGTCAAGCATTACAAGTCCGTGGCGGCGGTCGCCGGCATTTCGTTTCGCCTGACGCCCGGCTCGATGACCGGGCTGCTCGGCGGCAATGGCGCCGGCAAAACCACCACGATCGCCATGATCATGGGCCTGGTGCAGCCGACTTCCGGCACGATCAGTGTCTTGGGCGCGCAAATGCCGCAGCAGCGTTACCGCGTACTGCACCGGATGAATTTTGAGAGCCCCTACGTGGCCATGCCGCTGCGGCTCACGGTGCGGCAAAATCTTTCGGTGTTCGCGCAGCTGTACGCGGTCGGCGATATTGGCGAGCGCATCGCCAGCTTGGCCGCCGATCTCGACCTCACCGAATTTCTCGACCGCCAGACCGGAAAATTATCAGCCGGGCAGAAAACCCGCGTTTCGCTCGCCAAGGCGCTGCTCAATCGTCCGGAAATCCTGCTGCTCGATGAGCCGACCGCCTCGCTCGATCCCGACACCGCCGACTGGGTGCGCTCCCGGCTCGACAATTATCGCATCACGCATGGCGCAACGATCTTGCTCGCCTCGCACAATATGAATGAGGTCGAGCGGTTATGCGAGCGCGTCATCATCATGAAGACCGGCCGCATCGAGGACGACGACACGCCGGCGCGCCTGCTTAATCGTTATGGGCGCGAGACGCTGGAGCAGGTGTTTCTCGATGTGGCGCGCGGACAAGGACAAGATCGCGAGGCGGCGCAATGAGCGACACGGGAGTCGAATTCTCCATCAACCGTGTCGCCGCCATGGTGCGGCGCTACTGGTATCTGCTGCGCTCGTCCTGGCCGCGCGTGCTCGATCTGGTCTATTGGCCGACCGTGCAAATGCTGATGTGGGGCTTTCTGCAGCTTTACGTGTCGCAGAACGGCGGCCCGTTGGTCCGCACAGCCGGCATCTTCATCGGCGCGGTATTGTTGTGGGACATCCTGTTTCGCGGCCAACTCGGATTCTCGATTTCGTTTCTTGAGGAAATGTGGTCGCGCAATCTAGGCAACCTGATGATGTCGCCGTTGCGCCCGGTAGAGTTCATTGCAGCGCTGATGATCATGAGCATCGTGCGCCTGCTGATCGGCATGATCCCGGTGACGCTGCTGGCGCTGGCGTTTTTCGGGTTCAATTTTTGGTCGCTCGGTTTCCCGCTCGTCGCATTCTTCTGCAATCTGATGCTGACCAGTTGGGCGATCGGAATTTTCGTCGCAGGCCTCCTGTTGCGCAACGGCATGGGCGCCGAGAGCATGGCCTGGACCATCATGTTTTTATTTCTGCCCCTCACTTGCGTCTACTATCCGGTGACGGTCTTGCCGCATTGGTTGCAATACGTGTCGTGGTCGCTGCCGCCGACTTATGTGTTCGAGGGCATGCGTGCGCTGCTGATCGACCATGTGTTCCGCGCCGACCTCATGCTCGAGGCCTTTGCGTTCAACATTGTGTTGTTCGCAGGTGCGTCGATCGCCTTCCTCAAGCTATTGCAGAGCGCCCGCGTGCAAGGCTCGCTGTTGCAGGGCGGTGAATAAGTCTAAAAACCACGCATTTTTAATGGTTTATAGGCAGGCAGCGGGGTGTAAACCGGGCGCCAAGGACTTATCTCTAGGTTGACCCGATGAATGAAAAACGACACCCTTCCGCAACGCAGCAAAGTCTGGGGACTGAGCCTATGCCGATCGGAGAGTTTGACGGGGCGGCCACGCTGCCCGGCGGCAACGGCATTTTGCTCTCGACACCGATGTATTGGCTCTACGAGATGGGCCAGGCTTCGCTCAATCCTGCACGCGCCATGGCCGATGCCACCAAGCTGTTCTTCAAGAACCCGGCCAATCCCTTCGCGCACACCACCTACGGTAAATCGGTCGCGGCCGCTGCCGAATTATTCGAGCGCACGACGCGCCGCTACGGCCAGCCGGAATGGATGATCGACTCGACTCTGGTCGGTGGCGAGCGCGTGCCAATCGCGATCAAGCCGATTTGGGAGCGGCCGTTCTGCCGGCTGCTGCATTTCGAGCGCGCCATCAAAAATACGCCGCGCCGGCCGCAACCGAAATTGCTGATCGTGGCGCCGATGTCGGGTCACTACGCCACGCTGCTGCGCGGCA
>DASRLA010000016.1:0-71419 GCA_035648715.1 Pseudolabrys sp.
ATCCATATATTCGTCAATATATATTTGTCTATTCGTAAAGCATTACTTTGGATCGAATGGATTTCATCGAAAGACCCAGACGCTCACCGCTAATAAAACAGGAAAAATCAGTAAATTAGTATCCGGATACGCATAAAATAGGCGGACCAATACATTCCAGTCCACGAATATCGTTGACGAATATTTTCGGTAAACTCGTTTTGGGCAACTGTCTCGGCCGCCGGTTCGACCCGCGATTAGCGGGGGCGGGTCATTTGGTCGGGGCGGACGAGATCATCAAATTCAGCGCCCGAGACAAAGCCCAGCCGGACCGCTTCCTCGCGCAAGGTGGTGCCGTTGGCATGCGCGGCCTTGGCGACCTGCGCCGCCTTGTCGTAGCCGATCTTGGGCGACAGCGCGGTCACCAGCATGAGCGAGCGCTGCATCAGTTCGGCGATGCGCTCTATGTCCGGTACAATACCAACGACGCAATGGTCGGTGAAGGAATTCGCCGCGTCGCCCAGAAGCCCGATCGATTGCAGCATGGCGTAAGCCAGCACCGGCTTATAGACGTTGAGCTCGAAATGGCCCTGACTGCCGGCAACCGTTATTGTCGTGTTGTTGCCGAACACCTGCGCACAAACCATCGTCAAGGCCTCGCTTTGCGTCGGATTGGTCTTGCCCGGCATGATCGAAGACCCGAGTTCGTTCGACGGCAAAATCAACTCGCCCAAACCGGAGCGCGGGCCGGAGCCGAGAAAACGAATGTCGTTGGCGATCTTGAACAGGGCGGTGGCGGCGGCGTTGATGGCGCCATGCGCGAACACGTAAGCGTCGTGTCCGGCCATGTGCTCGAATTTGTTAGGCGCGCTGGTAAACGGCAGCTTGGTCAGCGCCGCGATGCGCTTGGCGAAAGCCTTGGCGAATTTTGGTTTTGAATTGAGCCCGGTGCCGACCGCGGTGCCGCCTTGCGCCAGCGGAAACAGTTCGCGTTGCGCGAGCTTGAGCCGCGCGATCGAAGATTTGACTTGGCTCGCGTAACCGGAAAATTCCTGGCCTAACGTAACAGGCGTTGCGTCCATTGTATGCGTGCGCCCGATCTTGACGATTTTGGCGAATTCCTTCGCCTTCCTGTCGAGCGCCTTGTGCAATCTGTTCAGCGCCGGCAACAGATGCGCCTCGATGCGCATGGCCGCCGCGATATGCATCGCAGTCGGGATCGAGTCGTTCGAGGACTGACTCATATTGACGTGATCGTTCGGATGCACCGGCTTTTTCGAGCCGAGTTTGCCGCCGAGCGCGACATTGGTGATGTTGGCAATCACTTCGTTGACGTTCATGTTGGACTGCGTGCCGGAGCCGGTCTGCCAGACCAGCAGCGGAAAATGTCCGTCGAGCTTGCCGTTCGCGATGTCCTGCGCCACCGCCACGATCGCCTTGGCGCGGCGCGCGTCGAGCGAACCCAGATCGCGGTTGACCTCGGCGGCGGCATGCTTGATCAGGCCGAGCGCATGCACGATCTCGATCGGCATCTTCTCGGTGCCGATGCGGAAGTTATGCAGCGAACGCTCGGTCTGCGCGCCCCAAAATTTGTCGGCGGGAATGTCGAGCGGCCCGAAGGCGTCGCTTTCGCTGCGGGTTTTGCTGGCCATCGTTTGAACCTAAGCCAAATCGCCGCGCGAACAAAGCTCGCGCGCGGGGTCGCTATTTTTTGCGGAAGCGGTCGAGCCGCACGACTTCGCCGCCGCCGGCGGGCTTATCGGGCTTCGGCGGTTCCGCCGCCGCCTCGGCCGCGGCGGGTGTTATCGCCGGTACCGAAGCGACCGGCGCCGCGGCAACTGGCAGGCGCGGCTTGCCGGCGGATGGCTCGGCCGCCGGTTTGGCGTCGCCGGCGACGATCTCCTCGAATTGCAGGCCGAATTGCACCGACGGATCGAAGAAGCCGCAAATCGCGGCGAAGGGAATGAACAGCTTTTCCGGAATGCCGCCGAACGACATGCCGACCTCAAAGCCCTGCTCGTTGACGGTCAGATCCCAGAACTGGTGTTGCAGGATGATCGTCATCTCTTCCGGATATTGCGTCCGCAGCCGGTCCGACAGCCGCACGCCGTCGGCATGGGTGTCGAACGTGATGTAGAAGTGATGATCGCCCGGCAGACCCTTTTTGGCGGCGTCGGCGAGCACCTGGCGCACCACGCCACGCAGCGCCTGCTGGGTCAGGAGATCGTAGCGGATTTGGTCGGCCATTCGTGTCCCGGGACTACTAGGAAGAGGAGTGGCGGCGATTTTAGCGCAGAAGCGCAGCAAGATCACGTGGATTGGGAGGAGATGTCCGCGCTGTCATAATCGGCGCCAAAGAAAAGAAAAAGGGGGAGAAAGAAAGTGGAGGCTTCTGTTGCCAGGTGCCTCCGAACCCCGCCTGACGGAGCTTAACCCGCCAGGACTTCTAGTCTTGGTTTTTCAAACCGCTTACGCGGCCTGAGCAACCGGAGCATAGTTGTCGTTTGCAACTACGATTTGGCCCGATAACGGCGGAACCATGCCGGGCAAAAGTTCGTCCTTTACGCCCTCGTCGATCCTAGTTCGCCCCCGCCGAAGCCCGTTTTCGGCTAAGCCCAATCGCGGGCTTTGGTGGAGGCGCCGGGTACTGCCCCCGGGTCCGAAAGGTTTATTACGACGTCCGTTTATCGCCATAGCCGGGTTGCCCCGGCACCCCTGAATATAGGGGGTAATGGTTGACAAGGTAAGGGGGTCGATGGCGTTTTATAAGAACTCTTTCCTAGTTTTGGCATGCGCCGGCCCGGATGTCATCCCACGGCCAGCGGTAGGTGCAACGCGGCGCACAGACCGCCGATACTCGACGGTTTAAGCGTTAATTCGCCGCCGTACAGCTCCGCCAGTTCGCGGGCGATCGGCAGGCCGAAGCCGAAACCGGGCTCGCTCTCATCGAGCCGTGCGCCTGCGCGCAACGCCTGTGCGATCTGATCCGGACGGAGGCCGGCGCCGTCGTCTTCAATGGTCAGAATGAGTTTTTTGTTGCCATCGGCTGCGGCGCTGACGCGCACCGTGCCGCACGCCCATTTGAAGGCATTTTCCATGAGGTTGCCGGCCATCTCATCGAAATCCTGCTGCTCGCAGGCAACCGCCAGCGCCGGCGCGACATCGATGGTGAGCGCGATTGCCTTGCCCGCATGAATTTTGCCGAGCGCTTCTCCGAGGTCGGCAAGCCGAACGCCGACCATGGTCTGCGCGCGCACCGGGCCGCTGAGCGCGGCGCTGCGGGCGCGGCCTAGATGATGGCGAATACGCCGCTCCATCAAAGCAACGAGCGCCTGCAATTCTGCGAGCCGAGCCTCGTTCGTCAAATCGCGCTTGCGATCGGAAACAGCGATGGCAAGCGTCGCCAGCGGCGTCTTCAGGCCGTGCGCCAGATTGGCAACATGCGCGCGCGCACGTTCCAGATTGGCGGCGTTCTGCGCCAGAAGGGCGTTGAGTTCGCTGACCAGCGGCTGGATTTCGCGCGGTTGATTTTCCGGCAAGCGCTCGATGCGGCCGGCACGGACATCGGCGATTGTCTGTCGCAGCCGTTCGAGCGGGCGCAGGCCGAGCCGGACCTGTAACAGCATGGCCAGCACCAACGCGACGCCCAGCACCGCCAGCGAAACGCCGAGCGTGAGCATGGCGCCGCGCAGCGGTGCGGCGACCGCCGCGCGCGGCGCAGAGGCGGCGATGGTTACCGGCAGACCCGAGACCGTAAAATGCGCAATGCGGAAATGCACGGGCTTGCGATCGGGACCGGGGCCGTCGGCGGGGCGCGGCGCATTCTCCGCCGGTGGACCGGCGCGAAAATCGTCGCGCGGCGGCGGCGGGCGGCGCGGCGGCCGGGCCGGCACGTCGGGCAAGACGAGATCGTTGCCCGAGAGCGCCTGCGACCGCAGCGTATTGGACGGCCCGGTAATCTGCCAATACCAGCCGCGTCCCGGCCGGTCGAAGGGCGGGCCATCGGCGCCGCCCAACAGGCTGAGACGGCCGTCCTCGACGCGAAGCTGCGACGCCAAAAACACGATCTGACTGTCGAGCCGCTGGTCGATCTGGCCCTGCACGAAGCGGTGCAGGATAAAGCCGATCACCATGGCCGCGACGATCAAGGCCAGGGTGATGAATACTGCTGCGCCAAGCACCAGTCGGCGGCCGAGTGAAGCGTTGCGCAACATCACGCGCCGCCCTCGGTCAACGAATAGCCGCGGCCACGCACGGTCTGGATCATGTCGCGGCCGATCTTGCGGCGCAGCCGCGCCACGATCACTTCAAGCGAATTGGAGTCGGTGCCGGCGTCGCCTTCATATACTTTTTCGGTCAGTTCCGTGCGATCGACCACAGTGCCGTTACGCAGAATCAGACACTCGAGCACGCGCCATTCAAGCGCGGTGAGTTTGAGGGGCAGCCCATCCAGTTCGAACACGCCTGTTTGTGCCGCAAAGGCGAGAGGACCGCAAACGATGCGGGTCTCGGCAAAGCCGGCGGAGCGGCGCACCAACGCGCGCAACCGCATGATCAATTCTTCGACACGAAATGGCTTGGTGAGATAGTCGTCGGCGCCGGACTTGAAGCCGTCGACCTTGTCGGTCCAGGCGTCGCGCGCGGTGAGAATGAGGACCGGCAGCTGTTTGCCGTTCTTGCGCCAGGCACGCAGCACCGCCGCGCCGGGTATTACCGGCAAGCCGAGATCGAGCACCGCCGCGTCATAGAATTCGGTATCGCCGAGATGCTGGCCGTCCTCTCCATTGGCGGCGACATCGACGACGAAATTCTCGGCGCGCAAGGCGGCGGCAATTTCATTTGCCAGCATGTGGTCGTCCTCGACCAGGAGAATTTTCATCGGCGGTTCCTAGCGGTCCAAGCTTAACTCAAGCTGAACCGTTCGGTTCAGGGTCGGTTTTGCGGCGGGGTCTATGGTCACGGTCATCGAAGCCATAAAGGAGATGACTATGACAGACCAAACAACGCTACCGCCGGATACCCACGCCTCGATGCCGCCGCGCCGGCCACGCTCGCGCTACGCTATCGGCACCGGTGTCCTCGTCGCCGTGCTCGGACTCGGCGCTTTCGGTGGAATCGCCGGCGCAAGGCTGATGCATCGCTGGGAGCCGCATCCGGTGATGCTGTTGCAACCGAGCGCCATTGGCCAGTTGAAGCCGGACACGACTGCGGCCGTCAAAGGCAGCGTGGCGGAAGTCTTCGGTAGCAAGTTCATCGTACAGGATGACAGCGGGCGGGCGCTCGTCGATACCGGACCGCAAGGCGACCGCGGCCATGTCGTCGATATGGGCGAAGCCGTGACCGTGCAGGGACGCTTCGACCGTGGCGTCATGCATGCCCAGCTTGTCGTCCATGCCGACGGCAAAGCGCAGGGCTTCGGCCCGCCGAATCCGCCGCATCCGCGGCACGGGCCGCCACCGCATGACGGTCCCGCCGATCGCGGCCTTCCGCCGCCCAATGGCGGTCCGGCCAACGCGCCGCCGCAGTAGCGCTGGAATTAAACGCCGCGTCGGGGCAACCCGGCGCGGCACTTTCACGTGACAAGATTTAGTATATAGTTCGCATAAGTAATTACGCGTGCCGTTGCAGCGAATGGGCCACGCTCTTGCGTGCGCTTCTTCTTGCCGCGTAGCGTCAATTCAAACAAACAGAGCGCCGGCCATCTCGCCGGAGCCTCTCGGGAGCGAACGATATGGGAAGATTTCGCATTTTAGCGGCGGGTATACTTGCGACGGTCGCGGGCCTTTCGATAGCGGTGGCAAGCGGAGCGAACGCGGCCGACTATCCGACCCACCCGGTGCGCATCATTGTCGGCTATCCGGCCGGCGGCTCGACCGACATCGTGGCGCGCGTGATCGGCAATTGGCTGAGCACCAAACTCGGCCAGCAATTCATCGTCGAGAACCGCTCAGGCGCTGGCAACAACATCGGCACCGAACTGGTCGCTAAGGCTGCGCCCGACGGCTACACCATGCTGCTGGTCAATCCGGCCAACACCATCAACGCCACGCTCTATAAGAAACTCAATTTCAATTTTCTCAAAGACATCGATCCGGTGGCCAACGTCATCGAAGTGCCGAACGTGATGGAGGTCAATCCGCAGGTGCCGGCCAACACCGTGGCGGAATTCATCGCCTATGCCAAAGCCAATCCGGACAAGGTCAACGTCGCTTCGTCCGGCAACGGCACCTCGATCCATATGTCGGGTGAATTGTTCAAGATGATGACCGGGCTGAAGCTGACGCACGTGCCGTATAAAGGCTCGGCGCCGATGCTGACCGACCTGCTCGGCGGCCAGGTGCAAGTGACTTTCGACAATTTGCCGTCGTCGATCGGCCACATCAAGGCAGGCAAATTGCGTGCGCTCGGTGTCACCACACTGAAGCGTTCGCCGGAATTGCCGAATGTGCCGACCGTCGCCGAAACCGTTCCGGGCTACGAGGCGAGCGCGTTTTTCGGATTCGGCGTGCCGCACGGAACGCCGAAGGAAATCGTCGACGTGCTGAACAAGCAGATCAACGCCGCGCTGCAAGACCCGGCCATGAAGGCCAAGCTCAAGGACCTCGGCGGCATTCCGGTGGCCGGCTCGCCGGCGGATTTCGGCAAATTCCTCGCCGCCGAAACCGAGAAATGGTCGAAGGTGGTGAAAGCCGCCAACCTGTCGATTCAGTAACGGGGGCGTCGCTTATGCGCGGCGGTGCGCCTTCACCGCCGCGCCGAAGGCTTCGAATAGCGCGCGGTTAACCGGGTTATTCTGCGGGTCGTATTCGGCGTGCCATTGCGCGCCGAGTGCGAACCCCTTGGCGCCTTCGATGCTGATCGCCTCGATGGTGCCATCGTCGGCCGTGCCTTCGACGACGACGCGCTTGCCCGGAGCGAGGATGCCCTGGCCGTGCAGTGAATTCACCCGCACGGTCTGGCTGCCGAAAATCCTGGCGAAGACGCCGTCCGGTATCAGGTGGATGTCGTGGCGGTCGCCATAAATGACGGCCTGGTCCGGATGAATTTCGCCGCTCGGCAGGCGCGGCATGCGGTGGTTCATGCGGCCGGGCAGTTCGCGGATTTCCGGGTGTAGGGTCGAGCCGTAGGTAACCGCCATTTCCTGGAAGCCACGGCAGACGCCGAACAACGGCACGCCACGCTCGACGCAGGTTTTAACGAGTTCGATCGCCAGCGCGTCGCGTGGTTCGTCGTAAGGCTCGTAGCTCGCGTGCGGTTTAACGCCGAAGCGGGCGGGGTGGACATTGGCGCGCGCGCCGGTCAGCAGCACACCGTCGACGACGTCGAGCAGCGCGTCGATGTTGGTGATTTCCGGCGAGCCGGCAAAGACCAGAGGTAAGGCGCCGACAACATCCTTGACCGCGCGCAAATTGCGCTCGCCGACGCGCTGGGCGGGGAAGCGGTTCTCGACCAGATGCATGCTGCCGATGATGCCGACGACGGGCCGTTTCATTGCATCGCTTTCAAGAATTCCTGCTTACGTATTTTTGCCTCTGCGCAGATCGGCGAAGGCGTCTTCCAGGCGGCCGAGCGCTTCTTCGAGCACCGGGCGCGGCGTCGCGACGTTGAAGCGTAGCCAGCTTTCGCCGCCCGGCCCGAATTGCGAACCGGGACTGGCGAAGATACGCGCGTTCTTCGCAACGCGCGCCGCGACGTCACTCGGAGCAAGACCGGTGCCGGAGAAATCGACCCAGGCGAGATAAGTGGCGTCGAGTTTCATCGAGCGCGCGCCCGGCGCGGCCGCTTCGATACGGGCATCGAACAGGTCGCGGTTGTCTTGCAGATAAGGAATGAGCGCGTCGAGCCAGGGTTCGCCGCTGCGCCAGGCTGCCTCGGTCGCCAGCATGCCGAACAGATTGTAGGAGGAGAGACCGCAGGCGCCGATGCGCGCGTCGATTTTCTTTTTCAAAGCCGCATTGGTGGTGACCAGCGCGCCGACATGGGCGCCGGCAAGATTAAAAGTCTTGGTGGCGGCGAAGGCCGAGATCAGGCGGTCGGCAATTTCCGGCGCGGCGCTGAGCGTCGACGTGTGCTTGTGGCCCTTGAAGACGAGGTCGCAATGGATTTCATCCGACACCAAAATCAGGTCGCGTTCGGCGCATAGCGTGGCCAGCGCGCGCAACTCCTCGCGCGTCCATACCGTGCCACCGGGATTATGCGGGCTGCACAAGAACACGACCTTGCTGCGCGGCGTGAGTTGCTTGCGCAAGGCGTCGAGGTCCATGGCGTAGCGGCCGTCGCGCTCCAAGAGTTTGCAGTCGAGTATCTTGCGGTCATTGGCGACGATGATGCGGCGGAAGGCGTGATAGACCGGCGCGAACAGCACCACCTCGTCGCCCGGCTCGCTCACCGCCTGCAAAATCAAGCCCAAGCCGGAGACAATGCCGGGGGTCGGCGAAACCCAGGCCGGATCAATGGTCAAAGCATGGCGTCTGGCGAGCCATTCGGTCAGTGCTTGGGACCAGCTTCCGGTGTCGGCGTAATAGCCGTGGGTGGCGCGTTCGACTTCCTCTTTTAACGCCGTCGTTACGCCCGGCGGCGCGGCGAAATCCATGTCGGCCACCCACATGGCGATGCCGTCGGGGGCGGTGATGCCCGAGAGCTTGGCCATGTTGTCCCACTTTGTGGCGTGCGTGCCGTGGCGGTCAATGACGCGGTCGAAATCGAACATAGGCTGGCCGCTCCGGAGGGCGAGGATTTGTGCACCATTGATGGTGGGGACGGCCCGGTGGGTCAAGCCCGGGTCGGCGGCGTTTTTGCCGTCGCACCGATGCCCGATCACGTCACGGTCGGAGCCTTCAGAACTTCTTGCGGAATTTCGAGCTTGTAGGCGAAGCCACCCGTCTCGTACCGCATGTCGACCGTGCCGTGCAGTTCTTCGGCCAAGCGCCGGATCAGACGCGTGCCGAAGCTGCGCCGGCCCGGTTCGGCGACGGAGGGACCACCACTTTCGGTCCAGGTCAGCGTCAAGCGTGGCGGCGACCCGGCGAGCGACGAGGCGATCACGATGCGGCCGGCCTTGTTCGACAGCGCGCCGTGCTTCACGGCGTTGGTGCACAGTTCGTTCAAAGACATGCTGAGCGACAGCACGGCGGCGGCGCCGACCGTGATCGGATTGTCGTGAATGATGAATCTCGAATTCTGGCCGCCGTCGAAGGGCTCGACCGCGGCGCGAATAATATCGGTCAGGCTGGCGCCGACAATCTGCGACTTCAGCAGGAGATCGTGTGCGCGCCGAGCGCAAACAGCCTGTGTTCGACCGCGGCGCTGCCGGCTTCGAGGCTGTCGGCGTTGCGCAGGCTTTGCGAGGTAATGGCAATCACGGTCACCAGCGAGTTCTTGACGCGGTGGTGCAACTCTTCCAGCAGAAGCCGTTGCAACCGCTTGGCCGTTTCGTTTTCGATCGCCGTGATGCCGGCCTCGGCCAGCAGCCGCGCCGCGTCGAGACCCGCCTGCGCCAGCAAAATTCGAAGTCCGGCATTTTCGGCCGCCAGCGGATTTTCGGTGAGGCCAGTGCTCGGCATAGACACTTTCAAACAGGATGAATGGTGCGCCATCAGGACGCGAAAAAACGGCGCGAACAAGACCAGCCTATAGCATTCCGCGTGCCTGCGTCTGGTAAAGTGCTTAGGCCCGGAAATGCCCTAAAACCGGCTTCTTACGTTCGGCCTGCCATGCTTGCCCTGCATCGCTTGACCGCGCGCACCCCCGCTAGTCGCGCCCGCACCGGCAGGCTAGTTCTCAAACCATGTCAGACGCCGCCGAGTCTCCGGTCGCCGCCGCCACGCCGGACCGCCCATCGCTCACCGAGCTGTTTCGCGCCTTCATCGTGGTGTCGATCTCCGGCTTCGGCGGCGCGCTGCCTTGGGCGCGGCGCATGATCGTCGAGCAGAAGCGCTGGATGACCACGGAGGAGTTCAACGAGGCCTTCGCGCTGGCGCAATTCCTGCCCGGACCCAATGTGGTGAACTTTTCGGTGGTATTCGGCTCGCGCTTTGGCGGCGCGGCTGGCGCCGCGGTCGCGCTCGCTGGCCTGATGGGGCCGCCGCTTGTCATCGTGACGGTGCTGGCTATTCTTTACGCGCAATTTGGCGAACTGGAAATCCTCGGCCGCATCCTGACCGGCATTACCTCGGCCGCCGCCGGTTTGTTGATCGCGGTGGCCGCCAAAATGGCGATGCCGCTTTTTGCAAAGCGGTGGGGCTGGCCGGCGGCGGTTGCGATTCTTGCTTTTATCGGCGTCGCCATCATGCGCTGGCCGCTGCCTTATGTATTCGCGGTGCTGGCGCCGGTGGCGGTCGCGCTCGCCTGGTTTTTTCCCGCGGTTAAAATCGGCAGGCCGGTCAAGCCATGAACGACAATCCGCTGATCACGCTGTTCGGCTATTTCGCGCTGCTGTCGCTTTTCGCGGTCGGCGGCGCCAATGCCGCCATTCCGGAAATGCATCGCATCGCGGTCGAGGCAATGCACTGGATGAACGACCGCCAATTTGCCGACAGTTTCGCCATGGCGCAATTGTCTCCCGGGCCGAACGTCATCATCGTCACGCTGATCGGTTTTCACGTGGCCGGATTTGCGGGTGCCGGCGTCGCGACCGTGGCGATGTGCGGACCGACATGTCTGGTGGCGTTTTTCGCCGCCCGCACCTGGGACCGTTTCAAGCACGCGTCCTGGCGGATCGCGGTGCAGGCGGGCCTGGTGCCGGTCTCGCTCGGCCTGATCGGGGCGAGCGCATTCGTTCTGGCGCGCGCCGCCGACAAGACCGCGGCCGCCGGCCTGGTGACGGCGGCGACCGTCGCGGTAGCGGCTTTCACCCGCATCAACCCGCTCTGGCTGTTTGCCGTCGGCGGCGTGCTGGGTCTTACCGGCTGGCTGTAGCCGCGTTAGCTCTCGACCGCGCCGGCGACGATGAGCGCGACGCCGATGGCCATCGCCGTCACGATGCAGTTCGGCGCCATATGCATAAAATCAGTGTATTCGCTCGTCATGCCGCGAGCGCGATGACGCCGGCCGCCAGCAGCACGAGTTGAACCGAAAAGACGGTGATGTTGACGTCCCACTTTTTCGCGAATAGCGGCACCGGCGCGTCGAAAGGCTGGTAGCCGTTGTCGTCATAGGCGTGTCCGCCATAGACCGGCATGGTCAAAAGCGCGGCGTAAAACGCGCCAAACACGATTACGCTGATGAGCGCGCCCAGCACGATGCGTTCCGCCGCGAGCGGGCCCGGCCACCACATCAGTAATAACGCCAACAGGCCAAAGCCGGTGTAACTCAGGATCTGCCAGACCACATAAAAGCGCGCGTGTGGCGTCCATTTCGGATTGGTCGCATGTGTGTTGTTGAGGTCGGCGATTACGGTGCCGAGCGCCCAGCCGGCGGTGTTTAAGGTGAACAAGACGCGGGCGAGCAGAAGATGATCGAAGGCGAAGCTGCTCATCACGATTTTCCTCCTCATGAACCGTTACTGACGGCAGCGCTTACACCGCAGGTTAAGACGTATTCCCGCCGTTGCAAGACGCGTATGCTTGCGTCAATTCGAATCGAGCGAGCGGAGCGGGGCATTGGTCTTGCGCGGGCTTTTACAGGATTTCGGTGACCGGCTGGCGCTGCGTGCCGGCAGCGACGCCGCCAAGAGGCAGGCCGGCGCCGTTCCCTATACGGTGGTGCGGGGCGAAGTAGTGTTCCTGCTGATCACCTCGCGCGGCTCCGGCCGCTGGATTTTTCCCAAGGGCGATCCGATCGAGGGGCTCGAGCCGTGGGACGTGGCCGCACAGGAAGCGATGGAGGAGGCTGGCGTTGAGGGCGAGATTGATCCGCGCCCCCTCGGTACCTACCGCACCTTCAAAACCCTGGCGATCCGCCGCAAAATGATCGAGGTCGAGCTCTATCCGCTGCGGGTGACGCGTCAGTTCGACGATTGGGCGGAGAAGGGCCACCGCCACCGCCATTGGGCAATCCTGCCGGAAGCAAAGCGCCTGATATCGGACGGGCAGATCGCGCAAATGGCGATGAGGCTTTCCCAGCGCGTGCGCGGCGAAATCTATCCGGCGATAGAACGCATCAGCCAGTAAAGTCCGCCAGCCAGCACGGCCGCCGCCGGCACCGTCACCACCCAGGCTGCCGCGATGCCGAGCACATGCTGGCGGCGCACCAGCTTGCGCTTCTCGCGCTTCTGATAATTGAGCAGCGCCTGTTCCGGCGTTTCATTCAGGCGCGCCGGCTCAAGAAAAATCTGGCGCGGCCGCACCGCCGGGTTGGGCACGCCGGTATTGGTGATGAACTCGCGCAAATAGCCGACGCCGAAGACGGCGCCGATGGCGATATGGGTTGAGGACACCGGCAGGCCCAGGGTCGAAGCCACCAGCACGGTGATCGCCGCCGCCAGCGCCACGCAATAGGCGCGGATCGTGTCCATCTTGGTGATCTTCTGGCCGACGGTGCGGATCAGCCCGGGGCCGAACAGCGATAGCCCGAGCGCGATGCCGACCGCACCGATCGCCAGCACCCAGACCGGCAGTGCCACCTTGTCGGCGTCGGCGACGCCGGTTTGCGCCGCCGCGACAATCGCGGCCAACGGGCCGACCGCGTTGGCTACATCGTTGGCGCCATGCGCGAAGGACAACAGGCCGGTGGCGAAGATGAGCGGGAGCGTGAACAGGCCGGCGATGTGCTTGCGGCGGTTTTCCATGCCGATCGAGCGCCGGTGCACCCAGGGGCGGGCGGCATAGAGGCTGGCCACGAAAAACGCAGCGCCGACTGCCAGTACGACTGGCGTCGATGGTTGCCACAAATGCTGGAGGCCCGTGGTCACCAGATAGATGGCGAAGACGCCGCTCATCAGCGCCACCAGCGCCGGCACCCAGGTGCGCGCCGCCGCGACGCGGTCCTCGCGATAGATGATTTTCCACTTGATGAAGCCCAGCAGCATGGCGGCGATAATGCCGCCCATAACCGGCGAGATCACCCAGCTCGCGGTGATTTCGCCGATGACGCGCCATTGCACCGCGTCGAGCCCGGAAGACGCCATGCCGGCGCCGACCACGCCGCCGACAATGGCGTGGGTGGTAGAGACCGGCGCGCCGAGAAAAGTAGCGAGATGTATCCACAAGGCCGCCGACAACAGCGCCGCGGTCATCACATAAATAAACTGAACGGTGTGCAATGCCTCGGCCGGGTGCAGCAGGTTCTTCGATACGGTGTTGACGACGTCACCGCCGGCGATCATCGCGCCGGCGATTTCGCAGACCGCGGCGATGGCGAGCGCGGCCGCCATGGTGAGTGCACGGCTGCCGACCGCCGGGCCCATGTTATTGGCGACATCATTGGCGCCGATATTGAGCGCCATATAGGCGGCGATCAGCGCCGCGATGTAGACGAAGTTGCTGAGAGGCCCGCCGGCGGAGGAAAGGCTCGCCAGCACCAGCGCCCCGATCAGGAAAACGATCAATAACCCCGGCGTGGCCAGTGAGCGCGAGCGCGCATAGGTCGCGCTTTCGATACTGACGACTTTTTTCAGGTCTTTATCGAGCGCGCTTTTCGGCAACGAGACCCCACGCCAAAGGCCGGTTTTAATGACCGAATGCCCCTACCACCTTTGTCGCAAAACTGTCACAGGAAATCAGGCGGCGCACGAATTGGCCTGTTGAAAATGCGGCGCTCGGCCCGCTTGGAATTTTGAACGCGTCAAAAACGCGCGCCCAAGACGCGCGCCCAAGACGCGCGTCCAAGACGCGGCCTTTGCGTCCAGGAAGCGCGGGTTCATCCGTACCGGGCTGCAATCGAGCCCGGCGCAGAGCGGCCTTATTTGCTGCTGCCGCCGAAAATAAAGCGCTGCGGGTTCTTGGCGAGGTCGCTGACCGACTTGTCGATATTGCCGGCAACTTTGTCGATATGAACGACGGTACGGTGGATGTCGTTGCCGACAATCTCGATATGCTTGGTCGCGGTTCCGGTCAGCGTGTTGACGCCCTCGGTAATCTCGGCGGTGCGCTTGTCGAGGCTGGCGGCGAGTTCGCTGGTGTCCTTCTTCAGGCTGACGGCAAGCTCGTTCACCGAGCCGACCGCCTGCATGCTGCTATCGACCAGTCTGTCGATCTTTTCGCCGTTGCGGGCCAAAGCCGCGGTGAAGGTCTCCAGGTTCTTGATCGTGTTGCGCAGCGATTCCTGATTTTCCGCGATCACCGCATCGGCGCGGCCAAGTGTTTCGCGCACGGCGGTTGACATGTCGGTGCCGGAATTGGGATCGGCACTCAAGGTCGGCAGCACGCCGGCTTTGCCGACCAAAGCCGGCGCTTTGGAGTTATTTCCGCGCAGCGACACCGAAGCGATGCCGGTGAGGCCGGCATATTCGAGGCTCACGCGCGTGTCGGTGCGTATCGGCGTGTCCTTGTTGATCGTGATGACGGCGGCGACCTGCGAGGGATCGTCGGTCAGCCCCATGTCGGTGACCTGGCCGATGCGAATGCCGTTGAACATGACCGGCCCGCCGACGCGCAGGCCGGAAACCGATCCGTCGAAGATGACGCGGTAGTTCGCCGTTTCCTTCGACCCGCTGGTGTTGTGCAGCCAATAGATGAAACCGAACGCGGCCGCCACAACGGCGAACGTGAACAGCCCGATCAATACATATTTCGCCCTGTCTTCCATCGCTAGAACTCCAACTCTGCGCCAACTATTCGTATGTGCCGGCGCGTTACCCTTTGACCGCCACGTGCCAATCGTCGTGCGCGCGCGCGCCGTGGAAATAAGATTTCAACCACGGGTGCTGCGACGCCAGCATCTGGTCCATCGTTCCCGCTTCGATGATCTTGCCCTCGCCCAGGACCGCGATGCGGTCGCAGGTGCGGTGCAGGCTGTCGAGATCGTGCGTCACCATGAAGACGGAAATGCCGAGCGTCTCCTGCAACGTCAGGATGAGCTGGTCGAATTCGCCGGCGCTGATCGGATCGAGCCCCGAGGTCGGCTCGTCGAGAAACAGGATTTCTGGATCGAGCGCGAGCGCGCGCGCCAGGGCGACGCGCTTGATCATGCCGCCGGACAGTTCGGACGGGTAATTGCGATAGACGTCCGGCTTGAGGCCAACCATTTCGAGCTTGGCGATCGCCATTTCCTGGGTGAGCTCGTTCGACAGCCGCAAGTATTCGCGGATCGGGAATTCGACGTTCTTGCCGACATTGAGCGAAGAAAACAGCGCGCCCTGCTGGAACAATACGCCCCAGCGCCGGTCGATGGCTTGCGTCTGGCGGTGGTCGGCCTTGTCCAGATCGACGCCGAGCACTTCGATGGTGCCCGAGGTCTTCGGCAACAGGCCGACGATGGTTCGGGTCAGCACCGATTTGCCGGCGCCCGAGGCGCCGACAAAGCCAAGAATTTCACCGCGCACCAGTTCGAGATGAACGCCGTTGAGCACATTGCGGTTGTCTAGATGCACCACCAGATTCTTGACTTTAATGACCGCGTCGGTTGCGCCGTTTGCCATGATCACATTCCGATCGCGGCAAAAAAGATGGCGAAGGCGCCGTCCATCACGATCACCAGGAAGATCGCCTTGACGACCGAGTCGGTGGTCTTGGCGCCGAGCGACTCGGCCGAGCCTTTCACCTGCAAGCCTTCGGCGCAGGCAACCAGCCCGATCACGACTGCCATGAAAGGCGCCTTGATCATTCCGACGGCGAAGGTCTGTACCGAAACCGAGTCTTGCAGGCGCGACATGAACACCGTCGGCTCGATCCCGCCATAGAGCCACGACACCAGGCCGCCACCATAAATCGCCGCCATGTCGCCGAGGAAGGTGAGGATAGGCACCGTGATGATGAGCGCGAGAATGCGCGGCAGAATCAGCACTTCGACCGGATCGAAACCCATGATGCGCAGCGCGTCGACTTCCTCGCGCATCTTCATCGAGCCGAGTTCGGCGGTATAGGCCGAGCCAGAGCGGCCGGCGACCATGATGCAGACGATCAGTACGCCGACCTCGCGCAGCACCAGCACGCCGACCATGTCGACGACATAAATGTCGGCACCGAAGGTACGGAAGTGGAAGATACCCTGCTGGGCCAGAATGGCGCCGATCAGAAAGGTGATGAGCAGAATGATCGGCACCGCGTTCCAGCCGACGCGTTCGAGGTGGTTGACCATCGAGGTGAGCCGGAACTTGAACGGATTGACGACGACACGTGCGAAGGCGACCACCAAGGCGCCCGCCATTTGCGTCAGCATGATGGCGTCAGCGCCGACCGCGCTCATGGTGCGGCCGACGCTTTCCAGCGTGGCGGCGATTGAGTTCGAGCGGCGCGGCTGCGTCGTCAGCACGTGCGCGCCGGCGCGCACCTTCTTGAACAAGTTGCTGTAGTTGTCGGGCAGGCCGACCAGTTGGGTGTCACAGCCGCGACTTTTCCAGATGCGCAGCGTGCGCTCGATCAGCCAGGCGCCATATGTGTCGAGGCGGTCGACTTTGGCCACGTCGATAACGATGCGGCGCACGGCCGCTTGTCCGTGTGCCTGCGCCCGGGTGGCGGCCTCGACCAGCGGCTCAAGCTCGCGCGCGTGCTCGGCCGTCCAGGATCCGGCCGCTGCCAGATCGAGACCGTCGCTACGTATTTGGCCGCTGAGCAAAGTCCCCGCTGTCACTTGAGGGCGCCCTTTGTCGTTGCGATGACCGGGCTACCCCGCGCCGTGACACGTGGCCGGTTGACCGGGGGCCGGCGGCCCAATTTAACAAGTTGTTAAGGTTGTTAAATACCGTTTAACTTTTACGGTTAACGGCCATATGAGGCATTTTGGCTCGATTGGGTTCCAAAACGGCCCGAAAAGGCCGCCTGCGCAGCCGTTGATAAACCGCCGTCGCGCAGTTGCCGGAACTGGTAATCCTGCCCATGTTCCGACTCGGAAATCGGACAGCCAATGCGCCAATACCTCGATCTGATCGAACTTATTCTCAAGAGCGGCGTGGAAAAGCGCGACCGCACCGGCACCGGCACGCGCTCAGTGTTCGGTCATCAGATGCGCTTCGACTTGGCCGATGGCTTTCCGCTCATCACCACCAAGAAGCTGCACGTCAAATCGATCGTGCACGAACTGCTCTGGTTCCTGGCTGGCGACACCAACATCAAATATCTCAACGACCACGGCGTGCGCATCTGGGACGAGTGGGCCGATGAGCGCGGCGATCTCGGCCCGGTCTACGGCCAGCAATGGCGCTCATGGCCGGCCAAGGACGGTGAGACCATCGACCAGATCGCCAATGTGATTGCGATGATCAAGCGCAACCCGGATTCCCGCCGCCTGATCGTCACCGCCTGGAACCCGGCCGATGTCGACAAGATGGCGCTGCCGCCGTGCCATTGCCTGTTTCAGTTCTATGTCGCCAACGGCCAGCTGTCGTGCCAGCTCTATCAGCGCTCGGCCGACGTGTTTCTTGGCGTGCCGTTCAACATCGCGTCTTATGCGCTGCTGACGCTGATGGTGGCGCAAGTGACGGGTTACAAGCCGGGCGAGTTCATTCATACGCTAGGCGACGCGCATCTCTATTTGAATCACATCGAACAGGCCGAGCTGCAACTGTCGCGCGCGCCGAAAGCGCTGCCGACCATCAAGATCAATCCGGCGGTCACTGATATCTTCGGCTTCCGCTACGAGGATTTCACCATCGATAGCTACGATCCGCATCCGCACATCAAGGCTGCGGTGGCGGTGTGAGCGTCGTCGTGCGAGACGCTCGCCCAACCGATAGCGCGCTGATTGTCGACCTGGTGCGTGAGCTGGCGGAATACGAAAAGCTCGGGTCCGAGATGGATGCGACGCCGAACATGATCGCGGCGGCGCTTTTCGGTAAAGAACCGCGCGTCTTTTGCGACATCGCCGAATGGGACGGTGTGCCGGCCGGCTTCGCCGTCTGGTTTTACAACTTTTCCACTTCCGCGGCCGTCACGGCATTTATCTCGAAGACTTATTTGTGCGGGAAGCCTACCGTCATCGGGGAATAGGCAAGGCGCTGATGGCGCGGCTGGCGCAGCGCTGTGCCGACGAAGATTTGGCGCGTTTCGAATGGGCGGTGCTCGACTGGAATGCGCCGTCGATTGCATTTTATAAGTCGATCGGCACGCAGGTCATGGACGAATGGAAAATCTGCCGCCTGAGCGGCGCGGCACTCCACGATTTCGCGCGCCGCCACGGCGCGGACGCTAACGGAGAATAGCTTGGAAAGCGCATTTCAGCCGGAACAGTGGCGCGATCTTTACGTGATGTTGGGCACGTCGGCGGCCGCCCTGATCGGCCTCCTGTTCGTCGTCGCCTCGTTGCATCTGCAAGAGATCATGAACAATCCGGTTCACCGGATCCGCGCCCGCAACATGACGTTGCATCTGCTTGCGCTGCTGGTTGAAGCGACACTCATTCTCATGCCGCAACCGCTCGCCGCCCTTGGCATCGAACTGGCCGTAATCAATCTGGTAGGTCTGCAACTTCCCTTAAGATTCATCTACCGAGCGTTTCTGAAAAATAGAAAACTAGGCGCCAGCGGCGATTATTCGATCTATCGCGGCGTACTCAATGTAACGGCCTATCTTCTCGGCCTTCTCGGTGGATTGCTTCTTATGGAGCAGCCGGTTTGGGGCATGTACCTCGTCACCGCTTCATTTATCGCGTTTCTCATTTCGGCCGTATTGAATGCATGGACGATCATGGCCGTCGTCGGCCAGGCTGAAAAGCCGGTAAAGACGAAGCGTGCCGCCCCGGTCGCAAGGAGGCAAAGCCCATGAAAATCGTTCTGGTCGCCGCCATTGGCGAAAACAATGTCATCGGCCGCGACGGCCAATTGCCTTGGCGATTGAAATCGGATCTGCAACATTTCCGCCGGCTCACCATCCACAAACCGGTGGTCATGGGGCGCAAGACCTATGAATCGATCGGCAAACCGCTCAAGGATCGCACCAATATCGTCTTAACCAAAGATCTCGGTCTGGTCGTTCCGGGCGGTGTTCTGGCCAACAGCATGGACGCCGCCATGGGCTACGCGCGTGAGGATGCGAAAAAGCGCGGCGTCGATGAGATCATGGTGATCGGTGGCGGCGATGTGTTCGATCGAATGATGCCGAAAGCCGACCGGCTCGAAATTACCCATGTTCATGCGAGCCCTTCCGGCGACGCTTTCTTCCCGCCGATCGATCCGGCCGAGTGGCGTGAAGTCGCGTGCGCCGAACACGCTGCCGGGCCGGACGACAGCGCCAGCTTCACGGTGGCGACGTATGTGAGGCGCTAATGCCGGCAGCAGCCGGCGGCGCCCGATTTTTAGCCGTGGTTGCGGCAAATGCCGCGTCATGACAGCGCGTTGTAAGGCGGCCTTGCGTCCCCTATAACCCCTCCCAACTAAGGGCCAGCCGGCCGGATTGGCGAGGCGCCCGGGAGAGATTTCAATGCCATGGAGCAATCAAGGCGGCGGCGGTGGACCGTGGGGTTCAGGCGGCGGCGGCAAAGGTCCCTGGGGCTCGGGCCCGCAGTCGTCCGGACCGAAGCCGCCCGATCTGGAGGAAATGCTGCGGCGCGGCCAGGATAAGCTCCGGCGCGTGCTGCCGGGCGGCAATATGGGCGGCAGGGGCGTCGCCCTGCTGGTGCTCGGCGCCGTGGTGCTGTGGGGCTTTTCCGGCTTCTTCCGGGTCGAACAGGAAGAACTCGGCGTCGTGCTGCGCTTCGGCAAAGAGGTGCGCGAAGTGCAGCCGGGCCTGAATTATCATTTGCCTTATCCGATCGAGACCGTACTGACGCCGAAGGCGCTACGCATCAACAAGATCGACATCGGCATGCGGGCCGTCGAGGACGGCCGCCGCTCGGTGTCGCGCGAAGTGCCGGAGGAAAGCCTGATACTGACGGGCGATGAGAACATCGCCGATGTCGATTTCGCCGTGTTCTGGAAGGTGAAACCGAATGGCGTCGGCGATTACCTGTTCAACATTCAAAATCCCGAAGGCACCGTCAAAGCGGTGGCCGAAAGCGCCATGCGCGAGGTGATCGGCCGCGCGGATATCGATCCGATCCTGACCGGCGCGCGCCAGGTCACGGAAGCCGCGGTGCACGACCTGATGCAGAAGACGCTCGACGAATACGGCGCCGGCATTCTGGTGACGCAGGTGCAGTTGCTCAAGATCGATCCGCCCAAGCAGGTGATCGACGCCTTCCGCGACGTCCAGGCAGCGCGCATCGACCTCGACCGCGCGGTCAACGAAGGCCAGACTTACGCCAACCGCGTGGTGCCGCAGTCGCGCGGCAAGGTGGCGCAAATTACGCAAGCCGCCGAAGCTTACAAATCGCAAACCGTCGCGCAGGCGACCGGCGAAACGTCGCGCTTCCTTAAAATCTATGAGCAGTACAAGAAGGCGCCCGATGTCACGCGCGAGCGCATGTACCTCGAGACGATGGAACGTGTGCTCGGCGGCGCCGACAAGATCATTTTGGATTCCGGCCGCGAAGGCGCGGGCGGCGTGGTGCCTTACCTGCCGCTGAAAGAACTCGACCGGCCGGCTCCGTCGGCATCGCAATCGCAGACGGGAGCCAAGCCATGAGGCTGAATTTCATTGGCGGCGTTGCCGCCGTCCTCATCGCCGTCGCGCTCATTATCGGCTACTCCTCGCTGTTCACCGTCTACCAGACCCAGCAGGCGCTGGTGGTACGGCTGGGCAAGGTAGTGCGCGTGGTCAGCGAGCCGGGCCTGAACGTCAAGTTGCCGTTCGTCGATAACGTGATCTCCATCGACAAGCGCATTCTCGATCTGGAAGCGCAGGCGCAGGAAGTGATTGCGTCCGATCAGAAGCGGTTGGTGGTTGACGCCTTCGCGCGTTACCGCATCAAGGATCCGCTGCGCTTCTACCAGACGCTCGGCTCGAAGACGGCTGCGGATTCGCAGCTCAACATTCTGCTTAATTCCGCGCTACGCCGCGTGCTGGGCGAAGCGACCTTCATCCAAGTGGTGCGTGACGAGCGCGCGAACCTTATGGCGCGCATCCGCGGGCTGATCGACCAGGAGGCGGCTAACTACGGCATTCAGGTGGTGGATGCGCGTATCCGCCGCGCCGATCTGCCGGAGCAGAACAGCCAGGCGGTCTATCAGCGCATGCAAACCGCGCGTCAGCGCGAAGCCGCCGAGTATCGCGCGCAAGGTCAGCAGCAGGCGCAGGAAATCCGCGCTAGAGCTGACCGCGAGGTCACCGTGTTGGTCGCCAACGCGACGTCCAAGTCCGAGCAGATTCGCGGCGAAGGCGACGCCACCCGCAACGAGATATTCGCGGCGGCCTTCAACAAGGATCCGGACTTTTTCGCCTTCTACCGTTCGATGCAGGCCTATGAAGCCAGCATCAAGGCCGGCGACACCCGGATGCTGCTCAAGCCCGACACCAATTTCTTCCGCTACTTCAACGACCCGTCGGGTAAGCTGGCCACTCCCGTGCCGGCCACGCCGACGCCGGCCCGGTAAACCTTCACGGAGCGCGCGGCCGGCATGACCGACTTTCTGGCCGCGCTCGGACTGGTGTTTATGATCGAAGGCTTGGTCTTTGCCGCCTTTCCGGCGCAGGCCAAAAGGGCGGTGCAAAGTGTGTTCGAAACGCCCGATGCCTCGCTGCGTGCGATCGGGATCGGGTCGGCCTTGGTTGGCCTTATCCTGGTATGGCTGGTGCGCGGCTGACGCCACGTCGGCAAAAGTTAGCTTTTACAGGGGAATGGGTTTTCATGACGCCCGCAACGTCGCGTTGTCGTGATGGTAATGCCTCTTTAAACGCCCTTGAATCGCCTCGAAGTCAGCGGCACTGTCGTTAACGCATTATCCAGGAGAACCGACGCCCATGGGCGCATCCGTCCCCGTCTCATTCGCCCGCGCTAGCCGTACCGGTCTGGCGATTTTGACAGCCGTTGCAATCGCTTGGCCGCTGATGGCGCGGCCGGCACAGGCGCGCGGTCCGGACGGTATTGCCGACGTGGCAGAAAAGGTCATCGACGCCGTCGTCAACATTTCCACCAAGCAGACGGTGGATATGAGCAAAGGCGCGGTGCCGCAACTGCCGCCGGGCTCGCCCTTCGAGGAGTTTTTCGAGGAGTTCTTCAAAAACCGGCGCGGGCCGGGCGGGGCTCCCGGCGCACCGGGCGGCAATTCGCCGACCCCGCGCCGCGTCAGTTCACTCGGCTCCGGTTTCATCATCGACTCCTCCGGCCTCGTGGTCACCAATAATCACGTCATCGCCGACGCCGATGAGGTCAGCGTGATCCTCAATGACGGCACCACGCTCAAGGCCGAACTGATCGGCACCGACAAGAAGACCGACCTCGCCTTGCTCAAGGTCAAGTCGGACAAGCCGCTCAAGTCCGTAAAATTCGGCGACAGCGATAAATTGCGGCTGGGCGAATGGGTGATTGCGATCGGCAATCCGTTCAGCCTCGGTGGCACCGTAACCGCCGGCATCGTGTCGGCGCGTAACCGCGACATCAATTCCGGGCCTTACGACAATTACATTCAAACCGACGCCGCGATCAATCGCGGCAACTCGGGCGGCCCGCTGTTCAATCTCGACGGCGAGGTGATCGGCGTCAACACCGCGATCATTTCCCCCTCCGGCGGCTCGATCGGCATCGGCTTCGCGGTACCGTCGAAGACCGCGGTGGCGGTGATTGATCAGTTGCGCGACTTCAAGGAAGTGCGCCGTGGCTGGCTTGGCGTGCGCATTCAGCAGGTGACCGACGAAATCGCCGACAGTCTCAACGTCAAGCCGCCGCGCGGCGCGCTGATCGCCGGCATCGACGACAAGGGACCGGCAAAGCCTGCCGGCATTGAGCCGGGCGACGTCGTCGTCAAGTTCGACGGCAAAGACATCAAGGAAATGCGCGATCTGCCCAAGATTGTCGCCGAGACGGCGGTCGGCAAGGATGTCGAGGTCATCATCATCCGCAAAGGCAACGAAGAGAAGAAGACGGTCAAGCTCGGCCGTCTCAACGAGGGCGAGCAGCAGGCGGCGCTGACGCCGAAAAAAGATCAGCCGGAAGAAAAATCGGCGGTCAAGAAAGCGCTCGGCCTCGACCTTGCCAACCTGAATGCCGAACTGCGCAAGAAGCACAAGATCAAGGATAAAGTGAAAGGCGTGCTCATCACCGGCGTCGAGGCTAACTCGCCAGCCGCGGAGAAACATCTCCAGGCCGGCATGGTGATCGCCGAAGTGCAGCAGCAGCCGGTGTCGAACGCCGCCGACCTGCAAAAGCGCATCGACCAGCTCAAGAAAGACGGGAAGAAGGCGGTGGTGCTTTTGGTCGTATCGCCCGATGGCGATCCGAGCTTCGTGGCGATCGGGTTGCAGTAGCTGTCTTTTGTCCCGGACGCGGTGCAGCACGAAGTGATGCACCGCCGATCCGGGACCTTTGCGAGTTTTGAACTCGAAACGATCCCGGGTCGGCAGCGCATTATTTCGTATTGCGTTGCGCCCGGGAAAAGATTCTACTCCTCGACAAACTCCTCCCGCCTATATCCCTGAACGTAAAGCAGCGCCGTCAGATCGCCATGCTCGATGCGCGCGGGAGCCGCCGCTGCGACCTTCGGCTTGGCGTGGTAGGCGATGCCCAATCCGGCTTCCAGGATCATGTCGAGGTCGTTGGCGCCATCGCCGACAGCCATCGAATCGCCAGCGTCAAGTTTCAGCCGGTCGCGTAATTCGACTAGGATTTTGCGTTTGCTCGCGCGTCCGAAGATCGGCTCGGCGACCAGTCCGGCCAATTTATCGCCATTGATGGTGAGTGCATTGGCGCGCGCTTCATCGAACCCAATCATCGCGGCGATACGGTCGGTGAATAATGTGAACCCACCCGACACCAGACAGGTGTGTGCACCATTTGCGCGCATGGTGGCGATAAGCGTGCGTGCGCCCGGCGTCAAGCTAATGTGCTTGTCCATCACCTCGGCGATGACCGAAAGCGGCAGGCCTTTGAGCAAAGCGACGCGCTCGCGCAGTGCCGGCTCGAACTCGATCTCGCCGCGCATGGCGCGCTCGGTAATTGCGGCCACGTGCGCCTTCAGTCCGGCGAAAGCGGCCAGTTCGTCGATACATTCCTGCCCGATCATGGTGGAATCCATGTCGGCGAGAAACAACTTCTTGCGGCGGTTGGTGGCCGGCTGCACGACGACGTCGGTCGCGGCAAGGTGGGCGCGCAAGGTTTCCGCCAAAACGCGTTGGTCCGCGCCCGCCGTCGCGCTAAAGGGAATGTCCGCGGCGGCGCCCTCGGCCAGCCAGTATGGGTTGGTTGCGCCGGGCAGCGCGACGGCAGCGCGGACGAGAGCCTCCGCGCTAAGTTGGCCGGGCGCTGCGATCAGCGTGGCGATATGAGACTGGGATTGGGTCATTTAATGCCGAGCGCCAAACAAGCGGTGCTTATCGCCGGTCCGACCGCTAGCGGCAAGTCGGCGCTGGCGCTGGCATTGGCGGAAAAGTTGAATGGCACGATCGTCAATGCCGATTCCATGCAGGTTTATCGCGACCTGCGCATCATCACCGCGCGGCCCAGGCCGGCGGAAGAAGCGCGCGCGCAGCATCTGCTTTATGGCCATGTCGACGTCGGCGAGATCTATTCGACCGGGCGCTGGCTGGCCGACGCCGCCGCTGCGGTGGCGGCGATTGCGGCGCAGGGGCGTCTGCCGATTGTCGTCGGCGGTACCGGGCTTTACTTCAAGGCGCTGACCGCGGGTTTGGCGGCGGTGCCGGCAATTCCAGCCGACATTCGCGACGCGGTGCGCTCGCGGCTGAAACGCGACGGCGTGCAAGCGCTCTGTGCCGAATTAACCGAACGCGATCCAGTAACGGCGGCGCGGCTGATGCCGCTCGACCGCGCGCGCATCGCACGCGCGCTAGAGGTGGTGCAGGCGACCGGACGTTCGCTCAGCGACTGGCATAAGGAAGGATTGCCGCCTTTGCTCGATCCCGCTTGCACCGCCAAGGTGTTCATCGCGACCGAGCGCAAGGACCTGGTGGCGCGTATCGAGGCGCGTTTCGCTGCCATGCTCGATGCCGGTGCGCTCGATGAAGTCAGCGCCCTGGCCGCGCGACAACTCGATCCGTTGCTGCCGGCGATGAAGGCGCATGGCGTGCCGTGGCTAATCCGTCATCTCAAGGGCGAACTCTCCCTCGACGAAGCGGCCGCGGGCAGCGTCATGGACACGCGCCGCTACGCCAAGCGCCAGCACACCTGGTTTCGTGGACAGATGAAAGATTGGCTGGCTGTCGCGCCCGGGGAAGCCCAAAAGGCCGTCGAAAACCAGCTTGCCGGTCTCTAGGCGGGCGACTACGCTTGTAAAAGACGCTTGACCGGGGTTTGCGGCCCCCCTATAAACCGCGCAACGAAAGTACGAGTAAACGTTATGATGCGCAATATTATTACTCTCGTAAGTGAGGTTCGGACACTGGCCAGGTAGCCCGCAAAGGCTCCTCAGGTGAGTGTCCGGACATGGCCCTTCGCGGGCCTTTTTTATTGCGTGCAATCGAGACGAAGGATGACGAACATGACACGGGAAATGACCGGCGCCGAAATGGTGATCCAGGCGCTCGCCGATCAGGGCGTCAAGCATCTGTTCGGCTATCCGGGCGGCGCGGTGCTGCCGATCTATGACGCGCTGTTCGCCCAGAAAGAAGTGCAGCACATTCTGGTGCGGCACGAGCAGGGCGCCGCGCATGCGGCGGAAGGCTATGCGCGCTCGACCGGCAAGGTTGGCTGCATGCTGGTCACTTCCGGACCGGGCGCGACCAATGCCGTCACCGGGCTGACCGACGCGCTGATGGATTCGATCCCGCTCGTCTGCATCACGGGCCAAGTGCCGACGCATCTGATCGGCAACGACGCATTCCAGGAAGCCGATACCGTCGGCATCACGCGGCCCTGCACCAAGCACAATTACCTCGTGAAACGCATCGAGGACTTGCCGCGCATCCTGCACGAAGCATTTCATATCGCCTCGACCGGGCGGCCGGGCCCCGTCGTCATCGACATTCCGAAAGACGTGCAGTTCGCCAAGGGCGTCTATTCCAAGCCGAAGGATTTCCCGCATACCGGCTACAAGCCCAGGCTCAAGGGCGACATGGAGCAGATCAAGGCGGCCATCGAGTTGATGGCGGGCGCCAAGCGTCCGCTGTTTTATACCGGCGGCGGCGTGATCAATTCCGGCACCAACGCCAGCGCGCTGTTGCGTGAACTCGTGAAGCTTACCGGCTTCCCGATCACCTCGACGCTGATGGGGTTAGGGGCCTATCCGGCCGCCGATCCGCAGTGGATGGGCATGCTTGGCATGCACGGCACGCTGGAAGCCAACATGGCGATGCACGATTGCGACGTCATGGTCTGCATCGGCGCGCGCTTCGATGACCGCATCACCGGCCGCATCGACGCCTTCTCGCCCGGCTCGAAGAAGATCCACGTCGACATCGACGCGTCTTCGATCAACAAGAACGTGCATGCCGACATCCCGATCGTCGGCGACTGCGCACACGTGCTGGAAGACATGGTGCGGCTGTGGCGCACGCAAGGCCTGCACGCCGACAAGAAGGCGCTGAGCGACTGGTGGAAGCAGATCGAGAAATGGCGCGGCCGCAAGTCGCTCGCCTATCGCGCGTCGAATGAAGTCATCAAGCCGCAATATGCGATTCAGCGGCTGTACGAGCAGACCAAGGACAAGGATACCTACATCACCACCGAAGTCGGCCAGCATCAGATGTGGGCGGCGCAGTTCTACGGCTTTCAGGAGCCGAACCGCTGGATGACCTCCGGCGGCCTCGGCACCATGGGCTACGGCTTGCCGGCCTCGGTCGGCGTGCAACTCGCGCATCCGAAATCGCTGGTCATCGATATCGCCGGTGAGGCGAGCGTGCAGATGACGATGCAGGAATTATCGACAGCGGTGCAGTACCGGCTGCCGATCAAGGTCTTCATCCTCAACAACAAGTACATGGGCATGGTGCGCCAGTGGCAGGAATTGCTGCATGGCGGGCGCTATTCGGAAAGCTATTCGGAAGCGCTGCCGGATTTCGTCAAGCTGGCTGAGGCCATGCACGCCTACGGCATCCGCTGCGAAAAGCCGGGCGATCTCGACCATGCCATCAAGGAAATGGTCGGCGTCGACAAACCGGTGCTGTTCGACTGCGTGGTCGATCCGAACGAAAACTGCTTCCCGATGATCCCTTCGGGACGTGCGCACAACGAAATGATTCTCGGCGACGCCGCTGAAAGTCTCGACAGCGCGGTGACCGAGGAAGGCAAGATGCTGGTGTAGCTTGAGCCTGTCATCCCCGCGAAAGCGGGGATCCAGCGCTTGGCCGATATGGACGTAATTGCTGGATCGTCCGTTTCGCGGACGATGACAGTGTGGATAAGGATCGAACCCCGTGAACGCAAATCCCAAGCTGCCTTCGAGCACTTCGCATTATCCGGCGGCGCCGACGGCGCAGCGCGACGTGACGCACACGCTCTCCGTGCTGGTCGACAACGAGCCCGGCGTGCTGGCCCGCGTCATTGGCCTGTTCGCCGGCCGCGGCTACAATATCGAGTCGCTGACGGTGTCGGAGACCGAGCACGCCAAGCATCTGTCGCTTATTACCGTCGTCACCACCGGCACGCCGATGGTGATCGAGCAGATCAAGAACCAGCTCGACCGCCTGGTGCCGGTGCACCGCGTCACCGATATGACTCTTGCTGGCAATTCCATCGAGCGCGAACTCGCGATGGTGAAGGTCAGAGGCAAAGGCGACAACCGGGTCGAGGCGCTGCGGCTGGCCGACGCCTTCCGCGCCCGCGTCATCGACGCCACCACCGAAAGCTTCGTGTTCGAGATTACCGGCAAGAGCGACAAGATCGAGCAGTTCGTGGCGCTGATGCTGCCGCTCGGGCTGGTCGAGGTCTCGCGCACCGGCATCGCGGCAATCGCGCGCGGACCGGAGGGCATGTAAGGCTAAGCCGTTCGGGAAGCGGGCATGCCTTCCGGGGGCTTGCCCGAAACCCCGCGCCGACCTAGAAGCTTCGCGGAAACGCACTCACTTGAACCACCTCAAAAATTGGCCGAACCTAAGGACCTCGTAACATGCGTGTTTATTACGATCGCGACGCCGACCTCAATTTGATCAAGGGCAAGAAAGTCGCCGTCATCGGCTATGGCAGCCAGGGCCACGCCCACGCGCTCAATATGCGCGATAGCGGCGTCAAGGATGTCGCGGTCGCGCTGCGCAAAGGTTCGCAGGGCATCAAGAAGGCCGAGGGCGAGAAATTCAAGGTCATGGAAGTGGCGGAAGCCGCCAAATGGGCCGACGTGATGATGATGCTGACGCCCGACGAATTGCAGGGCGACATCTATCGCGAGAGCCTCGCCGGCAACATGAAGGAAGGCGCCGCGCTGATGTTCGCGCACGGCCTCAACGTGCATTTCAACCTGATCGAGCCGCGCGCCGATCTCGACGTGCTGATGATCGCGCCCAAGGGCCCCGGCCACACCGTGCGTTCGGAATATCAGCGCGGCGCCGGCGTCCCCTGTCTGGTGGCGATCCACAAGGATGCCTCCGGCAACGCGCACGACCTCGGCCTGTCTTATGCTTCCGCCATCGGCGGCGGCCGCGCCGGCATCATCGAGACGAGCTTCAAGGAAGAATGCGAAACCGATCTGTTTGGCGAGCAGACCGTTTTGTGTGGCGGCCTGGTCGAACTGATCAAGGCCGGGTATGAGACGCTGTGCGAAGCGGGCTATGCGCCGGAGATGGCCTATTTCGAGTGCCTGCACGAAGTGAAATTGATCGTCGACCTGATCTACGAAGGCGGCATCGCCAACATGAACTATTCGATCTCCAACACGGCCGAATACGGCGAATATGTCTCGGGCCCGCGCATCATTACGCCGGAGACCAAGGCCGAGATGAAGCGCGTCCTGAACGACATCCAGTCCGGAAAGTTCACGCGCGACTGGATGCTGGAGAACAAGGTCAACCAGACCTCGTTCAAGGCGACGCGCGCCAAGCTCGCCGAGCATTCGATTGAACAGGTCGGCGCCAAGCTGCGTGAAATGATGCCGTGGATCAAGCAGCGCGCGATGGTGGACAAGACGAAGAATTAGTATCAGTCTCTACGCCCAGTTCCTGGGGCCGATCTGAGCGAGCAAAGTTGCCAACCATTTTACGACCGGAGAATGCGATTATGGCGCAAGGGGCTGCCGGGTGGTCATTGCGCAAATGGCGAACGTCGGCCGTTATTGTTTTGGTTGCCTGCGCTATGGTTGTTTTCGCCTGCGGGGCGCGGGCGCAAACGAACCAAATCTTTGCGCTTGGAGCCAGCAACACCAACGGCAAGGGTGTCGGGACCTCACAGGCGTGGCCGGCCCAGCTTGAACGCATGTTGCGGGCCAGGGGCTATGACGTGACCGTCACCGTCAACGCGGTAAATGGCGATACAAGTTCAGGTGTTTTGAGCCGAACCGCATCCATCCCGAGAGGGACCCGTGTTGTCGTTTTTGATACTGGTGGCGACAATGACCGGAAACGCGGCATAGCCGAAGGGAATATCGGCGCGAATAGGTCGAAGATCATGAGCGCCATTCGCTCGCACGGCGCTACACCGATCGGTGTGCCGTATATTCGGCTCATCGGCCCGATGCGCAGTGGTGGGTCAGGCTACCAAGCCGATGGGCATCATCTGACAGTGCAGTCGCATGCGAAGGTCGCGGCCTATCTTTTGCCTCGCGTGATCGCAGCGATGAAGAAAAAATAGGCGACCGAAAAGACTATTTTAGTCTAATTATTTCTGCGGGCCGATCTTCCTCCATAACCACCGCGCCACTTCCCCCGGCGAAGCGCCCGTGGACGAAGCGCGCAAATTAGCCTCCTGCATGGTGGCGACCGGGATGGCGCCGATCAATGGCTTCAACGCGGCGGCAAGCTTTGCGTCGCCAGCGCGGCCCGGGCCGATCAGCAGCACGGCGTCATAAGGTGGGATCGCCTGCTTGGGATCGTCGAGTAATTTCAGATCGTATTTGGCGATCTGGCCATCGCTTGAAAACGCAGCCACTACATCGACATCGCCATTGACCGCGGCCTGATACATGAAGGTCGGCTGCATCGAACGCTGGTCCTTGAAGCGCAGCCCGTAAGCGTCGCGGATCGCCTTCCATTCCGGCCGGTCGAAGAACTCGTAGTCGCCGCCGATAGTCATCTGTCCGGAATGGGCGGCGAGGTCGGCGATCGAATTGATGCCGAGGCTTTCTGCGCGTTTGCTCGGCATCGCCAGCGCATAGGCGTTTTCGAAGCCGAGACCGCCCAGCATGCGCACGCCGTATGTCGTCTTGAGCCACTGCGCGACATCGGCGAGCACTACTTCGCGCGGCTTGACGTCGCTGTGCTTCATGTAGTTTGCCCAGATCGTGCCAGAATAATCGACATAGACGTCGACATCGCCGGCGATGAGCGCCTTGAACAGCACTGCGGAGCCGAGGCCATCGCGCCGCTCCGAGGAAAGCCCTTGGGCGGTGAGGCGCTGTTGGATCAGCGCACCCAGCACATATTGTTCGGTGAAGCTTTTGGTGCCGACGACATATGTGCCCTGCACCGCGCCGAAGCTCGGCGCCAGTGCCGCCAGCACCACCAGCAAAAGCCCAAGCCCGCCGCCGAGTATACGCGCGCGGCTGCGCAGCCTCACGCCGCGCTCCATCTGCGCCAGCAGGAAATCGACCAGCAGCGCCAGCGCCGCGGCGGCAACGCAGCCAAATATCACGAACACCCAGTTCTGCGTCTGCAAACCGGCAAAGATGTAGTTGCCCAGGCTGGTCTGGCCGATAGGCGTCGCCAGCGTGGCGGTGCCGATCACCCAGACCGCCGAGGTGCGGATACCGGCCATGATCACCGGCATGGCCAGCGGCAACTCAATCTCGCGCAGCGAACGCGCCGGCGTCATGCCGACGATGCGGGCGGCTTCGCGCAGGCGCGGATCGACGCCGTTCAAGCCCGTCACCGTATTGCGCAGCACCGGTAGCATCGAATAGAGCGCCAGCGCCAGGACCGAGGGCAGAAAGCCGAGCGCGGAGAAACTAGCGCCGAAAATATTGTCGGAAGCGGCCGCCAGTGCGAGCAGCAGTGGATAAAAGAGCGCGAGCAACGCAATGCCGGGAATGGTCTGTATCACGCTCGCAATCCCAAGAAGCGCGCCGCGCAGCATCGGACGCCGCATTGAGACAATCGCCAGCGGCAGGCTGATGCCGAGCCCAAGCGCCAGGGCCGTGAGGCTCACCAGCACATGGTTGCCCAGATAGTCGGGCAGGTGGGCCCAGGCGTCATACAGGCGCGGATCGAGGGTCATGGCGGCAATGTGCCATGCGCGGCAGGTGGACGAAACCCATTCAGCCTCATGGCGAAGAGCCGTGCAAAGCACGGCGTCTCGAACCATGAGGCTGCCTCCAAGGCCGACTTGCGCTGACGCCCGCTGACGCGGGCTCTCAGGATGAGGCGCGCTGTGACGCGAGTGAGCTTTCCGTCCGCGCCAAATCCCTTTAGGTTGCCGCCCGCAGGGGACCTATTCCACGATGATCGCAACCGCAGCAATTGCGCCCGCTATCGCGCTCAACGGCGTCGACGTCGCCTTCCGTCTGGCCGGCGGCGGCGTTTATCGCGCGGTCGAACAGGCGACGCTCACCGTCGCCGACGGCGAGTTCGTCGCCATTGTCGGCCCGACCGGCTGCGGCAAATCCACGCTTTTGAATATTGCCGCAGGGTTGATCGCGCCCGCTTCCGGCTCTACCGATAGTTTTGGCGCAACGCTCGGCGGCCTCAACCGCCAAGCGGGTTACTTGTTTCAAGCCGACGCGTTGTTTCCGTGGAAGACCGCGCTGGAGAACGTCGCCATCGGTTTGGAGACCGCCGGCACGCCAAAAGCCGAAGCGCGCGCGCGGGCACAGGCGTGGCTGACGCGAGTAGGCCTAGGCGCCTTCGGCGACCGTTATCCGCATATGCTGTCGGGCGGCCAGCGTAAACGCGTCGGTCTCGCGCAGGTCTTGATCCGCGATCCGAAGATATTGCTGATGGACGAGCCCTTCGGTCCGCTTGACGCGCAGACCCGCCAGATCATGGGCAACTTGCTGCTCGATCTATGGAGCACCGACCGCAAGGCGGTGCTGTTCGTCACGCACGACCTGGAAGAAGCTATCGCGCTGTCTGACCGCGTCGTCATCATGTCGGCGGGGCCGGCGGCGCGCATCATCGGCGACTGGCGCGTGAAGCTGCCACGTCCGCGCGACATCGCCGAGGTCAAACTCGATCCCGCCTTTCACGATCTTCATCGTGAAATCTGGCAGATGCTCAAGGCCGAAGTGATCAAGGGCTACGCCCAGGCGGGGGGCGTACAGTGACTCGCATCAAACTCACTGCCGTGCAAATTCTGGTCGCGGTCGTCTTCCTCGCGGCCTGGTATGTGTTCACGACGTTCCCGGTATTTGGGTATCTGCTGCTGCCGCCGTTTTTCTTTTCCACTCCGGTCGAAGTGATCCAGCAGATTGTCATATGGTTCGCCACCGGCGTGATCTGGAAACACCTTTACGTCACGCTGGTCGAAGCCATGCTCGCCTTTGCCATCGGCTCGATCGGTGGCGTGCTGGTCGGCTTCTGGTTCGCACGCCAGCCGCGCACGGCCGCGGTGTTCGATCCTTATGTGAAAATGGCGAACGCCTTGCCGCGCGTGGTGCTGGCGCCGATCTTCACGCTCTGGCTCGGCCTCGGCATCTGGTCAAAAGTCGCGCTTGGGGTGACGCTGGTTTTCTTCATCGTGTTCTTCAACGTCTATCAGGGAGTCAAGGAAGTTTCGCCGACCGTGCTCGCCAATGCACGAATGCTCGGCATGAACGAGCGGCAATTGATGCGCCATGTATACTGGCCGTCGGCACTGTCCTGGATGTTTTCATCGCTGCACACCTCGGTGGGCTTTGCCGTGGTGGGCGCAGTGGTGGGCGAATATCTCGGCTCCGCGGCGGGGCTCGGCTACCTGATCCAGCAGGCCGAAGGCGTGTTCGACGTCGCCGGCGTTTTTGCCGGCATGTTCGTTCTGGCCGCCTTTGTCGTGATCATCGACATGGCGGTAACCGTCGTCGAACGACGCCTTCTGGTCTGGCGGCCGGTCGCGGCCGAAGCCCGGGGTTAGCGCGGTGCCGGCGCGTTAGGGCATCATCACGGTATCGGTCGGGCCCTGCGGCGGCGTCTTGATCGCGATCGCCTTGAAGGTGCGGCCGTCCGGCTTGGTGCCGGCGTGCTGGGTGCCCTTCGGAATGACGACCAGATCGCCCGGCTTGACGTGCACTTCCTTGTCGCCGAGCCACACAGTCCCGGTGCCCTCGAGGATGTACTGAAACTCGTTGGTGTTGGGATGCCTGTGCCTCGGCACGTTGCCGTCCTGGACAGAAAGGGTCATGCCGTCGGCGGTGATGAACGTTTTGGAACGAAAGCCGGTGGGCGAAGCGGGGCCCAGCGCGTCGCCATTGAGATCAGGAATGTGAAGGGCCTGGGCGGTGATGTTTTCCGCCGCCATCGCGGGCAGCACGTATCATGATGCGCCGCAGCCGACGGCGAATGCCACGGCGATGGACGCAACGAATAAAGCGCGATTCATGAGTAACCTCCCGGATTTTGTTTTCTAGAGAAGCCGACAATAAGGTGCCGCCTTATGCCTGACTAGGGGTACGGTGGGCTTTTCAGCCCCGCCGCGCTGGCCTATCTTGGCCCCGAATTGGCCGCGCGCGACGGCCTCGCAACACAACGGAGGAAATCATGTCCGCAATCATCCGGCGGCTGGTCACGACAACGGCGGCTTTGCTGCTGTCCAGCGGCCTGGCGCTCGCCCAGACCAAGGTCACGATCGCCGTCGGCGGCGCATCGTGCCTGTGCTACCTGCCGACGATGCTGGCCGAGGCGCTCGGCGAGTTCAAGAAGGCCGGCGTCGAGACCGAGGTGGTGCAGTTCAAGGGCGGCTCGGAGTCGCTCAAGGCCGTGATCGGCGGCAGCGCCGACGTCGCGTCGGGCTATTTCGACCATTGCGTCAATCTCGCCGCCAGGGGCCAGCACCTGCAAAGCTTCGTGGTCTATGACCGCTTCCCCGGCTTCGCGCTGGTGGTGTCGCCGAAACATTCGTCCGAGATCAATTCGATCAAGGACCTCGCCGGCAAGAAGGTCGGCGTCAGCGCGCCCGGCTCGTCCACGGACTTCTTCCTCAAATACATTCTGAGCAAGAACGGCGTCGATCCGAATTCGGTCGGTGTCATCGGCGTCGGTCTCGGCGGTTCGGCGATCGCGGCGATGGAGCAGGGCCAGATCGACGCCGCCATCATGCTCGATCCGGCGGTGACGCAACTGCAAACCCGGAACAAGGACGTGAAAATCCTGTCCGACACGCGCTCGCAGAAGGATACGCTGGCCGTGTTCGGCGGCGAATATCCGGGTGGCGCGCTTTATACCAAGGCCGACTGGATCGCCGGGCACCAGAAAGAAGTGCAGGGCATGACCAATGCGATCCTCGCCACGCTCAAGTGGATACACTCGCACACGCCGGAGGAAATCGCCGACAAGATGCCGCCCGAGTTCGTCGGCAAGGACAAGGCGGCTTATATAGCAGCCCTCAAGAACACGCTGCCGATGTATTCGGAAACCGGCCGTATGGACCCGAAGGGCGCCGCCGCCGTGCTGGCGGTGTTCTCGCAGTCCTCGCCGGCGGTCGCGAAAGCCAATATCGACCTGTCGAAGACCTACACCAACACGTTTGTCGAGGCGGCCAACAAGACCCACTGACGCCGCCGTATTTTCCATAACGGTTGGGAGGCGGCGGGGAACTTCTCCGCCGTCTCTGTTATTGTCCTTCGGTCATGAACCTTATTTCCATCCAGTCCCATGTGGCTTACGGCCATGTCGGCAATTCGGCCGCCGTCTTTCCGCTCCAGCGCATGGGCGTGGAGGTGTGGCCGATCCATACCGTGCAGTTTTCCAACCATACCGGCTATGACAGTTACGAGGGCGAGGTATTCGGGCCCCAGTTGATCCGCGACATCATCAAGGGCATCGATGCGCGCAACGTGCTGGGCGAGTGCGACGGCGTGCTGTCGGGTTATATCGGCTCGCCCGAAATCGGCGCCGCCATTCTCGATGCCGTGGCAACGGTGAAATGCGCCAACCCATCCGCGCGCTACTGCTGCGACCCGGTGATCGGCGACGCCAGCAAGGGCGTCTTCGTCAAAAAGGGCATCGTCGAATTCTTCAAAGACAAGGCGCTGCCGGTTGCCGACATTATAACGCCCAATCATTTCGAGCTGGATTATCTGTCCGGCACCCAATCCAAAACGCTCAATGATGCGCTCGTCGCCGTCGAGAGCCTGCGCAAGCTGGGCCCGCGCACCGTGCTGGTGACCTCGCTGCGAACCGACGAAACGCCGCAGGACGCCATCGACATGCTGGCCTGCGACGACGACGCGCAATATCTGCTGCGCACGCCGCGCCTTGAACTGGTTGCCAACGGCGCGGGCGACGCCGTCGCGGCCTTGTTCACGGCGCATTATTTGCGGCTCGGCAAAATCGGTGAGGCGCTGGCCGCCGCGGGCTCGGCGATATTCGGCGTGCTCGCTAAGACCGCCGAGGCGGGCTCCGCGGAAATCCAGATCGTCGCCGCGCAAGATGAGATACTCACGCCGAGCCAAGTCTTTGAGGCGAAACGGATCGGCGCGTGAGCGAACCTCGCATTATCCCCATCGAACGTCTCGATCTGGCTTTCACGCCGGAGCGCTGGGCTTTTGCGGGGGAACGCCGCGCCGCGATCGACGCCCATTTCGCCATGCGGCAACGCGAAAATCCGGCACTGTGGAACGGCCGCGTGCTGCTGATGCACCGCTATGCGATCGACGGCGGCGTCATGCGCGGCCATTTTCTGGAGGCCGATTATGCCAGCTTCGCCGCCTGGCAGGATTGGGGCCGGCCGGACGCCGGCATTTACGATTGCTTCGCCTCTGCCGCTATCCGGGCCGCCGATGGCGCTTTTCTGCTCGGCGTCATGAGTCCTCACACCTTCAACGCCGGGCATATTTATTTTCCCTCTGGCACGCCCGACCCGAGCGATATCGCCGGTGGCAAGGTCGATTTCGAATTCAGCCTGCGGCGCGAACTCAACGAAGAGACCGGCCTTGACGCCGGCGAGTTCGAACCGGAGCCGGGCTGGACGCTGGCCATCGACAATGAACTGATCGCCGCGATCAAGGTCTTGCGTTCGCCATTGGGGGCCGAGCCGCTGCGCGCGCGCATTCGCCAGCATTTGGCGCACGAAAAGCAGCCGGAGCTGGCTGACATTGCAATAGCGCGCACGCCTGCCGACTTCGATCCGATGATGCGTTCTTTCATCCGCGCCTTTCTGGCGCAGCGCTTTGCCGGCGGATAGGCTGCGCCCATGAAACTCGCCAAGCTCGCCAACCGCTTCCGCATCGACAAGCCGAAACAGTTTCGCCTCGCCGATCACGACCCGGCCGAATGCTGCGGCCTGTCGATCGACAAGGACGATGCCAAGGATCTGCTGAAAGAAGGCATCAAGCGCCTGTCGATCTTGCAGGAACAGCTTTGGGCCAACAATCAATGGTCGGTGCTGATCGTGTTGCAGGCGATGGACGCCGCCGGCAAGGACAGCCTGATCGAGCATGTCATGAGCGGCATCAATCCGCAGGGCGTGCAGGTGCACGGCTTCAAGCAGCCGAGTGAGGAAGAGCTCGATCACGACTTCCTGTGGCGTATCGGCCGCGCTTTGCCGGAGCGCGGCCGCATTGGCATCTTTAACCGCTCGCACTACGAGGAAGTGCTGACGGTGCGCGTGCATCCGGAATATCTGGAGCGCCAACGTCTGCCCGATAACGGCAAGGACATCTGGCAGAAGCGCTTCGACGACATTCGCAATTTCGAACGCCATCTCGCCCGCAATGGCACGTTGATCTTGAAATTCTTTCTCAACGTCTCGAAAAAAGAACAGCGCAAGCGCTTTCTCGATCGTATCGACGAGCCCGGCAAGCGCTGGAAGTTCTCCATGGGCGATGTGGCCGAGCGCAAGCTGTGGCCGAAATATATGGCGGCCTATGAGGACATGATCCGTGAAACCTCGACGCCGGAAGCGCCCTGGTACGTGATCCCGGCCGACCACAAATGGTTCACCCGCGTGGCGGTGGCGGCGGGGCTGGTGCAGGCGTTTGAAGACCTCAAGCTCGATTACCCGAAGGTCGAGGGCGAAGCCCTCGCGGAGTTGGAAAAGGCGCGCAAGGCGCTCAAGGCTGAAAAGCCGTGAGGCACGAATTTGGCCAGTATTGCTGACCTAAACCGTGCTTGATTCCACGGCCTCCTTTCAGATAGAAGCGGGGCTTCCTGGCTCAGGCTTAACGCGGGCTTTACCGAAATCCGCGAACCTGGCTGTTGAAACGAGGGTATCGAAAAGCCAATGTCGGCGCGCCACATCATTTGCGCGATCGAACCGGCGGCCAACAAGGCCATCGCCGGTGGCTTGCCATCGGCTACTCTCATTCTGGGCACGCTCCTTCTCCTTATCCGCCCCTAAGGGCCGGCTGGGCGCTTTGCGCCTGGGCACTTGGGGGATAGCGGCAGAGACAGCACCCAAAAAGCGCCCAGATGCGGCGCATTCCGATGAGAAGGACTAATCCAATGGCTACCCAGACCCAGTCCGGCAAGGACCGCGTCGTTATATTCGATACGACCTTGCGCGACGGCGAGCAGTGCCCCGGCGCCACCATGACGCATGAGGAGAAGCTCGAAGTCGCCGAATTGCTCGACGACATGGGCGTCGACATCATCGAGGCCGGTTTCCCGATCGCCTCGGAGGGCGACTTCGCCGCCGTCAACGAAATCGCCAAGCGCGCCAAGAATTCGGTGATCTGCGGTCTCTCGCGCGCCTCGCCCAAGGATATCGACCGTTGCGCCGAAGCCATCAGGCCGGCAAAGCGCAATCGTATCCATACGTTTCTGTCGACTTCGCCGGTGCATATGAAATGGAAGCTCCAGAAGGAGCCGCACGAGGTCTACGAGATGGTGATCGCGCAGGTCACACGCGCGCGCAGCCATACCGACGACGTCGAATGGTCGTCCGAGGATGGCACCCGCACCGAACACGATTTCTTGTGCCGATGCGTGGAAGCCGCCATCAAGGCCGGCGCGACGACGATCAACATCCCCGACACCGTCGGCTACGCCACGCCGGAAGAGTACATGGCCTTGTTCCAGATGGTGCGCGAACGCGTGCCGAATTCGGACAAGGCGGTGTTCTCGACCCATTGTCATAACGATCTCGGCATGGCGGTGGCGAATTCGCTCGCCGGCGTCAAAGGCGGTGCGCGCCAGATCGAGTGCACCATCAACGGCATTGGCGAGCGCGCCGGCAACGCCGCGCTGGAAGAAGTGGTGATGGCGATGCAGGTGCGCAACGACGTGTTGCCTTACGTCACCGGCATCGACTCGACGATGCTGACGCGCGCGTCCAAGCTCGTTTCGGCGGTGACCTCATTCCCGGTGCAGTACAACAAGGCCATCGTCGGGCGGAATGCTTTTGCGCATGAAAGCGGCATCCACCAGGACGGCATGCTCAAGAACGCGCAGACCTACGAGATCATGACGCCGGAAACGGTGGGCGTGAAACAGACCTCGCTGGTCATGGGCAAGCATTCCGGACGTCATGCGTTCGTGCACAAGTTGGCAGAGCTCGGCTACCAGTTGTCGGATAACCAGTTGCAGGACGCCTTCGTGCGCTTCAAAGCGCTGGCCGACAAGAAGAAGCAAATCTACGACGAAGACATCGAGGCGCTGGTCGACGAGGAAATCGCGCATGCGCATGACCGGATCAAGATCATCTCCCTGACCGTGATCGCCGGCACCATGGGCCCGCAATCGGCGACGCTCACGCTCGACATCGAGGGCAAGCACATCACCACGCAATCGAGCGGCAACGGCCCGGTAGACGCCATCTTCAACGCGATCCGCGCGCTGGTGCCGCATGAGGCCAAGCTTGAGCTTTACCAGGTGCATGCGGTGACCGAGGGCACCGACGCGCAGGCCGAGGTGTCGGTGCGGTTGTCGGAGCAGGGACGCGCCTATACCGCCAAGGGCGCTGATCCCGACACGCTGGTGGCCTCGGCCAAAGCCTACCTCGGTGCGCTCAATAAGCTCACCAGCAAAGCCGGCCGGGTGCCGGGCGTTGCCAACCGCATCCATTCGACGGATGCCGGCTGACGCGTGGCTGCGCGTGCTTCCAATATTGCATGTTCGAGAGCCTGCTCCGGCCGATGCCGGAGCAGGAACGCTTCCGGGCGCCGCGGCGGCTGCGCTGAATTGACCGTCAGCGGGTCAGCTTTTCAGCTTGACGCTGGGCGCGGACAATGGTGGCAATAGGCCTACCTGTTGTAACGCCGGCTTGCTGCCAACTTAAATGGCGGAAAAATCAACAAAAAAGCCGGTTTTACACGTTTAAAGGGAGGATACGGCAATGCGTAAATGGCTTCTTGCGGCGGCAGCGGCCGCTATTTTTGTGGCGCCCGGCGCCGGTCAGGCCCAGGCCCCGATCGTCATCAAATTCAGCCATGTGGTGGCGCCCAATACGCCGAAAGGCAAGGCCGCCGAAAAATTCAAGGAACTGGGCGAGAAATACACCAACGGCAAAGTGAAGATCGAGGTCTATCCGAACTCGTCGCTGTACAAGGACAAGGAAGAACTCGAGGCGTTGCAACTCGGCGCCGTGCAGATGCTGGCGCCGTCGAACTCGAAGTTCGGCCCGATCGGGATCAAGGACTACGAAGTATTCGATCTGCCCTACATCATTCCCAACAAGGCTGCGCTGCGCAAAGTCACCGACGGTCCGATCGGCCAGCGGATGCTCAAGCTGCCGGAATCGAAGGGCATGGTCGGTCTCGCGTTCTGGGATAACGGCTTCAAGGAAATGAGCGCCAACAAGCCGCTCAATATGCCGGCTGACTACAAGGGACTGAAATTCCGCATCCAGTCGTCGAAAGTCCTGGAAGCGCAGTTCCGCGAGCTCGGCGCAATCCCGCAGGTGATGGCGTTCTCGGAAGTCTATCAGGCGCTGCAAACCGGCGTCGTCGACGGCCAGGAAAACACGCCGTCCAACATGTACACCATGAAGTTCGACCAGGTGCAGAAGTACACGATGCTGACCAACCATGGCTACATCGGATACGTCGTCGTTGCGAACAAGAAGTTCTGGGACGGTCTGCCCGCCGACATTCGCACTCAGCTGACCAAAGCCATGAAAGATGCGACGGAGTACGGAAACGGCATCTCCGAGACGGAAAACTCCAGCGCACTCGCGGAAATGCGGAAGGCCGGCAAGACGCAGATCATCACGCCGACGGCGGCGCAAACCGCGGCGATGCGCAAGGCCATGGAGCCGGTCTATGCCGACGTCGCCAAGCGCGTCGGCAAGAAGCTGATCGACGAGGTTCTGAAAGAAACTCAGGGCGCCACCAACTAAAAAACAAGAAGATGGGCCCTCTCGCGGTCGCGCGCGAGGGCCCATCGCTGTTCTGGGGATTCGCGGCCATTCTTTAAATGTCCGCGAGTGGGCGTTGCGCAAAGTCAGCTAAATGCGGTGGGGCGGCTGGCTGAGGCAGCAGAGGGGATAGCTATGTTTTTTCGTATCCTCGACCGTCTCGAGGAGATTTTGATAGCGTCGCTGCTGGCGGCCGCGACACTTTTGATATTCGTTGCCGTCGTTCACCGCTACGGGACCGGCGTTTCCTTCCTGTACCCATACCTGATCCGTTTCCATATTTCCTGGGCACAGGAATTGAGTATCTACATGATCATATGGGTGGCGAAGTTCGGCGCAGCTTACGGCGTGCGTATCGGTATCCATGTCGGCGTGGACGTACTGGTCAACCAGCTAAAGCCGCCATACCGCAAGCCGGTGGTGATGTTCGGCCTGTTCTGCGGCGCGCTGTTTACCGGCATCATCGGCACCATGGGCGCCAGCTTCGTCATCGGGCTCTATCCCACGGATCAGACCTCGCCCGACTTGGAAATCCCGAGCTGGATCGTCTACCTCTGCATTCCGCTCGGCTCCTATCTCATGTGCTTCCGTTTCCTGCAGGTCCTCTGGTCTTTCTGGTGGACCGACGAATTGCCGCACTACGATCCCGGCCACGTCGAGGGCGTCGACGCGGACGCCGCGGCGAAGGAACTGGCCTGATGAGCTCAGCCTTTATTTTCGTCCTGCTGATCGCGCTGATGCTGACCGGCATGCCGGTCTCGATCGCGCTCGGGCTCACTGTGCTCACCTTCATGTATACGATGACGCAGGTGCCGATTGAGGCGGTCGCGCTGAAATTATTCTCCGGCATCGACAGCTTTGAGATCATGGCGATCCCGTTCTTCATCCTGGCCGGCAATTTTCTCACCCATGGCGGCGTGGCTCGGCGCATGATCGCGTTTGCCACGGCGATGGTCGGTCATTGGTATGGCGGTCTCGGCCTCGCCGGCGTGATGGCGTGCGCGCTGTTCGCGGCGGTGTCGGGTTCGTCGCCCGCGACCGTGGTCGCGATCGGCTCGATCATCATGCCGGCCATGGTCAAGCAGGGCTTTCCCAAGCGTTTCGGCGCCGGTGTCATCACCACGTCGGGCGCGCTCGGCATTCTGATCCCGCCTTCGATCGTAATGGTCATATTCGCGGTCGCGACCGGCGGCAGCGTGGCGATCGACCCCGAAGGCAAGCGGGTCCTGTCTGCCTCGGTCGGGCAATTGTTCATGGCCGGCGTCATTCCCGGCATCATGCTGGCGACGATGCTGGGTCTCACCACGTTCTACCGCGCGTGGAAGAACGACTATCCGCGCATGCCGAAAGCAACCTGGGCCGAAGCCCTTCAGGCGTTCCGCGATTCCATCTGGGGACTGTTGCTCGTCATCATCGTGATGGGCGGCATCTACGCCGGCATTTTCACGCCGACCGAAGCCGCCGCGATGAGCGCGGTCTATGCCTTCGTCATCGCGGTGTTCGTCTACCGGGACATGAAGCTTTCCGACGTTCCGCGCGTTTTGCTCAGCTCCGCCAGCATGAGCGCCATGATTCTCTACATCATCACCAACGCGGTGCTGTTCTCGTTCCTGATGACCAGCGAGCAGATTCCGCAAGCTATGACGAGTTGGATTGTCGGCAGCGGCATCTCCTGGGTCGAGTTCCTGCTGTTCGTGAACATCCTGTTGCTGGTCGCCGGAAATGTGATGGAGCCGTCATCGATCGTGCTGATTACCGCGCCGATCCTGTTCCCGATCGCAGTCGCGCTCGGCATTCACCCGGTGCACCTCGGTATCCTGATGACGGTGAACATGGAAATCGGTATGTGCCACCCGCCGGTCGGGCTGAACCTCTATGTTGCGTCCGGTATCGCCAAGATGGGCATCACGGAGCTGACGATAGCAACCCTGCCTTGGCTGCTCACCATGCTCGTGTTCCTGGTGCTGGTGACATATATCCCGGAACTCTCGTTGTGGCTGCCGCGAATGCTCGGAATGCTTTGACGGAGACTTTGGAAGGCATTCCTGAACAAACGTAAATCAAGATTGCAGCGGCGTAATCTCTGTCAGAACTTTAACTTGCGAAAGCGCGGCCGCATTCCATTATCGGTGGCATCAGAAATGCCACTGGAGGAATGCAATGATGTGGAAATCCGTTTTAGCCGGTACGACCGCTCTCGCGATTGCCGGAACGACTTTGGCCTATGCGCAGCACGGTCCCGGCAAGCGCGAGCGTGCCGATCACTGGCGGCCGAGCGTGCAGGACATGGCCGCGTTTAGCGATGCACGCATCGCCGCGCTTCATGCCGGCTTGCAGCTCAACGCCGAGCAGGAAAAGAACTGGCCGGCGGTGGGAGCGGCCCTTCGCGACGCTGCCAAGCAGCGTTCGGAACGCTTTGCCGCGCGCGCCAGCGCCGACAAGCCGAAGGATCCGATCGAGCGCCTTGGTCTGCGCGCGCAGGCGATGACCGAACGCGGCGCGGGATTGAAGAAACTCGCTGATGCCGCGGGCCCGCTCTACACCAGCCTCGACGACGGCCAGAAGCACCGCTTCATGGTCCTGGCTCGGCTTGCCGGTTCGCGTGCCGGCGGCTGGCACGGTCGCCACGAACACCATGGCGGGGCCGGCGTTCGCGACCATCGCGGTCCCGGCAACGATGGCCCGATGGCGCCGGAAGGCGGCAAACCACCGCAATAAGCCGCAGCAATAACGGCACAAGGAACGCACGCACCGCGAAGCGTAGTAGGCCGGCGCCAAAGCGATCTCCCTGACGTTTGAGGCGCCGCCTGAGAGGCCGCCGGGACCGCCCCGGCGGCTTTTCTCATGCTGCTAAGGGCTGCCGACGGCAAGCCATGCCCGGGGCCGTACCAGGCCCCGAAAATGCCAGCAGAACAAAGGTTTGCGCGATGCTGTGCGCGGCTGGACAGGGTGGAAACCCTTTGCTAAGGCAGCGCTTGCTTGGGCGTTCTCCTCGCCATCAGCAATCCGGGCGCTTAGCTCAGTTGGTAGAGCAGCTGACTCTTAATCAGCGGGTCGTAGGTTCGATCCCTACAGCGCCCACCAATCATTTCCCATGATTTTCCGGAAAATTCGCAGGAAACCATGGCCGCCGGCTGCGACGGCCCCGTCAGGCGAAGCCCTTGTGCGTGGCGTGCTCGGGCGGGCGGCTTTGACGCGAGTTTAATTTACCGCAAACGCAGGAAAAGCCGTAACGTAAACGGCGCGCGAGCGCCGCGCCTAGGCTGCCGCCGCGTCGAAACGGGCGATGACTTCGGGTGGGATCGTCAACGCTGCGATTTTGTCCGGATCAGTTTTGTGACGGGCGGCCCAGACGCGGATTTCCTCGCCTTCGACCGCGGTTTCGCCTCGATTGAGAATGCGATGTTCGACGCTGAAACTCGAGCGGCGGAATTCGCTCACGCGCGAGGTTACCTCGACTACGTCGCCGAATTTCGACGGTTTGAGAAAGTTGGCGCGCGCGTCGACCAGCGGAATGCTCCAGATGCCGTATGTCGCCGCGAGTTCCTGCGGCTTCACGCCGAGCGCCTCTTCGAATAGCAGCCAGGTATTGGTGTCGAAGAATTCGAAAAAGCGCGGATTGAAGACGATGCCGGCCGGGTCGCAATGCGCCCACTCGATGGTCAACTGGCGGCGAAAAGTCAGCGACGTCACTTAGCAAGCCCTCCGGCAATGTCGAGCAGCCGATCATAGCGGCGCGCTTGCCTGCGAACAATCGTCAACGCTTGGCCTTTCGTGTCGCCGGCTTTCGTTTTTTCTTCGGGTTGCGCGGGTCGGGCCATTCCAGTTCGTTATGCGCGCGCCGTTCGACCGCGGTCGAGCGCCGCTGTCGCCGCAACGCCGCCTTCGGCGCAATGGGAAGATGCGGCGTCTCGTCGAGCGCGACCATCAGCCAGTCGAGGTCCTCGAGCGGCGTCAGCCAGCGCTCGGGCGCAAAGCGCGTGAGTGAAAACGGCCGCGAATATTCTAGCAATGATTTCTTGCCGCCCGGCAGGCAATACTCGTGGGCGTAGCTCATAATCAATTCGCGCGGCGATCGGTAGATCGCATCGCGCCAGCGCAAAATGGCATGGTTCGTCTTGCTGATCGCGCCCCATAGTCCGCGCTCCTTGAACAGCGTGACGATGTGGTCCTGGTCGCTCGGCAGCGCGCGCAAGTCGATCAGCCAGGCCGGCTTATCGTGATAGGCCAAAGCCGCGGCGGCGAACACGGCGGCCTCCGCGCAATGCGCCAGCCGGGTTTGCAAGACTCGGCGCGGCGACATGGCGGTATCGCCGTCGAGCCCGAAATTGGCTTGCAGGCGGTCGAGGAAAGCCTGGATCTTGGCCGGCGTATCGATACGGATGAACACGCGGCGTTCGGCTGGCGTCAGCAGCGCGCGCAGGCGATCGCGATAAGCAAGGCTGGTCATGGCTTCCGGCAACCTAGCGGCATCGCGCCAGTCGTGGGGCCAGGGGCAGGGCCGGTCCACAGCTTAGTTCACCGGCTGCCGGAGTCGTCTAAAAACGGGAATAACCGGCATTCTCTCATTTCATCCTGAATGGGATGAAATAGCACAACGGTGACAAAAAAGATAAAAATCTTCTTATTTAGCGACGCTTATTGTACTTAAACAGAAAATCCTTCTATTTGCTGGTAGTTCTGAGGGAGCTTGCCGATGATGGACTATCGCCGCGATCCGGAACGTCTCTTAGCGCGGCTCCCGCATGACAGCTGGGCGGTGGCGATCGTGGCCGCGCTGGTTGTGTTCATCATCGCCGGCGTCTTGCCGCGCATTCATTGGTAAGGCGCTCTCGCAATGTCCTCCAGCTTCGCAACCATTCCGAAAACAGCGCCCTTTACCGAAGAGGACGTGGCCCTTCTCAACCAGGTTGTCGGGCCGGCCTCAGCCGTCCAGCGCGCCTGGCTCGCCGGGTTCCTCGCCGGCGTCGAGTCGGTGCAAGGCGCTGGCGCCGCGCAGCCTGCCGCGCCGGCACGCCCGGCCGAGCCGATTACGATTGTATACGCCAGCGAGTCCGGCAATTGCGAGAAGCTGGCGAACGACTTCGCCAAGAGCGCACGCAAAAATGGCCTGAAGCCGACGCTCGTCGACCTGGCCGATCTCGAACTGGACACATTGGTGTCGGCTAAGAAGCTTATTTTCATCGCCGCCACCTGGGGCGAGGGCGAACCACCGGCGCGTGCGGTGCGCGGCTATGGCGAACTGATGGGCGAGGGAACGCCGCGTCTCGACGGCGTCGAATTCGGCGTGCTGGCGCTCGGCGATACGGCTTATGTGGAATTCTGCGCTATCGGCAAGAAGATCGACGAACGGCTGGAAGCCCTGGGCGCCAAGCGAGTGGTCGACCGCGTCGACTGCGATCTCGACTTCGCGCAGCCGGCAGGCAAATGGATCGGTGAAGCCATCAAGACATTGGCGCCGCCGCCCGATGAGACCGCGCGCGGTCGCGTCATCGAGGTCGATTTCAGCAACAAGCCCTCGCCGAATACCGACATCGTCGAAGTCGAAATCACCGAGCTGACAAATTTGAATTCGTCACGTTCGGACAAGGAAACCGTGCATCTTGCGCTCGCCTTCGAGAATGGCACGCCGGCCTATCGGCCCGGCGACTCGCTCGATCTATATGCCGAGAACGACGCGGCCTATGTCGATGAACTGCTGAAGCTGGCGGGCTTATCGGCTGACGCCAAGCTGCGCGACGAACTCATCAAGACCCGCGACGTGACCACGCTGTCATTGAAGGCCGTTGAGACCTATGCGGCGCAGACCGGCCACACGTATGTGAAGAAATTAATCGAGGACGGCGCGGCCAAGGATTGGATCGTCGGCCGCCAGTTGATCGACCTGATCGCCGAATTCCCAATCGTGCTCAGCGCCGATCATCTGCGCGCCGTGACCCGCACCTTGGCCCCGCGCGCCTATTCGATCGCGTCGTCGCGCAGCGAAGTCGGCGACGAGGCGCATCTCCTCATTTCCGCGGTGCGTTACAAGACCAACGGGCGCTCCCGCAAAGGTGTCGCCTCCAACTACGTCGCCGAGCGGCTCAAGCGCGGGGCTAAGGTGCGCGTGAAGCTCAAGCCGAACAAGCATTTCGGCCTGCCGGCGGCGGATAAAGACATCATCATGGTCGGCCCCGGCACCGGCGTCGCACCATTCCGCGCCTTTGTGCAGGAACGCCGCGCCGCCAAAGCCACCGGCAAAAGCTGGTTGTTCTTCGGCGATCGCCAGTTCACGCACGATTTCCTCTACCAACTCGATTGGCAGGAAGCGCTGGCCGACGGTTCGCTCACCCGCATGGACGTCGCTTTCTCGCGCGACACCCCTGAAAAGGTTTACGTGCAGCACCGCCTGTTCGAACGCCGCGAGGAACTGGTCGAATGGCTCGATAACGGCGCGCATTTTTATGTTTGCGGCGATGCCAAGAATATGGCGAAAGACGTGCGCGCCTCGCTGGTGGCGGCTTACGCCGACGTCAAGCAATTGTCGCCGGAAGCGGCCGAGCAGGCGGTGGCTGGCCTCGAGCGCGACAGACGCTATCTGACGGATACGTACTGAGCCCTTGTCCGGGCGCGGTGCGGCACGAAGCGCGACTGCGCGAAGTGACGCGCCGCCGAACCGGGACCGTTTCAAACACCGAACCTGGAAAGGTCCCGGCTCTGCGTCGCACCGCTTCGCGATTGCGATGCGTCCGGGACAAGAGGCCTCAAAATGACCGACGAACTTTCGCGCAATGAGCATCTCAAAGAGGCAAGCCGCTATCTGCGCGGCACCATCGCCGATGGCCTGCGCGATGAGGTCACCGGCGCCATCGTCGAAGACGACCAGCAACTCGTGAAGTTTCACGGCATGTATTTGCAGGACGACCGCGATCTGCGCCCCGAGCGCACGCGTAAGAAGATGGAGAAAGCCTTCGGCTTTATGATCCGCGTTCGGATCACCGGCGGCTGCGTCAACCCGACGCAGTGGCTTGCGCTCGACAGAGTCGCTCGCGACTACGGCAATGTCGGCATACGCCTGACCACACGCCAGACGGTGCAGTTGCACGGCGTAATCAAGTCGAACGTCAAGAACACCATTAAAGCGATCGACGCCGTTTTGCTCAATTCGATAGCGGCCTGCGGAGACATCAATCGCAACGTGATGTGTGTCGTCAATCCCGACCAGTCGCGCGCCCACGCGGCGGCGATCGAGTTTTCGCGCGCCGCAACCGAGCGCTTTCTGCCGCACACGCCAGCGTACCGGGAAATCTGGCTCGACGGCGAGCGCATTGCGGGCGGTGAGCAGGAGGTGGTCGAACCGATCTACGGCAAGACCTACTTGCCGCGCAAATTCAAGATCGGTATCGCAGTGCCCCCGTCGAACGACATCGACGTGTTCGCAAGCGACCTCGGGTTCATCGCGATTATGGACGACAAGGGCGAGGTCGCCGGTTGGAACGTCACCGTCGGCGGCGGCATGGGGATGACCCATGGCGAACCGGAGACCTATCCGCGCACCGCCGACGTGATGGGCTATTGCTCGACGGCCGACGCGCTTGCCGTGGCGGAGGCGGTGGTCACCGTGCAGCGCGACTGGGGCGATCGCGCCAATCGTAAGCACGCGCGATTCAAATATACAGTGGAAGATCGCGGTCTCGACGTGGTCCGGGCCGAAGTGGAGCGCCGCAGCGGCACAAAGCTTGCGCCTGCCAGGCCCTTTACGTTCACCTCGACCGGCGACCGTTATGGCTGGAGCGCCGGCACCGACGGGCGCGGCCATCTCACGCTGTTTATTGAAAACGGCCGCGTCGTGGACCGTCCCGGAAAACTACAGATGTCGGCATTGCGCGGGATCGCGCAGACCCACGACGGCGACTTCCGCATTACGCCGAACCAGAACATCATCGTCACCAATGTGCCGACGGACAAACAGGCCGAGATCGAGCGGATTGCCCGTGACGCCGGGTTGCTGGCGCCATGGTCGGGACTGCGCCGCAACGCCATGGCGTGCGTGGCGCTGCCGACCTGCGGCCTGGCGTTGGCCGAAAGCGAACGTTATCTGCCTGACCTGATCGACGCCCTCGACAAGAGTCTCGCGACACATGGCCTGTCGGCGGACGACATCGTCATCCGCATGACCGGATGCCCGAACGGTTGCGCGCGGCCTTACGTCGCCGAGATCGGCTTGGTCGGCAAGGGGCCGGGCCGCTACAATCTCTATCTCGGCGCGGCCTTTGACGGTTCGCGTCTGTCCAAACTTTACGCCCCCGACCTCGAACATGACGGCATCCTCGCCGCGCTCGATCCGATTTTCGCTGCTTACGCGGCGAGCCGTGAGAAGGGCGAGCGCTTCGGCGATTTCGTTATTCGCGCCGGCTTCGTGGCCAAGACGGGAAACGGCGCCGATTTCCACGCCAATACCGGCGCGCTGAAACATACGGCGGCGGCATGAGCGAAGACCGTAAACCGGAAGAAACAAAACGTGGACAGATGGCGCGATTGTCGCGCCTGCCGGTGTTTCTCGCGCTCGAAGGCAAACGCGCGGTGCTGGCCGGCGGCAGCGCGGCGGCGGCCTGGAAGGCCGAGTTATTGTCGGCAGCGGGTGCAAATGTCGACGTCTATGCGGAGGCGGTTTCGGACGAATTGCGTCAGGTCGCACAAGACGCGCCGGGTGGGAACGTTACGCTGATCGCTCGCGCCTGGTCGCCGGAGGATTTCGCAAGCGCCGTCGTCGCCATCGGTGCTTTCGAGGATGATGTGGACGCGAAAAAATTCAGTGATGCCGCGCGCCGCGCGGGCGTCCCCGTCAATGTCATCGACAAACCGGCTTTTTGCGATTTTTCCTTCGGCGCCATTGTCAACCGCTCGCCTTTGGTGATTGGCATCTCGACCGATGGCGCCGCGCCCGTTTTCGCGCAGGCCATTCGCGCCAAGCTGGAAGCGCTGCTGCCGAACGGCTTTGCCAATTGGGCGGCAGCCGCCGCGAAATGGCGCAACGCGGTGAAAGCTGCCGGGCTGCCGTTTTCAGGCCGCCGCAAATTCTGGCAGCTGTTCACCGCGCACGCGCTGGCCAATCCGCAGAACGCACCGACCGATCACGATTTCGCGCGCTTCATCGCCGAGGTGAAAGGTCTGGGCGCCGCGGTGGAAAGCGGCTCGGTTACGCTGGTGGGTGCTGGCCCCGGCGATCCCGAATTGCTGACGCTGCGCGCGGTACGCGCGTTGCAATCGGCCGATGTCATTTTATTTGACGATCTGGTCTCGCGCGACGTTTTGGATTTCGCCCGCCGCGAAGCGCGCAAATTGCTGGTTGGCAAAACCGGCTTCGGACCTTCCTGTAAGCAAGAGGACATCAATGCGCTGATGGTGTCGCTCGCCAAGCAAGGTAAGCGCGTGGTGCGCCTCAAAGGCGGCGACCCGCTCATTTTTGGCCGGGCCGGCGAGGAACTTGACGCCTGCAAAGCGGCCGGCATTGCCGCTGAAATCGTGCCCGGCATCACCGCGGCGCAAGGCGCGGCGGCAAGGCTCGGCGTCTCGCTCACCGATCGTAATTTTTCCCGCCGCCTGCAATATGTCACCGGCCACGCGCGCAATGGAAAATTGCCGGACGACGTAGATTGGCGCGCGCTTGCGGACCCCGCCACTACCACCGCCATCTATATGCCGGTGCGCACGCTCGGCGCGCTGGTGACGCGCGCGCTTGCAGAGGGCCTCGATCCGGCGACGCCATCGGCGGCGATTGCGCGCGCGACAAGGCCCGACCAGTCGGAGATATTCGCGCCCATCGGTGAGTTGCCGGCACGGCTTGCGCAGGCCGCGTTGCCGGGCCCAGTGCTGGTGATGCTGGGCAATAGTCTTGGCGGTCTTCTGTCGGACTCGTCGCGTGGCGCGGCCGCCCCACTAAAGAAGTCCGCCGCTAATTCCTGAGTTGGTTCGGCGGGGCGGTTGAAGAAAGGCGTTCGCGCCGGTTGGGGCGCGGCCGTTCGCGTGGCTGGGGCAGCGGCACATCCACTAAAATCCTCGCCGTCGTCGCATGCTCCGGCTTCAAGTGCGGCTCGTCGGCCCGCGGCGCCGGCGTCGGCAGTGGCGCGTCGACTTTCACCACCGGCGACGCGGCCGAAGCAAGCGGCACGATCAGCGCCGGGCTCGGCGGCGGGAAAGTCTCCGGCGAATAGACATAGGCATTGTACTGGTTGCTTCGGATCGGCTGGTTTGCATCCTGAATGATGCGGTCGCCCTCGCGCCGGTTCTCGTAGGCGATGCCCTTGCCGCTGAAATTGAAGGCATAAGTCGGCTTCGCCCGGATCTGCGCATCGACCGGCGGAATGGCGCCGTCGAAATTATGCTTGTCGTAGACGCCGATACCGCGGTCGAGCATAGCGCCCGAGAAGTTCGGGCTCAGCTTGATCGCCTCGTTAATGTCGAGGCCGGAGCGGTCGAAATCGCGCCGGTCGTAATAGGCAAAGCCGCGATTATACATCGCCAGCGCGTAGCCGGGGTCGATCGCCAGCGCCTGCGTATAGTCGGCGATGCCGCGCGCGCTGTCGCCCTTGTTGCGATAGGCAAAGCCGCGATTGTTGAAGGCGCGCGCATTTTTGGGATCGAGCTCGATCGCCCGATTGAAGTTCGCGATTGCCTGGTCAAGTTCGTTCTTGCCGTCATAAGCGAGGCCGCGACCGTTAAACGCGGCGCCAAGCTTTCCGTCGAGCTTGATCGCCGCGTCGAAATCCTTAATCGCGCGGTCGAGCTCGCGCTTGCCGTAGTAGACATTGGCGCGGTTGACATAGGCGATCTTGTAAGCCGGATCGATCTTGATCGCCTCGCTCAGGTCGGCGATGGCGCGGTCGGCGTCGCCTTTGTTGCGCCAAGCAAAGCCGCGGTTGTTGTAGGCCACGGCGTTGCGGTGGTCGATCTTGATGGCGGCGTCGAAATCAGCGATGGCACGATCGTTGTCGCCGCGCATGCCATAGGCGGTGCCGCGATCGTTAAAGACGGTGGAGAAATTCGGATCGAAACGCACCGCTTGGTCGAAGTCGGCGATGGCGCGGACGAGATCGCCCTTGATGCGCATGACCAGCCCGCGATTGTCGAAGGAGGCCGCGCTCTTCGGGTCGAGCCGGATCGCCTGGCTGAAATCGTTGGCGGCACGATCGAGATCGCCTTTGTCGCGATAGGCGAGACCGCGGTGATAGAAGGCCAGCTCGTATCCCGGGTTGAAATGCAGCGCATCGGTGAAATCGGCGATGGCGCGGTCGAAGTCGCGCTTCTCGTAATAGGCGTTGCCGCGCCGGTAAAAGGCGAGCGAATACTTTGGATTGAGCTTGATCGCGGCGCCAAGATCGCCGATGGCGCGTTCGCTGTCGCCCTTGATGCGGTAGCCGATGGCGCGGTTATAAAAGGCCATGGCGTTATTTGGTTCGAGGTTGATCGCCTCGGTGAGATCGATAATGGCGCGGTCGGCGTCGCCCTTGGCGCCGTAGCTCAGGCCGCGGTCGTAATAGGCCAGGGCGTAGTTCGGCTTGAGCTTGATGATCGCGTCGAAATCGGAAATGGCGCGGTCGTAAACCTGTTTCGATTCGTAGACGGCGCCCCGATTGTAATAGGCAGCGGGATAGGCCGGGTTGAATTTGATAGCGGCGTCGAAACTTGCAATGGCACGGTCGCTATCGTGCTTGTCGCGATAGGCGAGGCCGCGATTGTAATAAGCGAGACTGCTGCTGGCGTCGTGTTTGATCGCCTGGTCGAAATCGGCGAGCGCGCGGTCTATTTCGCCCTTGGCACCGAAGGCGGCGCCGCGATCGTTGTAACCTTGCGCATATTCCGGGTTCAGCTTCACCGCCTGCGTCAGGTCGGCAATGGCGCGGTCGAAATCGCGCTGGCTGGCGTAAGCATTGCCCCTGTTGTTCAAGGCCAGGGTGTCGGCCGGATTAAGCTTGAGTGCGCTCGAGTAGTCGGCGACAGCCTGCCCGAAGTCGCCACTGTCGTATTTGGCGTTGGCGCGGTTGTAATAGGCAATCGCATAGCCGCCATTCAGCTTGATCGCGCGGTCGTAGTCGGCGATGGCGCGGCCGAGGTCGCCCTTTGATGCATAGGCGATGGCGCGATTGTTGAAGGTGGGCGCGTATTGCGGATCGAGCGAAGCCGCCTGGTCGAAGTCGGCGATGGCGCGGTCAGTGTCGCCCTTAAGTCCGTGCGCCAGGCCGCGCTTGTTGTACAAGGCCGCCTGTCCTGGATTGAGCGAAATTGCCTGCGTCAGGTCGACGACCGCCTTATCATATTCGCCCTTGCTGGCGAGCGCATTGCCACGCGCGCCGTAGGCGGACGCCAGCTTCGGATTGAGCTTGACCGCCTGGCTCAGGCTTTCGATGGCGTAGTCGTAATTTCGTTTTTCCTGAAACGCGACGCCGCGATTGTAATAAGCATCGGCGTTCTTCGGATCGATTTTGATAGTCTGGTCGAAGTCGGCGATAGCGCGGTCGAATTCCTGGCGGTCGTAACGCGCGACGCCGCGGTCGTAATAGGCCATGCCGTCCTTCGGATTGAGCCGGATCGCGGCGTCGTAGTTATCGATGGCGCGCGTGAGATCGTGTTTCTGATAATAAGCGTTGCCGCGATTGTAATAGCCGGCAGCGAAGTTCGGATTGATCTTGACCGCGCGGTCGAAACTGGCGATGGCGGCGTTGAGATCCTTCTTGGAGGCGCGCGCGATGCCGCGGTCGTTATAGGCAAGCGCGAAAATCGGGCTGACGCGGATCGGTTGCGCCAGTTCCATGGTGTCGCGGTCGTAGCCGCGCTGGCCTCGAATGTCGGCTCCGCGCGGGCTCGCGGCGATCGTGTAATTTGGATTGAGCTTGACCGCGGTCTCGTAGTCGGCGATGGCGCGCTCGAAATCGTGTTTTTCGTAATGCGCCACCCCACGGTCGTGATAGGCAAAGGCGTCCTTGCCGTCGATCTTGATCGCGCGGCTGAAATCGTCGATGGCGCCAATGGCGTCGCCCTTGTCGAAGCGGGCATTGCCGCGATTGTAATAGGTAGCCGCGTAATTCTCGTTGAGCGTGATCGCCTCGTTGAAGTCGGCGATGGCCTTTTCGCTGTCGCCTTTGCTGCGGAAGGCGACGCCACGATTGTTCAGCGCCACGGCGTTTTTGGGATCGAGTTTGAGCGCGTGGTCGAAATCCGCCACGGCGCGATCGGTTTCGCCCTTGGCGCCATAGGCAATGCCGCGATCGTAATAGGCGTGCACATAGCCGGGGTTGAGCTGGACCGCCTGGTTGAGGTCGGCGATGGCGCGATCGTATTCGCGTCTGTCGATGTAGGCATTGCCGCGATTAGAGAAGGCAAGCGCGTCATTCGGGTCGATCTTGGTCGCCATGCTGAAGTCGGCGATGGCGCGGTCATTATTACTCTTGGCGCGGTAGGCGATGCCGCGATGATTGTAGGCGGACGCCAGATTGCCATCGAGCTTTATCGCCATCGAAAAGTCGGATATGGCGCGGTCGTAATCCCGCGTCTGGTTGAGCGCTAGCCCGCGCGTATAGAAGGCCTGAGGATTGTTCGGACTGAGCTTGATGACTTGGTCGAGGTCCTTGATGGCGCGTTCATGGTCGCCAACTTGCTCCAGCGCTACGCCGCGATTGAGCATCGCGAGCGCGAAACTTGGATTGATCGCCAGCGCCTGATCGAAATCCTTGAGCGCGCGTTCGAAGTTGCCTCTGCTCTTAAAAATCGCGCCGCGATTGTTGAGCGCAAGGTCGAAGCGTGGGTTGGCGACGATCGCACGGTCGAAATCGGCGGCGGCGCGGTCGAGATCACCGCGTGCCTGATAAATCGAGCCGCGATTGTTGAGCGCGACCGCGAATGCCGGATCGAGTTTGATCGCCTGATCGAGATCGGCCAGTGCGTGTGTTGCGTCGCCCTTGCGCTGCCACAGCATGGCGCGGCTATTGAACACGCCGGCATAGCTTGGATTGAACTTGATCGCCTGCTCGTAGTCCTGAAGCGCGCGATCGATCTTGTCGCGGGCGGCATAGGTGTTGCCGCGCTCGGTAAAGGCCGCGGCATATTTCGGGTCGAGCTTGATCGCCAGATCGTAATTGTGGATGGCTTGCTCGTAGTCGTGCTTTCCCTGATAGGCGTTGCCGCGATCGACATAGGCCGCGGTGAGCTTCGGGTCGAGCCGCAAGGCCTGGTCGAAATCGGCGATGGCGCGGTCGAAATCGCCGCGCTCGCGATAGGCCAAACCGCGCGCTTGTGCGGCGATCGGATCGCGCGGATCGAGCCTGATCGCCTGCGTCAGATCGGCGATGGCGCGCTCGGAATTGCGGCGCTGGTAATAAGCCATGCCCCGGTTGAAGAAGGCGCGCGCCAGCCGTGGATTGAGCTTGATCGCCTGGTCGAAGTCGGGGAAAGCATGCGCGTCGTCGTTCAGGCTGAGGTAAGCCGAGCCGCGCGCATCATAGGCGAGGGCGAATTTCGGGTCGAGTTTGACCGCGCGGGTAAGGTCCGTCACCGCGCTTCGGTAATCGCGCTTTTCCTGGTTGGCGACGCCGCGGCTGTAATATGTGCCGGCGTAATCCGGATTTATTTTGATCGCCAGATCGAAATCGGCGATGGCATGCGGGTAGTCGCGTTTTTTCTGGTAAGTGTCGCCGCGGTTGCTGAGCGCGATCACATATTTTGGATCGATGCGCAACGCCTGATCGAAATCGGCGATGGCACGGTCGCTGTCACCCTTGCCGCTATATGCCTGGCCGCGCACGTTGAAGGCGGCGGTGTAATCCGGCTTGATATTGATCGCCTGATCGAGGTCGGAAATGGCGCGGGCATAGTCGTGCTTTACGAAATAGATATTGGCGCGCTCGTAGAAAGCGACCGCGTTTTTCGTATCGATGGCGATTGCCTGATCGAAGTCGCCGAGCGCCCGGTCGAGATCGCCGCGGTCCCGGTAGGCGATGCCGCGATTGAAAAATGCCAGCGCGTTTTTCGGATCGAACTTCACGGCCTGGCTGAAGTCGGCAACGGCGCGGTCGTCATCGCCGCGCGCGCGCAGCACCATGCCTCGATTGTAATAGGCCAGCGCATTTTTCGGGTCAATGCGGAGCGCGGAATCGAAGTCGGCGATGGCGCGGTCGGGAGCTCCGCGCGCCGCGTAGGTGACGCCGCGATTGTAGTACGATAGCGCGTCTTTGGGATCGAGTTTGATCGCCTGCGACAGATCGCGCAGCGCCTGGTCGTAGTCGGCCTTTTTGAAATAGGAAACGCCGCGGTCGTAATAAGCCAGCGCGTACTCGCTGTCGAGCCGGATCGCCTGGTCGTAATTGGCGATGGCGCGGTCATAGTCGTGCTTGTCGTAATAGGTGTTGCCGCGGTTGTAATAGGCCAGCACGTAGTTGGGGTTGAGCAGAACCGCTTGGTCGTAATCTTTGATTGCGCGGTCGACCTCGCCGCGGTTGCGATAAGCAAGGCCGCGGTTGTTGTAGGCAAAGGCGTCGCGCGGATCGAGCAGGATCGCCTGATCAAAGTCCTGGATGGCGCGCTCCACCGATCCTTTGTCGGCATAAGCGATGCCACGGTCATTCAGCGCCAGGATGTAATCCGGCTTGATCTTGATCGCCTGGTCGAAATCCTGGATGGCGCGCTCGTAGTCGCGGATGTCACGATAGGCGAGGCCGCGACTGTGAAAAGCGACCGCGTCGTTACCGTTGAGCTTGATGGCGCGGTCGTAATCCGGGATGGCGCGGTCGGGCTCGCCCTTGGCGCGATAGGCCATGCCGCGGTTGTAATAGGCGAGCGCATCGTTGGCGTTTAGTTTTATCGCTATATTGAGCGTGGAGATCGTGTGTTCAAAGTCGCGCTTGTCGTAATAGAGGTGACTGAGCAACCTGAGAGCGTCGGAATGCTTGCGGTCGAGTCTGACGACGGTCTCGAGGTCCTGAATGGCGCGGTCGATTTGCCCACGATCGCGCAGCGCCAGCGAGCGATTATAGTAGGCCTCGGCTTGTTTGGGATCAATCTTAATCGCCTCGTCAAAATTGCGAATGGCGCCTTCGGCGTCGCCTTTTGCGCGCGCAGCCTTGCCAGCTTCGACAAGCGGATCGCTACGTTTTTTTCCAAGCGTTGCCTTTATATGCTGCGCGGTCGTCTTCGCCGATTTGACCTGCGAACTATCGATCACTTCGTCGCAGGCGGCGAGGCGCTGATCAACGCTTGCCTCCACCTTGCCTTCGCAAATTTTCAGACTATCGCGTGGGACCGCGAGCAATGGCGTCGTGGCCGACAGAGTCGCCACCGTTATGGCCGCGGAGAGAATAAGGAAAGAACCGTGTGCCCTGATCATGTCGCCTCGTTAAGCCGGACGAGGATGATTTGCCGGCTGTCTTTTCGAATTGACTGAAAGTCTAAACCGGAGCGGGCGTCAGGAGTCGTGCGTGCGGCGCAATTGCGTAAGTTAACTTTAACGGTGGCGTCGTCATTTCACGCACGGCGTTAACCGTCAAAGACCGAAGATAATCTTTTTGCAGATTTAGATCGGAGGCGCTACTTTGCCGCCGATGCGCGAGCGCTGGCCACTATCTCGTCGAGTACGTAATCGGGCGGCATCACGTAGGCCAAAACCTTGCCCTTGGGATACACAGCCTGCCTGACGGTATTGCCGTGGTTGCCCGACACAATAATCGGATTGCCTTCACCGTCGGTGCCGCGCACGACGCCGACGTGGCCACTGTTCGGTCCAGCCCGGTACATGATCGCGATCGCGCCGACGCGCGGGCCGTCGAGCTTCTTTCCGAATTGCAGAAACGAGCGCGCGGCGCGCGATTTGGTGCCGTTGGCGCCGGCGTTGTGCAGTATAAAATTCATGAAATCGGCGCACCAGAGTTGCGTCGGCAGGCCCAGTTGCTTGGCAGTTCTGCCACGCCAGCGCAGCGCTTCCAAAAGTACGGCGGCGGCGCCCGGCACTTCAGCCGCGGCGTCGGCGGCGTCGGTGCGGCTACGTAGCATCGGCTCGAGCGGCACGGCATTGGTGAAGCGGTCGTCGCGCTTGATGCCACTGGCTTGCGCTGGTGCAAAGGCGCCGGCAGCAATCGCACAAGTCAGCAGCATCGCAATCGATCGTTTCATGTTTCCCGATCCCGACGTCGCCACCGGGAATTCCACTTCATCGTTTCTTTAGACGCACCAACGATGGCCGGCGCAAACTTGATTATTGTGGTCGTATCTTTTCCGATCCGAAGGGGTCGCTGCAAGCAAACATACCGATTGACTACAAACGATTCAATCCATGGTTAAGCCGCGCGACGAAACATTGTACCGCGCATAAATTGCAGACAATTTTATTAAAATTTGAATCAAATCACCGCGCGGTGTAGCGCAAGGGTACGACGATCGGGATTTCATTGCCCGACTGGCCGGTTGGCGGCGGCGGCAAGGGTTGCGAACGCTCGACCCAAGCGATGGCGTCGCGGTCGAGCATGCTGTCGCCGGAGCTGCGCACCACGCGCGTGCGATGCGTGCCGCCGCGTCTGTCGACGCTGAAGGAAACGAGCGCGGTGCCGGACGCGCCGCGCGCCTCGGCGGGGTAACGCTTATGCCGCTCGATTTGCGCGACTAGTTGCGATTTCCAATTGGCCATCGCGTTCGGGTCATGCGCGGTAGCGCCGGGCATGGGCGCGGCGGCGCGCTCGGCTTTGAGATCGGCGGCGCTCGGGGCCGCGGCAAGACTGGCCTCACGATGGCGCGGTTTTTTCTTGATCTCTTTCTTTTCCACTACCGGCTTTTCGATTTCCGGCGGCTTCGGCGGTGGCAGCATCGCCAGCTCCGCCTGTGGCTCCGGCTCGGGTTTCGGCTCGACCTTTTCCACCGGCTTTTCCGGTTCGGGCTCGGTCTCGATCTGCTGTTTGCTCTCCACCCGGTCGGGCGGTGCTTCGCTCGGCGTCGTCTGCGGCGCCACCGCGACCGGCGCGAGGTCGATCATGATCACCGGCGCATTGGCGACGGCGTCGGCGCTATCGCTCCAGCGCGCGGCGAGAACAGCCGCGCCGGCAGCATGAAGGCCGAGCGCGATGCCGAAGCAGGCGCACCAGCGCAGCATATGGGGCAAGCGCGCGCTCATGGTGAAGCCTTCAGCGCGGCCGCCGGCGTCGTCGGGCCTGTTGCTTCCAGCCCCACCAGCGCCACATGCAGATAGCCGGCCGTGCGCAGTTCGTTCATCAGGGTCATCAGGTCGCCATAGGCGACAGTCTTGTCGGCGCGCAGGAATACGCGCTGTTCTTTGTCGCCCGCGGTCGCGGTATCGAGTTTGTCGGCGAGCGCCGCGCGCGCGATGGTGTCGTTATCGAGCGCCAGGCTGAGGTCGGACTTGAGTGTCAGAAACAGCGGTTTGTCTGGGCGCGGCTGGCGTTGCGCCGTGGCGGAGGGAAGATCGACCGAGACATCGACGGTCGCCAGCGGCGCCGCGATCATGAAGATAATCAGCAGCACCAAAATGACGTCGATAAAGGGCGTGACGTTGATCTCGTGGATCTCGTCCAGAGTGTCGTCGCCGTGGTCGAGACGTACGCTCATGATCGCTACTCGGCGGCCGCGACGCCGCGGCGGGGCGCGCGTTCATGGAACGCGCCGCGGTCGAGGTCGCGGCTGACGATACGCAGGATTTCCGCCGAGGCATCGGCGTGTTGCGCGCGATAGCCGGCGGTCCAGCGCGAAAAGAAATTATACATCACCACCGCCGGAATGGCGGCGACCAGGCCGAGCGCAGTGGCGAGCAGCGCCTCCGCGATGCCGGGCGCTACCACCGCGAGGTTGGTCGTTTGCGCTTTCGAAATGCCGATGAAACTGTTCATAATTCCCCAGACGGTGCCGAACAAGCCGACGAAAGGCGCGGTGGCGCCGATGGTGGCGAGGATGCCGGTGCCCCGGATCATGGCCCGGCCCGCGGCCGCTTCGGCACGTTGCAGCCGCGACACGATGCGTTCCTTGAGGCCGTCCGGCGATATCGCGCCGGCGGACAGTTGCAGTTCGGTGTCGGCGGCGCGGATCAGCGCACTGGCGCTGCCGCTGTCGTTTTGCAGGCGCGCGGCATCGGCCCAGGAACGGGCCTGGCTCAGTGCCGCGATGGTGCGGCGCATGCGGCCACGCGCGATCATCAATTCGATCGCCTTGGCAAACCAGATGGTCCAGCTCAGCACCGAGGCGAACACGAGTCCGATCATGACCGCTTTGACGACGATGTCGGCGGCCATGAACATGCCCCACGGCGACAGGTCGCGCGGCAGCTTGAGAGCGACGTCAGGCGCCGTCTGAGCGCTTGCGCCGGCGCACACGACAAGCGCAACGGTGAGCGTCAGGCCGGCCAGCGCGCGCGTAAGGGGGGTCATTCGATTCATCGTCGCAACGGTCCTTTGCTGGTCATTCTAGCGCAATTTAGCTCACTCGGCGGGCCGCAAATGTGGCGCGCCGCGCTTGCCTTCGAAACCTTTGCTTTGCAGGCTTTTGCGCGCCGCGCGCTTGCGCAGCCACATGATGGTGCCGGTAATGGCGAAAACAGTCGGGAAAATGCCGGTCAGGAACACGATAAACGCCCACAGCCGCCCGCTATGGCTGCCTTCGTGGATCCAGCGCATCCAGGAGGCGGCGCGGTCGCCGGCCTGCGGCACGATCACCGCGGCCTGGCCACTACGATCGTCGATCATGACGGTAATATTTTCGCCGGTGGCGGCGCGCTCCATCTGGATGCGCCAAGTCATTGCAGACGGCGGCGCCCGCTCGCCGCGCGCCTGCACCAGCAGGAACAGCGTCAGCGGCCGCGCGTCCGGTTCCGCCTTCCGCGTGGCCTCGAGCGCGGCGTCGGCCGTCAACGATAACTGGCGCGCCACCTCGCCGAAGCCGCCGCGCGGGCCTTGCGTGTTCATAGGCGCGATCGAGGACATTACGCTGCGCGCGGTTTGCGGAAACGAGAGATAGATGCCGGTAAAGGAAACGGCCGCCAGCGGCAGAGCGATCCAGAAGCCGAGCAGGTGATGCAGATTGAACGTGAAACGCGGCGAACGCCCCCAGCGCAGGCCGCGCAGCAGGGTGGCGAAGGATTGCGCATTGCGCGGCCACCAAAGCCAAATGCCGGTGAGCGACAGGATCAGCATGCCGGTGCCGGCCCAGCCGACGATCTGGCGGCCGCTATATTGCGGCAGCGTCAGGTTCTCGTGAAAGACATGCATGAAGCCGAAGAACGAGGCGCGAAAATCCATCACGTCGAGCACTGCGCCGGTCGGCGGATCGAGATAAATGGTGAGCACGCGCGGTCGTCCGCCATCGCGCGCCGCGCCGCGCGCGATTGCCTGCACCGGCTTGCCGGACGCTTCGGGGAAGCGCAGCCCGGTCACGCGTAAATTGCCCGGCTCGTTGCGCACGGCCTCGGCCGCCTTGGCCAAATAGGCGGACGGCGCGAGCGCGACCTGTGGCCCGCTCACCGCGTAACGCTGCGGATGCAGCAACGCATCGATGTCGTCATGGAAGACCAGCAGCCCACCGGAAATCGAGATCGGAATCAGCAGCACCGCCAATCCGATACCGATCCACAAATGCACATTGAGCCATAGGCGGCGAAGCTTTGCCGCGCGCGTTTCCGTCATAAGGGCCGCCCGTAGAATTGGTTGCGGTTCACCTATATCAGCCTTTCCGCTCGGGGAAATAGAAAACAACAATAATTTTTCAGATTGTAAGTATTTCAACTAGTCTAACATAGTTTAGAAGTGTTCTAATTCAATAGTTTTGCTTGTGTTTCAATAGTTCTTGACGACGAATACCATTCGTGGTTCCAAGTAACACCTAGTAACCATACCGATTATTACGGTTCTAAAGTATAGTAATATTCTGGGAGCGTAAAGATGAGTGCGGCGGTTCAAAGTAATCACAGGCATACGGATAATCGTCGAGCCGACAGCCCACGTGTTCGGCAGTCGAACGACGGCCAAATTCATGTCGAAACCCGCATCAAATCGCAATTCGACAGCGACAAATCCTCGCTCAGCAATACCCGCTTCCACGCCGCCAATCGTGCCGGTCTGCTGGCCACGGTTAGTCTCGCCTCGCTGATGGGCGCCACTGCCGCGTCGGGCCAGGATTCAGGCCTGCAATTGCCGACCATCGACGTCACCGGCGACCAGGGCGGCGGCTATCAAGCCACGCAGCAATCGATCAACCGGCTGCAAACGCCGCTCAAGGACACGCCGCAGACCGTCAACGTCGTCCCCCAGCAGGTGATTCAGGAAAAGCGCGCCGTCAGCATGGAAGACGCGTTGCGCAGCGTCCCCGGCATCACCTTCTCGGCCGGCGAGGGCGGTCAGCAGGGCGACAGCCCGGTCATTCGCGGTTATGCGGCGCGCGGCGATATCTTCCGCGACGGCTTCCGCGATCCCGGCTGGTACACCCGCGATCTGTTCAACACCGATCGCGTCGAGATCTACAAGGGGCCGTCCGCCTTCGCCTTCGGCCGCGGCTCGACCGGCGGCGCCATCAACAACGTCACCAAGCTGCCGACCGGCGCGACATATGTCGAAGGCACCGCGACCGGTACTTCGATCGGCGGCTACCGCGCGGATGTCGATGCCAGCGGCAAGAAGGGCAACATTTCGGGCCGTATCGCGGCGCTTTATCAGGACATGCCGACGCCGACGCGCGACAACGTCTACACCAAGCGCTGGGGCGTGGCGCCCTCCGTCACCGTGCCGCTCGACGACGCCACCAAGGCGACATTGTCGTACATTTATCAGGGCGAGGAAGGCGCGCCCGATTATGGCGTACCCTATCTGCCGCAGCCCGGCTATAGCGTCACCACCGGCGCGCTTACGCCCGGTCGCGTCGGCTATAACGGCGACGGCTCGGCGGTGTCGCCGGTTCCGACCAATCGGCAGAACTGGTACGGAATCGCCACCGGACCGCTGCGCGACATCGTCACGACCGAGACGCACATCCTCACCGCCAGCTTCGAGCGCGATCTCGGCGGAAATTTCAAGCTCACCAACGGCACGCGCTATATCGACAACGATCGGTTCTCTCGCGTTACCGCGCCGCGCAGCCTCGGCGATGCCAATAACAACGTGTTCACGAGCGGCAACACGACCGGCGCCGGCGGCAGCGGCGTCGGTTATCCCGTCGACGCGATGACCATCGGCCGCGAGCGGCGCGAGCGAGAGACGGACGCGACCTATGCCGTCAACCAGACCGATCTCACCGGCAAGTTCGACACCGGCATTGTCAACCATACGGTGGCGACAGGCATTGAGCTGTCGCGCGAGACCCGCAACCAGACCCGCACCGATCTGTGCACCGGTCCGGTTCCAGGATGTCGCACCAGCCTGGCCGATCCTTCATTGGGGGGCTCGCCCGCGGTCACCGACACGGTGGTGCCGGGCAATCTTACCAACTCGACCAATATCGGGCTCTATGCTTCGGACCAGATGAAGATCACTAAATATTTCGAGCTTCTGGGCTCGGTGCGCTTCGACCGCTTCAGCACCCATTATGTCGATGCCAGCGCCGCTGCCAACGCAAACGATCTTTCGAGCACCGACAATTTGCTGAGCTATCGTTTCGGCGGCGTCTATCACCCGACGTCGAATTCAAGTCTCTATGTTGCCTACGGGAACTCATATAATCCGTCGGCAGAACTCGGCACGCTTTCAACCGGCACGGTCTCGCTGGCGCCGGAGAAAAACATCTCCTACGAAGCCGGCGTCAAGATCGACGTTCTGGACGGCGGGCTGAGCCTCACAGGCGCGGTGTTCCGCTTCGACAAGACAAACTTGCGCGTTCCGCTCGACCCGACAGTGACCGGCGCGGCCGCGACGCAGATTCTCGACGGCCTCGCGCGCTCGCAGGGCGTCGAGGTCGGAGCCGCCGGAAAGCTAACCGACAAATGGCAGGTCCTGGCCGGCTACAGCTATATCGATACCCAAATCGTTGAAAACAGCGATGCGTCGCAACAGGGCAAGTGGCTGCCGAACGCACCCCGCAACAACATCACGCTGTAGACGTCTTATGACGTCACCAGGCAGTGGCAGGTCGGCGGCGGCACGACGTATCAGTCGATGGCCTATGCCAACACCACGAACACCGCCTACGTTCCGGAGTTCTGGAAGTTCGACGCGATGGTGAGCTACAAGGTTGACGCCAAATCGACGATCCAGCTCAACATCTACAACATCACCGACGTTCTGTATTACGCGCAGTATTATCCCGGCCATGCCGTGCCCGGCTCCGGCCGTTCGGCATCTCTCTCTTACCGGGTGAGGTGGTGATGCGGACGAGCCGCTCGGGCGGGGCGCCACCGCGATGATGATCCATATCCCCGGCGTGCTCAACGTCGAGCAGGTGGCGCGCTGCCGCGAGGTGATGACGAAGGCCGCCTGGGTCGACGGCCGCGTCACCGCCGGCCATCAGTCGGCGCAGGTGAAATTCAATCTCCAACTCCCGGAGGACGCGCCGGAAGCGCGCGAACTCGGCGACATGGTGCTTAGCGCGCTCGGCCGCTCGAACCTGTTTATGTCGGCGGTACTGCCCAAGCAGGTATTTCCGCCGCTGTTTAACCGCTACGACGCCGGCATGACCTTTGGCGCCCATGTCGACAATGCCATCCGGTCAGGCAACGGCGCGCGCCTCCGCACCGACGTGTCGTCGACTTTGTTCATATCGGCTCCCGAGGAGTATGACGGCGGCGAACTGGTGGTGCAGGACACTTACGGCGAACACACGGTCAAGCTGCCGGCTGGCGATATGATCGTCTATCCGGCGATCTCGCTGCACAACGTGACGCCGATCACGCGCGGCTCGCGCATCGCCTCTTTCTTCTGGACGCAGAGCATGATCCGCGATGAGAGCAAACGCTCGCTTTTGTTCGACATGGACATGGCGATCATCAAGCTCGCGCGCGATCACCCGCAGCACGCTTCCGTGGTGGAATTGACCTCGGTCTATCACAACCTGTTGCGGCAGTGGGCCGAGCTGTAGCGCACACGATTATTTTACGGCGGCGGCGATTGCGGGGGGCTTGGCCTGCGTGCCAAGGTCCGCGCGCCGGCCTTCGCCGGCTACCGTATCCCTAAGGAAACCCCCATGCCATTTTCCATGTCGCAAGCCTCCGTACCGGTCTGCGAAATCGGCCTCAATGCGCTCACCGTCGTCCTGGACAAGGCGGCGGCGCATGCCGCGGCCAAGAAAGCCGATCCGTCCGTGCTGCTCGGCTGGCGGCTGGCGCCCGACATGTTCGCCTTCACGCGCCAGGTGCAAGTCGTCTGCGACCAGGCCAAGAATGGCCTGTCGCGGCTCGCCGGCGTCGAGGCGCCGAAATTCGAGGACAATGAGAAGACGGTCGAAGAACTTAAAGAACGGCTCGCCAAGACGCTCGCCTACATCAAAACGCTCGACGCCAAGGCGATCGACGCATCGGCCGACCGCGACATCAGCTTTCCGCTCGGGCCGAAAAAAGGCCAGATGACGGGCGCCGATTATCTCAATCACTTCGTGCTGCCGAATTTCTATTTCCACCTTGCCGCGGCCTATGGCATCGCGCGCAATTTCGGCGCCGATATCGGCAAGCGCGATTTCCTCGGCGCTATTCCGCTGAAGATGGACTAGCGCGCTTTACTTTGCGCCAGCCGCCGCGCCACCAAAACAAAACCGTCCTGGCGGCGGGGCGGATGGACCTCTAACGAATAGGCCCCGGGAGCCGTGCCCCCCGGGGCCTATTCGCCAGATATTGTGCTGTCTCTATTTGAGACGCTTTACCGCTTCCGTCAGGACGCTCAGATCCGAGTGCTGTTTGATGTCGATCTTGTTCTTCACAAAGCCAAGTTCGCGGGTGGTGTCGACGTTCTTTTGCAGCGCGGCCAGGTCCGGCATCAGGTTGCGATCCCGGTAGTTGTCCTTGTTGGTGAACAGCCAACCGAAGCGTTCCGGCGGCGCCTTGGTGATCTTGGACGCGATCTGCGCCACTTCGTCGTGGTTCTTCGGATCGAGGAACCAGTGCACGACCGTGAGCAGGTCTTCCATGTAATCGACCATGGCGGCGCGGTTCTTTTTGATGAAGCTCTCGCGCGCGGCCAGAACGATCATGTCGATTGGCCCGATGGCGTCCGAGATCGTGAACAGCACCTTGCCCTCGGCGTTGAGCTTCGGATTGAGCGCGAAGGGCAGCACCGCCGGGATTAGGTCGGCCTTTTTCTCCAGCAGCATCGCAGGCATCGCCGGCAGCGGCCCTTCCAGCAAGGTGTAGTCGCGCTTGTCTTCGAGGCCGTGCTTTTTCAGCATGGCGCGTACCGCGACGTCGACGGCGCTGCCGCCGCCATTGGTGCCGATCACCTTGCCCTTGAGGTCTTCGACCTTGTTGATGCCGCTGTCTTTGCGCACCCAGTAGGTGTCGGTGTAATAGCCGGCCTTGCCTTCCTGAAACTCGTCGCCGATCACGCGCAGATCGCTCAGGCCCGCGTTGTCGACGGCAATAGCGAAGGACGAATAAGCGAGGCTGGCGACTTCCAGTTCGTTATTGGCGATGGCCGCGATCATCTGCGGCGTCCCCTGGTAGCGCATCGTCTCGAGCGTGTAGGACTTGCCGAGGTGCTTCATCAGGTCCTTTTTCTCAAGGACAATGGAAGCCCAGTTGGCGAGCGGCGCCACCCAGGACATCCGGATCTTGACCGGTTCGGCGTTGGCGGGGGTAAGTCCGACGATGCCGAGCGCGCAGACGCCGGCGAGCGCAAATTTCAAAAGCCGCATTGGTTCCTCCCAGATTCGGCGGGCTTGTTTGGCTACCTCAACAAGCTTCACGTCACGAATTGGCGAGATTGTCGGGCGTCCAACTGTTTTTGGCAAGCCCGTCACGCAACGGATTTTGCCCGTAATGCGATACAGGTATGGCAAATAAAGACGGTGGTATTACGCTGTCGCCGGAGCATTGGCTTCCGGATGCCAGAGCAGAAGCCGGCGCCGGGTCAGCGCCATCGCCTTGATCAGCACATAGCCGACCACGGCGATCTCGACGATGCCGGCAAACACGCTGGTCGAGTTGGCAAAGCGCGCCGCCGTCATCATGGCGCCGCCGAGGCCATAGCCGCCCATCAGCATTTCCGCGACAACGGCCACGATCAGCGATAAAGGCAGCGCCACTTGCAGGCCGGTCATGATCTGCGGGCTCGCCGCCGGCAGGATTACCTGATGCAGCAATTCGCGCTTGCTCGCGCCCATGTTGCGCGCCGACCAGATCAGTTCGCGCTCGACGCCCTTGATGGCGAGCACGGTGGCCGCGATCACCGGGAAGATAGCGTCGAACACGATCATGGTGATCTTGGCGGTGTCGTAGACGCCGAGCCACAATACGATCACCGGCAGAAAGGCGATCTTCGGCATCGGAAAACCCACCGAGACGATGGGGTCGAAGAACCAGTCGGCGATGACGTTGCGCGACATCGCCATGCCGATGGCGACGCCGACCACGGCGCAGATCGCAAAACCGGCGAGCGCGCGGTAAAGCGTGAGCGCGGTGTTGATGGCGAGATCGCCGTTGACCGCGTCCGACCAGATGCGCTCCAGCACCGCGCTCAAGGCGGGCAATTGATAGGGCGTGAAGGTGCCGCTACGCGCCAGGATTTCCCAGGCCGCCAGCAGCACGACGATGGAGAAGACGCGCGCACCCGCCCAAAGAATAATCACGGCAAGCCGCGCCGCCTTTTCCGGCAGACCGTCGCGACCGGCGGTGGTTTGCTCTAATCCCGCCATGCCAGCGTCCGTTTGGTGATCTGCAAATAAACACGGTCGGCGGCAAAGCCGAGGAAGGCCACCGTCAGCACCACCGCATACATCGCGCTGTAGGAGCCGCCGGCGCCGAGCGAGCCGATCAGAAAGCCGAAGCCCTTCTGCGCCACGATCAGTTCCGACGACACCAGCAGAATGAATGAGAGCGCCACCGCGGTGCGGATGCCGTTGAGCAATTCCGGCATCGCGCCCGGCACCACCACATCCCACAGCACGCGCAATTTGCTGGCGCCCATGCTGCGCGCCGACCAGACCAGAACCTGTTCGCTGGCGCGCGCGCCGTTGAACGCGCCGATGGTGACTGGCACCATGCAGCCGAGAAAAATCAAAAGAATTTTCGAGCCGTCGCCATAACCGAGCCAAATGACGGTGACCGGGATCAGCGCCGATTTCGGCACCGGATAGAACACTTCGACGATCGGCGCGATCAGAACGTTCACCGGCTTCCACCAGGCCATGGCGATACCGAGCACGGCGCCGACCACGATGGAGAGACCGAGCCCTGCTCCGATACGATAAAGCGACGACACGCTGTTGGTGAGCAGTTCGCCGTCGAGCAGCAGTTCGACCCAAGAGCGGATGACGTCGGTGAGCGGCGGCAGCGCGGTGTTCGACACCAGCTCGAAACGCGCCGCCAGCTCCCAGACGATGGCGAGCAGCAGGAGCGGCAGATATCGCAGCAGCGTGCGTCTCATGCGACCCGCATCCCTTAAGCCCGCTTCCCTTGCGCCTTGATCGCCTCGTCCTTCACTAAGTTCCATATCTCGTCGACTTTCTCGACAAAAAACTTGTTCTTGAAAATATCGAGATCGTTCTTGTCGAACTTGGTATCGACGATTGTCTTGATGCGTCCCGGCCGCGCCGACATCACGGCGACCCGGTCGGCGAGATAAACCGCTTCCTGCACATCGTGCGTGACGAAGATCACGGTCTTGGGTGTGCGCTGCCAGATCGCCAGCAATTCGCGCTGCATCAACCCGCGCGTCTGCGCATCGAGCGCGCCGAACGGTTCGTCCATCAACAAGATTTTCGGATCGAAGGCGAGCGTGCGCGCAATAGCGCAGCGTTGCCGCATGCCGCCGGAGAGTTGCGAGGGGAAGCTGTCCTCGAAGCCCGACAACCCGACCATTTCGATAAAATCCTGCGCGCGATTTTCGCGCTCGTCTTTCGCCATGCCCTGGCGTTCCAGCCCGTAAAGAATATTGCCGCGCACGGTTTTCCACGGAAACAGCGCAAAATGCTGGAACACGATGCCGCGATCGGGTCCGGGTCCGCCGACGTTCTGGCCATCGACGCGGATCGCGCCTTTCTCGACCGGCAAGAAGCCGCCGATGAGATAAAGCAAAGTCGATTTGCCGCAGCCGGACGGACCGAGCAGGGCGACGAATTCACGATTCTGCACCGTGAGCGACACCTGGTCGAGCGCCAGCACCTCGCGCCCGCGCGCGGGCCGGTACATGTGGCTGACCTGTTCGACGACGATTTGCGCATTTTCCGGCATGGCGGCATGAACCGTCCCTAAAGCCCGGCCTCTGTCAAGCGCACCGTGCGAGCTTCGCGTTCCTGCTATCATGTTAACAGGATTGTCCTGAGATACGGGACAGATTATTCATGCGCCGGATAGATGCCGTCCAAAAATAACGGGAAGGAAACTGCCAGTGCCCGCCAATCTTGTCGAAGCCCGCCGCGAACTGTCGCTCGCCAACCGCATCGTCGCCCACGAAGGCATTATCGACGCCTTCGGCCATGTCAGCATGCGCCACCCCGACAATCCCAATCGCTATTTCCTGTCGCGTTCGCGCGCGCCCGAACTGGTGACGCCGGACGACTTCATCGAATACGACCTCGACTCGCAGCCGGTGCGCGAGCCGGCGAACACGCAATATTCCGAACGCGTCATCCACGGCGAAATCTATAAGGCGCGCCCGGACGTCAATTCGGTCTGTCATCATCATTGCCCGGCCTTCATGCCGCTCTTGGCGACCGGTGCCGACTATCTGCCGATTTTCCATCTCGGTGCCGTCGGCGGCATAAGGCCGCCTTATTGGGACCAGCATGATGAATTCGGCGACACCAACATGCTGGTGGTGAAACCGGAGGAGGGCGCTTCGCTCGCGCGCGCGCTTGGCCGGCACAATATGGTGCTGATGAAGCGCCACGGCGTCACGGTCGCCGGCATCAGCGTGCAGGATTGCGTGTTTCGCAGCGTGTTCTCCGCGCGCAACGCCGCCTATCAGGTGCAGGCCATGACCATCGGCGACAACATTGCTTCGCTTTCGCCGGGCGAAACGGAACTTGCGGGCGGCATCAGCGCCAAGACCACGGGCCTCACGCGCTCATGGGAATACTGGTCGATGCGCGTTGCGAAAGCGGGTGGCGCGGTCGCGCCGGCCAAAAGCGCAAGTCCCGGGGCTTCCAGAACGAAACCGGCGGCCAAGCGTAACGCCATTTCGAAGTCCAAAAAGAAGGCCGGCGGCCGACGGAGGTGAAACTTCGCGAATTTTGTCTTTCCCTTGAGACGGGGATCGGTGTTGAATGCTGGACGATAAGAGTGCTGACGACAAAATCTACATGGGAGGACTCAGAATGAAGTCTTACAAAACCTTCGCCGCCGTACTTGCGTTGACAGTCCCGCTGGCGCTGGTCACGACCGCGGCCTCGGCCGAAGATCAACTCAAGATGGTGATCGGCCAGATCAATAACTGGGAAAACCAGGCGCCGACGCTCGGGCAGGACGCGGGCATCTACAAGAAGCACGGTTTGGTGCTGGAAAACGTCGGCACCGCCGGCGCCGGTGAAACCATCCAGGCGGTAATTTCCGGCTCCGCCGATCTTGGCGGGGGCGTAGGGGTCTCCGGCGTCATGCGCGCTTTTTCGAAAGGCGCTCCGGTGCGCGTGCTTTTGCCGGCCTTCACCGGATCTGGCGACATCTATTGGTACGTGAAGGCGGATTCGCCGATCAAGAGCCTGAAGGACGCGACTGACAAGACCACCATCGCCTTTTCAACCAGCGGCTCATCGTCGAACAACATCGTTTCAGGATTTATGCACGAACTCGGCACCAAGGGTGTTCCAACCAAGACCGGCGGTCCGGCCGCGACCTTGACGGCGGTGATGTCCGGCCAGATCGACATCGGCTGGTCGGCGCCGCCCTTCGGTCTCAAGGAAGAGAAAGAGGGCAAGATTCGCATCATCGCGCGCGGGTCCGATGTTCCGTCGATGAAGGGCCAGACGGTGCGTACCATCATCGTCAACGCCGACGCGCTCAAGACCAAGCACGACGCCATCATGCGCTTTGTCGATGCCTATCGTGAATCGGTCGACTGGATGTATTCCGATCCCAAGGCGATCGACATGTACGCCACCAAGGTCAAGAGCACGCCGGATCTGATCAAGGGCTCGGTGGCGAAATTCCATCCCAAAGCGACGATGCAAACCGACCATATGGCGGAGCTGGCGGAAGCCAACCAGGACGCGGTCAAGCTCAAGTTCCTCGACAAGCCGCTCACCAAGGAGCAGCTCGCGGAATTGATCGTGATTCCGCCGCGCAAAAAATAAGCGCAGAAAATAGCCGCTGGATACAGTGCCGGGCTGAACGGGCCGCTGCCGAAAGGTGGCGGCCCGTTTCCGTTATTGCGCTTAAAGCGCGAAGAATTGGCCTACAAGATCGCCGGGCTTGATGCCTGGAACTGGAAGATGGCGCCCTGACGCGCAACCAATAACGACCAAAAGATTCCGAAATAAAATGGGCCGCCGTTTCCAGCAGCCCATTCCGTTACAGACGGCGAGGCAAGTCCTGCCGCCGTCGATTGTTACTTGTGCGGGCAAGGGGCCCAGTAACCCTCGCCGCGGCCGTCGGTGTATTTGAAGCACATATTGCCCTTTTTGGACGGCTCGGCACCGTTGTAGCCGGCCTTGGTGACCACGACGGTGCCGAGGCTCAGCGCCATTGCAGTGACGGCAACGACGGCAAAGGCTGCGAGATACTTGAGCATGTAGACCTCCCTGATGTTTGTTTTTAGACGGCCCATGATAGGAACGG